>DATNQO010000097.1:0-14656 GCA_036704005.1 Leptolyngbyaceae cyanobacterium | reverse complement strand
GTCAAAAGAGGCAGGGGAGCGGGGAGCAGGGAGCAGGGGGGATGATTGGAAGGAGCTTGTACTCCGACCAATTGAGAACGCCCTAGAAGGGCGGGGCTTGATACCCATGTTCCGCTCCGCTTCACGGCTTCGGGACAGGGATTGCTCCCCCTGCTCCCTGCCCCCTGCCCCTCCGCCTCTTCGGTCAGTTCCTAAATTATCGTATTGTCCTGCGTAAGAAACAACCAGAGCGTATACTTTATTTAGCAGTAAATCTAGAAACATACAATGATTTCTTCAGTCGCCAACTACCCAGATTAAGTATTCAAGAATATCAATTGAAATTGATAGTTTTTGACTCAGTGCAGGAGGAGATAGTGACATGGATACAGTAGATAAATACAGACAAATCATCAAAGAAGTTCTTACCGAATACAGCCAGATCAAGCCAGCCAACGGTGAAATTGAAGTAATTCCTATTTTTAATAATGAATCTGATAAATATCAAATTATTCACATGGGATGGGATAATCGTCACCGGATTTATGGCTGTACAGTTCATATTGATATTAAAGATGGAAAAGTTTGGATTCAGAATGATAATACTGAAGTCGGTATTGCTAATGAGTTAGTAGATAGAGGAATACTAAAAAAAGATATCGTTCTTGGATACCAAGCGCCCTATCTGAGGCATTTTACAGATTTTGCTGTGAGTTAAAAACTGTTGTAGATTTTTTGACTCTTTGCAAGAAACTGAAATGCTCCTGGTAGTTAGTCAAAGTAAAATCACAAGCCTAATGAATCTCGCTGCTATTTTTAAAGACTCTAACTATAAACTGTCTCAATTCACAACCCAAGAAATTGATAACTTGGAAAATTCTCTCATTATCAAGCAAACGAAAACTGGGGATGTGCCTTATGTGAGATGTTTGGTGCGAAATAAAGAAATAAAACTCACACCAGAAGAAGCCGTGCGACAGCTTTATTTACAAGTATTAATGCAGCGATATCTTTATCCCATCAACACAATTACAGTTGAGTATGTGGTCACATTTGGGCGAGAAAAGAAAAAAGCTGATATTGCTATTGCTGATAAAGATAGACCGAATTTTCCATACATTATTGTAGAACTAAAAAAGCCCAAATTAAAAGATGGTAAGGAACAGTTACGCTCTTATTGTAATGCCACAGGCGCACCGATTGGTATTTGGACAAATGGCGATCAAATTTCCTTCTATCAGCGTAAGAATCCCAATTACTTTGAAGATATTACAGATATTCCCAATGCTAACCAAACCTTAGCAGATATTCTTAATGTTAGATTTACTCTAGAAGACTTAATTAAAAAAGATAAACTCGTCAACGAAAAGAAATCTCTAAAAGCCTTGATTGAAGAAATGGAAGATGAAGTCTTGGCAAATGCAGGGGTTGATGTGTTTGAGGAAGTATTCAAACTCATTTTTACCAAATTATATGATGAATGGCTATCGGTAAGGGGAAATAACCGCCATACTCGATTATTAGAGTTTAGAAATACAGGACAAACCGACACCGCCCTTAAAAATAAGATTCAAGATTTATTTGATAGGGCTAAAAAGCAATGGGAAGGTGTATTTAGTGAAGATAGTAAAATTGCTTTGACTGTTTCTCACCTCTCAATTTGTGTGTCTTCTTTGGAAAAGGTGAAATTATTTAACTCGAATTTAGATATAGTCGATGAAGCATTCGAGTATTTGATTAATCAGAGTAGCAAAGGTGAAAAGGGACAATATTTTACACCCCGGTATGTAATTGATATGTGTGTGAAAATGCTCAATCCCCAAGAGGATGAGTATATGATTGACACTGCGGCTGGTTCTTCTGGTTTTCCCATGCAGACAATTTTTCATGTTTGGCAACAAATACTAGAAGATGAAGGGATAAAAGTCAGCAATTTATTTTCTTTGGAAGAGAAGCCTTATCGCTGTGAAAAATATGTTCAAGAAAAGGTATTTGCTATTGATTTTGATGAAAAGGCGGTACGTGTAGCCAGAACATTAAATTTAATTGCTGGTGATGGACAAACTAATGTGTTACATCTTAACACTTTAGATTTCGCTAGTTGGGATGAAGTAACGCGCAATGAAGACTGGCAAAATATCTATTTTGAAGGTTTTAAAAGGTTAAAGAAATTACGCAGCAATAAGGATAGTTATAAAGAGTTTCAGTTTGATATCTTAATGGCTAACCCGCCATTTGCTGGAGATATTAAAGAACCACAGATTATCCATAGATATGATTTAGCAAAAAAGCCCAATGGTGCTTGGCAATCTAAGGTAGGCAGAGATATCTTATTTATTGAGCGTAACTTGGATTTTTTAAAACCAGGGGGGAGAATGGCTATTGTTTTACCCCAAGGACGGTTTAACAATTCATCAGATAAAGATATTCGAGGTTTTATTGCTGAACGCTGTCGCATTTTAGCTGTTGTGGGGCTGCATGGAAATACTTTTAAACCCCATACAGGAACGAAGACATCAGTATTATTTGTCCAGAAATGGAATGATGACCCCAAGGTGGGGGCGTTATGTCCCAGAGTCAAAGATTACAATATCTTTTTTGCGACGATGCGGAAGTCGGGAAAGGATAATTCTGGTGAGAAAATTTGGCGGCGAGTTTTGTCGAAGTCGGAACAAGGGTTATCGCCACAAGATAAGGAGAAGATATTTTTGCAAGATGAACATGGTCATTTGGTTGTTGACCATGATTTATTTAATCATGAGGGAGTGACGGAGGATGGTATTGCTGAGGCGTTTATTGAGTTTGCAAAAAAGGAGAAGTTAAGTTTTTTTGAACCAAGCCCATCTGTTACACCGTTTGATGAGGAGAAGTATCGGCGGTTAATGGATGGGCTGGAAGCAGCAGAGGTTAAGTTAAGTAATTTAGAGTTTTCTGGAAGAATTGACTCAGAATACTATCGTCCTGATTTTCTGCGACTTGAGGCAAAGATTTTTAGCAAGGAACACTGTTTACTTAGTGAGAAAGTCAGCTTTTTAATTGGGCCTTTTGGTTCTCAATTTATAGTAGAAAACTATGAACAAGAATCACCTTATAGATATATAAGAGGAAGAAATGTTAAGCCATTCTTTATTAAAAATGATGACAATGTTTATATACCGGAACGAGACTACAAAAGATTAATAAAATATAAATTATCCAAAAATGATATTTTGATTTCGGTAGTTGGTACTTTAGGAAATAGCTCAATTGTCACTGATGAAGTTTTACCAGCAATCTTTAGCTGTAAGACTACTGTGATTCGCCATAGTGATGAAACATTATCTAAATATTTACTGGCATATCTAAACAGTGATTACGGAAAGAAACTACTGCTCAGAAAAAGCAGAGGTGCTATCCAAACAGGTCTAAATTTAGATGACTTGAAGACAACGGTGGTTTTTTTAGCTAATCAGCAATTTCAACAATTTATTAGTGAGTTAATAAATATTTCTAAGATTTTTATTGATGAATCAGTAATTATTTATCAACAAGCCGAAGATTTACTACTCTCAAAATTAAACTTAAAAGATTGCCAACTGACTGAAAATAACATTGCTGAAAAACGTTTTTCAAGTTCATTTCTAGCCTCTGGTCGTTTAGATGCCGAGTATTATCAACCTAAACAACAACAAATAATGTCTATAATGCGTAGCTCAGGGCTGCGTATTGGAGATATTGCTAGTTTTGCCAAAAGAAGGTTTCAACCTGGTAAACAGGGGAAGTTTAACTATATTGAAATTGGAAATTTAAATGGAGAAGGATTTGCTAATAGTGATGTTGTTGAGATGACAGACGCACCAAGCCGCGCTCAATGGATTGTTAAAACTAATGATGTGATTACTTCAACAGTCCGACCTATTAGAAGACTTTCAGCATTAATTGAAAAACAACAAAATAATTATGTCTGTTCCTCTGGTTTTGCTGTTTTAAAACCTATCGAGGTAGAACCTGAAGTATTGCTAGTTTATCTACGATTACCCGTTGTGTGTGGGATTCTTGACCTACATACAACAGCGAGTATGTATCCGACAATTTCAACAGAAGATTTATTGAATATTCCAGTAACATTACCCAATGAAAGTATTCGTCAGGAAATTACACAAAGAGTTAGAGCATCTCGACAAGCCCAGGAACAGTCTAAGCAATTGCTAGAAATTGCTAAAACAGGAGTAGAAAAAGCAATAGAAACTGACGAAACTACAGCAACAGCTTGGATGAATCAGCAAATTGTAGCTTTGGGGATTAATCTACAATCAGATCAATAGGATAACAGCTACATTTTACTGGGGATGAGAAGCGATCGCACCCCAAGCACCCCAAGCACAGCCAGCACACCACAGTATCAGGCGATGCCTGCGGTGGTCACTGAGCTTTGTCGAAGTGCGGGCTACGCCTACGCTTGAACTCAATTGAGCTTAAATAGTATATCCGCTACGTTTCTCCCCAAATCTCCCACAGATTCTTGCTGTCTGGGATCTTTGAGCGAGCCATCAGCATTAAACACCTCACCAGCGTTAGGGACAGCCACCTGATTTGGAAGTACCAATACTTTAATATTTCCCAGAATAGACCGCAGATGTACCAAGCCTCGCAATCCCCCTAACCCACCTGGAGAAGTACTCATGATCGCCGCCACTTTTCCCGCAAATGCAGCCAAGGGTGGCTCATTTGGCGCTGGACGAGAAGCCCAATCAATCGCATTTTTCAGGACTGCTGTCAACGAACTGTTGTATTCTGGAGAAGCAATTAACAATCCTTGATGAGAAATCATCAGGTCTTTTAAGGTTTTAGCATTAGCTGGTAAACCTTCTCGCGCTTCCAAATCCTCATCGTACAGAGGTAATGGTAAATCCCGTAGATCAATGTAAGTCACCTCTGCGCCTGCTGCTTTTGCACCTGCGGCGGCAATTTTCACTAACCTTTTGTTATAGGAATCTATGCGTGTGCTTCCAGCAAAGGCCAGTATTTTGGGTGTATATGCCATGATTACTGGTTATTTTTGAGTTGTAAATCACATCACCTGCATTATCTGGCTAGGAAACAAATTCATGAGGTTAGTTTTAGGTTTTCTTTAGAAATGGCGATTAGGAGGGGACTTGCGCTTAAACACTTATCATATTGCGAGAGTTGGTAATTGGTAAGGGTAAAAGACAATTACCGACTAAACCAACTGTATCGTAAGTAATTAACCTGACTTGATATAACCTCAGTTTTATAGCCAGCAACTTTTCAGCCTGTCCCCTATCAAAATATTAAGCAGGATAATTTTACGATGTAATTTTAATTGACATCGTTGATCAAGCAGACAAGATTTTGCTGCTATTTACGGTGTTTCGTCCGAGCCGGGTAGCTCTGGTTTGACCCGACGAATGGGTAAGTTAGCAATCAAGGCGGTGGTTCTTTGATTGCTTTCTAGGGCAAACTCTAGACCATCTGCATCTACTTCTACATAGCGGCAGACGATATCTAATATCTCCTTCCGCATTTTTTCTAGAGTTTCCGGGTCTAAGCCGGCGCGGTCGTGTGCGATAACAACTTGCAAACGCCGTTTGACTTGAGAACGGCTGGTGTCAGAACCACGTAAAAAAAGTTTATCTATTAATTCGATGATCATTGCGGATAAGTATGCAGAGATTGGAATATTGGTTACACAATCTTAGTCCAAAATAACCTTCGCAGACGAGCAAAGATGCTATCGTGGGGTGCGTCAAGGTCGAGAAATTCAACTGTTTCTCCTTCTAATCTGCGGGCTATATTCTCAAAGGCTACGGCTGCTAGGGATGGGGTATCGTTTAATACTAGAGGTTCGCCGCGATTGGTGGAGACAATTACACGTTCGTCATCGGGGAGTACGCCAATTAAGGGGATCGCCAGCAGTTCTTGGACATCCTGAACTGACATCATATCATTGGCCCGTACCATTGCTGGTCTGATGCGGTTAATGATCAGGTGGACGCGCTTTACGCCTTGGGCTTCGAGTAAGCCGACGACTCTATCAGCATCACGGACGGCGGAAATTTCCGGGGTGGTGACGATGAGGGCTTCTTTGGCTGGGGCGATCGCATTTTTAAAGCCGTTCTCAATCCCGGCTGGGCTATCGATGATGACGTACTGGTACTTCTGCGCTAGGGCGTTGACCAATAACTTCATCTGTTCCGGCGTTACCGCGTCTTTTGTCCGGTTTTGGGCTGCTGGTAAGAGGACAAGGTTGGGCTGGCGTTTATCTTTGACTAATGCTTGTTCTAAGCGACATTCTCTAGATAGGACTTCTACCGCCGTGTAAACGATGCGATTTTCTAGTCCCAGTAGCAAATCCAAATTCCTCAGACCAAAATCCGCATCGACTAGGGCGACTTGACGACCTACTTTGGCTAAGGCCATCCCCAAGTTTGCCGAAACTGTAGTTTTACCCACCCCTCCCTTACCGGAGGTAATTACGATAATGCGCGTCATGATAACTATGTGCAGGATTTATGGTTAGATAAATATATTAAATATTTATGGTGTTTGGTTGATCTTACTTATTTGCTGTCGGGAAAAATCAGTAGCCCTGACGATACGTATCCCTTGAGCAGTAATATGTGCTACTTCAGGATAAAACTGCGTCGGTGATTTTTCTGGCGCTCTAGCTACAGCATCAGCGATCCGCAATTGGGTTGGTTCCATTTGCAATGCCATGATTAGACATTCACGATTACCCGCAGCCCCAGCATGAGCAATTCCCCGCATACGACCCCACACCAAAATATCCCCATCTGCCACTACGATACCACCTGGATTGATATCTCCCAATAAAATTACTGTACCTGGATGGCGTATTTCTACTCCAGAACGGATGGTCATTTCCAGATAAAGCGCGTCGGCTTGGGGTGTGGCGGGTGCTTTTGATTCGGAACTGAGGACTGTTTCTGGTTGTAATTGTTCTACAGAATAACCAGATATGACAGCAGCGATCGCAGTTTGTCGCCTACTGGTGGCGACGGATTTGAGTTGCAGTTGCACTTCGCTAAAGGTTTCAGCGAGTTGTTGCAGTTGTCTACCATCTAGGAGGCGGTCATAAGCTACTAGATGTACGGATGTGTTCCGACTACGCAAGCGATCGCCTGCATTTAAGCGAAACTTTAATTGTTGCCAAATATCAGACCAAGTAAATTCTGTGGCAGGTACTTGTAATTCCGTAGGTAAAATTACTAATAGTCGCCCTGCCTCAGTTTTTAATTGCACTTGGATGTTATTTTTGACTTTACTCTGGGCGATCGGCTCAGGAGCGTCAAGGTTCAACAAACTAGAATGAGTTTCTACCTCTTGTATCTCCTGAGAATTGGGTTCTAAATTTAAATCTAAGTCGAGGTTAAGTAAGTTTATCTCAGTTGGGGCAGCATCCGCCTGCTCATTCACAATTGAGGTATCAGACTCAACCTCAGTAACTTCAGAATTTGATTTTAAATACTGAAGCACAGAATCTAGCTCCGCATCAGGAATTACAGAGTTAGATTCTGCATCAGGTGGTGCAGAATTTGACTCTGAATTGACAACGGTAGAATTATACTCTGCATCTGTAAATGCAGAATTTGACCCTAAATTGGGGATGGCAGAATCAGAAGTCATGCAGTACCAGCCAAAAGACAAGGGACAGACCCGGTAATTACCAATATTAAACTAGTTACTAATTACATCAACATTTTACTTAAGTATTTTTAGTTAATATTTGATAAACTTTTCCCAAGGCGTTAGTATCACCAACGTTCCCTGGAAACAATACTACTGGTAAATCAGGAAATTGTGGGTGGTTAGATGATGTTAGCACCATTGAACAACCAGGTAAAATTTGCCCTAGTAATCGGGCGGAAGTTAAATCTAATCCTGTACTTAATACATCATTGGAAGTAATACCGCCCTTACTGATGAGAAATCCAATATCACTAGGTAAGTTGCGGACAATATCCATCAATAAACTTGACACTTTGATGCCAAAATCTAACCGAGTTTTTACATCTTTGAAAGTGAGTTCTTGACGGCTAGTATAAACTACTGGTGTTTTCAGAGATTGATGTACTTCCTCTACAATAGCTTTAATTTCAGCTAACAGTATAGTCGCTGTATCCGCCTGTTCATCAAGTAACCGTGACACATTAACTTCAATTCCCACGGTTCCCTCAAGTTGTAACAGTTCTGCTAATTGCTGTGTCGTCTTTTTGACATGGGAACCAACTATAACTGCGCCTGGTTTACCCTTTCGCACATACTCAGCCATATTTTCGGCGGCGACTGGTTGGGGAGGTAGGGCAGCCAATGCGGTTAAAATACTGGCAGCACTGCGGAATAAAAAGCGTTTACCTTGACTAGCGGCGGCTAAGACATCGACAGCAAAACGGTTGAGATCAGCTTGGGTTTCCCCATCGACTACAGCGCAATGATTATCTGTAAGTTGGAGTAGGCGTTCTAAGCTTCCCTGACGTATATCATCTAGTAAAAACCTTTCCACCGACTCCGCCGGAATTTTACCTTGAGTTTTTTCTTCCACATACTTAGGTAAGTAGCTGTGATGATAGGCGAAAACCGAATCACGAGCAAATTCAGTTTCATGGACTGGGGTGGGTACACCATCGATAATTAGGTAATGGATGCTGTCACGGGTGATGCGTCCCCCCTCAAAAAAAGCAGGAACGAGAAAATGAGCATCAAAAGGGCCGAGTTCTTGAGCGATCGCATCAGTTTCGATGGGATAATGTCCCCGCAAGGTAGAATCAGAACGGCTAACTACGAGAAAGTCTTCCACACCTTCAGCAGCTAGCGCCACCTTTAAGTTTTGACAGACTTCTTTGGTAACAGATGCGGCTGATTCTGGGGTTAAAGCTCTGGTATTAGTAAGTATGAAGAAAATTGGCGCATCATCCCGTAACCCTGTGCGTAAAGTTTCCACATCCCAACGCATCAGCAGCAAACAGCTATGGACTGTTTGAGAACCTGTAGGATCATCATCCAAGACAATTATTTTTGGTTTGTTGCTCATTGCAGTCAACGGGACGATTGTAATTTTCCTAATTGTGCTTGTACATCAAGACCAATTTGCCATGCTTGATTAATAATTTGACCGTATTCGCTAGCCTGAGTATTTTCTTTCATGGCTTGAATATTGGTTAAATGATTGACAAATAGTTCTTGTTGATTAGCAAGCAATTTTTTATTATCCCGCAAAAGTCGCTCTGTTTTCAAAGCTTGGACTAAATCTTCTCGCAACAGTTGCAGGGCGGTGATAACTTGGTCTCTATCCTCTAGGCTATGATCTAATCCTGAGACTGCCAATTGGTCGTTGACATCCACAGCTACGATTAAGGCGTGATATTGATCAACTGCATCTAAAAGCTGGGTGAGGGTTTTGGAGGTGCGGAAACGTTGAGCGAGCGATCGCCCCAGTAACAGCAATGCTGCGACTATAATGAATAAAATGATACCTAATGGAATAGCTGAACCAATTGTGGGCAGGATGATGAAGGCATAGATTAAGCCCACAATGATGATAGATAATACAAGTACCAACGATATTTCTTGCTGCCAAAATTTTAATCGTTGTTGACGGTTGGCGATACCAGGACGCGGGACTCTATCTGGGGACATCCCTATTAAGCGTCTCTGTTCTCCCTGACTAATTTCTAAACCTATCAAGTCTGGCTGCACAACTGGATACTCCTGTGGTCTGGGAGTTGTGCCATTATTCTAATGTGGTTTGGTGGCTATTTTACGACAATAAAGAAAGTTGAGTCACAGATTGATTAGCGACATAAGCCACTGGCTTATTAATTTTTCTCACTTTCCCCTGTTGAACTGCTTTTTTTAACCACTCTTGCATTTGCGATGGTTGAACTTCTAAACAATGCGCCAGAGTTTTTGCATCTTTCGGTTGCTGTAAATAACTGAGGATAAAAGGTAAAACAGCTTCATAGATGTTTTGTGGGGTTGATGGTAACTCTTGGGCTGGCGTATCCTGGGCTATTTCTGGAGGAGTTTGGTTTATTTGAGGATGAGTCTCAACCGCAGAACTAGCTTCTACCAAAAGTTTTTTTAAAGAACCATTCCAAGGTTCACCAGGAAAAGGTTTTGCACCTTGATTGTATAGTTGTTGATTACCTTCTGAGGCGGTGGGAGACATACGCACAAAAACCGGAATTTCCTTAAGTTTAGACAGGGCTTCTACTGCACCAGCCCAAGTCCCGCCTTGACCAAAAGTAGAATTAACTACAAGGGCATAGTCAGCTAGAGCGTAAATGTACTTATTACGCCCCATTGCGTTCCCAGTATTAAAACCAGCATCAGGATCGTAACTAGAAATTAGGGTTAGTCTACCTTCTTTAATACTAGAGCGATACTTGCTATTGACTGCGGCTTTAGTCAAACTATCCGCAAGTACACCGACAGATGTGCCTCCAGCATTCAAAATACTTAACATAGCCTCTTGATCTACACCACGGGCTGCACCGGAAATTACCTGTATTCCCTCCAATGCGCTAACTTCTGCAACCTTTCGCGTATAAGCTAGTAACTCTTCATCCACATCACGGGAACCAACAATTGCTAGCCCTCCCTGTGATAGCAGTTCTATATTACCAACGCCATAAAGAACGGCTGGTGCTGAATGTTTTAGTCGCTGCTTCAGCAGTTTAGGATACTGTGCGTCACTGCGTCCCAGTATCCATAACCCGCGACTTGTCCATTTCTCTACAGCTAAACTTAGCATTGCGCCCCGTTCTAGTAAAGCTAACAGCCTCTCAGGGTCAAGTTTATTGAGATGGAGTTGTTTTAATTGTTCTTTTGCTGTTGGTTCAAGTAAATGTGCTGGACGCATTTCCTGTTGCAGCAACCATTCAGCTAAAGAATTATATTCACTTAAGGTTAACGGTTGCGGTTCAACTTGGCGACTTTGCCCAAAGCTTGCACACAAGAGCAAAATTGCTTGAGTATCCGGTGGTAAAATATGATTTAACATCGTCTTCTAGTCGCCTTGACCTAATGTATTCAGGGCTAATGCAACAGGAAACACCTGTCCACTACCAGCACTGCGTAAAAGCGCCGCAATTACAGTAAAAGTCCAACGGGAATCTACCATATCATCTACTAAGAATACAGAACCACCAATTCCTGGCCAAGCATCAATTTTAAATGCACCATCCAAATTATGAGCTTGTTGGTAACTGTTGCTCATAAATTTTTGTAGCTGTGTTTGCTTAACCTTACGTACAATTGGTACAAAAGTTAGACCGAGTTTCTCAGCTAACCTTTGAGCAAAGTTTGGTACAAGTTCTGGACGATTTAAAGAAGGTACACAAGTCACCCAACTAGGAAACGGCTGTGGTTGCCAACGTTGAATCATGTCTACAGTGCCTTGCACCAATTTATCATCAAAATAATTATCTATATATTTACCTTGTTTTACCAATTCACCCCAACCAGCATCACCCCATAATGATAATGCCCTTCCTTCTTCCGCTCTTAAATTATTTTTAATATTTCCAGAGAATTGATAACTGAGTAATGCTTGTGATGGCCATTTTTTACGCTGTTCAATAATTTGTTCACTGCGACGTAAATATAAAACCGCTTTATTTACCATTTCTATTGAACAAGTTACTGATAACAAAGGTTTACCCAAGCAAACAGCACATTTACCACAATTTTGAGGATTTGCATCGTCTAATTCCTTTGCCAAAAAAGCCATTAAGCATTGTTCGCTCTGCATATATGCTGACATGATGGCTTGTTCTTGGCGGCGAATTGCTGTTAATTTGGCAATCTTTTCTTCATCAGGTTGATAATTAATAGGAGTCGCATACCACTTAGAATCTATTTTAGTGACCGGGCTAGGAAATTCCAATGATAACAGTTTTAAAACTTTGTCGATTTGTCCTCTAGAAAGATTTAATTTTTCTTCTAACTGCGGTATTGAAAGACCTTCTGCTTCGTTCAGTTGGTTGAGAACCTGTTGAGTATGAATTTGTGGGGGAAAAGCTGTATTAATAAAGTAGTTAGTAATTTCCTCATCTTCATCACCACTCAGAAGAATGCCGTACGCAATATCTACCGCTCTACCTGCTCTACCTACTTGTTGATAATAATGGACAACGGAACCAGGGCGTTGATAATGAATGACAAAACCTAAATCTGGTTTATCAAAACCCATACCTAAAGCTGTAGTAGCTACTAAAGCTTTAATTTGATTACTTAGTAATTCGTCTTCTAATGTCTCACGAATGTCACTTTCTATATCGCTATGGTATGCCTTAACATTAATGCCTTGAGTTTGTAACCAGTTAGCAACCCGATTAGCATCTCTGACTGTTAATGTATAAATAATTCCGCTTCCTGGTAGTTGAGGTAATTGTTCGGCTAACCAAGCCATTCTTGCGGCTGGACTAGGAAGGTAAATATTTTGTAACCGGAGGCTTTCTCTAGTTAAATTACCTCTCACAACCTGCAAATTAGCACCTATTTGAGCGATAATATCATCAACAACTCGGTTATTAGCGGTAGCCGTTGTAGCGAGGATGGGAATATTTTGTGGTAGTCCTTGTAAAATTCTCACAATTCGCCGATAATCTGGGCGGAAGTCATGCCCCCAATCAGAAATACAATGGGCTTCATCAACTACAAATAAACCTATGCGTTGAGATATTGGGAAGAGAATATTTTCTCTAAAATCATCATTAGCTAGTCTTTCTGGAGAAATCAGTAAAATATCTACTTGTCCTGCTAATAATTGTGTTTTGACTGTTTCCCATTCATCTGAATTACTAGAGTTAATTGTTGCAGCTTTTACCCCAATGCGTTGTGCGGCTGCAATTTGATTTCGCATCAAGGCTAGTAGGGGTGAAATTAAGAGGGTACAACCCGCACCTTGATCTCTCAGTAGCTTTGTTGCTAAAAAATAAACTAAGCTTTTACCCCAACCAGTACGTTGGACGACGAGTAAACGCGATCGCCTTTCGATTAATTCTTCTATTGCTTCCCATTGTCCAGGGCGAAAATTAGATGTTGTATTATCTAATGTCTGACGTAATAGCAATAGTGCTTTTTCTTTATTTGGAGTTACCATATATACACTGTGATTAGTTATTCTTGTTTTAGCATCAAAAATAACTAGTGTCGGTAATTCTGAAGAAAAAGCTGTATAAATTTGGCATTTTTTTAAACGCAGAGGAAGAGGAGGTAAGCGCGGAGGGAGGCGGAGGATTTTTGAGAGTTATTGGTTAGAGTAAACTACCTACGCTCCCGCAAGCGGTGAGCGTAGGCTTTTAAGTAGCCCTGAACTATCTGTACTGAGTTCACAACACAAACAGTTCGAGCCTCCAGGCTGGTTTACAAAAACAGCCCCAATAGTAGCAATATTTTTTGCTCCATTAAAATCAGCATCACCACACCAAGAACAGGCCTCATTAGTACATTTAAAACGCTTGTCAGAACGCAGTCCAATATGTAGGCATTGATGGCAGGTTTGACTTGTCCAAGCTGGAGGAACAGCAATTATTTCTACTCCAAACTGAACACCTTTGTATTCTAAAAAAGAACGCAATTGATAGAAAGACCAGGAGTTAGAACGTCTACGTTCTGTTTTACTCCTTGGCTTTTGATTAGTCCTTTCACGAATACCTGTTAAGTCTTCAATTGCTACTGCTGCATTATTTTTTAATGCGTCCTGAATCATGGACGTACTGATGTTGTGGTTTAGCCATTGCTGATATCTTCTCTCCTTGCCCGACAACCGTTTCAAGATATTTCTAGTTCTACGTCTAGTTGACCTTGTGCCTTTCGTGGCTTTCTTCTGGAGAGAACTTCTCACTCTAGAAAACTTATCTCTAACATCGTTGATTTGCTTCCCATCCCACTTATCGCCATTGCTTGTTACAGCAATATCTCGTCTTCCAAAATCAACACCAATTACGTTATTGGATTTAATTGGTTCTGGCGCTTCGTCTTTAATTTGAATGTGGATGTAGTAGTTGCCATCACGATGTTTACATAACTGCGCCGATGTTGGCTTTCTGCCTTTTAACTTACCTCTTTGATAATTGCCAGCGTCAATTTTGATGTGTTCCCTGCCATTCATTAAGGTCAAACTAACAGTCCAGTCTTTCTCTCTAAATGAGAAAATTCTGGCATCGTAATCAGCTGATGTTGGCTTGAATATTTTAACTGGCTTGTCTTTAAGTTTAGCAGTTTTTCGATTAGCTCCAACCCTGGCGCAAGCACGAACAGCTAAATTTGCACTTAACCCAAACAAGGCACGAATCTCGTTATAAACCAGATTTTGAATAGTAGTCTTACTGGTTATCTGAGGCTTAACTTTTTGATTGGCATAGTTACACGCATCAGCGAAAGCCTTTAATACCAGTTCGATTTCTTCCGCCTGTTTTTTAGAGGGGTTGAGCTTGCAAACTAACGTCAATACTTGTTCCATGACGCGCGACTTAATCACGTATGAACATAATACATTAAAACAGTCCCTTTGTATCAAAGATTTATTTGGGAAAATCTCAACTATCCCCTTCCCTAACTTCGCTTGCGCTCAGTATCGGTCAAGGGATGTTTCGCTTTTCCCCCGCAATTCCTCTCAACACTGACCTGAGTACAGGTGAGCGTGTGAGCC
>DATNQO010000096.1:0-22973 GCA_036704005.1 Leptolyngbyaceae cyanobacterium | reverse complement strand
TAACGGATCTTGTACTCCGACCAATTGAGAACGCCCTAGAAGGGCGGGGCTTGATACCCATGTTCCGCTCCGCTTCACGGCTTCGGGACAGGGATTGCTCCCCCTGCTCCCTGCCCCCTGCCCCTCCGCCTCTTCGGTCATCAGAAATTGCATAATCAACTTTGTAGCTAAT
The DNA here is from genome assembly GCA_036704005.1 of Leptolyngbyaceae cyanobacterium. GTDB lineage: Bacteria > Cyanobacteriota > Cyanobacteriia > Cyanobacteriales > Nostocaceae > Trichormus. The sequence goes on along the minus strand of DATNQO010000096.1, from coordinate 22,801 downwards.
TAAGACTTCATTTAAGCTTTCTAAAACTCGGATGTAGTAATCTGATTGATTAAATTTACCTTGTGCTGGAGAATTAACTTCTACACCAGCTACAGCAATTAGACCAGGATTTTGGCGTAACTCCTCCAGAAATTCTTCAAGAATGAGTTTCTCCAAACGCAAACGGAGAGTTGTTTTACCAATACCCGTTGAACCAAATACAAGAAACAATGAGGTGTCAGCAGGTTCAAGGATATTAGTTTTTAGTACATTCAACACTTCCTTCAAATTTTTGTGAGGTACAGTAATCCCTTTGAAGTATGTCAATTTTTCTGAGGATGGTTTTTGTAAAAGTTCTAAAGGAAATGGTCTTTGGTTGCTCATTACCACAATTCCTCATCTTCATAGGGTTTAATCTCATTCAAACCAACAACATCATCGTCTGTTGTATTCACTTCGCTGTCAGTACAATCTTCATCTGGCAAGCTATGTATAGCCTGTGAGATATTGGTTTTTGGAGAAGTATTGGATAAAACTGATTTACTTTCGATTAAGTCACGGACATCTTTTACTGCTAAATCGCGCTGACGCTGAAGCAGCAATTCCTCATGTGATTCTGCATTTTTCAGCAGTGTCGCAATACTCTCTACCCCAGATGCAATACCTTTTTTGTGAAGCTGTCTTTTCCGTGCGGCAATTGTATTAGCAATCATTACCTCTCGCTCTGAGTGACCTTGAAATTTGTTGTAGTGCTTGGAAATACAGCGTATCCACTGTCCCTGAACATAGGCATAAGCAGTGCCATAATCGAAGGGGTCATAACGTATTGGTACTTGTTTGCCTTCAATATCTGGACGAAGAAATGAATCATCTATAGACCAGTAATCTTGACCATTAATCCTTACTCCCGTGCCAGCTTGAACTTTTGCTGTCCCTTTAGATGTTGAAGGTAAAGTCAAAATTCTGAACTGCTCATCATAAAGAATCTTTTGATGGGGACGAGAGCCACTATGAGCAAGTCCAAGAGCAAAGGCTTCACCTGGAGAAAGTCCTTCTAGAGCAGGATGTTTCCTTTGCTCATATACTCCGTAACAATATCCGTTAGCAAAGTAGTCATAAAATTCATCAAGTGTCCAAACAGCCAAATTTTTTGGATTATTTGCTTTCTTAACTAGACGAACGTGTTTTGTAATCTGAGTATTACCTTTTAAGTTGTTGATGAATTGTGTATTGTTTGTACCGAACCAACGCTCAATAATAGAGCTAAATTTCGGCATATCTGCTGGTCGGTGCTTCTTATTGGTTTCAAACCGAGCTAAAAGTGTATCAAAATAAATGCTTTTAAATTCTTTACCGTTATCAACTACGATAGTCTCAGGAAAGCGTCCAAGACGTTGTACACATATTCGCATTACCATCATACAAGAGCGGTAACTAGGCGCATCGAAAGTGGTATAAACTCCAAGAATTCTTCTACTAAAGGCATCAATCATAGCTGTTACCCAAGGTCTGCCAAGATTCATACCTGTGGATGCACATACCATTTCGATATCGAGTAAGGTATGGTCAATATGTACAATTTCCAAAGGGCGATCGCCATGTCGAGGTGTCTGGAGATTTAACTGCAAGGGTGGTGTTTTTTGGTTAGCAGCACGAGAACCTTGTCGTTTCTTCGTTTGTACATAACCCGAACGATGTTTCACCATTTCATAAAAAGTTGTATGGCTGGGAATAGGTTCAATCATCCGTGCTTCTTCCCACTCGTCAATCAGTGTTTGGTAAACTGACCACACATTCTTTTGTGTAAACGTTTCGTAGTGTTCTTCGATTATCTTGTAGATGAATTCTCTTGCTTGCTCTGAATATCTAGCAGTACGATTTCCTTTAGCTTGTCTATTATCTATCAGACCAATAAAGCCACTGCCGTATTTTTGTTGAGCATCTCGGAATTTAGCTTTCCAGTATCGGATGGTACGCTCAGAATAAACCTGGTCTGATGATTGTGTAGGTTTTCCATGCAGGTAAGGTGCGATCGCTTGGTAGCGATGATTGGCAACTTCTAAGACTTCGGGACTAGCTTTGAGAAACTGTTCCCATCCCTGTAACTTAATACTTGATGCTTCTTGGGTTTGCACAGCAGTTATCTCCCCAAGTTCCACTAGCTTATGGAATCCAGTATGGGTTAGTCCTATAGGATCATCTTCTCCACTCAACCAAATTTTGGTATCTCCTATTGCTGTAATTGTTAAGGCTTTACCATCCCAAAGAAGGGATGATCCAACATCAACATCAATAATTTTTAGTTGATCTGCTACTGTCTGCGTACAAGATTTAACTACAACTGTGTAAGCTTCTGCGGTTAATTGATCACGAAAGATATTTACTCTTTCTTGCTCCATTAAAGGTGCAGCACTTAGATCAATGTATAGCTGATTAGCTGCAATGAGGGCATTGATATCATCAATAGTTCCTTCTTTTGCTTCTTGACGTAGTTGAGCCAAGCTGATGCCTGGATTGGAAGTGACAATTGAAACTAAATTACCAGCAATTTCTGGAATTACCGTATAGTTCTTATCAAGATATCCTTTGAGATATTTAATGTTACGGTACTTAATCCAGTTAATCTCAGCATCTGAACGAAGGTGATAGTAAAATCCTAATTTCTTTGCATACTCTTCAGCAGGCGGACTATGCCAGAGATTATCTTCTCCCCGAAGATAACGGTTTGGCTGATTAACAGCTAACTTCTCCAAAGTTTTTTCTGGTTTCCACTCTTCAAAACCAAGTGAATTTTGACGGATAACAAAAAAATCTGGTATGTGAGCAGAGGTATTATTCTTTCCATTCTTAGATTCGTATTTCAATGTAAATTGAAATGCCTGATCCCAATATTCCAGAACGTCGTTGTCATACTCATAGAAAAGCTCGATAGCTACAAGTTCAACTGTATGAGACTCAAATTGTATAGTTCTGCCCATCTTCTGGCTAGAATGGAAACCAATGACGTTTCTACCTGCACTACTTACTCTTCTTAATGGTTCTGATGAGCGGATTTGCTCCACTATCTTTTGAGTATTGTCTGGTATATTTAATTCTAGCAATCGTAACTTTAACTCAGTATAAGTCAGCATTAAAGCTCCTTTCTGTTAGGAATACATCATCAAAAAAATGCTAATTAGAGTTTGTAAGCTATTTTGGATGGCAAGAAAGATAAACGGTTTTTTAAATAAAGCTATTAACATTTGTCAGTTTGCAAAATTTTATTTTAATTATTTTCTTTAGGTAAAATCTTATCTTTGATCTAAAGAATACACAGTTATTTTATTTGAGAATACTATCTTTGTAAAAATTAATATTACTAATAATTAATGACATCCATGTGTTTTACATACACATGGATGTCATTTTTAAATAAAAATAGTAGGCAATACTAGTTTTAGTTTTTTATACGCTATAGGATACAGAATTACTCAATCATTAATGAGTAGCATGATACTCAACCCCTCAAATAAGTTGAGTATCTAAGCCTACCTATTTTTGAAATCAAATAGGATTGCTATAGTGATAAATTTTTAGAATTTTGGTTTTAAATTACTTGTTATCCTAAAAACGTCCTATAAATTAGCTCATATGCCTGCTGGACAAGAAAGACAGGTTTTAATCTTGACTTTTTAGTTTTTGGCGAAAATCTAGGTTGTAATACCATTTCACGAAATACTTGATACAAATAATTAGTCTCTAAATTCTTTCCCCCTGCCCCCTGCTCCCTGCCCCCTTGCTGTCTAAGTCTATCAATCTTAAAGTGAAACGGTATAACTACCTGAAACCCTTGATTTTAAAAGCAAGTTCCTAATTTTAGTTTAAACTTTAGCTTAATACATACGAAAGAGCCAAAATTTTTGGATATCAGCAGATTATAGCAATCTAAAAAATGATTGCGACAAATAGATTGCTGAAAAGCTCACCAGTAAACCATTCCACAGTCAAAAATTATATTAGATTTGTTATTAACACAAAAAATAGTGGTTGATATCAGTAATAATATTGTGCTAAACAGTGTCTTGTAAGATTCATGGCTTTAATGTTTTTGATTTCTTATACCACTGGGTTAGCACAAGCAATTTCCTAATTGTTCAAGCAACGTCTGGCGATCTAGATTTCGTCCAATCAGCAATAGTTCATTTTTGGGATTATCTTTCCATTCATCAGCGTGCAGATCGTAGCGTGAACCACTCAGATGACAAATATGCCGTAGGTCACTATCATAGAACCACATAATTCCTTTGGCACGAAATACATTTGTTGGCATTTGTTCGGATAAAAAATTTTCAAACTTATTGACATCAAAAGGCTTGTTACTCTCAAAGAAGACTGAGGTGAAATCATCATCAATATCAAAAACTTTGTCATAATCAAACAAGTCTACATTAAGAATTAAAGGCAGTGGTACTTGAGAATTCTGGGTACGGACGATTCTCGCTCCGTGTTTCACGTCATAGATAAAATTTTCTAATTCTTGGAGTTTGTTTGGGGTAACAAGGTCTATTTTATTAAGAAGAATAATATCTCCATAGGTAATCTGTTTTAATGCTGCTTCACTTTCAAAATATTCTTGATTAAATGTCTCTGCATCTACTACAGTGATAATTGAAGAAAGATGAATTAAATCACGTAATTCTGTGCCAAGGACAGTTAATATCATTGGTAAAGGATCTGCCACTCCGGTGGTTTCAACAATTAAGTAATCTATTGTTTCTTCTCTTTCTAAAACTTCATACACTATATCAATAAAGTTATTATCAACATAATTGATAATACTAGCATTAGATTTATCAGATATAATAGATGACTCATACTCATAAACTATATCTGAAATAATATAAACTTCTCCGAATTCCCCAGATATAACAACAATTTTTACATTTTCTTGGATTATATTTCTAATTATTTCGTTAATAAATGTAGTTTTTCTACTACCTAAAAAGCCAGTTACAATGATGACAGGTAAAGCAATTTTAGGGAATTTTTGAATAAATTTCGCAAAAGTTTGTTTTTCTTTCTTTCGTTTTCTATTTTTCAGAAACTTATTTTTTATAACTTCTTCTCTTTGTTTTTCTATTTCCTGATTTCTATCTTTAATATTTTTTATTTCTTGACTCCAATTAGATGCTATCTGCCATGCTTGTGTGTGTTTTACCACTATATTTGTAAGTAAATCTTGAGAATTAATGCTTTGTTTGTCAAATTGTTGAAATACCTGTATAGCTTCTTGTTCTACTCTCTCTAAAGCAAGGCGAACTTTGCGGATATCTAGCAATTGACTAGCTGCAAAAAATTTATGCTCCTGAACACTCAAGTTTCTTTCTCGAACAAATATTAACGCCTTTTGTAAATCTTCTCCGTATAAAAGTTTTGATTCGTCTTCACAATTAGAAGCCAACCAAGCAATTACCGCTTCAGCATGAGGCCACAATACTTTTAACCAATTTTCTACCCAACCTTTGTTGAATATAGACTCGTAAATAGGATTAGCCACTTTTAATTGATTCTGTACTTTAATCACCAATCCTATTCTGAGTAATTCTAATTGCTCTAAACTATAATCTACTACTATTACTCTTTGTTGCAAAATTTGTCTATAGAGTTCCAATGTCCAAAAAGAATGTGGTTGCTCTATGAGTAAATAATTATAAATTTTCCTCACATCTTCTAAAGACTCTTGATTTTCCCAGTCTTCAATTATCTGCATTTTTATAAATGCTTCAAATTCTTCAACTTCTTTAATTGCATTATTAATAATAAAACGACATAAATTTATAGTTAAACTGGGATTTCCATGAGTCCAATAAAATAGTTTTTGAATAATGGCTTGAGGCTTATTAACATTCTTGGCTAATTCTGTAGTTGCTGTTAGGAGCTTGTTTTTTTCGGTGTCATCGGGAATTATCAATGCTAGTGTCAGGGTATCTAATACTTGGCTAACAATCAAAAATTCATGTTCTTCAATAGTTAAATTTTTGCTTCTTGTCCAAATCAAAGCCTCTTGTAATGACTGACCACTTAACAGATGTGATTCATCCTTAGTTGACATCCAAAGCTCAAATTGTGGCGCAAATGGTCGCCAATCACTTATTTCTTGATTAACCCAGGTTAAATTAAATATTGAGGTATATATCCGATTATAAATTCTTAACTTATTTTGTTGCTGTATTACTAAGCCAGACTGTGAAATTTCCCTTTGTTCTGCTGAGTTATCTTCTGCAATTTCTCCTTGTTGTAAAAGTTGTTGATAAAGTTGCAAAATATTAGGGACTAATTTTTTATTTTTGAGCAGAAGACTACGAATAGATTTAAAAAAATATGATGTTTCTTTGTTTTCCCAATCGGTAATTATATGGGTTTGGACTAATTCTTCAATTCGTGCAGCTTCAGCACCTTCAGGAATCAAAGATTCATCATGAGTAATTAGCTGACCAAGCTTTTCGCTCAAAACAGGTTGGCCACCTGTCCATGAAAGAACTTCCTGAATTATAATGTCAGGATTGCTAAATTTATTACCAAGCAAACCTTTAAGGGTGGCGGAATTTGCCTTTCTTACTTATTCAATATCTAATTCTCGACTAGCTCTCAAAAATTGGTTATCATCATCACTTAAACTTTTTTCTTCTGCCCATTTTAGCGTTTCTTGTAGTGCTTTACCTTGCAATAACCGCGAGTAATCTTTGCGATTAGAGGCTAACCAAGCATTTAGGGATTCATCATAAGGACGTAGTTTTGCTAATTCTTGCCTAATCCAATTGGCATCGAAAACTTTTGAATATATCTGGTTAGAAACTTTTAATTGACTCTGTTCCTTAACAATTAATCCTGACAAACGCAATTCGGTTTCTTCAGTGCTATTACTTGGCTGCATTTGTTGGGACGTAAGAATATTTTGATATAGTCCAAGAAGAAGACCAGCACGTTGCTTATTATTGAGGAGGCGATCGCGTATCGTCCGCAAATGCTCTGGCTCATCTTGTGTTTCCCAATTTTCAATCAGATGCTTCTTAACTAGATTCTCAACCCATTGCGTTGCACTATCATCAAAAATTTCCGTTTCTATATTGAGTATCAATTGACACACTTTTTGCGTGAGGAACGGTTGTCCTCCAGTCCAATACAAAACTTCTGCCAGCAGTGATGTTCCGTTACGGAATTTATCTTCTAATCCTTTGACTAAAGGTTCAACTTCTGCTAGTTTAAACCCATGTAACTCAACAGCTTCACCAATATTAAATGGTGTTTGTTTTTTGTCTCTAATTAAATCAGATGGAGTCGCTACACCCAGTAAGGCAAATGTCAGCCGTCTTAAACTATGGTTATCAACACGCTGATTCTGGAAAAACCTAATAAGAGAGAAAAAATCATCGGCTGAAAAATCTTGACTTAGCACACTGTCAATTTCGTCAATGAAAATAACAATTAGTTGGTCAATTTTTACTAACAACACTTCTGTGATAAAGGCTCTCAAACACGTCACTGCATCAAGAGATTGCCGCTTTTGTTGCCACCATGTCTGCCAATCAAAATCAAATCTGTTTTCTAAATGAAAGCTTTCTACCAAAGCATAAACAATACCTCCATACCACTGCTCTAAAGTAACTTTACGACCAATTCCGGTTAGGTCAATTACGCCACAAGTTCTCCCCTGTGCTTTTAACCTTTGCATTGTCTGTACCCGCAAGCTAGACTTACCCATCTGCCGGGAGTTCAGCACATAACAAAGTTTGCCAGCCTGTAATTTTTGGTAAAACTCTTCATCTGCTTGTCGTTTAACATAGCTAGGAGCATCAACTGGAAGGCTTGCTCCGACCTGATAGAAGCTAGAATTGCTTTGTGTCATCGTTTAACTTCCTGACAGGACACGGCGGAAATACTCACGGTAAAGTAGGCAACGAGGTATGACTTCATTCTTCTGGATTTGCACCAGTCCTAGACTGTGTAACTGATAAATTTGCATGGAATCCAATGCTATAGGAACAGGTGAATCAACTACCTTTTTTAGTGCTTGAGCTAATTTTGGCTTTCCTTGTAAAATATCCAATAGCGATCGCAAATGATTGCTGTAAATTCCGGCTTCTGTTGTTGCTGAATCTAATAAATCTTCTAAGGTAATTTTTCCTGCCGCAATATAATACATTGCTAACCGCACTAAATATGGATGTCCTCCAACCATTGACATTAATTTTCCTGTGAGTGCATCACTTTCTTGGATTTGATGCCTTTGCGCTAAATCTTCTACCTGTCGCTGATTAAACTCTTCTAACTCTACGGGTACTCCGGCATTAAAAGATGATTGATGAATATCTAAGGGAATATGAGCCTCTGTAGAATGTGCTAACACTAGCCGTAGTTTTTCCCAATCCCGATTAAATTTTCCCTTCTCATGCCAAGAACGTAGCATTCCGAAGAAATTCACCACTAATTCTTGATTTTCAGGAAGAAACAATCGGTCTACTTCGTCTAAAATTAAGACTACCGGAGAATTTATATTGGCTAAAATATGCTTGTTGAAGTAAGCGGTACAGTTATCATTACTAACCCAAGTTGCGGGTAATAGAAGATAAAAGAGGATAGGGTTTAGTGTAAGCATGGTAAATGAGGGGTTGTGCGAACTCCAACCACCATGAAAATGCCACGCTGGAATGTTCAGTATATTTGAAAAGAAAGAAGCATTAACAACTTAGTCAATAAAAGCTTGTTTCAGAGTATAGGCAAAAATAAAAGCTTGTACTTTCAGTAAAAACCCTTCATAAGTTACCGCATGAATTGATTTTTGGAAATAACCTGTAATGCCGCTAAACACGGTTTCAATGTAATGACGAATAGACTGTTTAATGTATTGAATCCACGGTGCATCTTGGCGTTTAGAGTTACTTTTTCGCATGACTTGCATTGAGATTTGCTCAGTTTCGAGCAAGACATCTTCCACAGTGTAATCAAGATAGGCACGTCGCAGCATAAACTTGACTTCCTGGGGGTAAATTCAAGGGTAAAGCACTCAATCCCCGGATATCGGTTGCACTTGCTGGCATGAACACAAATTCAACGGGAATACCTGTTTTGGTAGTTAATAACTGTACTCTTACTCCATAAAAATAACGTTTCTTAGATGCGATATAACCCCGATGTTCTGGTGATTGGATGAGATGGGCATTAAAGATGCGGATGTTATCACATATCGGTACAGGAAACGAGTCTAAAAGATATTCCGTATCTTCACTAATCTCTTTGAGTCCCATTCCTACTTGATGAAATAAATCGTTGATCAACATCGAGACTTTGTGTAATCGCTGATTAAATCGTGATTTTTCTAACATTCGCGGCATCAAGTTATGGTCTTTCATATAGCTGCAAGCCTGACTATGATTACCACCAAAGTACATAGCCGCTATGATTGCCGTTGTGATAATTTCTCCATCGCTCATTTCACAACGACTATCCTCATCATGTCCGATCGCCTTCAACAGGTCATCTATGACAGAATAGATGGTAACTATTTCATTTAACATATATCCCTCCTAATTCTCTGTCTGGAGGGATTTTCTTGTTTCTGTACCCCTATGTCATCTCTCGCAAGAGAGTAACTAGCAACTTGGGTTATTAAGAAAGAATATTCTCCTAAACAATTAATGCAATGGTGGCAAAATAAGGGTCGATATGCTGTAGATAGACTTAATAAGATTATACTACCGTTTCTTAATACTGGAATTGATTGGCAATTTAACGAACAGCAGCACAAACAACTGAAAGATTATTATGAAGCAAATAAGTTATTAGCAAGTTGTCTAAAGAGTGACTGTGATGTAGATAAAAAGATTAGAGAAAAGATAGAAACAAATTTATTGTTACCAACAATACAATAACATTAATTGTTAACGTAGAAAATGATAGATTTATTATACATAAGCTTTATTGCTGCTGCCCGCATATAATAAAAGCAAACATATTGAAGTACAATCCCTTATGAACCTTCATCATATTTTGCTTGTATTGGATCATCCATTGGTGGATGCCGACCAATTTCTTTATCAGCTTCACGAATATTGATCACCCGTTCCCGGTTCAAAGTTAATGCGGTGATTGTTGCTCGTCCTATAGCTGTCAAACCCACAATTAACAGTCCATCGGCAGACCAAATAAAATGCTCACTCCAGTTACACTGTCGTGGATTAAATAATGAAACTTCTTCTCCAGATAAAGGATCAGTTGCTGTCAACCGATTTGTCTTTCTGCGATTGCAGTGAAAGCAAGCCAACGCCAGATTTTCTAAATTATCTGTTCCACCTAATGACAAGGGTATAACATGGTCTACGGTGAACTGTACATACTGCCATTGTTCAGAGGCATGGCAATACTCGCATAGGTACTTGGCTCGTTGACGTACCTGCTTTTGGGTAGCTTCAGGGATTTTACTACGAGAGGACACAATTTAGGATGCTGACTGAGTTGATGCAAAGGATAAATTACGAATTGTACGATTGACAAAGCTTAAATAATCATCAATTTCTTCGTAGCAATCAAGTTCTTGTTCTTCTTCTGTACTGAGTGAAGTTGCTTGCAGTTTTGCCAATAGTTCTTCAACGCGACTTTGGACACTGCTGGATGCTCGAAAAACTGGAATACCTTCCTCTAAATCAATTCGCACTGCACCATCAATGGGTAGCTTTGTTGGCAGACAGGATAGTTTCGGTGGCTGAGAGATGCTCATGGCAGTGCCAGAAAGTTAATCGATGAGTAGTTTGATTTTAGCTCAAAGGTGCGTAGGTGTAGCCCGTTGTAAACATTGCTTGCTGATTTAAGTATTTTAACCAAATTGTATAAGTTTAAACATTTTTTGTGTAACAAATTACCTTAGTATCTAAGTAAATGGATAATGCAACGCTAAAGCCAGTAAAGCAACTTGGAGGTAGTTTTGAACGTAGCTAGTAAGGTAGATGCTATTCTCAACGCTTGGTTAGACTATGTTGCTTTAGATGATTACAGCAAAGCAGGAATAGAAATAGGTAAAAATCCATTAAAGCTGCATGGTATAACCTTAAAAGGTAATGACGTATTTATTGAGCAATCTACCTTTTTGGAATTGTCCCGAACAGTTACTACAAAACAGCAAAGTCAAGAGGATGAGATTTGGGTACTATCTTTCCCTTCAATTCGTACTCAAGAAGACGGAAAATCTTATCTTCGTCCTTTATTTAGCTTAGATGTAACATCCGTTCTTCAAGGAAAACATCAACCACAGGGATGGAGTCTTGACAACCTCAATTTAATAGAAGCAGGAGAAAATTTAGCGAAGTTTCTAAAACTTGATGATGAAGAACGAGAGCAACTGAACACTCAACATGGGTTGAGGAATTTGCTAAACTCTACCTTCGGACTAGACTTAGAGACTACTTATGAAGATTGGATGAAGTCAGTTAGTGTACCTTACTCACATCAGATCAAAGAAATTAAACCACAACCATATTTATTTGAATTTAAAGGAAGTGGATACTCTGCTAATCTCCGGCAAGACCTAAAAAAAATTAAGTCGGAGTCGAAAAATTGCTCAAAAGGACATCCTGCTTTTGAATACTTGTTTGGTGAACCTAAGCCTGCAAAAGAAGAAGTTATCTACATGGGGGCTTTCCCAACTCACGCACCGACTAATTCACAATCAACAGCACTCAAACACGCTCAAAGTGAACCGATAACAGCTGTACAAGGCCCACCTGGTTCGGGTAAAACTACTCTGATTCTTCATGTTATTGCTCAACAGGTAGTTAAACGCGCACTCAGTTTAATTGAAACTGGTAAGGATATTAATAATCTGACAGTAGTTAGCAGCACGAATAATAAAGCAGTTGATAATGTTATTGAAAAGCTAGATGAATTTTTAAAAAACGATTTATTTTATCTCAAAGGTGGAAACAAAGATAATATTGGATCAGCTAATGGAGCTAGTGCAAAATTACGGCAAGCTATTGATTTTTTACAAAAGAATCAATTTGATGAGCAACTAAATAATTTATTAAAACGAAAAATTAAACAGATTGAAGAAGAATTGTTAGCAGAAGAGTCTAGATATTTAAAATTAAGCCAACAGTGGGATTTAGATAAACAAAGACATAAACATCTTTCACAACAGATTCAAAGGCTGCAACAGAATTTAGACGAAATTCTCTCAACCTTAATTCCTTTTCAGCAACGAGCCAGAGATTTATCACAGTACAATCAACTACCAATAGAAGCGTATAACATCATAGAAAAGCATTTTAAAAAGGCTGAATCACTTCTATCTGAAAGCAGATTAAATTGGTGGGTTCGCTTTTGGCGTTGGTTGACTGGGAAAACTGAAGAACGTATTTTACGTGAGCTAAATTCAGCTTGTAAATCAGCTATAGCACAAACATCTACAACTATTTTCCCTATAGAAACACCTACCAATCGCGCTGATTTAATTCAAAAAGCAGGCTTAGTTAGAGAAAGAATAAATGAAGCAGGTGAGTTAAAAAATGTACAAAAAAGATTAGATGAAAAATATAAAGACAGAGACCAGATAAATCAGCAAAGGGAAGACGCTTTTAAGGAATTCCAGTTATTAGAGATTAGCTTGGCTAATGCACCAGAAAATTTTTATACCTCATTTCACCAGAAATTTCATGACAAGCAAAAAGACCTATTTAAGCTATCGCGTGAGTTTCTTATTCAACAAGCACTCTACAACAAACATAACATCAAACCAACTCTAGAAATTTATTGTAGTCTTATTTCAGGAGATTGGAAGTCGAAATATAAGATTGCGGAAAACCTAGATGAGCATATTAAAAATCTCAGCTTGATTTTTCCGGTAATCACTTGCACATTACTTTCAATCCGCAAAATGATTCCTTGGATTGAGGAATGTGTTGACCGCACAATCATAGACGAAGCGGGAATGATTGACCAGCATAAGGCTTTTCCGTTATTAGTGCGATCGCATAAAGCTATCATTGTTGGTGATCCTCTACAAATTGAACCTATTATTACTTTGAGCGATCAAAGACGCGAAGATTATCGCCAAACAGCGTTTATTAATAGAGGATTAACAGACATTGATTACCATCGTTATAGTCCAGAAGAAGAGTATAGTGCTACAGCTTATCACCGCGCTGCTGGAGCAAGTGGAGAAGGCGAAGATAAAGGTAAAGGAATTGTTTTGAAAGAACATTACCGTTGTCAGTCTAGTATTATTCAATACTGCAATGCTATTGCTGATTATGATTTAGAAATCAAAACCGAACCAGTCAATTCTTTAGTAGAGTCGCACTTAATTGCTTATGATGTTGAGGGCAATATCCACAATAATGTTAATCAAGAAGAAGTTACTGCTGTATGTGAGATAATTGAGCATTTAGTTAAACAAGGTTACTCAGTAGAAGATATAGGCGTTATTTCACCTTTTAAAGTTCATGCTGCTGCGTTGAGAGAACAATTAAGAAATAAATTTTCTCAATTAGACTCAAAATCTGTTGGCACAGTTCACACTTTTCAAGGTTCTGAAAAAAAAGTCATTATCCTATCTACAAAAGTATGTCAACCGCAAGATAATGTTTACTGGATTAACAAACGACCAAATCTTTTAAATGTTGCTGTATCAAGAGCTAAAGAATTATTTATTTTAGTTGGTAATCTTTACAGACTAGAAAAAGGAAACCTAACTCGGCAACTTGTTGAACATATTCGAGAGTATGGAGTTATATTAGAGTATAAATCAGCAGCAGAAATTCCTAAAGCGGAACCTGGTACTATTCCGGTTTATGATTGCGATCATTTAAGAATTTTTAGAGAAGCTATCGACCAAGCAGAGGAAGAATTGATAATTATCACGCCTTGGATTAGGGGAAGTGAATCAAAATTGTTTGGTAGAGAGGTTGTTTCAGTTTTAGAAAGAGGAGTTAAAGTAATAGTAGTTTACGGAAATAAAGGTAACGAGGAGAATGATAATAATGATCCCACAATTGAGAATAAGCTGAGACATTTATTCTCACAATATCCTGGTTCACGATTAATTCGCTTAGGAGAAGGAAAACATATAGAAAGTAGAGGAACAAATGAAAGGATTTTGGTACGTGATACGAAACTGGCTATTATAGGAACTTGGAATTGGCTTTCTCACCCTTACAGATCGCAATGTGGCAGGATATCGTTAAATATTAAACCTCAAATTCGCCAAGAAACAAGTGTACAATTTTCTGATTTATCGTCTATTGAGAGTATAAAAGCAAAAATTTATCAGTTAATTTCACAATAGTCAAAAATTTTTAGATCAAAGAGCAGACAACCCGGAATCCAATTTGCTTGTCCTTTGTGGTTGCAGCTTCAGAAAAGCGAGATGTAGAACGACATAAATTTGCAGGATGACCCCAAGAACCACCACGCAAAATTCTATATTCTTCATTTCCATCATCTACCCATGCACTACCATCTAATGGTGCGTCTTGATAGTCATCGTGTTCATAATCAGCGCACCACTCCCAAACATTACCGTGCATATCGTATAATCCAAAAGTATTAGCAGGAAAACTACCAACTTCTGTTGTACATTGGCGATTAATGCTATTTATATTGTCGTTTTTCCCGCAATAATTGGCTAATTTATCTGTAATTATTTGACCAAAATGGAATGGCGTTGAATTTCTAGCACGACAAGCATATTCCCATTCAGCTTCACTAGGCAAGCGATATTGCCTTCCTGTTTTCTGCGACAGTCGCTCACAAAACTCTAGTGCATCATACCAAGAAACTCGTTCTACAGGTAAATTATCGCCGTCAAAACAGGATGGGTCAGGTTTGATGTAGTGGTTAATTTTTGGGAGGTTTGCAATAGCTCTCCACTGTCTTTGGGTAATAGGATATCTACCCATAAAGAAGGGTTTTATATTAACTAAATGTTGAGGACGTTCATCTTCTTGTGATGTTGCTTCCTCTCGTGATGCACCCATTGGAAAATTACCACCTGGAATAGAAACCATTTCCAGTACAACACTATTTCCTAAATCTTCTACAAAATACTCAGCTTGTGTACGGTAACGCTTTGTTTCTTTTCCTTTATGATCTACAGTTACAACTTCAAACTCGAAAATATTAAGCTCTGAGGGTGGTAGGCTAACTTGCTTATGTAAATTAGTGTTGACTAAAAACTTTTCAGTTGGGGTTTGAGGAGAAAAATTAGACGAAATCGAAATTTTGCTTTCCTGGAGAAATTTTTGTAACTGCCGGAGAATTGCCTTTACTTCTTCGTATATACTACCTTGGTAGGTGATGCGATCGCCAATATGAACTCCATTTCCTTCCGCAATGTTAACTATATAATTTCCTAACTGTAGCTGACTTTTACCATCAACTATCGTCAGAGATTGCCGTAGTAAATTGATATCGTTTTCATTTCGACTACCATCGAGGATACGGTCAAGTATTTTTACTAACTCATCAGACGAAGGAAACTCTGGCATAGTTGGCAAACTATCCGTTAGTAGCACTGTTGCACCTGACAGAACAGATATAATATCAGACAGTTCAAATTTCGGCAATCTTACGATTTAAAATGTCAATTCCGGCAATATTATGCTTGAAAGCTGTGCTTTTAGGTGAAAACAAGCTTACACAAGAATTAGCATTTGAGGTTAGTCAACGGCAAGTTTATGCTTTAACTCGCGGCAATATTATGCTTTAAATCACAATAAGTTAGGCTGGGCTGATGAATTTTTATTGAAATATAATTCTTCGGTTATTGAAACTAGAGTTCAGGAAGAGGTATTTAAAAATCCCAATATTATACCTCCTTTATCTAACTTGGATTATGCAATTGTTGGTATAGCTGGTTTAGTTGCCACTATTATCGATTTTTTAGTGGTAAAAGTGCCTAAAGACATTAATTATTTAGGGATGTACCAGCAAGAAGGAAGTAACTTTACAAAGTGGTTAAAAACATTCGGAGTTGATAAAGAAGGAGAATTATCTCAATTCTTAAAGTGGTGTGAAGATACTTGCAAAGTTTCTTACGACCAGAGTATTAATTCCCATATTAAAGGTTTTAACCCTAGAACTCATAGGCTATTAAGTCTCGGTCACGATCCTCTATTTGGCCTTATATTTGGCACTTTGGATATTCTTAATGGCACAATGACTACTTTTGACATCAATGGTAAACTTCATATTTTGAACACATTTGATATACCATTGGCAGAGAAGCCTTTTGCTCCTTTCATCTGGCTAGGGCATATAGTTTCTGATATGTGTACTAAAATGGGCATTCCTATCCCTGGCTGGGCATTTCTTCAGCTTATACAATTTGGCTCTTTTGGGTCGGATAAGAAAACTATTGCCGATATATCTAGATGGATGTATTTAAATGGATATGATTTAAGGCACTTTGTTACAATGTCTCTTCCTGTAGCTGCCATCGAATTTCTTGTAAGAACTTATCATTATCTATCATCCTTGGAGAATCCACAACAGCTTCAATACTATCCCTACACGTCTGCTACAACAAAGGAACTTGCTGGAATTAAATCAAACCTAAAACTTCGTAAAATGTTGCTTTTAGCTCATGCTATGGCAACAAGTGGAAATGCTGTAAAAGTATTTATTTACTCAAGTAATCCTTTAGCAATTAATCTTACTCAATGGATTTTTTTAATAAAAGAAAGCGTAAGAATGATACAAGCAGTTAGTAGAGATACGACACATGAAAAAATTATTCGTAACCGTGAAAAAATAAATAGTGTTTGGCAAGAAATTCACAATATTAATCTCGGTTAAATAATATTTGCATAAGCTTTTCAACCCTGTCATTAAATATGCTTGAAAGAAAGCTATTGTGCGATCGCACGAATCAATCTAGTTAATATAAAATATAACTCTCGCTCTCACCTGCGTCTGACAACCATCACCGAGTATATCTGCTTGTTTTATGGGTCGCCCGGGATTCGAACCCGGAACTAATCGGTTAAAAGCCGAGTACTCTACCGTTGAGTTAGCGACCCTTGCGCTGTGTTTTGCAACTTTTCCATAATAACAATCCACACAAGAATTGTCAATGGATTTTAGAAAAAACTTGCCGACAATCTGACAGAGGCTGTGCAGCGATCGCCTGGCTCCAGCACCGTTAGCTTTTCGCCAGTGTTGAGGGAGTTGCGAGGAGCGCTCCAAGGTTCTAGACAATAGAAATCCTTACCCTTGAGCGTCCAAAATACCAACATGGAAAAGATATCATCTGAATCTAAGGTCAATTTTAGCTTGCGGCTATGGTCTGTAACCGTCGCCGACTGGCTGGTGATGTGATTAAAAGCAAAATCAATTTCATCACTGTTAAAGTCAAAATTGCCGGGGAAAGGATGAACTTCCTTTGTCGTCTGGTCTTGATACTCCTGAGAGGGAATGGCAAACTCTAGTTGATTTTTATCCCCAGTCAAGAAGTAAGGATGAAACCCAGCCGAAAATGGCAATGGTGTAGAAGAGAGATTGTGATATTCCTGATGAATTTCTAGATTATTCCCTTGCAATATGTAAGTGAACACTAACTGGAAATCAAAAGGATAAACCGCCTTGGTTTGTTCATTGCTACTGAGAACCAGCGTCAGTGCTGCATTGTCCTTAGTCGCCTGTTCCACCACATTCCAAGGCAAATCACGGGCAAAGCCATGTTGTTTAAGAGTATACTGTTGACCGTTGAGGCTGTAAGAATTTCCCGGTAAGTTACCGCAGATGGGAAATAAAATCGGTACACCACCTCTAACACTCAACTCTGGATGAGTGAAGCGTTCCGCATCCAAGTAGAGAATTTCCTCACCCCCAACGCGCCAACGGGTAATAATCCCGCCACGTTCTGGTACTACCTCCAGTTGAGAACCAGCCGTTTCGTCAGAAAGGATATAGGTTTTGTACTGTTGCTGTTGAATGGCAATACTAAACACGAGTTTAATCCTCAATGGCTAGGGGTGATAGGTGATAGGGTGTAGGGTGCGTCAGTATGAATATTTTCTGGATATAGCCAGTGTTTCTCGTACTGACGCACCCTACTAACTAGGGAATAGGGAATGTAGTCGTTAGCAATATTACCCAATCCCCAGTCCCCAATTTATTCGTCTTCCGCAAACACAAAGCGATACAACTCGCTGGGGTCTGGTTCTGGGCTGCTTTCAGCGAACTTGACCGCATCATCAATTACGTTTTGAATTTTGCGTTCAATATCTTTCAGTTCGGCTTCTGTTGCTAAGTTCTGCTCAATTAAATAGTTAGCAAGCTTCTTGATGGGGTCGCGGGAAAACCAAAACTCCTTCTCGTCTTTGGTTCGCAACTCGTCTGGGTCTGCGAGGGAGTGACCACGGAAACGGTAGGTCAAGGCTTCGATTAAGGTCGGGCCTTCACCAGCACGCGCCCGCGCTACAGCTTCTTGAGCGACTGCACGCACTGCTAGCACGTCCATACCATCTACTTCCACGCCAACCATGTTAAACGCGGCGGCTTTCTTGTAAATCTGTGGGTCGGATGTGGCGCGATCGTGAGCCATGCCGATCGCCCACTTATTATTTTCTACCACAAAAATAATCGGCAGTTTCCAAAGTGCTGCCATATTCAGGGTTTCAAAAAACTGCCCGTTATTAGCAGCACCATCACCAAAGAAACAAGCTGTAACTTGGTCAGCGTTGGGATCGCCTAAAACTTCGCGGCGATATTTACTTTGAAAGGCTGCACCAGCTGCTACAGGTATACCTTCCGCTACGAAAGCATAACCACCTAACAATTTATGTTCAGCCGAGAACATGTGCATGGAACCACCACGCCCTTTACTGCAACCTGTGGCTTTACCGAACAACTCCGCCATGACTTCTCTAGCAGGGACACCAGCACTCAAAGCATGAACGTGGTCGCGGTAGGTACTGCTGACAAAATCTTCTCCAGGGCGCATCGCTTGAATTACGCCAGTAGAAACTGCTTCTTGACCGTTGTACAAGTGGACAAAACCAAACATTTTGCCCCGATAATACATTTCAGCGCATTTATCTTCAAAGAAACGCCCCAAAGTCATGTCTTCATATAAGAGCAAGCCTTCTTCTTTGGTGATTTTGGCGTTGGCAGTATCAAATTTAGGTAATGTGCGTTCTTGAACCATTATTTTTTATTATTCCTGTCTAAAAAGGAAATTTACCATTTTCAATAGGTTGTTATTTGACAAATCTTGTTTTTTCCAGTCTGGCTGACTAGAGTTAACAACCCATACTTTGGCATTGCAAACAGCTACAAGGAATAGTATGCAGCAAATAGGTGTATTGTAGATTTTTCAAACGATAAATAACGACACAAACTCACCGTAAAATAGAGATATCAAGAGACTTTCTCGCCTGTAACCTCTTCCCTGCCATATCTTTAAATACAGCACTTGTGTGTCTAGTCTCTAGCCTCTCTCCTCTTCACCCTAACAACTATATTGTTTGCCTGATTCTTCATGCCTATCTCTGCTCATAAGCTATCACCCAGAATAGCTTGGTTTCTGCATACCTATGAACAATTTGCAGAAAAATGTCCCCAACAATCTGGATTATACATTTATATAGTTGCCATAATTATACATTTATGATATCATCTTGTTCTTTATGTTAGCTGCATCTATCGTTAACAATAGTACATATTTAACTGCATAGTCAGAAAATTTTCTGAAGCAGGGTGAGATTGTATCTGCTTGTAAACACAACATTTATACTCATAACAATGGTCATTATGTTGATTTTATAGTGGTCAAACATTGATCACTATTATTGTCAGCAGAAATACTCACGAATACAACAAAATATCCAACATTTATAGGCAAAAATAAAAAATAGGGACTAAAATATGACACACATTTTTGCAGAAACACAAAAATAGTTGTTGCAATATACACTTATAGTGTAGGTTCATCACGGTACTATTAACCGTATGATTATGGCACGGTTTTACAAGCCTGGAATGGTCTAGGTTAATTATGTTGATCACGGTGCAGGGGAAGTAGGCTGTGCGTATTCCGCTAGATTACTACCGAATTTTAGGTCTACCGTTAGCGGCAAGTGGTGAACAACTGCGACAAGCATACAGCGATCGCATTGTTCAATTGCCGCGACGGGAGTATTCTCAAGCAGCAATTGCTTCCCGTAAACAACTTATAGAAGAAGCTTACGTGGTTTTATCAGATCCCAAGGAACGCAGCAGTTACGACCAGCTGTATCTCTCACACGCCTACGACCCAGATAACACCGCCACGACCAAAGTAGCGGTGGAAAATCGTGGTGCGAATAGCAATGGTCATTTCGATGTCCAAAGCCTCAGCGTGGAAATTTCCTCTGAGGAATTAGTTGGTGCTTTATTAATTCTGCAAGAGTTAGGAGAATACGAACTCGTCCTCAAGCTAGGTCGTAATTACTTAGGTAATCAAAACGGCAAAGTAGCGCCCAGAAATGGCCATCATCGCTCATCGGATGAACTTCCAGAAGATTCTGAACGTCCAGATATTATCTTGACTGTCGCCCTGGCTTGTTTAGAATTAGGACGCGAACAATGGCAGCAAGGTCACTACGAAAATGCCGCCATGTCCCTAGAAACTGGGCAAGAAATGCTCTTTAAAGAGGGCATCTTCTCCAGCGTCCAAGCAGAAATTCAGGCTGACCTGTACAAACTGCGTCCCTATCGGATTTTAGAATTACTCGCTCTACCGCAAGAACAAAGCATTGAACGCCGTCAAGGACTGGACTTATTACAAAGCATCCTTGACGATCGCGGCGGGATCGATGGTACAGGTAATGATCAATCAGGCTTAAATATTGATGATTTCCTGCGGTTCATCCAGCAAATACGCCACTACTTAACAGTCGCCGAACAACACAAGTTATTTGATGCCGAAAGCAAACGCCCCTCGGCTGTCGCCACATACTTAGCTGTGTATGCTTCCGTCGCCAGAGGCTTTACCCAACGCCAGCCTGCTTTAATCCGTCATGCCAAGCAAATGCTGATGCGGTTGTCCAAGCGGCAAGATGTGCATTTAGAACAGTCCCTGTGTGCGTTGCTACTAGGGCAAACAGAAGAAGCCACCCGCGTTTTAGAACTGAGTCAGGAATACGAAGCCCTAGCTTTAATTCGCGAAAAATCTAAAGATTCTCCAGATTTGCTACCAGGGTTGTGCTTGTATGCCGAACAATGGTTACAAAATGAAGTCTTTCCTCATTTCCGCGACCTGTCCAGACAGCAAGCTTCGCTGAAAGATTACTTCGCCAACCCACAAGTACAAGCATACTTAGAAGCCCTGCCCAACGATGCGGAAACTACCAATGAATGGTCTGTAATTAACCGTCAATCTTTTGGGCAACCTAACTCACCAGGAAGGACTCCGGCGAACAGACCACCGACAACACCCCCAAGACAGACTCCGCCACCTAATTATCCATCTGCGGCAACTCGCCAATCTCCGCAAAATAGAACACCTGATCCCAAACTACCAGAAAACCCATATAACCGAAGACCAGAATCCACACCTTATACAGCAGGTAGAGAGGATATACCCCCCTATCCACCAGAAATCCCTGTGGCACAAGCTAGTAGACCTCCTCAACAGAGGGCTAACGGGTCTAATCAATCGCCACCAAGACCAACTACCAAACGCAAAAGACGCAAGAAGCCAAAGGAAGTTGTTAACCCAGGAGGTAGCGTTCATCAACGTCGGCCTTCTGCTAGGAATATCAACCGCCAAGCAAGATTATTGTTGATAGCTGTTGCTTCCTTGGGAGCGATATTTGTCTTCTGGCTGATAGTCTCAACGACTTTTGGCTGGTTAAGGAATGTATTTTTCCCCGCACCAACTTTAAAAGGTGAACAATTATCGATTCAAATCAATCAACCGCCTGTAGAAATTCCTGATAAAGACGCTGAACTCAAAACTGTAGATGGACAGCTAAACGAAGAAACCGCACAGCAAATAATTGAGCAGTGGCTAGCAACTAAAGCTTCTGCTTTGGGGCCTAAACATGAAATTGAAGATTTAAATGATATTTTAACTGGTTCCGCTTTATCTCAATGGCGGCTAATTGCCTTGCAACTTAAAGCAGACAACAGCCATCGCGAATACGGACATAGCGTCAAGATAAACTCTGTTAGTACATCAGACACAGATCCCAATCGGGCAACTGTGGCGGCTACAGTCAGAGAATTAACGAAATTTTACGAAAATGGGCAAAGAACTAAGTCTTCTGAAGAGAATCTCCGTGTTCGCTATGAATTGGTGCGACAAGACAATGTATGGCGGATTCAGAGAATGGCAGCCGCTATAAATTAAGTAGAAGGCAGGTGGCAGAAGGGTTTTCTACTAGTTTATTTTTTTAATATATATTAATTTTTATTGATTTATTTAACGTGAGTTCGATGAACCTCTCCCTCCCAACCTCCCTCTCCTAAAAGGAGAGGGAGGAGAAACGAAAAAAATCACCCTCTTACTCCCCTCTCCTCATAGGAGAGGGGTTGGGGGAGAGGTCAAAACAACGCTTGTCGAACTCACGTCGAATTCCATTCGCCTGGGATTAAGTTTACACCAATGCACATCTGTGCGCCTCTACAGATAATGGATGTGTTGCAAAGATTTTGAATTTGTATAATTTTTACGAGTCGTAAAGCGTAAAGCCCCCGTATTTTTAATCGGGGGATATAAGCGAATAGGACAAATTTATTTGTCCGCGAAAAATGATACCATTGAATTGTCCACTACACAGGCAGAGTCTCACAGTAAGGGAGGAACCTG
>DATNQO010000095.1:0-3531 GCA_036704005.1 Leptolyngbyaceae cyanobacterium | reverse complement strand
GGGAAGGGGGAAAGGGGAAGGGGGAAAGGAAGAAGCCTTCTGTCAACTGTCAACTGTCAACTGACTAATATCAAATTCTGTATCAGTTGATGCCAAAATAGCGATCGTTCAGAGTTAAAATCACAAACAATAAAGTTAAATTGTGGTTAAATTTACAAAACCTTGTCAAAACAACAACTTACTAATCCTGTGTTTCCAGCCTCGGTGTTTCGATTAGACAATGGTTTAACATTTATTCATCAAGAAATTCCCACTACGCCTGTAGTTGTGGCTGATGTCTGGGTGAGAGCTGGAGCAGTTCGTGAGCCTGAACCTTGGTTTGGGATGGCACACTTTTTAGAACACATGATTTTTAAGGGAACAGCAACCTTACCTCCTGGGATGTTTGACCACCAAATCGAAAACAGGGGGGGAGTGAGTAATGCAGCTACCAGCTACGATTATGCTAATTACTCTCTGACTACAGCTGCTCCTTACCTAGAAGATACCCTTCCTTGTTTGGCAGATTTACTACTGAACGCCGTCATTCCAGAGGATGAGTTTGACCGGGAACGAGATGTGGTATTAGAAGAAATTCGCGCTTGCTATGATGATCCTGACTCGGTAGGATTTCAATGCTTGTTAGAAAGTATCTATGAGGATCATCCTTATGGACGCTCAATTTTGGGTACTGAGCCAGAACTGATGCAGCAGTCACCAGAAGCTATGCGCTGTTTTCATCGCGCTCACTACCAACCGGAAAATATGACAGTAGTCATTGCTGGCGGTATTGCACAAAAACCAGCTTGGGAGTTGGTGCAGCGTTCATTTGCCGATTTTGCTGAACCTCTAAAGTGTCCGCAAATCAAGCCAGTGAGCCAACCAGGAATTAGGGGAGTTATTCGCCAAGAATTGACTTTACCACGCATAGAACAAGCTAGATTGTTAATTGCATGGGTTGTACCAGGAGTAGAACAACTCCGCACAGCTTACGGTTTAGATTTATTGTCAGTTTTATTAGCAGAAGGGCGGACTTCTCGCCTAGTGAGAGATTTGCGAGAAGAACTACAATTAGTCCAAGGAATTTGTAGTAATTTTTCTTTGCAATGTCAATCAAGTTTATTTACTGTTACCGCTTGGTTGGAGCCAGAACACCTAGAAAGAGTTGAGGATTTAATTCTCAGCCATTTAAATGAAATTCAAACCAATGGCGTAAGTGAACAGGAAATAGCTCGTACCCGCAGACTTTTATGTAATGAGTACGCTTTCTCTACAGAAACCCCGAACCAATTAACAGGGCTTTATGGCTACTACAATACCATCGCTCAAGCAGAGTTAGCAGTAACATATCCACACCAAATTCAATCATTTGGTAGTCAAGAACTGCAACAATTAGCTAAACAACATCTTTCACCAGAGAATTACGCTGTTACTATACTGAAACCTATGTAGTCAAAAGTCCACAGTCCATAGTAAGAAACAAACAACTAATGACTAATGACCAATGACTAATGACTAATGACTAATAAGAATGACTCAAACTGTGAAACCATCCCTTGCTCACTCCCCAATTCATCGCACTGTACTAGACAATGGCATTGTTGTGTTGGTAGCGGAAAATCCAGGCGCAGATATTATTGCGGGACGAATTTTTATCCGTGCTGGTAGTTGTTACGAAAAACGAGAACAGGCGGGATTAGCCCATTTGCTGGCTGCTGTGTTAACTAAGGGATGTGACGGACTTTCCAGTTTGGAAATTGCGGAACAGGTGGAGTCTGTGGGCGCAAGTTTAAGTGCTGATACTTCTACCGATTACTTTTTGTTGTCGTTGAAGACAGTGACATCGGATTTTTCGGAAATTTTAGCATTGGCGGGGCGAATTTTGCGATCGCCTACCTTCCCCGAAACCCAAGTCGAACTCGAACGGCGTTTAGCACTCCAAGATATTCGCTCCCAAAAAGAGCAACCCTTTACCCTCGCCTTTGAGCAAATGCGGCAGGTAATGTATCAAAATCATCCCTACGCCATGTCTGTATTAGGTGATGAAAATACTCTCAACAGCATTACTAAACAACACTTGGTAGAATATCACCAAACTTATTTCCGCCCAGATAATGTAGTAATTAGTATTGCTGGGCGAATTACACTCCAAGAAGCTGTAGATTTAGTACAAAAAGTTTTTGGTGATTGGCAAGCACCAACCGCAGCCCCACCAGTAATTATTTTACCTGATATCACCATAAATCCCCGGCATCAGTTAAAGCCAGTCCAAACACAGCAATCTATCGTCATGCTGGGTTATTTAGGCCCATCGGTGAGTTCTCCTGACTACGCCGCGATGAAGTTATTGTCTAGTTATTTAGGCAATGGTCTTTCTAGCCGCTTGTTCGTGGAACTACGGGAAAAGCGGGGGTTAGCTTATGAAGTTTCAGCATTCTACCCCACCAGGCTTTATCCAGCATCTTTTGTAGTCTACATGGGTACAGCACCAGAAAATACCAGCATCGCCTTAGAAGGGTTACACACAGAAGTCGAGCTACTTTGTCATGCAGAAGTATCCCCAAACAGCTTACAAGCTGCCAAAAACAAGATATTAGGACAGTATGCTTTAGGTAAACAAACTAACGGTCAAATTGCTCAAATATACGGTTGGTATGAAATTTTGGGTTTAGGAATTGACTTTGATCGAGAATTTCAAGAACTTATTGCTTCTGTGACTGCTCAAGACGCTTTAAAATCGGCGCAGCAGTATTTACAACAACCTTACATATCTTTAGTTGGGCAAGAAGGCGCAATTAATCAGGCGATTAAATGAGTGCTGACTTTTGATATAGAAATCCTATTTGAATTTTGAAAAAATCTCAGTACTTTGTATTACTTTGTAGGGTGGGCATTGCCCACCATATCATGCTTTTGGTGGGCAATGCCCACCCTACGTAGATTTCAGAAATCAAGTAGGAATCCTATACCAATTCTATATGAGGTTGCACCAAATATATGTAGAGCCGTTATATATAATGTCTCTACATCCAGAAATAAAGCACTCCTGACTCAGCACGGGCTGAACGCCCCGCTACCGCTAACAGCACTCTCAAAAGACTACTCAATTAACACAAGCAGGGATAATATTAGCATCAGAAGATTCTGAGAGCAATTTCTATGAAAGGCAGCTTGAGAGCAAGTATCGCTTACTTAGAGCCACAAACTATATTGCGTTGCTTCAGTGCAAGCAAGTTTTCTTGGCTACTTTTGTTATCCTCAATGACTACGTTCCTCGGCTCTTCGGCTGTAGTAGCAATTGCACCACCACAACAAATTGCCCAACAAGCTGTTATTAACCGTCCTACGCTCAGGCTTGGGAGTCAAGGTGAACGTGTCTCTGAACTTCAAGCAACTCTGAGGCTTTTGGGTTTTTATTCAGGTGCGGTAGATGGGGTTTATAACGAAAGTACAGCAAATGCTGTGTCTCAATTCAAACAAGCGGCTGGCTTGACTCCAGATGGTGTGGTTGATGCTGCTACTTGGCAAAGATTATTTCCTAATCAACCAACA
>DATNQO010000094.1:0-13650 GCA_036704005.1 Leptolyngbyaceae cyanobacterium | reverse complement strand
CCCTGTCCCAAAGCCGTGAAGCGGAGCGGAACATGGGTATCAAGCCCCGCCCTTCCAGGGCGTTCTCGATTGGTCGGAGAACAAGATCCGTTACTACATCCCCCCTGCTCCCTGCTCCCCGCTCCCCTGCCTCTTTTGACTATGGACTAATGACTAATGACTAATGACTAATAACCAATAGCTCAAATTCCCGCACCATCGAGAAACTCTTCAATCACAGCATCAGAGTTATTACCATTATCGTTGTGAGTTAGGTCGTCACAATCTGAGGACGGTAACACATGATGGGAGGGATTTTCTAGTGTCTCTAATTGTTTTTCCAACGCTTTGACCCGTTCAAATAAAGCACGGATGACTTCGGCTTCCACGTCGCGTATTTTACCATGAGCTAGAGCATCTGTAGTTGAGTTGTTTTCTCGAATTACCCGTCCAGGGATACCCACTACTGTAGTGTCACTGGGGACATCTCTTAGGACGACTGAACCTGCACCAATACGGACGCGATCGCCAATCGTAATATTCCCCAGCACCTTAGCACCAGCCCCGACAATCACATGACTACCCAGCGTCGGATGGCGCTTACCAATTTCCTTACCAGTACCGCCCAAAGTCACACCTTGATAAATTAGAGCATGATCACCGACGATCGCAGTTTCTCCAATTACTACCCCCATCCCGTGGTCAATAAACACTCCTGTACCAATAACTGCACCTGGATGAATCTCAATTCCTGTCAAAAACCGACTAATGTGAGAAATAAACCGAGGTATAAAAGGCAGTTTCTGCTTATATAGCCAGTGCGCCAAACGATGAAACAGTAACGCTTGCAACCCAGGATAGCAAAACAAAACTTCTAACCAGTTCCGCGCTGCTGGGTCGCGTTCATAAATAGTTTGCAAATCAGTAAGTAGCATATTTTGTCAGTTGTCAGTTTTCAACAAGAGGAAAAGGGGCAGGGGGCAGGGAGCAAGGGGGAAAACCAAGACAGAGCTTGTACTCCGCCCCGGTCAAGCGCCCGCTTATGGGCGGGGCTTGTACCCATGTTCCGCTTTGCACTCGCGCTATCGGGGAAGGGCTTGCTCCCCCTGCTAGAAAGCTCCCTTCCCCCCTGCCTCTTCCGGTCATTCGTCCATAGTCAACCGTCCATAGTTACTCTCACCTATCTCCCACTACTTCCCACTCCTCAGACCCAAACAAATCTTTGAAAAAATAGTCCAATTCTAGGGACTTTTGTAGGATAATCTACGGTAAGTCTATCGACTTGTGAAGTTTCATTTAATAAGTGGGATGTTAGCACATTCCAGCACTTAAAAAAACAAACTTGGCATAAAATGGCGATAAGTCAATCGTTAAACCGTAGTATAAAGAGTACAAAGTTGAACAGCCAAAACTACGCCCTCTTGGATCTTTCCTCAAAAGTGGAATACGCACTATTAGCACTCTTGGAGTTGGCAAGCCACCACGGCAAAAAAGTTCCTTTAACTATGAGTGAAATTACTGCCAAACAACCCATCCCAGAGCGCTATCTAGAACAAATCTTGACCAACTTGCGACGTGCAGGTGTGGTGCAGAGTCAACGCGGCTCTAAAGGAGGCTTTGTTTTAGTTCGTGAACCTTGGCAAATTACCTTACTAGAGATTGTCACTTTAGTAGAAGGTGAGCGTAAGGAAAAAGAAACCTCTGCCCCTCCTACGCTGGAAAGGAGTCTAGTACTTG
This sequence comes from Leptolyngbyaceae cyanobacterium, assembly GCA_036704005.1. Lineage (GTDB taxonomy): Bacteria > Cyanobacteriota > Cyanobacteriia > Cyanobacteriales > Nostocaceae > Trichormus. The sequence continues at coordinate 11,934 of DATNQO010000094.1, read as the reverse complement.
AAGTCTGGGATAAAGCCAACGCCGCCTCTATAGAGGTTCTGAGAAGTTACACACTCCAAGACTTGTGCCAAGAAAGAGAAGTACGCGCCCAGCAGAGTCCCATGTATTATATTTAACTCAAGTTGCTAGTTAACTTTGGTGGTAATTGGTAATTGGTAATTGTTAATTGATAAGAAATTTTTAACTATTACCCATGACCAATGACCCATAAATATTGTTTGAATTGATACAGCAGAAAACAGGTGATAGGGGACAGGGGACAGGGGACAGCTTTAAAGGCTGTTGGCGATCGCAGTTTTCTGATTACTTCATACCCTAATCTATCTGGAAACTGCTATAACTAGCGACTTAAGTTAGTTACGTGAAGTACCTACACTGATACTTTCCTGCGGAACGCTCCGCGAACGTATACAGTGTAGGCTTCCTGTCTCATCTGCTATTGCTCTGTTGGGGACATTGTAAAAACAATGTGCGTTACCAAAAACGCTCGCCCGTCTTACATAGCATCTCTGGGGAAAACCCCTTTATCTAGTCAAAGCCAGAACCCAGGCAGCCACCCGCCTCCCGCAGGCAGTTTAATTGTTTTGCGTACAACATCACATGGAATTACAGCAATGGCTTACCAGTTGGCGATGTTCTTTCCCCCTTACTCACGCTAGTTACCTCCGCAAGCTTCGTACCGCTAGTACAGACGCGATTAATCGCGTCTGTACACGTGTTGTTTACAGCCGTGTGGGTGGGTCAACGACCATTTATATAGTAGCATATAAAGACATACATTGTACGTCTTCATATGAAAACTGGAAGATTAAATCTTCGGCTCTCCGAAAACAGATTGAACAAGTTGCGACTTTATGCACAAAGCAAAGAAAAGACAGTCACGCAACTTATTGAGGATTGGATTGATAGGTTGCCAAGTCAGAAAGTTGGCGACTCCTCCCCGACCCCACTCCCTAATCAACCGTTAGGCTAATTAGGGAGTGGGGCCAACTCGTCGTCGAGAAAGCCATTCATCCCACGCTCCCCTATCGGGTGAGACGTGGGGCTTCTGTCGGATCAAGCTAAAAAGATTCCCCAAACTGTTGGTAGAGTGGTTCCGATGTTACTCAAAGTATGAACCCTCTTGTTTTCACGACAGAATTGGCATTTACCAACAGCTACTACTCTAGCTACTACTCTAATAGTAACACCATTGCAAGAATAAACCTTCATTTAAGACTAAAGTCCTGACTACTGACTTCAGACGAGTTAATCAAAAAAGAAATTAGTGAAATTGAGTGCAAACTCTAGCGCAATACTGCAAGATAAAACCATACACCACAAATATATTTCTACGTATTAAAGGTAGCTTTTTGTGGGGTAGAAGTAGTCAAGCTAGCTTTTAAACAGATCATGAAAGATTTAGAACAGAGAAAAAGCTGGTATGGCGAAGTAGCCACTAAATACACTTCGCAACAAAGAAAAAATTGGTATAACGATGTAGCAGATGCTTACAACAGGACTAGACCCCGCTATCCTCAACAACTCATTAGTCGTGCTGTAGAGTTAGCGCAATTGCCACAAGAGGCGGTAATTTTAGAGGTAGGATGCGGCCCTGGAACAGCGACTACCGCCTTTGCAGAGTTAGGCTTCTCTATGGTTTGTTTAGAACCAAGTCAAAAAAGTAGTCAGCTAGCGCAACAAAACTGTCTACCTTATCCAAAAGTAGAGATTATCAATACCTCATTTGAAGAATGGCCGCTAGAACCTGGCAGATTTGACGCTGTTTTAGCCGCGACTTCCTTTCATTGGGTTTCCCCAGAGGTTGGCTACGCCAAAGCTGCTGATGCTTTAAAAGATAATCGCTATATGATTTTGCTGTGGAATATGACACCCCAGCCAGAGTATGAGGTTTATCAAGCGTTGCATGAAGTCTATCAAACTCAGGCTCCAGCTTTGGGACGCTATGAACAGAGGGAAACTCAAGAAAAACAACTAAAAAGGTTTGGACAAGCTGTTATTGATTCAGGTCGCTTTCAAGATTTAGCTTCTGAACAGCTACCTTGTGAAGTCACTTATAGTATTGATGATTATTTAACGTTATTAAGCACTTTATCGCCGTATATAGCCTTAGATCCACAGCAGAGAACTTCTTTGTTTACAGGCTTGCAAGCAACCTTAGAAAGACATTGCGGTAGCACTATTCAAGTTTCATATCTGTCAGCCTTTCACATCGCCAAAAAAATATAATTCCTCACCTAAGTAAGCCGTCGAAAATAAATCAACCTATGTTAAGTAGTGTAAAGCTATCACAATTGAGTTCGTAGTAAGGACTTTAGTCCTTTGCCCCGGACTGAAGTCCTTACTACAAACCTTGATTTATTTAGTCCGTTCTACTTACACTGTTTTGTTTGTAGAAAGGGGTTAATAGCAGGGGACAGGGCTGAAAGTCCTAAAAATATCGAAAATCTGGGGTGCGTCAGTACGAGAAACCTTAGCTACACCAAAAAAATATTTAAACTGACGCACCCTACTAACTTGTTATAGCAGTGGTTTTATTGAGTCTTCATTGAATCTTTAATTTATTTCTCTGTAAATATATGTAACATTTATATGTATAAATTTTATAAAGTCAAAATTTATTTGCCGAATTTATTAATTTTTATAGAAGAGAATAATTAGGAATAAATAAGGCAAATTCATCCTAGATTTTTGTAAAAAATCTAGTTTGTTTGGCTATGCTAAACATTTTCTGTAAATAATATTAAGAACAAGGTAATTATGAAGAACGCCTGGAGGAATAGAAGGAAGAACTTGAAGTTATGCTTAATAACGTTAATACCGATGCTGCTGTCTTTAACAGCTTCTTACCCTGTAAATGCAGAAGACCCAGGCGAATGTTTTATGGTAACAAGCTCAGGGAGAACTATTTCCTTGAGAAAAATGTGTGGTGGGAAAAAGGCAATTCAAGACAGTGAAGAAAAGGTTTTTCGGGTTCCTATTAAGCGCAGGTTGGGGAGAACTCCGGTGATTGATGTCACATTCAATAACAAGACAACTTTTGAAATGATTGTCGATACCGGCGCTAATAATACCCTCATACCCTTGAAATTAGCGATCGCTCTCCAACTCCAACCCACAGGTATCATGCAGGCGCAAATTGCCGATGGTACACAAGTGGAATTTTCAACTAGTAACATAACATCAATAGCAGCAGGTGGAGCAATAGCCAAAAATATCGAAGTAGCGATCGCACCAAAAGCACAATTCGGTTTACTAGGTCATGATTTCTTCCGCAACTACGACATCAAGATTTTAGAAACAGAAGTGCAGTTTCATCTTCGCTAGTCATTAGTAATTGGTAATTGGTAATTGGTAATTGGTAATTGGTAATTAGTCCACAGTTTTTTCTTTACTCTCCCAGTTCCTCATCTCCCCCAATCCCCAGTCTCCTTATTTCCTTAAGCTCAAATTCTGCTTATTACTTACTTCTAGAGGTAAGAAAATAGTTAAGACTTCGCCGTATTGGGGACGCTGACGGACAATTAACTTACCGCCGATCGCTTGAAATAGATGTTTGGTAGCCGCAATATTTAAGCTAATCGTTCCTGTTTCTGGCTGGAACATGAGTAATTGTCCCAAAGCTTTGCGAATTGGTGGTGTGGCTGGTGCAGTCGTTTTATTAGTATGTGGACAAAGAGTTTGCGGAGATAATTGTAACTTGAGTTGATCCCCGGCGGGAATCACCTGTACTTGAATATGACTCCCGGCTGGTAAACTGCGGGTAAAATTCTCCATTAACCCAGTCAGTACCCGATCCAACATATTCGGATTACTCACCACAGTTGGTAATTGTTGGGGTAAAACTACATCCAAAGTCAAGTTACGCCGCTCTGCTGCTTGCTGCCATCGAGGTATACTCTGCTGTAACACTTGATCTAAAGCCATTGCTGTTAGATGAGTATGGGCAGATTTCCCAGAGGCGGAAGTCTCTAATTCTGCCGCCTTGAATAATAACTCCATGCGATCGATTTGCTCAGTACACTCATGATCGATAATTTCCAAGCGGTTGATCACATTTGCAGGTAAATCACGCCGCTTGAGTAACAGGCGAGTCATGGTGCGAATCGTAGTTAAAGGCGTGCGGACTTCGTGTGCAAAAGCCTGCAACAATTCTACATCGGGTTTAAGTGATGAAGGATTGAGTATTTGGGGTTGAGGATTAGGTATTGGACATTGAGGATTAGGTATTGGACATTGAGTCAATTCTTCCCTTGTCCCTAGCCCCCAGTCTCTAGCCCCTTCTTCCGGTAATTCTTGAAGTAAAAATTGGCTAAACTGAATTACTGTACGGTAATCAGGTGCAACTACGGGATATTTTTGTACTAAGCCATCCAACTCGGAGAACAAATCAGGATTAGTCAGCATTACCCGCGCACCAAGCGATCGCCAAGCTTGCTCAACTATCTCTGGTTCAAAGGAAAATGAAAAAGCTTTTGAGTCGTCTTTGTGTGTGGCGAGAACTAAAACTAATCTAAATTTATCTGTAAATACTAAACAAAATTGCTCAGATGCCAAAGGATCGGCAGGTAGTAACGGCAGTACCGACTCACAGGGGGTAGTTTCTGGTTGTGTGCAGGCGATCGCACCAGGCATTTGAAACGGCATCAAGGCCAAAGGATTAAAAGGCTTGGCAGTAAAAGTAATTGTCTGTAAGCTTTGAGTTAAGATAGGTTGACTAAATAGGGGTGCGGGTGCAGCTAACACCAATCCTTGAAGCGCCTCAGACCCAACAGCAACTAAACTATTGATCAGCAGATGTTCTGTTGCAGCGAGACTCATCCGCCACTGTTGTTCGGCTTTTGTTGGGGAACACTCAGCCACCGTTGCTTGACTTGCGGCTAAAACTTCACTCAGACTTGGCAATATCCATTGGTACACAAAATTTCACCCCTTAATTTCGAGAGCGACTAGCAGCTTGGGAAACACAAAATTTCTCTACTACTTATGAGGGTATAGTCATTTATGCCCTAACAACAGTGGTATAACCGAACAAGATAGGCGCAATTTCCCCTGGAATGTTTAAAGTCAACCCCCTAAAGTTTAAAGTTTTTGTAAACTTCTGGGAGGTAATAAATAAACAATCTGCCATGACACCCTACTCAAATCGTTCTCTTCTGCGTGTAGTTTTTGATTACTGCATATTTTACTATAAGTATAATATTTGATTTTCAAATAATTTAGTAGACACTGTTAAATGCTTACTTTTAACGGTTAAAACTCCGAAAAATATTTAAAAATCACTTTAAGAGTTGCAAATTTACTCTTAATAAAAAATGTTTCCATGAAATTTTATACAAGCATTAATGTAGTTTAAAATACAACTAAATTTACATCTTTATTGTCTAAAAAAACTCGATCAATTTAATAAAAATTAATTTAAAATCTGGATTTATATCATAGAATTCAATAACATCTAACGATTACTGTATGCCAAGTATTGCTCGTTGATAATGTGACTAAAACTAACTTGAGACTTTTGAGAAAAACTTTGCGGATTTGAGTCTTCACAAGTAGTTTAAGTTGTTAAGCTGTCACGCATCTAACTTGCATATTTTTTCGTATTGGCTGTTGACATTTGACAGTTAACATTCAGATGTCATGGTTTTACCTTGTGCCTGCATCAACCATCTTGCACTTTGCTCCTCAGTCTAACACACAGGTCAATTTATCGCCTCAAGTATTGCATTCGGAGACGAACATGAAAAAATTATTTTCCCTATTAGTGACTGGCTTTTTGATAGTTGGTAGTGTTGGCTGTCAAGAAGCTCCTAACAGCAATACTGGCGCTACTCCAGCACCAGCAAAAGAAGCTGCTGAAGGTAGAACTATCAAATCTACCGTCAAAGAAACCACCACACCAGTATCTGGTAAAAACGCTAAAGATAAGACAGAAAAACAGAAAGCATTAACTACAAATACAGAGAAAGATTTAAAAGCCGCAGTTAGCAATAAATTACAAGCTGGCATTCCCGGTAACAAATTTGTAGTAGAAAATAAGCAAGGTGAAATTACCCTGAAAGGTGTAGCTAGTTCTCAGGGAGAAATAGAAAAAGCTGAAAAATTAGTCAAAGAAGTCAAAGGTGTGAAGGGTGTAAAAGTAGAAGCTAAAGTTGAATCTGCAAGCAGGTCTTAGGTGATGAATATAGAGTGCGATCGCTTACCGTAGGGTGTAAGCGATCGCCCTTTTTAACTACCTTGAATTAGTAGGGTGGGCAGTGCAGCGCCCTACTGTTCGCTGTGTTATTAAGTGGCGGTTTTCAAATATCTGAGTCTGTGCATGGGTTGGCTTTAATTTAAATTCATATGTCAGATTAAACACTTATTTATCACCTCCTCTATTATTATAAATCGTATCTGCGCTTTATAAACATTACGGACAAATAAATTTGTCCTGTTCGCTTATATCCCCCGACTGAAGTACGGGGGCTTTACGCATCACGGCTCGTAAATCAGATAGCGCATCAGCAACTATATTTTCTAATAAAACTTTACCTACGAGATCCCTGACAATTCCTTCTAAAGTAGGCTCAACAGCTTGTAAAAGTCTTTCTTTGGAAAAAGCGCGAGTTTGTAAGTTACGGACAATACGCTCTAGTATTCTCTGTGCAACTACACTAGAAATATTATTGTCAGAAGCATTGCCTACTTCTCGCTTTAGCTCTGATTTACTTCTAAGCCCTGCCAACTGCTGAAAAAACGGCAACAATCCTGGGTTAGCCGATATATACTGTGATGATAATGAGCGAAGTTCATCCGTTTCTTCAAATAACTGATCTACTAAAGAGCCTGCAAAAAGATGCATCTTTTCATAAACCCCTGCTGTAATTGCTGACTCTGTATCAAGAGTTATCGCTAACCTTCTTTCTGCTTCACGTTTAATATCTTCTGGGGTTGAAGTATTAGGATTTAATTCCAATGAAAGTCCGTTTATTACTACTAAACGACTTTTACGAGAAACTAAATCAAGATTCTGAATATTTGGAAATCCATCAGACTGTTTGCTAAGAGCCAGATATATTTCGATATATTCTTCCATAGCATCAGTAGCTACCTTATAAAAAGTGGTAGATTCCACCGTGCTAGACTTGCTAGCCTCAGAGAACTCAAGGTTTTCTTCCATAAATCCAATACTCACCAATTGGTGTACCAGCACCTTCCCGTTTTGATAATATCCAACGACTTCCCCTAGTTCTTAAAAGCTTTGTTTCCATTTTCTGAAACCCTATTTCTTGCAACAGAGCTAGAGTAAGTTGACCTGTTGGAATATGCACTCCATAAAGATAAGCATCACCAACAATGACATGAATATCAGCATTAGACTGAAGTAATCTAAAGCATTCAGTAAATACTTTTTTAACATCAGCAAAATAGGGATAGATGAGAGAATAGTATTCTTTCTTACCTGCCCTTTGAGTTCTCAGAATTTTTAGCTCGTCAACAATCGGTTTTAAATATTCAACAAATTCAAGACTTAATTGCTTCGTATATAATTCGTGATTTTTCTTGATTGCGGTCGGGATAGTTGTTGTGTTTGGAATCATTACACTCCTTACTTGATTCGTCACCTCACGCCAAGAGCCAGCATATCCCCAAAAATACAACTCCATTCGACTCATTTCTGCATAATCAAAATTATTAAGATATGGGGGTGAGGTAACGCATAAAGAAGCTGTATTAGCAGGTTTTTCACTAAGAAGATGTGCTGTTCCTTTAATAAAATCACAGTGAATATTCTGCTTTTTAGCCACTAAGGATAAATCCTCCATTATTTGTGACTGCACACGCACCAAGGCATATGTAAATGAAATTGATTTTTTATGCGTTGTAGGTGCTTTATAAACACCGTCAGTTTGAGACTTGCTGGTTAGCTCAAGGATAATAGAAACTACCAATCTATAAAGTAATTTATTCTTGGAACTGATTTCTATTTCTCGTAGTCTTGCACTTACAAGTTGTCTCAGTTGAACTTCTGGAATTAACTTTTGCAGAAATTTTAAGGCATCAGTAGAATAAATATCCTGCAAATTACCTTCATATGGAGCTAATTGATATAACATTGAAAAAATTTCATCAGGCTCAACATTACCCATCGCAGCCTGACACTTGGCTGTTGCAATGTCGGCAAAGTAAGGATTTGCTTCAAATACAATGCAACTAAAGCCATCGAGTAAACTTTGAACGGGAGTTGTTCCTAAACCACCGAATGGATCTAGAATCTTATCTCCCGAAGATAAACCAGCTTTTTGGATACATTCAGAAACAAATTCTGGTGAATACCCAGCTATAAAATTTGCCCATCTATGAATAGGATGGCGGGAACTTGTAAGATTTGTTGGTGCAAGAGATGAATGTATCGGATCATTAAACAGTGAAAGTTGCATGACGTAGTTTTAACTGCGATAGCCAGGGATATTCATCATAAAACATTAACCTTAGAAGCGTAAAATCCTCCACCAATAACGCGCTCATTCCTACCCTTATGGAGTAGTTGAATTAATTACATTCCTAAAGTGCGACCAGGAAAGCCAGCAGTATCCAAATAACGCCAACCTTCCAATATTTGATATTTCAAGATGGTTTTTAACCCATTCTTAGCCACTAGAGATTCTAAAACTTGTAACTGAAATTTAACGCTGTCAGTCCCACCAACCAAAGCTTCAGTTAAAACTCGTCCTACTAATTTACCTTGAGGGGATAACTTTAATTTGAGTACTTGGGCTAAAGTAGGTGCTAAATCTGCATTGCTTACAGGCGCTGTATCTTGATATTTCTGTTTAAAATCTGGGCCGATCGCTGCCATCATATTATAAGTATCAGCTCGGCTAAAACTGCCGTGCATTCCTTGACCTTGCTGTAAGTTAGTATCCGCCACTTCTGCACCGCAAGCTGTAATATTGTCACAACCAGTATCAAAAGAGCGGAAGTTGACCACAATTGATGGTGTCGGCGTTCTCGCTGTTCCCTTGAGCATAATTGTACTCAAAGGCAATGTCCCAGGAATTTTACCCAAACTATCGTCTACAAATAAACCACTCACATAGTCTTGCTGCAATAACACATCGACGACCTTTTGAGCTAAGGTTTTATTTTGAGTAGCATCAGGCAAATACAGTAAATCAGAACCACCATTAGCAGCAACAACTACTTGCGGTTGCTTAGGGTTTTTGCCAATAATCCCATTACGGGTATATTGTCCTTGAGTGGGATTGACGGCAGTATTGTTATTATCTGGGTCGAATAAAGACAACTGCAAACTATGCGCTAAATCTATGGCTAAAAAACCAGGGGGAAGAAAACCCGCAGGTACATCAGGATAGGTCAAAGTCGCCGCGTAACTGGTTTTACTCTCTTTGCTAATAGTGGAAAAACCGTGGTCAGAAGTAATAAAAATATTTGTTGTTGTATCTAAACCTAATTCCTTGAGAGTAGCGCGAATCTGCGCGAGATTTTTGTCTACATTTTGTCTTGCTGCTTGCACAGTGGAACCATTGATCCCTGGGACTAATTGATTGAGGCTATCACCTTCATTATGCTGTGTGCCATCAGGGTCACGCGACCAGTAAACCAATACAAATGGTTTCTGTCGTTGCTGAAATAATGGCAAAATTACCTTAGTTGTAACATCAGTAAAATATTGCTGCTGTATTGTATTAGCAACTTTTGTACCGGGGGTTTTACTATTACCAGATTTACCATTTTCTCCCCGTGTAGGTGTTGTTAAAGGTAAGGAGTTTTGAGTGAGGAGCGTTGTAATTTCTGAACTGAGGGCAATACCTGTAGGCGTGCCAGTGCTATCATCAACGATAATAGTAGGTTCACCCTGTTGTTGAGTGACATCTTGAATTAACACAGGGCCGACTTTGCCGACAGCCGCAGTGCTGAATCCTGAAGCTTTGGCTATGGCTAACAGACTGGTTTCGTTGAGGTAATTAGCACCAAATTGTTGGTTTACTTCTTTGAGAACTGCATTGTTTTCTAGAAATGGAACTACAGTATTTTTGGCACTTTTGACAGGAGACTTAACTTTGATGACATTGCTAAAATCGCCAGTGTCGCCTAGATAATGCCCAGTTGCGATCGCCGAAGCATTGGCTGTGGTAAATGTAGGAAACAATGAGTGAGTATTCACAAACTTCACTCCCTGCTGTTGAATCTCGTACAATGTCGGTGTATCTGTTGCATTTACCGTAGCCGGTCGCAATCCATCAGCCACAAAAATCACCACATTGTGAGGCGTTGCTTGCTGATTAGTTTTTCTTAAAAACGCTGGCACGCAGGCAGCTAAAACGGCAATAATACAAAGACTCAGAACCAACAAACGGCGATCGTATGTAAAAACCCGCATAAAATCTTGTATTTATCTTACAACAAGATTTTATTACTAGGTTGCGAAATTTTTACTTAGTGGGTAATTGGTAATTGGTAATTGGTAATTGGTGATGAAGAATTATCTGTCACCTGTCACCTGTCTCAAGTATGAAATATCACAGTCACCAATGGCAGCAGTGCCAAAATGAAACCATGCCAAGACTGTAACCGATTGTCTTGATTATAGTTTGGCGGTGTTAATAAGGCTTCTATTCTCTGTTCCAAGCGATCGCCTGCATCTGCACCCAAGGCTGCACAGCATATTTCCGATTGTGATAATACAGAACCGTTACTAACTACTAGTAACAGTGATTCTGCTAGCAATAAGGGATCTACTTGGGATGCGGCGTAACTGTCGGCGCGGAGTTCGCGCAACACTAACAGTTCGTGCCATAAAGCCTCTGTATTTGGTAGCCAAGCAGTGCAAGAACGCACCCAACCCAGCCAGAAAAACCAGAATGTATCCCTATATTGGAAATGTCCTTGCTCGTGGGCTAAAACGCTTTCTACATGGCTTGGGGATAATGTTTGTAGTAATCCTTCACTAACTACTAGTTCAGGCTGCCAGAAACCAATTTGACCAGCAAATAATGCTTCTGTGTCGAGTAGCCGGACTTTTTTACCCTCAAGATTAATTAAAGGACAGTGACGGGCAGATTGTAGCGATCGCCAGCCAGCAATAGCCAATTTGACGCACAAAAAAGAGAAATACCCTAGAAAGGTTAAGGCGAGTACGTAGCTAAACCAACCAGTGTATACGCCTCCCATTTTACCTTGAGGCCCCATACACAAAAGAGCGATCGCAGTCATCAAAATAAACAATGGTGGAAATAGAAAGAAAAATAACGTTCTTTGCCACCGCGCTTCCCAATTACCAGGGGAATTAATCCAAGAACCTCTCACAATGCAGGAAACTGTCAAAGCAGTCAAAATCATCAGCAAGTGCATTATTGTCCCTCCCTGGCTTGGCGTGCAGCTTGAATCCGTTTAGCGATCGCTTCTATTTGTTCACTGGCTGCTTCATCCAGACTATCAGCAAAGGCTGCCACCACATCAGGGTTGCCCACTGCCAAAAAGCGATGTAATTGTTCATGGGCTTTAATTACCTCTGCTTGCTGCTTTGATAGTAATGGTCGCCAGTAAAAAGCCCGCCCTTTTTTATCACAAGCCAACCAACCTTTATCCGTGAGACGACGCAACACCGTAGTCACAGAAGTATAAGCTAACTCCCGGTTAGGGTCAGCCAAAATGCGATCGTGAACATCTTTGACTGTAGCTGAACCCAAGTCCCAGACAATATTTAAAATTTCTGCCTCCAAAGGGCCTACAGACATTTGTTTAGGTCGATATTCAGGTAAAGGAGCCATATTAGTTATCAGTTGACAGTTGACAGTTGACAGTTGACCGAAGAGGCGGAGGGGCAGGGGGCAGGGAGCAGGGGGAGCAATCCCTGTCCCAAAGCCGTGAAGCGGAGCGGAACATGGGTATCAAGCCCCGCCCTTCCAGGGCGTTCTCGATTGGTCG
>DATNQO010000093.1:0-24512 GCA_036704005.1 Leptolyngbyaceae cyanobacterium | reverse complement strand
AGAAAAAGAAGCAGGGGGGCGGGGTGCAGGGGGCAGGGGGGAAAATTCCTCTCCCTTGCTCCCTTCTCCCTGCTCCCTTGCCTCTTCAGTCCCCAGTCCCCAATCCCCAGTCCCCAATCCCCAGTCCCCCACCATGTACCTGAAAACACTACACCTGAGACATTTCCGCAACTACTACGACCAAAAGGTCGAGTTTACTGCTGCGAAAACGATTTTGGTAGGCAATAATGCTCAGGGAAAGTCGAATTTGTTGGAGGCGGTGGAGTTGTTGGCGACATTGCGATCGCACCGGATGGCACGCGATCGCGATTTAATTCAAGATGAACAACCAGCATCTCAAATTAACGCCACTCTCGAAAGAGACTCAGGGATTAGTGACCTCAGCTTAACTCTACGCCGTAATGGTCGCCGTACTGTTGCCTTTAATGGTGAATCTCTGCGGCGACAAATGGATTTCTTGGGTGTGTTGAATGCGGTGCAGTTCTCCAGTTTGGATTTAGAACTGGTGCGCGGTAGTCCCGAAATTCGCCGCAATTGGCTAGATACTCTGTTAGTGCAACTTGAGCCAGTTTACGCCCACATTTTGCATCAATATAATCAGGTATTACGGCAACGCAACGCCTATTTAAAAAAGATTCAAGACACAGAACAAAAACCCCAACAATCACAACTCGCCATCTGGGACGCACAATTAGCTACCACAGGGACTAGAGTAATTAGAAGACGCGATCGCGCTTTATCTCGACTTGCACCCCTAGCTGCTGCTTGGCACGCTAGTATTAGCGGTAGTACAGAAGTTTTACGAATTAACTATACGCCTAACGTGCCATTGCAGCAAAACCAGCAAGAAGAAATTCAGCAAGCTTTTTTAACAAAACTACAACAAAGAGCCGCCGCCGAAATGTACCGAGGTACTACCCTTGTCGGCCCTCATCGAGACGAAGTAGAATTAACCATCAATCAGACACCAGCTCGTCAATATGGTTCTCAAGGACAGCAACGTACCTTAGTATTAGCACTAAAACTAGCAGAATTACAGTTAATTGAAGAAGTTGTCAAAGAGTCGCCTTTACTTTTGCTAGACGATGTTTTAGCTGAATTAGATCCGTATCGCCAGAACCAATTATTAGATACAATTCAAGACCGATTTCAAACCTTAATTACTACTACTCACCTCAGTTCATTTGATTCGCAATGGTTGAACTCCTCCCAAATTCTTTATGTCCAAAAAGGAGAAATTTCTACCTCAGATTTTTAGCTTGTTGAAAGTTAAGAAACTTTTGACCAATGACCAATGACCAATGACTAATAACTAATGACTTTCCAACCTCTTAAAAAGATTCAAAATTGCAAAAGTCATTATAGCCCCAACTAAACCCAATTGCCATAAACCGCAACCAGCAGCAATACCCAAACTCGCAGAAACCCAAATCGCAGCTGCTGAGGTAAGTCCATGAATTTCTAGACGTTGTGATTGTTGAGAAGATTCACGAACAATTTCTCCAGCACCAAGAAATCCCACACCAGCAGCAATACCTTGAACTACTCGACTAATCATTTCTGGATGTGATTGTATTGTAGTTAATTGTAAGGGTATAAGGACAAATATAGCAGAACCAAAACTAACCAACATATGAGTTCTTAACCCTGCTGGTTTACGCCTAAGTTCACGTTCTAAGCCAATAATAGCCCCAATTAGCAAAGCTAAAAAAAGCCGAAATACCATCTGCCAAAAATCATTGTTTTCTAAGTAGTTATTGTCTAGCAATTTTATATTTAAGATAAAAAACTATATAACAGGAAGGGACAAACTGGAAAGCCTTTTATAGTGTTTCATAGCCTACTGTGGTACAAATTTATCTGTGTGCATCTGCGTTTAATTATTCTTGGCGTGGATAAGCAACAGGAAATGGACTCCTATAGGTAATGTATAACTTATGTCTAAAAAAATCGATGAATATTATTTTATTGTATTATTTTTAATAAAAACTTTATATTTCTACATTAGTACCTAATAAATACAATCAAAAATACCTTTTTAAAATAACGGTAAATTTAATTTCGTTAGTATCTGTAGGATAAATAATGCCCACTTTATTATGATTTTGTAAGGCAGAGTTACCAGTACGTATATTTCAGTAAGCAACTGTGAATCTTATAGATGGTTGAATTTTTGCCTGGGCATAGATAGGGTTATAATTTGATGATTAAAAAATCTACGTGCCTGTAGGGGCAGACCTGGGTTGGACGAATTACCCAACTGAAAGCTAGCAGCCTTGGGCTTTGCCCACTGTATTATACTTTTGGTGAGTATTGACTAACCTACGAATATGGCAAAAATCAATTACGAGCCATATAGAATTTTGATGATAACTTATGAGATTATTAATCATCTCTGTTACCGTATAGTAGTAGATGACTTATTGATTGATTCGTGAGAAATAATTTACCGCTAATAAAAGCCAAGTATTGATACAGGAGGCATATTAAGAAAGGGGAAAGGGGAAAGGGGAAAGGAGAAAGAAACTAATGATAACTGATAACTGATAACTGATAACTGATAACTGATAACTGACAACTGACAACCAAAAGAAATTGAGTGGACAAACTCTACTGGCTTGACCAAATTAAATTACAAGACCGCGCTAAAGTTGGTGACAAAGCGTTCTATTTAAGCAGAATTGGGCAGCGTGGCTACCCGGTTGTTCCTGGTTTTGTGGTAACAGAAGAAGTTTTGCGATTATTTCTAGAGTCTCTTAATAGTTCAGAGTCTCTAGTCGCTAACTTACCTAATTCTTCCCTACACTTGGACGTGGGGAACTGGCGACAACTCCAGCAAATGGCCAGCCGTTTACGTCAGGAAATTACTCATGCAACTGTTCCAGCGCAGTGGGTGGAGACAATTCTTATCGCCGCAAGGGAATGGCAAACTGACTATTTAATTTTTCGCCCTAGTTTAGGACTAGCAACTAGAACCAACAGGGTTAGGAATACTTCTGGATTATTGGATGCAGCTTTTTGTTACTGTGATGAAACTGCGATCGCCTACAATCTCAAGCATACCTGGAGTCAACTATTTCGCGCTAGAAGTTTATTATATTGGCAGCGTATGGGGATTAACCTACAGGAAGTTAACCTAGCCATTTTAGTCCAGCCTGTGCAGAATGCGATCGCTAGTGGTACACTCCATGCTAACTCCCCAGACTGGAAAATCGCAGCGACTTGGGGCTTAGGGGTTGCGCTTACTCAGGGTGAAGTTATACCTGATACATACCAAATTCAGCAGGAAACGGGTGTTGTCTTAGAACGGCATCTAGGACAAAAAATGCTGGCTTATTGTCTTAATAGTACGTCATCGCTACATTCACAAGAAACTATACCAGATAACTCCTGTCTCAATACTTACTTTATTGAAGAAGCACATCAGCAAGAATACGCATTATCCGAAGAATACCTTGAACAATTAATTACTTTAGGACACCAACTAGAAAGTGAACTAGGTAAAAGTTTTACCATTGAGTGGACAATTGCCCAAGAAGATGCTAATCCCCGCCTCTACATTACGCAAGTAAGCACTCCCCAATCTACCATTCCCCATTTCCAATTTATCAAAGGTGTTGGTGCAGCTAGAGGGCGTGTGACAGCAATTGCTCATGTACTCAATAATCCTCAACAGCAACTGGAAAATCTACCTAAAGACATAATTTTAGTAGTGACGGAAATTACACCTGACTGGTTGCCATTATTACAAAAAGCCGTTGGTGTTGTCACAGTCCAGGGAGGGTTAACTAGCCACGCAGCAATTTTAGCCAGAGAATTAGGCATTCCTGCTGTAGTAAATGTAGCAGATGCCACAATATTAATTCCTCATGGTGAGCGATTGTTAATAGATGGCGATCGCGGTGAGGTGTATCTGTTAAAAGATGAAGTAGCTACGGTAGAAAATCAACATCAGCCAAGCATTGTACCATCATTTTCCTCTGTTGTTAGCAGGCAAATGCCAATGATTGCGACCCAACTGTTGGTAAATATCAGTCAGCCTAATCTGATTGAACAAGTGCAGAACTTACCAGTGGATGGGGTGGGTTTGTTGCGTTCAGAAATGATGTTACTACCTTTACTGCAAGGACAGCATCCCAATTTTTGGCTATTGGATGGGAAGCAATCACAATTGTTAGAGGAATGGACAGAGTTAATTATACAATTTGCCCGTGGATTTGCCCCACGCCCAGTATTTTATCGCTCCTTAGATTGGCGATCGCACGAATTATCAGCCAATAGTTCTCAATCTGCGCCTCAGTCAGCTTTAGGCGATCGCGGTACATTTAGTTATGTACGCAATTCTGTTGTATTTGAATTAGAATTGACTGCGATCGCTAACGCCCAAAAAGCAGGCTATGATAACCTGCACCTATTATTACCCTTCGTGCGTAGCGTCCCTGAGTTTACCTTCTGTCGCCAAAAAGCCGAGCAATTTGGACTCACCCAAATACCCCAGTTTCAGTTGTGGATTATGGCAGAAGTCCCCAGTGTGTTATTTTTATTACCAGAATATGTCAAGGCAGGCGTGGCGGGGATATCGATAGGGACAAACGACTTGACACAATTGTTACTAGGAGTAGACAGGGAACAAGGGGATATTACCAAAGTTTTAAACGAACGCCATCCGGCGGTGATGGCGGCTATTTCCCAACTCATTCAAATGGCGAAAACGGCGGGGATACCTTGTTCTATTTGCGGACAAGCACCAGCAATTTATCCAGAAATCATCGATGAATTAGTGCAGTGGGGAATTACATCGATATCTGTGGAACCAGAGGCTGTGGAGAGGACTTATCAGGCGATCGCGCGTGCCGAACAGCGTATAATATTAGCAGCCTCCAGGCGACAGATGGGGGGGACTGGTTAAAAGTAAAATTTTTCTACTGGTAGCATTTTTCCATAAATTTGCACTTAATACCCTAGCTTATTAAGCTCACGCAAAGGCGCATTCGCGCAGCGTCTCGTAGAGAAGACGCAAAAGAGCAACATTATATTAAGTGCATAGTTACAGAGAATTGGTATCAAGAGATTGTCAGAACTCCCCGACTACTAAATCCCACAATACATCAATTCCTTCGCCTAAATATTCTGAATCCTGGTGTTGTGATATCCATTCAACGACATTAGTAGTAATGTCACGAGAGTTTTTGCCCAGGTTTACCAATGCCTCAGCAGCACCGTAACGTACACCCTCACTGTTATCTTGAAGTAAAGCCAGCAGTTGTGCCACTACCTCTGGCTTACCATTGCCCAAATTGCCCAATGCCACAGTAGCAACGTAGCGCATATTCTCACTGTTATCATGGAGTAAAGCCTGTAGTTGTGCTACTACCTCTGGCGTAGGTTTGTCCAAGTTACCTAATCCCTTAGCAGCATAGTAACGTACATCCTCATTCTTATCATGGAGTAAAGCCTGTAGTTGTTCCACTACCTCTGGCGTAGGTTTGCTCAAGTTGCCTAACGTCCTAACCGCAGAGGAACGCACACGCTCACTCTTATCATGGAGTAAAGCCTCCAGTTGTGCCACTACCTCTGGCGTAGGGTTGTCCAAGTTTCCTAATCCCTTAGCAGCATAGTAACGTAAAGTCTCACTGTTATCTTGGAGTAAAGTCAACAGTTGTGGCACTACCTCTGGGGTACTCTTGCCCAATTTTCCTAAAGCCTCAGCAGCATGGTAACGTAAAGTCTCACTGTTATCTTGGAGTAAAGTCAGCAGTTGTGCCACCACTTCTGGCGTAGCTTTGCCCAAGTTTCCTAACACGCGAGCAGTAAAATAACGTACACGCTCACTGTTATCTTGAAGTAAAGGCAGCAGTTGCGGCCCTACCTCTGGTATAACCTTGCCTAATCTTCCTAATGCGATTGCAGCATAGAGACGTACACGCTCACTGTTATCTTGAAGTAAAGCCAATAGTTGTTGCACTACGTCTGGCGTAGGGTTGCTCAAGTTTCCTAATGCGCTAGCAACGCCGTCAAGCACAAACTCATTTCCATCTCGGAATAAAGCCAGCAATTGTGGTACTGTCTTTGGCGTAGGCTGGCCTAATTTTTCCAACGCCTCAATTGCATAAGAACATACATTCAAACTCTTATGTTGGAGTAGAGCCAACAGTTCTGCGAATACTTCCTCTTGTTCACCTAAAGCGGCTCGATATTCTCGCAGCCTTTTTTCATCTATCAAATCTGCTGATGCTTTCAAAAGTTGTAGTGCTTGAGCTTGAAACTTAGTTTCACTCAAACTACAAAGAACTTGAAAAACCTGTGATTTAATTTTGCCGCCTACTCGTTGCTCATCACTAACTTCGATGTTGACTAATCGCTGTAAGATTTCTGTAATTAAATCACTATCAGACAATTGTAAATCTTCTGCTAAACAACTACCCGCAAAGAAAAGATTACGGTGCAGCCATTGCTCATAAGGAGTATCTTGTTGCAGAATTGCCTCAATAACTTTTTTCGGGTTGCTACGTTTTTGTTGAGCTATTAAAAGTAGTAAAACTTCTCGCCAGTGAGCATCATGTAAATGTTCTCGAACATGATCTAATACTACCTCAAAACTTTCTTCTTGGCGTTCCCGGATTTCTTCAGCCGTTAAGTATTCCTGAAATGTCTTATGCACAAAAGCATATCTATCTTGACCTTGTTCATTCAATAAACCACTACGCTCTCGAATATAATCAACAAAACGTTCTGCTTCGGCTTTAGCTTGATGTGGCTTAACTTGATAATTTAACTCAGTGATATGTTTACATAATTCTCTGATTAACTCATCTTTATCTATCAGTGTACCGCCTTCTTTATCATTACTCTGTCCCTGGCTATGAATCCAGTAAGCTAAACGGTTCATTAATTCTCTAATATCGCTCTGATTAATATAATCAAGCTTTAATTTATCAATGTCCTTTACTTCTTCCCAATTAATTAATAGTGTATCAACTGCGAGTTTATAGAGTTCATATCGCTGTCGTGGGAGATGAGCTTGATAGCGATGAATTAGAGCAATGATTGTGAGTATTAAAGGGTTTCGTGCTAATAATTTAATTCTTTCTTGTTCTGCCAATGCTTTTTTTAAGCTTTCTTGGCGTTCCCTTGCTTCTTCAGGAATTTTTAACAATCGACTTTCATACCATTTTTGGATAAACAAGTCAATTTGGCTATCATCAAACTTTTCTATTCTATAATGAGGAAAATTATCAGTACGGAAATAATTTCGACTATAACCTGCTGGGCGCGAAGTAATAATTGCCCGATTTTGAGAATATTGTCCGAGAAAAGTTTCAATATTTTTTACAAATTGATAACGCTTCCCTGCATCAGCTACCTCATCTAAGCCATCCAATAAAATTAATGCCCGTCCATCCTCTAGCCAATGCTCAAAGAAACCTGTCGGCACTTCTTTCACATACAATCTATTCTTAGCAAAATCTCGGACATATTCTAAAATATTTTGTGTTCGCGCTTTAGCTAAATCTCTAATTTTAATTAAGATTGGTAATAAATCTATATCGGCAGTTAAGCCAAGTTTTTCAGCTTGCTTTTCCGCCAACATCAGAGCAAAGTAACTCAACAAAGTCGTTTTACCTATTCCTGGTTCCCCCAACAAAACAGATTTACCTGATGTACTTTGTTTGATTAGTTCCTGCGCTGAAAATCTCCTACCACCACTTGGCTGTAATTGTGATATTCTTTGTTCATTGAGTAATTCTGATTGACGATTATAGCCAGCTACACCTTCCCGATTAAAAAACTCTAAAGATATTGATTCTCTAGAATCAACTTGTTCAACCACATCAGGCATAACAAAAATTTGTGGTAGCTTGGCAAATCTTTCTTCTTCTTTAGTCGCTACCTTTAACCCAACAAATTCAACATCATCAAAATATTTTGACAGTTGCTTAAGATAATCTGATTTAGCAAGCTGAAATTGTAAATATGTGTTTGTATGCTCAAAGTAAGCATCAGTAAACTTCTTAAGCCAATTTTCTATACTTTGTTCTGGAAACTTTAACTTGGGTTTCTCAGAGAAAATTTTCTTAAAAGCAGCAATTAACAATTCTAAATTAGGAGTAGTTTTATTATTAATAGGTTTGAGTAATTCTTCTTGTACACCCGTATCTTTGAAAAATTGGTCTATAACTTCCTTTGTCTGCTTATCATCGCAGTGAAAAAATAATTGTCTGTTATGAGATTGGGTTTCATCCCATTCTTCAGCAGCTTTAACTCCTGCTTGCAAGGCTTTTTCTAAATCCGTAGGGTTTAATAGACTATTAACTTTAGTAATCATTTGTTTTGCAATTACTGGAAATACAGCTTTTCCTAGTCCAACCGCCAGCGTTGCTATTTCTATATTCATGTTGTTTTTAATACATATTTTTATCTATATTAGCCCAATTCTCAAAAATACTTTTGATACCCATCTATTACTAATAAATAAAAATTGTTGTTATAGACAAGTCTGATCACCATTACCCTAATGTTTAGATCCCCCCTAGCCCCCCTTAAAAAGGGCAGGGTGGTTTCATACAATCAGAGAAAAAAACTCGTCTGTTTCAAAGCCTCTCCCCCCGTGGGGGAGAGGTTTGGAGAGAGGGCAAAATCTCTGCTACAACACCAGAAATCAGAACTTATAAATTTTTCTTTTTCTGTATGAAACCACCCTGCTAGCCCCCCTTAAAAAGGGGGGAACAAGAGTCAGAATCAAAGTCCCCCTTTTTAAGGGGGATTTAGGGGGATCTAAAAAGTTAGGATGCTCAACAAATAGTTTAAAAACATTTGCCAGTTCTGGGAGGAGCTTTAGTTTAAAGGTTGGTAACAATAACTTTCTGACTTCTCCCGTATTTTTCCTAATTCAAAATAAGGGGAAACTACTAATTACAATTTATCGAGAGTATCCAGTTTCCCGCAAGAACTTACGTAATTCTGCGAAATATTGAGAGCGATCGCTATTCGTGTAAGCTTGTTGTACTCGTCGCCATCCTTCCTGCGCTTGCCCTAGCAGACACTTATTAGCCAAATATGCAGCTAAAAAGCCCTTGCCATCATGACCTTGACGCTTAATATCGCTATAGTCTTTCCATAACTGTGAGGCGTTACTAGCAATTAACTTAGGATAACGGCGGGTAACATCAGTCATTTTGCCTTGGCGGTACTGCCAAATTTGTAGCGGATAGGCAGAAGCAGCGTAAGCTGTAAAAGCACCAGCAAAGCGATCGTCGCGACTATTAAATTCTGGGATACCATCCCGATTTAAATCTTCCAGCTTGTAGACTCCGTTACCCCAATCATGGCGAATTTGTCTATACTGCCCAGAGGTGCGATCGTAGCGGTAAATCAAGGAATAAGTACAACAATGCGCCCCACCTGTATAGAAATTAGCAATTATTTCTGGTTCCTTATCACCGTCTAAATCCACCACAGGTATCTTATCAGAGAAGATCCCCGCAGTCGGTCGGTCATACTCATTTTCTTGGGGTAAAGTTTTATTTAAAACAGTCCTACCCCCTCTCACAATTCGCAACCGCACATTTTTATACTGATACTCCTGCGGCTTTTCAAAAGTTATTTCCGCTCGCACATTACCCGACCGTCCAGTAAAAGACTCTGCCTTAACTGGTTCTGTAATTGCAGCAACACTGACAACAGCTAAACCGACAAAAAATTGGTTAATAAAGGTACGAATATTTTTCATTTGATGGTGTTGTATATGAGGGACGGTGAACAGTGAACAGTTATCAGTGAACAGTGAACAGTGGAAATCACCTGATAACTGATAACTGATAACTGACAACTGACAACTGATTTCTTTTATACAACACCAAAAAACCGATTAGTATCGGAAAATAGCCGCAACTGGTTTACCATCAGGCATTTGCTCAGGCTCAACAGCGTAAACCGTACCACCATTTAATAGAGTATGAATTGCTGCTAAGTCCAAAATATCACCATCTTCAGGCTGTGGCTCTGGGTGTAAGTCTACAGCTAGTGTATCTGGGTCAAATGTACCCCAGATTTGCTGCCCTACTGGGACGATTAAGGAATCAACCCTTTGGTAATAAGCGGCGGAAACGATTTCTTTGATATCGCTAGAAGCTGTACCAGTTTCCTCTCCCTCCAGTTGTTGGAAAAGCTCAATTGCTTCCTGTTCTGACTGATGGAACAAGGGTGCGACAATTTCCCAAGCTTGAGCGTGTAACTCGTCTGCTTGGAAAACTTCTTGTCTTTTAGTAATAGCTTGTTCCTGAAGATGAGGATACTTGTTAGCTTCACGATAAATCGGGTGGAGATATTCCACACCAGCCAAAATCAAAGGTGCTTTTTGATCCCGAAGTTTCTCATGTAATGCCGTATCAACAGCGTGGAAAAATTGTAGGATAGCTTCTTGGTGCTGGTCTCGATCTGGGCTACCTTGACCGTGGAAAGCTCCAGGCTGCGATCGCGTAAAGGGATTATTATTACTACCCTTAGATGTAGCAATGCGAAATTGCCCTTCTTTGGCTGTTTCATCGTACTGGAGAGCTTCATCGAGGTTTTTCGGCATATTTTCCACTTCTACCTCAGTGATGCCAGAGCGCGTTCCCTCGAAAAACTTTAAGTCTTTTTGACTCAGAGCGAGAATATAAAATTTACCATCGCTATTAATTAAATTCAGCAACGGCTTGAAATGAAATTGATTACTAACAACCACCAATTCTTGGCACTCTATCGGCAGACTGTAATAACAGAAGACCTGCGGCGAAATAAAAATTGCTAAACCGTGGTCTTGATTTTCCCAAAACTCAGGCTCATCGAGTTCCTTAGCTGGTTGCAGTAAATTTTCAATTTCATTAGGATCAATTTCCAAAGCTTGCAAGCGTTCTTCAGCCTCACGGACTAAATTTTTAAAGCGAATAGGATTTTGACGAATCTCCGGCCCTGCTTTTTGCATAGGTATATAAAGAGATACACAAGGTGCTTGAGAATTGGCAATTAAATTTTTTAACTCATCAATAGATAGTAGAGTCATGAGATGAAATTCCTATCCTTGGTAATTAAAGCTCAACAATGTATATTCATTCCAGAGCTTTAACCCCGAAAATTCATCTTTCTTTTGATAAATTAGCTATCATATACACCATTCTATAGGTGGAGAAAAATTGAGTAGTGAGTAAGCAGTTGACAGTTGACAGTTGACAGTTGACAGTGGGCAGTTGACAGTTGACAGGTGACAGTTGACAGTTGACAGTGGGCAAAGTTTAAAGGCTTCTTCCTTTCCCCTTTCCCCTTTCCCCCTTCCCCCTTCCCCTTTCCCCCATCGCAAATCAGCATGGATGCTTCCGAGTTATTAGAAACAATTACACTTTTAATTGAGCAAGCAGAACAAGGAGACATAGACCCTTGGGACGTTAAAGTTATTGAGGTGATTGACCGTTATTTAGAACTAATGACACCAAAGACAACTGCTAGAGGCTATGAATCTGACTTGTCCCAATCTGGGCAGGCATTTTTATCAGCCTCCATGCTAGTTTTATTCAAAGCTAATACCTTGATGCAGTTGTCTACAGCAGAAGATTTAGAAGATATCGAGGATGAATTACTCATCGAGAATGGTGATGGCATTTTCCATCAAACTCAACGTTTACCCCTAGAGCGAGTTTTGCGTCGGCGACCCTCCGCCATGCCACCACCGAAACGCCGTGTAACTTTGCAAGAGTTAGTCGCCCAATTGCGCATCATGGCGAATCAACTCAAGCTAGTGCAGAAAGTTAGCAAACCGGAACGTCCCAAGCGCCAGCCGACTGTCAAAGCGATGCGGGAAGCGCTGGAGTTGGCGCACCAAGAGAATTTGACAGAAGTAGCTGGTGAGTTGGAGCAAGTACTGCACTGTTCAGCTAAAGAATTGCTGTTAGAACAAAAATATTTAAATTTAGAACAACTTGTCGAATTGTGGTCGCAGACCAAGCAAACACAGGAATTATCGGCTCATGAATCGGTAAACAGTCACCTAGTCAGCGTATTTTGGGCTTTATTGCTGCTATCGGCACAATCTAAAGTAGAGCTAGTTCAAGAGGAATTTTATCAAGAGGTAAAAATCCGCCTACTTACAGATGCAGCAAACACAGATCAATCATGATAGCGATCGCTGAGTTAAAGCAACTCAAAACAGTAATATACAAGCTTCAGTCAACTTAAATTACTCAATTTTTCAGCCATAAATTTACTATAATTCAAAGCTACATTGCCTCAGCACAAGCACAAACAAAACCCCTCCAGAAAATACTAGAGAGGATTGAGCTAAAATATATTTCAAAACCTACATTAAAAAACTGAAGTTGTTACCATTGGTAATTTCATATTATTAAGGCTGGTAACAAATAATGTACAGGTGTTGATGGTCAGTAAAGTAAGACCAAATCCTCCGCATCGTTTTGTTACCAGTGTTAAACTTAGCGTCAAGATCGTTAACTCCAGTTACGTACCAACCTGACCAACCACTAGACCAACGGATTTTGTAAGCAATAACGTCCCCTTTCAGGATTTTTTGGTCAATTTCGGTGTTTAAGCCTAAGTACCATCCTGGTGTTGTACCAACAGGTGCGTTTGGACTAGTCTCTGTTCCCACTTGTAAACATTTAGCCTGAGTACTTAAGTCATACTGTACACAATCACTACCCATACAACCATTAAATTGCGCTTTAGCTGGTTGGATGGAAACAGTAGCCAGGGCTGTAGTTATGGGTAAAGTTAGCAGACAAAAGTGACTGATCCACCGCTTAGTTGTAGATGACAGTTTTGATACAGAAAGATGATTTTCGGTAACGCTCATAGACTACTTCTACTCCTAAAAATTGCTATTGGGAATAACACAGTTGTATAAGCTATGCGCTTATTTGCTTAATATCGCATGGTTGAATGTATTTATTGCCACCTTTGTATTAAAAATATTTCTTAAGTAATATCGCGTAATTTGCTGTAAAAAATATTGATATCTTCTTTAAAATAATTAAGCAATGAGAATTGACCAAGCCCTTCGGTGAGGAAACAGGGAATAAGGAGAGACAGCAGGCTTTAGCCTGCCGAGTCGCATTTCCTCCCCTGTCTGTTTGCTTCTCAGGGGCTTTCAAGCTCCCGCTAAGTTATGGTAAATTTACCGACTGTAACATTAGTGAACCCAAAAATTCGATTAAATTAAAAAGATAACTGATCACTTGTCATCAATGAAGGGAATAGGGGACAGGGACTAGGAAATAGTGTTAACTATTGCCTGTACTTCGTCGGAGAGTAAAAAACGCACTCCTACAAGTGGCATATTTTAGTTAGATATAAATTCCTTTCTCTTACTCCCAATCCTCAGCGATGCACTGAAGCTCACCGTTCGCGTAGCGTCCCGTAGGGAAGTAAAAGTGTCCGCAATCCCCAGTCCCCAGTCCCCAGTCCCCAATACCTACTCCCCAGCCCCCTTGCAACAAACAGTAGATTCCTGTTATCCCTGTTGTTAGGGATTACTTAGAACAGAAATAAAAAACTGATGATTAAGTATCACACATTGAAAGTAAACTGGCTTGTGGTTGAGGAATAAACTCTATGAAAGCGATGATTCTCGCAGCAGGTAAGGGTACTCGCGTTCGTCCGATTACCTACACAATTCCCAAACCGATGATTCCTATCCTGCAAAAGCCAGTGATGGAATTTTTATTGGAACTTCTACGTCAGCATGGTTTCGACCAAATTATGGTCAATGTGAGCCATTTGGCTGAGGAAATTGAGAATTATTTCCGTGACGGTCAACGGTTTGGTGTACAGATTGCCTATTCGTTTGAAGGCAAAATTGATGACGAAGGTAAGTTAGTAGGGGAAGCCATAGGTTCTGCTGGTGGGATGCGTCGCATCCAAGATTTTTCACCGTTTTTCGATGATACCTTTGTGGTATTATGCGGAGACGCTTTGATTGACCTAGATTTGACGGCAGCAGTGAAGTGGCATAAATCAAAGGGATCGATCGCCACTATCATTACAAAGACTGTTCCCAAAGAAGAAGTTTCTAGTTACGGTGTTGTCGTCACCGATGAACATAGTCGGGTGAAAGCCTTCCAAGAAAAACCATCCGTGGAAGAAGCACTCAGCACTAACATCAACACAGGTATTTACATTTTTGAGCCAGAGGTATTTAATTACATCCCCTCTGGTGTGGAATATGACATCGGTAGCCAGCTATTCCCCAAACTAGTAGAAATTGGTGCGCCTTTCTACGCCATTGCTATGGACTTTGAATGGGTGGATATCGGTAAAGTTCCCGACTACTGGCGGGCAATTCGTGGTGTGCTGCAAGGGGAAATAAAGAATGTCCAAATCCCCGGTCATGAGGTCGCCCCTGGGATTTACACTGGTTTAAATGTGGCGGTGAATTGGGACAAGGTAGATATCACAGGCCCAGTTTACATTGGTGGTATGACTCGCATCGAAGATGGAGCCAAAATCGTCGGCCCAGCAATGATTGGCCCTAACTGCTGGATATGCAGTGGCGCAACCGTTGACAACAGCGTCATCTTTGAATGGTCACGCTTAGGCCCTGGAGTCCGACTGCTAGATAAGCTAGTGTTCGGGCGTTACTGCGTCGATAAAACCGGGGCGGCGATTGATGTGCAAGCCGCTTCCCTAGATTGGTTAATTACCGACGCAAGACAAACACCCCCAGAACATACCCCAGCAGAACGGCAAGCGATCGCCGAATTGTTGGGAACTAATGGTTAGTCATTAGTCATTAGTCAATAGTCATTAGTCAATGGACTATGGACTATTGACTATGGACTATTGACTCTTAACTATTCAAGTAAGTGTATCTTCTGAGACTCTGCTCGTAGGTTTGCAGTAAGCGTTGAGATTCGGCTAAGGTAATGCGCTTCTCTTCTAAAGCACGTTCACAGCGTTGGCGGATGTTTTCTACCATGTCCTCAGAATCGTACTGCACGTAGCTGACAACTTCACTCATGGTATCGCCCTTGACTACGTGTTCGATTTGGTAGCCTTTGGGCGTTAACTGGATGTGAACGGCGTTAGTATCACCAAACAAGTTGTGTAGATTCCCCATAATTTCCTGGTATGCACCATTGAGGAACATTCCCAGATAATAAGGTTCCCCTGGTTGGAAGGGGTGCAATTCTAACACAGATTTGACATCACGTAGGTCAATAAAGCGGTCTATTTTGCCGTCGCTATCACAAGTGAGGTCAGCTAAAATTGCTCGCTGTGTTGGTTCTTCATCTAGGCGATGGATGGGCATGATGGGGAATAATTGATCAATTGCCCAACAATCTGGTGCTGATTGAAACACAGACAGGTTGATGTAGTAGATGGAAGCCATAATTTTTTCTAGGTCTTCCAACTCATCAGGTACGTAATCATGCTGCCTGATAATGTCTAAAATTTTCTGACAGCAAGCCCAGTATAAACGTTCGGCTTTGGCGCGTTCTCTTAAGCGGAGAATCCCCAAGTTGAAGCGGCTAATGGCTTCTTCCTTAAACTGAGTAGCGTCGTGGTAGAACTCTTGATAGTTCTCTTTGTTGATGGATTGATAGGTTTCCCACAGGTAATTAATGACTGGGGATTCGCCTTCTTTGGGCGGTTCTGGGTTGTCGCGGGGGACATCACTGGTACTGAGAACGTCGAAAATGAGTACCGATTGATGGGAAGCGATCGCCCTCCCACTTTCACTAATTAGTGTAGGTACGGGTATTTGTTTCTCAGCACAGGTATCTTTTAACTCTGCCACGATGTCGTTAGCATAGTTCTGCATATTGTAGTTCTTGGAGGCGTAGAAGTTGGTTTGCGAACCGTCATAGTCCACACCCAAGCCGCCACCAACATCGAGGTACTTCATATTTGCCCCCAACGATGCTAACTCTACATAAATCCGGCTAGCTTCTTGGATGGCATCTTTAATTACATTGATAGCGGAGATTTGCGAACCAATATGGAAGTGCATTAGCTGCAAAGAATCCAGCAAATCAGCGTCGCGTAACTTGTCAACTGCTTGGATAATTTCCGGGATCGTTAAACCAAACTTGGCGCGATCGCCTGTGGATGTACCCCAGCGTCCCATCCCTTGGGTGCTTAATTTCGCTCTTACCCCCAAAATCGGCTTAATTCCCAATTGTTGACTGGCAGCAATCACTAAATCGACTTCTTCCACCTGTTCTAAGACAATTATTGGCGTTTGTCCTAGTCTTTGGGACAACATCGCTGTTTCCACGTATTCCCGGTCTTTATAGCCGTTGCAAACAAGCAATGATCCAGGGGTATCCAACAAAGCTAAAGCAATCATTAACTCCGGCTTAGAACCAGCTTCTAAACCAAACTGATGCGGTTTACCAAATCTCACCAAATCTTCAATCAAATGCCGTTGCTGATTGCATTTGACAGGAAACACGCCGCGATAAACACCAGGGTAATTATAACGGGCGATCGCTTTCGCAAAACAAGCATTCAACCGTTCGATGCGGTCTTCCAAAATATCAGAAAAGCGAATTAGTAAGGGTAGCCCCAAATTACGCTGTTTCAAAGCGTTAACCAATTCAAACAAATCCAAAGAACCACCGCGATCGCCCTTGGGAGACACGGTAACATGACCAGCCGCATTAATCGAGAAATAAGGCTGTCCCCATCCCTCAATCCTGTATAAAGCCTCGCTGTCTTCAATCTTCCAAGCGCGAGAAACATCTCCAGGCGTAGTTGGTGGTAGCAGTTTCTTCTGCTTGTGATTTTTCCCTTCTAACTTGTGTCCGTTGGTTGGTACTTTTACCACCTCGTCCGATGTAGCAGTTGACTCACCCATTTGTTCCTGACCTCTGTGTTTCACCCACGAATAAACAATTTAACTCATTCGTATAAGAACTGATATGCACTCAGGGATAATTTCTGAGATAAACTCTTGATTGGTCAGTTTTTTAGTCAATAGTCAATAGTCAATAGTCAACAGTGAAAAGGATATTTTTCTGTGGACTGTGGACTATGGACTATGGACTTTTGACTATAGACTCTTGACCAAATAAAAATTTTATTAAGTTTTTGGAGATAGCTTTGGAACGCACATTCTTAGCAATTAAGCCTGATGGCGTACAGCGTGGACTCGTTGGCGAAATTATTCGTCGCTTTGAAACAAAAGGTTTTACCCTGGTGGGTTTGAAGTTTCTCCAAGTCAGTAAAGAATTGGCTGAAGAACACTATGGAGTCCACCGTGAAAGACCATTTTTTCCTAGTTTAGTCGAATTTATCACTTCTGGCCCCGTGGTAGCGATGGTTTGGGAAGGTGATGGTGTGATTGCTTCAGCCAGAAAAATTATTGGTGCAACCAATCCCCTCACAGCAGAACCCGGCACAATTCGCGGCGATTTTGGCATTAACATCGGCCGCAACATCATCCACGGTTCTGACGCACCAGAAACCGCCCAAAAAGAAATCAGCCTGTGGTTTACCGATGCAGAATTAGTCAATTGGCAACCACATTTAACCCCTTGGTTGCACGAGTAGTCAATTAGGGAAGGGGAAGGGGGAAGGGGGAAGGAGGTGTAATTATTTTCTCCCCCGCTCCTCTGCGCCTCTGCTCCTCTGCTCCCAATCCCCAGTCCCTCACTTCGACACTTCAGTTTTCTCCACTTCTACTTGCGGTGATTCGGTGAGATTGCGCTTGGAAAAGCCCCAGGTGAAAATAATGGCGATCGCCGTAATCATTAACCACTCTGGAGGGATAAAATCATTGTTTACAACTTTTAATAACAGACGTAAGCCTACTAAAGCTACAGTTATATATCCTGCGTCTTCTAAGTTGGTAAATTCGTCTAACCAGCGAATAAATAAGCCTGCCATGAATCGCAGGGTGACGATGCCAATTGTGGTTCCAGTCAGGACTAGCCAGGTTTCTTGAGAAACTGCGATCGCTGTTGTCACGCTATCCAAGGAAAAGGCTAAGTCGGTAAACGCAATTACAGGTATTGCTTGCCATAAAGAAGCAAAACGCGGGCCGTGATGATGGTTGTCTTCTATTTCTTGTGAGGTAAAGTGTTGGAATACCAACCATAGCAAGTAAGCCGCGCCCAGGAGTTCAAATTGCCAAAATTTTTGTACCTCAGTGGCAGTCAACAATAAGGTAACTCGCAGCACATAGGCAACGATTAAACCAATGTTGAGGGCTTGGCGTTCCAGCTTTTTGTCTTCTAGTCCTTGGGCAATAGCAGCTAGGGCGATCGCGTTATCTGCTGATAGTACCGCCTCTAGAAATACTAATATCAGCAGGACTATAGAGGCTTCCACGCTGAAATGAAAGTGCAGGTAGTCAAAAATTTGGTCTAGCATTCCAGATTTCTCAAGGATTGAAAATTAAATCAGTTATCAGTGAGCCAGGGCGGTCTTAGAGGTTTCCCCCATGAGCGACTGGCGAACCCGCAAGGGTTATCAGTTACCAGTTATCAGTCAGCCAGGGCGTGGGGGATAAATAAGCGCCACCAAAGCCTTCCACCAATTGGTGTGGTGTTTCACCCTCGTATTTAACTGATAACTGTTCACTGTTCACTGTTCACTGTTAAAAATTAGCAGTGATAGCCAATTTCATCTAAGACGTGCAACAAATTGCTACTTTTATCCAGCTTAACTTGTAGTGGGTCTATTCTGGGAGTCCCTTACCCCTGTGTTAGCCTAGCTGAACCCAAGTTTCCTGTTTTCTCACATCCAGGTGCAGATCATCCAAAATAATACTTAATTGTTTATTGCTCAAGTAATAATAAGTTTAAATAAATTTAAGAAGCATGAGCAATAATTAAATACTTACTATTCAATTTATCTTTATATTTTTCAATAACTTCTTAATAGTAACCATTGGAGTTTTTGAGCAATGACCGAACAAACCCTACAGTAATTTTATTTTCACTTGATAAATAACCTCTGAAATCTGGCTTACCCATTAAATTAGCGATCGCACTCAATAAATAAAATTAGCTGACCCTACATCAAAGTGTAGAGGACGAGATCCCCGGATTTTGCTAACCTTGAACTAGATGACAACGAAAGTTGAGCGAGAATTGAATCACAAACTAAGCCAAACTCGCTCAAGCTCATCCCTACAAACTTATAAATGTCTTGTCCTGGCTCGATAATCAAGCAGCGCACCTTGACTAATCACCGTTCGCCCATTGTTTTTGTGCGTAGGGATTTGTCCTTTTTGCAAAGCCATATACAGAGAACTTTGATCCATTCCCAAAAATCTGGCAGCCTGGACAAGCGAAGTACCTTGTCTAGGCATACCCCGATGCTTTCTTCTGCGCTTCGATGAAAATCTAAACATAGCAAAATGTAAAGAACAACTTAAGAAAACTCAACTTTTTCGCGAACAAATCGCAAAATTAACATTAATTCAAAAATCACCAAAGCAGAGTTTGTGCTGCATCAGACGAGGACAGCATCAGTAATTCGATCTGCTTCTAATTAGATTGCGATCGAATTAATTATAACAAATTATGAAACAAGAACAATTTCAGACCTTACTGCAATTTTTCAAAGTGTTAGCGGACGAAAGCCGATTGAAGATTTTAGGGATTTTAGCCAATCAGGAGTGTAGTGTTGAAGAATTAGCCGCGCTGATGCAGCTCAAAGAGCCAACAGTTTCCCATCATCTGGCCAGGCTCAAAGAGCTAAATTTAGTGACAATGCGTCCAGAAGGCAATAGCCGCATATATCAGTTAGATAGTGAAGTCCTGCAAAGTATCAGTAAAGAAATTCTCTCTCCAGAAAAGATTGCCTCTTTAGCAGAGGATGTAGATACTGAAGCTTGGGAAAGCAAAGTTTTAAGAAACTATCTAGAGATAGATATAAACAGCAATGAGGGAACACAGCGCATCAAAGAAATTCCTGCGAGCCGTAAAAAGCGCTTAGTAATTCTCAAATGGTTGGTCAGCAAATTTGAGTTAGGTATTAATTACTCAGAACGTGAAGTTAATGACATAATCAATCTCTACCATCCAGATTACGCCACTCTCAGGCGAGAGTTGATTAGTTATAAGTTAATGCAGCGAGACAATGGAGTTTACTGGCGGTTAGCAGAAATTTGATTTTCAGGAAAATTAGGGGTGTGAGTGTTGAAAACTCTTACAAACTGCTCTTAGGATTAATGACTAATGACTAATGACTAATGACTGTAAATTTTCTATCACAGGTGAGAATCGCAAATGGGTAAGTATTTGTAACGATCGCACCTGAAGGTATTAAGGGGAAATCATGCAAATTCAAACACCAGACTGGGTGAAACACGCCGTATTCTACCAAATCTTTCCAGACCGCTTTGCCAGAAGCAAACAGCCCCGGAAGCGTCTGTTACGTGATGCACGCTGGGAAGACTGGGACGCAATGCCCACACTGCAAGGTTACAAAGGTGGTGATTTATGGGGCATTATGGAGCAGTTGGACTACATTCAAGATTTGGGCATAGATGCCATCTACTTTACACCCATCTTTCAATCTGCCAGCAATCACCGATATCATACCCACGACTATTATCAAGTAGACCCAATGCTGGGAGGTAATCAAGCCTTCAAAGAACTACTAGACGCAGCCCATGAGCGCAATATTAAAGTTGTCCTCGATGGAGTATTTAACCATTCCAGCCGAGGATTTTTCTTTTTCCACGACGTTTTAGAAAATGGCCCTCATTCTCCTTGGGTAAATTGGTTTAAAATCCAAGGCTGGCCTCTCTCACCCTATAATGGTGAGTTTCCAGCCAACTATGTAGGCTGGGCAGATAATCGCGCTTTGCCTGTGTTTAACCACGATAACCCAGAAGTGCGGGAATATATCATGGAAATTGCCGAATATTGGATTAAATTCGGCATTGATGGCTGGCGATTGGATGTACCATTTGAAATTACCACCCCTGGCTTTTGGCAAGAATTTCGCGATCGCGTCAAAGCCATCAACCCCGAAGCTTATATTGTGGGGGAAGTGTGGGGAGACTCCCGCAAGTGGCTAGATGGGACACAATTTGACGGCGTAATGAACTATTTATTTGCCGGGCCGACAATTGCCTTTACCGCAGGCGATCGCGTAGTCTTAGAACAAGTACAAAGCCGTGATTATCAGCCCTATCCACCCCTATTCGCCGCCGAATACGCCGCCAAAATTCAAGAACTACTCCAACTTTACCCCTGGGAAATTCAGCTAACCCAACTCAACCTCCTAGCCAGCCACGACACAGCCAGACTTCTGTCAATTGCTGGCGGAGATAGAGCCAGTATAGAGTTAGCTACCCTCTTACTGCTTACCTTTCCAGGCGCACCAAGTATCTACTATGGCGACGAAGTTGGCTTACCAGGGGCGATAGATCCCGACTCTCGCCGGGGCTTCCCCTTAGAAGCTAACTGGGATAGAGAAATTTACCACGCTCACCGTCAGTTAATCGCCCTGCGCCATGCTTACCCAGCCTTACGCACAGGCGACTATCAAGTTCTCTGGGCGCAAGGTGCAGTATATGTTTTTGCTCGTACTTTAGGAAAAGAAGAATTAATTATCGCCGTCAACGTTGGCACAGCCCCAGCCCAAGCTAACGTAGATACTACCAGCTTGCAAACTCAACCCAACAAGCTACTATACGGTCAAGCTGAAATTAACTGGGATAATTCAGGACAAACAAAACAACTTTCCTTAAATCTCCCCCCACGTAGTGGTTGCATCATTGCTTTAGGAGAGTAGGGAGTGGAGAGTAGGGGGAGATGAGGAAGTGGGGGGAGTAGGGGCAGAGGAGGAATTGGGAAAGATATAAGAATATATTACTCCCTCATCCCCCTCATCTCCCTCATCTCCTATTTCCCCGCCACCATCGCCGGCATTAAAACAGAATCAATAACGTGAATCACGCCATTATCAGCAAGGATATCTGTTTGTACGAAAGTGGCATCATTTACTTTGACTTTACCACCTTGAGATTCAATCGCCACAACAGAACCTTCTAGGGTTTCTGCTTCTGCAATTTGCACCAAATCATCAGACCGGACATCACCATAAGCTACGTGATATGTCAAAATCTTTTTTAACTTGGGGATGTCTTGCAGAAGAAAGTCTAGAGTTCCCTCTGGTAATTTTGCAAAAGCCTCATCACTGGGTGCAAACAAAGTAAAAATCTCATTCCCCTTGAGAACATCTAAGATTTGTGCTGCTTCAGCCGCCTGCACCAAATTCTTGAATTTTCCTGCATTAACAGCCGTTTCCACAATGTTAACCATAATATTTGGTTAATTTCTTAACTTCACAATTACACCCAACTTATAAACAGACAAAAGCATTTAACCTCTATCAAGAGAAAGGGTTAGTCAGTTGACAGTTGACAGTTGACAGTTTTCTCCCCCATCTCTCCCATCTCCCCCCACTCCCTCATCTCCCCCATCTCCCCAGCCCCCAGTCTCAATGAGTACTGCTAAACTAGGGTATGTCCATATGAACCCATTACTATGCTTAAGCGTTCTAAGTTCGAGACAACCCAAACTCAGATTATGCACCGTGCTGAGGATTTAATTAGTGCAGCTTCAAATCGCTACCGCATTACGGTTCAGGTGGCAAATCGTGCTAAACGTCGGCGTTATGAAGAATTTGAAAGTGCTGAAGATGCGATGATGAAGCCAGTACTTAGGGCAATTATTGAAATGTCCGATGAATTGACACAACCAGAAATTATTGGTGAACTTTAAAATACATAGCAGTCGCCACATAGGTTAGGACATTGAGGAATCATCAGGTCTTTACTGCAAGAGCTTTCTCTTGGCTGTCCCCTGTAACCTATCACCTGTCCCCTGCTATACTGCTGAGTGCTAAGTGCTAAGTGCTAATAACCAGTCACTTGGCATTTTCTCCTCAAGGTATTTGTTTTATCAAGAACAAACTTCTGCTTTAGTCAACCCTTCAGTTTGTAATTGTGAAGTTTAAATCAGCGTTAATAACTACCTTTGTGGTGGCGGGTGTTTTTGTATTTAGTGCAGGTAATTTGGCAACTATACAACCTGCTGTAGCCCAAAGAATTAGTCCTGGTGAAGTTTGGCAGCTAGTGTATCAGCAATTGCCTGACTTTCCTAAAGAAAATCAGTACGTCAGTAAAGAAACTGGGAAAGTTGCTGAAAACAATACCTTAGCAACTCGCCTAATTAGATATCACATATACGTCAAAGAACGCGCCCCTAGTTATCGCCTAGATTGGAAGCTAACTCTAGCCGATTACTTGGATACCAATGAAATTATGTACGAGAATATCTATCCAGGTAATGATACATTAAGGCAAAATCCTTTGGATGGCGATCGCGCTGCTATTTCTCGCCTCACTCGCACCCAACGCAATGCTTTAGTACAAGTTTTAACCAACATCTTTAGCCCCAATACTCCCACTCAACCAACTTCAAGCCCCAACCCCAAACCCAACTCCACCCTAACCCCACCCCCAACAGGAGGCGCAGAACTTCTAAAATAACCATCACAAAGATTATCCGTTGAGACTGGGTGTAAGGGTGTAAGGGTATAGGGGTATTGTTATGGAACGTCTGATTAAAAGCGGTGCTGGCTGGCGTATTGGCTGGAACCCCAACGCCACAGAATTTAAGGGTTTAGTTGGTACTGATGATTGGGCTATTGAGTTAACTGAAGCTGAGTTGGATGATTTTTGTCGCCTCTTAGCCAAGCTAGTCAATACCATGCAGCAAATAAGCGCCGAATTAATGGATGAAGAAAAGATTGCCTGTGAAGCCGAAAGCGATTTATTATGGATGGAGGTGGAAGGTTATCCCCATGAATACAGTCTGCGCTTTATCCTCAATACAGGACGCTGTGCAGAAGGTAAATGGAACCCCTCCGCCGTGCCTAGTCTTGTGCAAGCTGTGGGAATGCTAAAAGTTTTTTAAGCTTACCCCTTGATTCCTCCAAAAGTTTGCGCTAAGATAATAATTCTGACCGGGGCGTAGCGCAGCTTGGTAGCGCGCCACTTTGGGGTAGTGGAGGTCGTGGGTTCGAATCCCGCCGCTCCGATTGATGAAAAGCTTACTATGAGCTAGCTTCAATCGTTACCTTTGATTTAGCAGATAAGTAAATAGTTCCAGAATTAGCTTTTGACTAATGATGGAATCTGTTTGAAAATCTGCACCCATACTAATGATGTTTACGGCATCGATAATTTGGCGTTGCATAATTGAAGTATGAATTTGAGCGATCGCTATGAAATGTCCAAGGTGTGCATCCACTCATATCCGCAAAAATGGTAAAAAGCTTAGTAAACAAAATCACATATGTGTTAATTGTGATCGTCAGTTTATAGATTCTTATGAAAAGCAGGGTTACTCTGAAGAAATAAAAAAAGAGTGTTTAGAGATGTATGTGAATGGTTCAGGATTTCGGGCAATTCAACGAGTCAAGAAAGTTCATCATACGACTGTAATAAATTGGGTTAGAGAGATGGGAAATGCCCTACCTAATTCACCTGA
>DATNQO010000092.1:0-2529 GCA_036704005.1 Leptolyngbyaceae cyanobacterium | reverse complement strand
ACTGGGAAAGATGAGGGAGATGAGGGAGATGAGGGAGATGGGGGAGATGAGGGAGTGGCGGGGGATGTTTGTGTTTTTCTTTGTTGCTGTGCTAGCCAAGTTGTTAACCAACCACAAATACCAATGGCTAAACCTAGTTGGGTGATATCAACTCCCGCAACAAAAATTGCGCGTGATAGTAGGAGTAATAAACCATAGACAATAACAGCAGCATATATATTAATAATCTGTTTCTGGGATTGTTCGCCTTGATTGGCTATAGATTGGCGGCGACTATGATAAATTGTGATGATGGTTGTGCTAATCATTGCCGCATACACTGCAATCAAGGGAAATCCTGGTAATTTCCAGCCCCAATGCAGATAACTTAACCCCAGAATATTTATTAAGGGTAATCTCCCTCTAGGAAAGTTGTTAATAACTGTGCGATTTCTACACAGTGATGTTGTGATTAATGTTAATATCGGGGCGGCGATCGCTACTGTTATCCAGTCTAAAGGATTGTGCCACAACCGAAAACTGTCCATCGCCCAGAAGTTAATCGGGACTAATAACAGAGTGACAATTAGTAATGTTTGCGCTGTCAATCTCAAGTTATTTTGTTTACCAGCCCAGAAACTAAACCCCCAAAAACTCAAAGTATAAGCTAATAGAACTCCATACTGCCCAGAAGCCGGGAATCTTTCCCACTGACTCGCCGCTAATACACCCGACGAAACTACAACTAAAAATACTCCCAAAAACAACAGCCACCGTACACTTAATTCCTCTCCCAACGACTGCAACATTCTGGAGAGGATGTTGGGTTGTGCTGGTTGTTTTCTTGGTGGTGGTAATTGGGCTAATGGCTTTTCCGGTGTTCTGATAGTTGCGCCTACCCGTTCCTCTTCCGGGGCAAACTGGGGTTCTAACTCTACCCGACAAACCAGAAATTCTCTACATATTTGCCTAACTTGGGTCTCGCTGATCAAACCCAAACGCAACCATATATCCAATCCTTCTAGTAGTTGGGGATGGGAGGAAGGTAGCTTAAGCTCAATTTTTAGGGGATAATTAGGGGGCGATGACATAAATCGCAGACATATCGAAATATACTTACATCATCATTGGCTAAGTTTGTAATTACGCGATCGCTGTGCCACTTGTTCTGCTGACTATTTAAATCAGTTATCAGTTCTGACGGCTGATGGTGGGGGATAAAGAAGCGCCAAAATACGCCTTTCACCAATTGGTGTGGTGTTTCATTTTCGTATTTAACTGTTCACTGTTAATACCAATTCGCAATTCCCTGTAACCTTAGCCGCTTTTACATAAGTTTTGCTTATGCTATGTATAAGTTTTTCTGTGTCAATTATTGTTGACCAATTCGTAACAATTGCTTTACAATTATTGACATAAGGACAACAGTTGAGCTACCAAACTAGAAACCTGTAAAACTTCTCGTTAACCTTTCAGGCAGTTAAGTTAGCAGGGTTTACTTGACGCGGTTATGATACCACTACTTACCGCTTTCAGAAATACTTCTTGTGTAGTTAGTTCATCAAAATTAAATTAGGGTATCGGTATTTTTCATCGACATTTGGACTTCTCCTATTCACCTCGGTTGCATAGCCGGGGTTTTTTGTTATTAGTCATTAGTTATAAGAGGCTACGCAAATGTACAAAATGTAAATCAACTTACTTTATTTTATAAACATAGTTGCTTACTTACGTATATTTACTAAGATATTGTAAACCTCACATTTAATTTGCGTAATATCTACAATTTCAGGTTATGTACGACAATCACTAAATGTAAACTATGTTTACACAGTAACCCCAAAAACTTAACCAATGAATGTTATAGCTACAAATAACAAGTCTCTCTGTTTTTGTACAGCTGCCTTTGGTGAAGAATATATTCATTTAGCAAAACTACTAGCTGAAGATATAGATAAGTTTGTACCGGGTCACATTTTCGTAGTTGTCACTAATAAACCTAAATTTTTCCAGAATCAGCCTAACGTCATCGCTATCAAGCATTGGTGTCGAGGAGTCAAGCCTTATCACGAACGAAGGTTTGCTATCCAGCACGCTCTTTCTCTATCATCTACAGTTATGTATCTAGATGCAGATGTCAGGATTTGTTCCCCCCTACCAAAAGACCTGAACTTTCTTCCAGGGTTAACAGCACGTAGTTGTGGTGACATGAGAAAACATCTGCAAAAATACTTTGATACTCCTGTTCTGACTTCCAAACTTCAGCGCAAGAAATATATTATCGAAAGCATGGGTAATAAATTAGGAATTGATATTTATTCCTCATCTTTAAAGTTTATCAATGAATTTTTGTTTGTAATTAAGCCTGATGAGGGACGCGAAATAGAATTTTTCCGTTTATGGGGAGAATTAGCTATTTATGCAGATACTTTAGGTCTACATAATAATCCTACCTATGCTATGGCTTTAGCAGCTATGAAAAGTGGATTTCCTATTTATCATAGTGAGATGAATAGACTGAATTTCTTTGACGATCGCATTGAAAAAATT
>DATNQO010000091.1:0-3912 GCA_036704005.1 Leptolyngbyaceae cyanobacterium | reverse complement strand
CAGGGATTGTTAACTCTGGTTGCTAATTTACTTAACCATCTTCCTATTGAACTTCATCGCTGGAGTTCTTTTCCTTCTACTCCTGTTGACGATTTCTACTGTTTTAACTCCTCCTAATTGTAAAAAACCTACACCTGTCAGCATCTCCCCCATCCCCCAAATCCTTGTCTACCAAATTAAATATTTTCTTCCGCCCACCTTGCAAAGTAAGCTCATAAAGGTGTTTTCGTTTTAAATTAGGAAATAGGTAGTGAGTCAATTTCCTTAATTCGCAGAGAAAGAACCAACTAAACTCTCTGCGTAACTCCGCGCTTACCTCCCCTCCCTCTGCGTTTAATAAGTAACTTTTTATACAAATTTATATTGAGTTGATGTGTTTATGATGTAAACAAAATATTGAATAACTTCTAGTTGTCTTCTTTACCCAAATTTTATACCCAAAATACAAGTCTAAAATATTACATCTAAAATCGTAAAAATGCAGCCTACAGACCCTAATAAATTTACAGATAAAGCCTGGGAAGCCATTGTCAAATCCCAAGATATAGTCCGTGCATATCAACAACAGCAACTAGACGTTGAACATTTAATTCTCGCCCTCATAGAAGACCCTACTAGTTTAGCTATCCGGGTTTTAGGTCGTGCAGAAATTGATCCAATTCGCTTACAACAGCAATTAGAAGCTTTTACCCAGCGTCAACCGAAAGTAGGCAAAAGTGATCAGCTTTACCTCGGTCGTAGCTTAGATACCATGCTTGATCGCGCTGAGGAAATTCGTGAGAGGATGAAGGATAGCTACATTTCCGTAGAACATATCCTCCTAGCGTTTGTCGATGATGAACGTGTCGGCAGACGGGTACTGAAAGGGTTTAATGTAGACAGTGCCAAGATAGAAGCTAGTATCAAAACAGTTCGTGGTAGTCAAAAAGTGACAGACCAAAACCCAGAATCCCGCTATGAAGCCTTACAAAAATTTGGTCGGGATTTAACAGAACAGGCGAAATCAGGTAAGTTAGACCCGGTAATTGGGCGTGATGATGAAATTCGCCGGGTGATTCAGGTGTTGTCACGGCGTAGCAAAAATAACCCAGTGTTAATTGGGGAACCAGGGGTAGGTAAGACGGCGATCGCTGAAGCTTTGGCACAGCGTATAATTAATGGTGATGTCCCCGAATCCTTGAAAAACCGTCAACTCATCTCCCTAGATATCGGTAGTCTCATTGCTGGGGCAAAATATCGGGGTGAATTTGAAGACCGTTTAAAAGCAGTCCTCAAGGAAGTTACGGAATCTAACGGTAACATTGTCCTGTTTATTGATGAACTACATACGGTCGTCGGTACTGGTTCCAGTCAACAAGGGGCGATGGATGCGGGAAATTTACTCAAACCCATGCTAGCGCGGGGCGAACTGCGTTGTATTGGCGCTACTACCTTAGATGAGTTTCGCAAGTTCATTGAGAAAGACGCAGCCTTGGAACGGCGTTTTCAACAAGTGTACGTAGACCAGCCTAGTGTGGAGAATACAATCTCAATTTTGCGGGGATTGAAGGAACGCTACGAAGTTCACCATAATGTGAAAATTTCCGACTCCGCACTGGTAGCGGCGGCTACATTGTCAGCAAGATATATTAGCGATCGCTTCTTACCAGATAAAGCCATTGATTTGGTCGATGAAGCTGCGGCACAGTTGAAAATGGAAATCACCTCCAAACCAGCAGAATTGGAAGCCATCGACCGCCGTTTGATGCAGTTAGAAATGGAAAAGCTGTCTTTGGCTGGGGAAGAGAAAGTAGCAGCGCCAACCAAGGAGCGTTTGCAGCGAATTGAATTAGAAATCGCCAATTTAACCGAAAAACAGCAGGATTTAAACAATCAATGGCAAGGTGAAAAGCAGGTATTAGAAGCCATCAGCTTGTTGAAGAAAGAAGAAGAAGATTTAAGAGTGCAAATTGAGCAAGCAGAACGGGCTTATGATTTGAATAAAGCGGCTCAGTTGAAGTATGGCAAACTGGAGGGAGTACAGCGCGATCGCGAAGCTAAAGAAGCCAAGCTACTAGAACTACAAAGCCAAGGTTCTACCCTGTTGCGCGAACAAGTCACCGAAGCCGACATCGCCGAAATCGTCGCCAAGTGGACAGGGATACCTGTAAATCGTCTGTTAGAATCAGAACGGCAAAAACTCCTGCAACTCGAAAGTCACCTCCACCAACGGGTGATAGGACAGCAGGAAGCAGTGGAAGCAGTCGCCGCCGCCATTCGTCGCGCCCGCGCCGGGATGAAAGACCCCAACCGCCCCATCGGTTCCTTCCTCTTCATGGGGCCGACTGGCGTAGGTAAAACCGAACTCGCCCGCGCCTTAGCCCAATTCCTCTTCGATGCTGATGATGCTTTGGTGCGTTTGGATATGTCTGAGTACATGGAAAAACACTCAGTCTCCCGCCTAGTTGGTGCGCCTCCAGGTTATGTAGGCTACGAAGAAGGTGGACAACTTTCTGAAGCCATCCGTCGTCATCCTTATTCGGTGGTGTTATTGGATGAAGTTGAGAAAGCACACCCCGATGTGTTCAATATTTTATTACAGGTGTTGGATGATGGGAGAATTACTGATTCCCAAGGGAGAACGGTAGATTTCCGCAACACCGTCATTGTCATGACCAGTAATATTGGTAGTGAACATATCTTAGATGTGTCTGGTGATGATTCCCAGTATGAGACAATGCGAAATCGGGTAATGGATGCCTTGCGATCGCACTTCCGCCCCGAATTTCTCAACCGCGTTGATGATACAATCCTCTTCCACACCCTCAGCCGTAGCGAAATGCGCCACATCATCCGCATTCAACTCAAACGGGTGGAAAATCTCCTGAGAGAGCAAAAAATTTCCTTTGACATCTCCCCAGCCGCCTGTGATTTCCTAGTAGAAAAAGGCTATGACCCAGTTTACGGCGCACGTCCCCTAAAACGAGCCATTCAGCGAGAAATCGAAAACCCCCTCGCCACCAAAATATTAGAAAATACCTTTATTTCTGGTGACACCGTTTATATCGATAAAGGTGAAAATGGTCTGACATTTACTAACAAAGCGCCAGCAAAAATCACCGTAACGCAGATTATGACTTAATTGACTTTATGAAAACAAGGGGCAGGGCTGTTTCATCCCCTAAAGAAAATTAAGATTTTTAAACCCGCGCAGGCGGGTTTTGTCTGTATAGCCGCGATTTCCAATCGCCAGGGCTAGTATTAATTTAGACTTTACAACCACCTCTAAGTCATATTAATAAGTAGAGACACTTAATTAAATATAAGTTTGTAGTAAGGACTTTAGTCCTTTTAAACCCAGCAATAGAGCGATAAATCGCTGACTACGAACAACAACTCATTTTATATTTAATTATGTCTACCTACTTATAAGCGCTAATTCATATCAGAATTGAAGATAGATATCCGATAAAACAGGCAGAAAGTGTACCGGATGTCACAGAAATTTGCTGTATATAACAACTAATAGCGTTTCTTGATAAAGATGCGCTTAATTCTTTAGTGTAGAGAGGTTTCAGTCCAATCTCTACATAATTTATTGGGTGCAACTTCATAAGGAATTGGTATAAGTCTTTTAACGGAACTTAAACATTTTTGAGGCACAAACAATGAGCAAACCTATCAGCTTTAGAAAACTATCTAAAGGCTGAAAAATGCTCTAACCAAGGATATATCAGGAAATAGGCAAAACGATGCTAAAGTCTTTCTTTATATAGATAGGACTTACGCAAGTGTCAAAAGAGGCAGGGGAGCGGGGAGCAGGGAGCAGGGGGGATGTAGTAACGGATCTTGTACTCCGACCAATTGAGAACGCCCTAGAAGGGCGGGGCTTGATACCCATGTTCCGCTCCGCTTCACGGCTTCGGGACAGGG
>DATNQO010000090.1:0-17048 GCA_036704005.1 Leptolyngbyaceae cyanobacterium | reverse complement strand
CTGCACCCCGCCCCCCTGCTTCTTTTTCTCCCTCATCCCCCTCATCCCCCTCATCTCCCTCATCTCACACGGCTTTTTTTCCAGTCAGGCGGAAGAAAATTTTCTCCAATTCAACCCAGACAAACATTAAAGCACTGAAGCCGATACAAATGGCTAATTCTGAGGGGGGTAGCCAGTGTGTACCGAAGAAATCGCGCAGGGGGGCTACGTAGACAAGCATGAGTTGTAATGCTGTTGTCACAACTACCGCGCCTAATACGTAAGGATTTGAGAAGGGATTCATCTCGATGGTGAGTCTGGTGTTGGAACGAATGGCGATCGCATGACCCATTTGTGCAATACATAGGGAGGTGAACACCATTGTTTTCCATCGGTCAGCACTGAGTCCTGGCCCTGTGACTGCGTGGGCATGAGTATATGCCCATTGCATTAGGGTAATACTGATGATGGCGAAGATAATACCGATGCGGATCATGTAAGAACCCAAGCCTCTGGCAAAAATGCTTTCACGGGGGCTGAAGGGT
Organism: Leptolyngbyaceae cyanobacterium; assembly: GCA_036704005.1. GTDB lineage: Bacteria > Cyanobacteriota > Cyanobacteriia > Cyanobacteriales > Nostocaceae > Trichormus. Next base: position 16,524 of record DATNQO010000090.1, on the reverse strand, counting down.
GGGCGCTGCATTACATCCGGTTCTGGTGGTTCTACGGCTAGGGCTAAGGCTGGTAGACCATCTGTTACCAAGTTCATCCAAAGAATTTGTAAGGGTGTTAAGGGTACACCGCCTAATCCCAAGAGGGGTGCAGCCGCAATGGTGAGAACTTCACCAATGTTACTACCCAAGATGTACTTAATAAAGCGGCGGATGTTGGTGTAAACAACTCTACCTTCTTTCGTCGCGGTGACGATAGTTGCAAAGTTGTCATCTAATAACACCATATCACTAGCTTCTTTACTGACATCTGTGCCAGTGATACCCATTGCAATCCCAATATCGGCTTGTTTGAGGGCTGGCGCATCGTTGACACCATCCCCTGTCATGGCGACAAATCTGCCGCGACGTTGCAAGGCTTGGACAATACGTAATTTATGTTCGGGGGCTACCCTTGCATAGATGCTTACTAGGTCAACTTGTTGTTCTAATTCCTGGTCGCTCATCCGTTGCAATTCTTGACCAGTGAGAACTCTATCACCTTCTTGACCAATACCTAAATCAACTGCGATCGCTCTTGCTGTTAGTTGATGGTCGCCTGTAATCATCATCGGGCGAATACCAGCTTGTCGGCATTCTTGCACGGCTGGGCGCACTTCTGGGCGTGGTGCGTCTAACATCCCCACTAACCCCAGCCAAACCAAACCCTGTTCTGATGTCTCATCAGACCCTTCTGGCGGGACTTCTGTCAAAGGTTTATAGGAAAAACCCAACACCCGTAAACCATTACTCGCCATCTGGTCATTTTGCGCCAGAATTTGCTGGCGTTGTTCCTCATGCAAGGGGGCTGAGTTTGCGCCCAGTTGAATGGATGTGCAACGCGCCAAAATCAACTCTGGGGAACCTTTGGTAAACATGAGGTAAGGTTCACCGTTAATCAAACCTGCCAGGGCGGGGTCAACATCTGTAAAGGATTGTTCACCAGTTGATACTTGCTCTATCTGGGAAATTACGCTCATGCGTTTGCGTTCCGAGGAGAAGGGAAACTCGCTCACGCGGGGTAATTTATAACTCCACTGGTCTTTTTCAATCCCTGCTTTTCCTGCCAATGTTACCAATGCGCCTTCGGTGGGGTCGCCTAAAATTGCCCATTCGCCTTTTTCTTTTTGTAGAACAGAATCATTACATACTGCACAGGCAAGTAATAATGCGGAGATTTCCGGGTAATCTTCAGCAGCTACCTTCTGCCCATCTAACTGGAAATCACCCACAGGGGCGTAACCTTCGCCTGTGACGCGAAAAGTTTTCTGGTTGGTGTATACCGACTGCACAACCATTTTGTTCTGGGTGAGTGTGCCAGTTTTATCAGAACAGATGGTGGTGACAGAACCCAAGGTTTCCACGGCTGGGAGTTTGCGAATTAAGGCGTTACGCCTTACCATGCGCTGGGTTCCCAATGCCAAAGTGACGGTAATAACGGCGGGTAAACCTTCGGGAACGACAGCCACCGCCATACTCAAGGAAACTTCTAACAGTTCTTGGATGTTACTAAAACCTCTGGCTTGGATAACACCGCTAATGACAACGATCGCCACTAAAATCAAAGAACCTGTGACTAATACATTGCCTAGTTGGGTCATGCGTTGCTGCAAAGGTGTCGGTTCACTTTCCACCGACTGCAACATAGTGGCAATTTTCCCCAGTTCAGTAGTCATGCCAGTATTAGTTACCAGCACCTTCGCGCGTCCTTGGACTACTTCTGTACCTTGAAAAACTAAATTAATGCGATCGCCTAAAGATGTTTCTTCGGGTAGATGTATACTAGCTTGTTTATTTACTGCTTCTGCTTCGCCTGTCAGTGCTGACTCGCGTATCTGTAAATTTGACTGTTCAATCAACCGTCCATCGGCGGATATTTGCACCCCCGCCTCTAGCAGCATCACATCGCCTGGGACTATATCCTTGGCTGCTACGTCTACCAATTTATTACTACGGATGACTCGCACCGAGGGAGAGGCGAGTTTTTTCAGGGCTGCTAGGGCTTGTTCGGCACGACTTTCCTGCACATAGCCGAGAATACCATTGAGGATGACAATTGCTAAAATAGCGATCGTATCTTTGAATGGTACTTCCCCAGGCTTGAGTTGCCCTGACCGCCAAGAGTAAAAATCTAGAAATCCAGAAATCAAAGCCACTGCAATCAGCATCAATAACATAATGTTCTTGAACTGATCGAGCAAAATTTCCCAAGTGCTACGCCCTCCATGTTCTTCTAGTTCGTTGGGGCCGTATTTTTGCAACCGTTGTTCAACTTCTTCGGTTGTCAAGCCACTGTCTGCATTACTATTAAGCAGTCCTAGTGCTTTATCAACTTCCAAACTATGCCAAGCTGTGGCCGTTTCAGGTAGAGAATTAGCAGACATTGTGTAAGTCACAGAAAATGGTTACAGAACTCGATCATAATGGAGTCATGCCCACAAAACCATCCACCAAAGTTACATTACATCATTTGAGAGGCTGGAGGTTAGAGGCTAGAGGCTAGAGGCTATAGAGGTTGGAGGCTGGAGGTTAGAGGTTGGAGGTTGGAGGCTGGAGGTTAGAGGTTGAAGGTTGGAGGCTGGAGGCTAGAGGTTAGAAGTTGGAGGTTAAATGGACTTCTATATTGCTAATCCCTAACCCCTAACCCCTAGCCCCTAGCGTTATATTATTTCTTCAGTAAGAGTTTTTCGAGAGACATTGTACTGATAATGTAATTAACATCATGTCTAAATCTGGATTACTGCCGTCATGCCAAATTTATTTTAGGCGTGTTAAACCGTTAAATAATTATGCTGAATATGAGTTTTGCGCCCACTAGTTTGACCGTTAGCCCAATGTTAACGCCAAGGACAATTAGACCATTGACGGCTGCTACTTTATGTGGTATTGCTTTTATCCAAGATAGACTGATTGCCATTGATACCATCAAGGGGCATTTATTAGAAATTGACCCAAAAACCGATAACAGTAAAATTCTCAACCCGTATCAAGTCCAAGAATTTACAGATGTTACAGGTTTAGCCGTTTGGGAAGATACCCTCTGGGTAACTCGTGGTAACAGCGTCTATCGCTGCAAGGTTGATTCTTTAGGTTTGGAACATTTTGTCACCTTACCTTACAGTGCAGATGGTGTTGCTGTTTGGGAATCAACAGTTTATGTTAGCTGCTATAGGTTAGGCTATATTCTGATTTTTGACCGCGACACCCGTAAAGAAATTACTAGATTTTATGCCCCAGGGGTTGGTGTAGAGAATTTGGCAGTTTATGGCGATACCCTGTGGGTGTGCGATCGCACCGAACAAACAGTGTATTCTCTAGATCGGGCTACCGGAGAAATTAAGTTTAGTGTATTGACTCCGTTTGAAGCGCCCACAGGTATAGGAGTATATTTAGATGCCGAGACAGGCAAACAAAACCTGTACGTTGCCTATGCCTCAGAGGAACCATACATCAGGGATAATCCTAACGCCGATCCTAACCATGAATTAACATACCGCGATCGCACCTTTATCCACCCCCTCCATTACTATCACGACCCAGAAAAACACTACGCCCTTTCTAATGGTTATTTAATCGAAATGTCCTACGCCGAGGAAATTTCACCCTTAGAAGAGGTATATTTACAAGATGTAGAATGGCGAATTGCCCTCCCCTCAGAAACAGAACGGCAAAAAATCCAACAAATCGAACCCATCGGTATCCCTTTTACAGAAGAGGTAATTGATGGACAACGTGTAGCTGTATTTAAATTTGACACCTTAGCCCCCGGTGAACGCCATATATTTGGCTGGAAAGCATTGCTAGAAGTGCGGGCCATCAAGTATCGCATCACACCCAAAGACGTAGATAACCTACCCGAACTCCCACCAGAATTTCAGGAAAGGTACTTGGTAGATGATGACGAGTTAGCAATGGATACTAGCATTGTCCGCCGTGCTGCGCGTGATGCGATCGGTTCCGAAACAAATCTCTTGCGGAAAATGTACAACATCCGCAATTACGTTTATGATGAATTGTCTTATGGCATTAAACCCTACATAGATACACCAGACGTTGTATTAGAACGGGGCGTTGGTTCCTGTGGCGAGTATGTGGGTGTATTACTAGCCCTGTGTCGTTTGAATGGTATTCCTTGCCGCACCGTTGGTAGATACAAATGTCCCCCACAAAGCGAACATCAAGGAGTTCCCCTACAACCAGATTTTAATCATGTCTGGTTAGAATTTTACATCCCCGGCTTTGGCTGGTTGCCAATGGAATCTAACCCTGATGATGTGGGTAATGACGGCCGATATCCTACCCGTTTTTTCATGGGTTTAAGTTGGTATCACATCGAAATTGGTAAAGGTATCCCCTTTGAAACTCTCAGCAGTCAAGGTACTAGATTAACCAAAGAAGATATCCCCATAGGTGATTTAGCAATTAACCACATTCGCTTTACCATTCTCAAGGAGTTACCACCGTTTTAAAGAAGGTGATAGGGGACAGGTAACAGGTAACAGGTAACAGGTGACAGGTGACAGGTGACAGTTGACAGTTGACAGTGTTTAAAGGCTTCTTTCCCTAGTACCCAGTCCCCAGTCCCCTATTTATGTTTGACAACGGCTTTTGGCAAACCAAGCTGTTCTGGGGTTACTGGTAAGCCATCCTGCATAAAATCAAAACTCTTTTTAGTCACAGGCCCGTGAATAAACAAAGTCCATGCTGGTTTACCATCCTCAATCCAGATGGAATGATATTTCTGTGCAGACCGGAATATAATCGAACCAGGTCTATACCATTTCAATGCTTTCTCCGTTTTCTCCCAGTAGCCACCTTTCAAGATAATACTGATGTTGAACCAAGGATGATTGTGCAGCACTCCTTTGTACCATTGCGGACGATCTAAAATTTGGTTAAGTGTGAGATTAAACCACTTATTAGGCGGAAATAAAATAAAATGAGTATGCTGTCGAGGCTCTTTGTTTTCTAAATCATTAAAGGCAGTGAGACAGGGGCGAGACTCCAGGTAATCCTTGAACCATTTGTGAAGCATAGAGATATTTCTTTGTTTACTTAATGGGTAAAAGGCTGAATTTTCAATTGAATTAGAAGTAAAACTTGCTTTGGTATTATCAAGCTTTTTTAGGAACTTCCATAACTTAATATTTTGCACCATTATAAGTAAGCCGTTGAAAATAAATCAAAGTATGTTAATGAATGTAAAGTTATCACAATTGAGTTCGTAGTAAGGACTTTAGTCCTGAAAAAAAGGACTAAAGTCCTTACTACAAACCTTGATTTATTTAGACCGTTCTACTTATTATTACGAAAATCTCAGCTTGAAACTCCTATGATTTTCGTAGGGTGGGTATTGCTAGCCCTGTCAAGCTGAATAGGAATCATAGCGGAGAATCCCTCTATAGCCTCTTAACTCCGTGTCTCTGTGTCTGGGTGGTAAACAATTATTTATTAAACCACAGAGGCACAAAGGCACAGAGAGAGAAAAATAAGAGTTTTATTTAGCAAAATGTAGGGTGCGTCAGTATGAATATTTTTTTAGTATAGCTAGTGTTTCTCGTACTGACGCACCCTACTAACTTCCTAACTCGCTTTAGATCAGTATTCTCAACCTCAAGATTACAATTAGATTCAAACATCCTCTCAGTTAAAGCCTATGACTTCCCTATCGGCATTAACGCTACCTGACCACACGCAACTACCAGACTCAGATGGTACATTTGTGAAGAACTGGCAAGAACATCCGCAAAGTATTTTACTCACCGACTCAATTGAACCCGTCATACAAACACTTCATCCTGATGGACATTATTGCATCGGTCAGGATATGGGTATTTACTGGCGTTTAACTGACCCACCAGAGAAAGGCGCTACAGCACCAGACTGGTTTTTTGTCCCGAACGTACCGCCTACTTTGAGTGGAAAAACTCGCCGTTCCTACGTATTGTGGAAGGAGTACGTTGCACCGTTAATTGTGATTGAATTTGTCTCTGGGGATGGTAGAGAAGAACGAGATAGAACACCACCATCTCAAGGTGAAGGTGGAAATGTAGGTAAATTTTGGATTTACGAACAGGCAATTCGTGTACCTTACTATGCCATTTATGAAGCGACAAAAGCGCAAGTAGAAGTTTATCACTTGATAGATAATGCCTATCAACTCATGCAACCCAATGAACGGGGTCATTACCCAATTGCGCCTATGGGGGTAGAATTGGGAATTTGGCAAGGTGTATATAGAAATGTTGACCTACCTTGGTTAAGGTGGTGGGATGCAGAGGGTAATTTATTACTGGACGGTTATGAAACGGCAGAAATTGAGAAGCAAAGGGCAGAGGTTGAAAAGCAAAGAGCAGAGGTTGAAAAGCAAAGGGCAGAGGTTGAAAAGCAAAAGCGGGAGAGAATTGTAGAAAAATTGCGTAATCTTTCCCCTGAACAACTCGATGCTTTAGGAATTAATCCAGATTTGTTGGATTAATATCAAGTTCAGTTATTTACTTATAATATGGTTAGTTGGAATAGTAATTGTTTTTGCCAATTACCAATTACCAATTACCAATTACCAATTACCATAATACTAGTGAGCGACAGCACTACCTGTTGCTTTCACTTTTTTGAAGAATAAAACTGCGATTCCACTTAGCAGTAAAGCTAGCCCAATAAAGTAAAAGCAATCATTAAACGCCATGACATAAGCTTCGCGGCGGACTATGTTAGATATGGCTGCGATCGCCTGATTTTGTGCTGTAGTTAAATCTGCTCCTTTACTAATAAAATACTGCGTCATTTGTTCGAGGCGCTGTTGTGTTTCTGGATTATATAAGGATACTGCATCACCCAATCTATTCGAGTGAAATTGCTCTCTATTAGTTAATAAAGTTGCTAAAACAGCAATCCCAATAGAACCGCCCATATTTCGCATCATATTAAATAAACCACTAGCTGAACCTGCTTCTTGAGGATGCAGCCCAGCCGTAGCAATTGAGGTTAAAGGAACCATAATTAAAGGTTGTCCCATCGCCCTGACAAGCTGCGACCATCTTAATTGATCTAATCCTGTTTGATTAGTTAGTCCTGCATTCATAAATGCACTAATAGCAAATAAAGCCACGCCCAAAGCCACCATAAAACGCACATCAATGCGTTGCATGACTTTAGGAATAAAAGGAATAATTAATAGTTGGGGCATACCCGACCAAACTAATACTTCACCAATTTGTAAAGCATTATATTGTTGAATTTGAGCAAGGTACAAAGGTAAAATATAAATTGAACCATATAAACCCACACCCAAAGAAACGTTAACAATACTAGCTAGACCAAAGTTACGATAACGTAATATCCTTAAATTAATAAATGGTTGCTTGCGAGTCAATTCAATAATAAAAAACAAAGTTAAGAAGATTGCTGCCAATATGCTTAAGCGCACTATGAATTGTGAACCAAACCAATCTTTACGGCTACCTTCTTCTAACACAACTTGTAGGGAACCTAAGCCAATTGCCATCGAACCAATCCCCCACCAATCCCCCTGTTTTAATAGTTGTAGTTGGGGTTTATCTTGGTTAATTCCATACCAAATTCCCGCTAACATTAATATCCCCGGAAATAGGTTGATATAAAAGTTATATTCCCAACCGTAGTTTTCCGTTAACCAACCGCCTAATGTTGGGCCGATGGATGGGGCAAAAACTGCTGTAATTGCAAAAGCAGCTAGTCCAATTGTTTGCTTTGATGGCGGTAATTTCGTGAGGACAACTGTCATCGCTGAGGGAATTAATACCCCGCCAAAAAAACCTTGTAAAGCACGAAATACAATCATGGCGTTGAGATTCCACGCCCAAGCACAACATATAGAAAAGAATATAAATAAAGCAGTGTTAACTAATAAATAACGCCGTAAAGAAAACACCCTAGATAGCCAACCAGTTAAGGGAATGACCACAATTTCCGCAACTAAATAAGCTGTAGAAATCCAAGAACCCTCTTCTAAAGTCGCGCCTAAACTTGCCTGAATTTCTTGTAACGAAGCGTTAGTAATTTGAATATCTAACACCGCCATAAATGCACCAAGCATACTGGCTAACACACCAATCCAAGTTCGCAGAGATACATTATCTGGTGGTACAGTATGATTTTTTCCTGGCTGACGCATTGCGCCTATATCATTCATAATATTTATCCTAATAAGGTTCAGATACAGCCTTTTTCAGTTGAGTGCAGTACACTTTGCAAAGGAACAGAGGCGCTTAGACTAGGGGTTAGAGGCTAGATGAATGTACCTCATCAAGGTGAAAAGTGCTGTAAGAATAATTAACCGCCGATCAACGCTAATGAACACAAATAAATCAAGATGTTTAATCGATACGCCAGCCAATCTAAACTTAACTGAACTGTATTGATATTTATCCATTTTCTAAAGTTTGTAGTAAGGACTTTAGTCCTTTTTCGACCTAAAGGCGGGTAGTTGCAGCCAGGTTTTTGTATTCATGATTGGGGACTGGAGAAGGGGGAAGGGGGAAAGGGGAAAGGGGAAAGGAAGAAGCCTTTAATCTCTGTCACCTGTCACCTGTCACCTGTCAACTGCCTCGATTACTTAACATCAACACTAACCTCCGCAGACATCCCTGGTGTAATCCGTGGGGCGTATCCTTGAATACTCTTTTGGTCAAAAATTATTTTGACGGGAATACGTTGGACAACTTTGGTAAAGTTACCTGTGGCGTTATCGGGTGGTAATAGGGCAAATTGTGCGCCAGAAGCCGGGGAAATGCTGTCAACTTTACCTGTAAAGGTGTGATGCGGAAAGGCATCTAGCTTAATCTCTACTGGCTGTCCAGGCTGCATTTGTTCCAGTTGGGTTTCTTTGAAGTTGGCAACTAGCCAATAATCGTTATCGACAATTGCCATTAATGCTGTTCCGGCTTGGACGCGGTTCCCTACTTCCGCCGTTTTCTTACCTACTCGTCCAGCGCTGGGGGCTGTGATGTTGGTGTAGGATAGCTGCAATTGGGCATCGTTGAGGGAGGCTTGGGCTTGGGCGATCGCAGCTTTTGCGGCTTCGTATTGGCTACGTTTGACTGCGGTATCCTGTCCACTGGCGGCGGCTTGTTGTAATCCACCCTGAGATGCTGCTAATTTGGCTTGGGCGTTGGTGACGTTTTCTTGGGCTTGTGCTAACTGCGACTGGGCTTTGGCTACTCCCACTCTGGCTGATGCTAATCTTGCTTGTGCTTGTTCTACGCCTTGAACTGCTGCACTCTTCTGGGCTACAGCTACATCATAAGTGGCTTTGGCTGTGTCTAACTGCTGCCTGGGAATCGCCCCTTGTTGATACAGGCTTTGGTAGCGGTTGTAGTCGGCTTGGGCTTTTTCTAGGTTGGCGTTGGCTTGGGCTACTTGCGCTTGGGCTGAGGAAATCCCGGCTTGGGCTAGTTTGACTTCTGCTTGGGCGGCGGGAATACCAGCTTGCGCTTCTTCGACTGCGGCTTGGGCTGTGGCGATCGCAGCTGTGGCGCTACTCACATCACCTTGGGCTTGGGTGGTTTTACCTGTGCTAGTTTCTGAAGATAGGGCAATGTTCGCCTGGGCTGCTTGGGCTTGACGTAGGGCATTATCTAATGATGCTTGTGCTTGCTGTACTTTAACTTGATAGTCTCTTGGATCAAGTTTGACTAGCAATTGTCCTGGTTGCACTAGCTGGTTATCATTTACCAATACTTGCTCAATGGTTCCCGGTACTCTACTACTGACTTGGTGAATATTTCCGGTGACTGTGGCGTTATCGGTTTCTTCATGGGTAGAAGCATATTGCCAATAGTTATAACCAAAAGCACCTACGGCGATCACACCTACTCCCAAACCAGCCAAAATTAACTTCATCGGCTTTTTGGGTTTTTTGGGCGTTTCTTTGACTTCCTCTGCTGTTTCTATTGGTGCTTCTGTCGTAGTTGTATTCTGCGCTTGTGTCTCAACTACTTCTCTTTCGATGATTACAGTTTGGGGCTTGCGTCCGTTTGAGTTGTTGTCCGCCATGATTGTTTACTCGCTGATTTTTATTGATAATGTTTAGAGTACGTAATATTCGCTTATTAGAAGTTTTTTGGCTGTTGTTTCGTATGCGTAATATTATCTGATAGCAATAATATGAATATCTTCACCCATCAGGGTGATTAGCTAAAATGCCTAAGAAAGGTTAGCGATCGCGCGATTTAAAAGCTGAGAAAAAATATCGCGTTCAGTAGGACTAATCCCTTGCATTGCCTCATCGTTTAACTCTGCGGAAATAGGCGGTAAAACACTTTCCAACTCCTTACCTGCATCAGTCAGCCAAATTCGCCAGATCCGGCGATCGTGTACATCCCGTTCCCGACGCACTAAACCTCGTTCCTCCATCCGGTCGAGTACACCAGTCAGCGTACCCCCCACTTGCTTGAGTTTGTCGCCAATGCTAGAAGTAGGCAAACCATCTTCTTGCCACAGACAGCATAAAACCAACCAGTGAAATGGAGTCAATCCAAAGGGTTCTAGCCTTTCAGTAAACTTCCGAGTCAGAAGTTGAGAAAGGATTTTAATTCTGTAACCCATACTGTAAGGGGCAAGATATTGCTGCCACGATTCTGAAGCAGAAGAATGATCGGATTGGGCAATCATTTAAATAATTACTTAGCATACGTAATATTTATTATAGATTAGTTGATAGTTAATAGTCAATAGTCAGTTGACAGTGGACAGTTTACCCTGAGCGTTCGCGTAGAGTCTCCGCTCTTGAGAAGCCTTCACTGGTTAAACCCAGGCTATCAAGACCTTAAAAAATCTGATGATAACGTTGAATTTATCAGCATAATTCTCTCTTAGGCGAAAAAGCAATAGCACAAGCTCAAAAGGAACAACTTGTCCATGAAATAATAACTTTAAACATCCAAAAACAAGCTGATACAAATGATATAAAAACTCTAACTGAATGGCTAGAGTTTATTAAAAATAATTGAACATATCCATTATGGATATTAACCAACAGAAAGAACAATTTAGCATCACCTATGTTAGAGCGATCGCTGCTGTTGCTGGGTATTCTATATATAGACCAGAAATAGACAACGATAGTGTAGATTTAGGTATAGTCAGCAGAGGAGGCACAGGTAAAATCTTTTCTCCCAGACTAGAACTACAGCTTAAATGTACCGCTAGAGATGTTCTTGAAGAAAACTCTCTTAAATATCCCCTCATCATCAAAAACTATCATGATTTAAGGATAAATTCTCTTGTACCGAGAATTTTAGTAGTTGTCCTAGTTCCAGAAAAAATCACTGAATGGATAAAACAAACAGAAGATGAACTGTGTCTAAGATATTGTGCTTACTGGGTTTCATTACGCGGAATGCCAGATACCACCAATATAACCAATGTTACTATTGAAATACCACGTCATAATCAGTTTACACCAGATGCACTTCAAGCCATTATTCAACGCATTAGTTTTGGAGAATTGCCATGAAAGTTACTGTCAAAGATAGTCAAACACTGAAAACAGTTCAACCTGATGTTATACAAACACATCTCCAAGCTACAGGATGGCAGGAAACAGGACGAATTTATAATGATGCTGGGGCAATTTGGCGTTTGAAAACAGACACCAAAGATGAATATGAAATCTTGCTACCTCTCCAACATAATTTAGGAGATTATGCCGAAAGAATTAGTGATATTTTAAAAACATTAGAGATAGTAGAAAATAGAGATCAATTTGATATTCTCAGTGAGTTTATTACTAATTACCCTAACTTCACTGTGCAAGGTGTGGTGATGCAAATTGCTACCCCAGAAATAGACAAACTGAGGGGAGAGATTACCTTACTAGGTACAGTCTTTGAGAAGTTGCAAGAAATTAAAATAAATCTTGCAGACCAGGATTATATTTTAGCAATAAAAGCTTATCAAGAACGTTTACCAATTCGCTGTACAGGGGATTTAGTTAAAGAAGGTAATCATTTTATTCTCCATAATCCAAAGGGGTTTCAGATTTAAAATATTCAATCTATGATTAATTTAACTGCTGTCTGAATTAGGATATCCAGAATTTAATGATTTTCAGGATGTTATTTAAATTTTTGAAATGCTGCGTTTAATGATTTTGCTGAAATTATAGCGCGATCGCTCCTTCATGTATCAACCACGACCGAGCAATCCTACTACACTGCTTTAGCTGTCAACTGTCAACTGACTAAGGAAGCAATTGAATCAACTGGTAGTTCCGTACTTCTCCGATAACGCGGTGTGGTCTGGGTATTTCCGGGATACTATTTTTATCTACCCAAGCATAGCTGGAGGGTGGTAGTTGGGTAATGGTATCTACTTGTTGTCCGTGAATAGGAGTGTAGAAAATAATTAGGACAGAGTTTTTATCTTGCACCTGGACAAAGTTGATCGGGTGGTTTTTTAAGATAGAAGCGATCGCTGGCTGTTGTAAAAAAGTGCGAAAAGCAGGATTATAGTCACTTAACAAGCCAAAGTTGCCAACAAACGCCAAAGCTAACCAGCAAGGAATTAGCCAACCTGCGATCCAATAACTAGCAGTGAAAGATTTTAATCCTAATCTATGGCGGCTTATCCAGACTATAGGCACTATAAACCAACTTAAACCAACAAATAAACCAATAATTGCATAGTTGCGATAGACTCCACCCCAGATAAAGGCAACTATACCTGCTAACAGAAATAAAATTCCCAGTACACCACTGCCATAACTAAGAATAAGTGGGATATTACCCTTTTGCCAAAAGGATTTGCTTTTTGTATATCCCCTCTCAAAAATTTTCCCCAACCAGTCTAAACCCACAGCCGCTTGTAACGCAATGAAAGGATAAAGGCAAAGGGCATAGTGAGATAAACGAGTGGAAAAAATGGTTATTTCTGTAAAGTAAATTAGGGGAAATACTACCAAAATTAAATGATAACGAGGTAAAGGACGACGACACAGTAAAAATAATCCTAAAACTCCAAAAAAGGGCCAAGGAAAAGCTTTTAAAACAATATTCCAGAAATAAAATAATATTCCATTGCCATCACGCTCTTCAGATCCAGATTGCAATACAAATCCTACTAAACTAGTGAAAGTATTATTGCTGTCGAGTTGCCAATTCAACCATGACCAAGCCAATGTAGGAATAAAACCAACAATTATACCCACATATAACCAAGGGTTACTCAAATGGCGATGCCGACGATGTTCTACGATTAAATAAGGTAATAAAGCTATTGTTGGCAGAAAAATTACAAAACTCCTAATTAAAAAGCCTAAACCTAAACTTAACCCAGCAATAAAACCAAAAATGTACCTATATTTTGGGTTGAATTCAGCCTGCATCAATGAATAAATAGCTAAAAGTACTAAAAAAACCATTGGTACATCAGGATTACCTATACGGCAATATTGCAACCAAAGAAATTCCACAGTTAAAATTGCTGTACCTAGCCAAGCTAAGTTTTTACCTAAAATAATCTTGCCGATTTCATAGACAAGTAATAGGCAAAAAATCCCAAAAATCAGGCTAGGAAGTCTAACACTAAATTCATGAACTCCAAATAGCTGATAAAAACTGGCAATTAACCAATAAGGGCCGGGAGTCTTATGGTGGTGCGTTCCCCAACCGGCTATCCAGTCACCACTGTCGAAAATGTCACGCGCACGCCTAGCGTAAAGTCCTTCATCATGGGCCATTAAACTATTTTGCCCAGAACTGAATAGTAATAAAGGAACTGTCCAAATCAGCAAACTAATGTAAGGAAAGGCTGCTGATAAGCTGATTTGTTGCCAAATTGACTGTAGTGATTGTGATTTATAGGACATTAAAACACTGAGTGAATGGGTAGATAAACCTTAACTTTTAGGACTTACGCAAGTGTCATCATCAAACTAACTGTAGGGTGCGTCAGCCCCAATAATTTCGGACAAATTCAAGGATTTTCCACATCTGACGCACCCTACTATTGTGCCAGTTGCGTAAGTCCTGACTTTATTAAAATATGTGAAATAGTCTTTATTTCCTAGAAGACTGGAAGTTACACAAGTTTCCCTGTAAGCACCTATGTTACTCAAACCCGATCAACGCTCAAAATTAGATGATACCAACGACAATCTATTTTATGCTTATCCGCGCTTCGTCACTCATGTTGATGAAGGGTTTATTCAACAATTGACGGATTTATATAGGGAAAAGCTGAAACCCAACACAAGCATATTAGACTTGATGAGTAGCTGGGTTTCGCATCTACCAGAAGAGATAGACTTTGCTCATGTGGAAGGACACGGACTCAATGCCGAGGAACTAGAACGTAACAAGCGTCTAAATCATTATTTTGTCCAGAACCTCAACGAAAATCCGGGTTTACCCCTAGCAGATGAAGAATTTGACGCAGTTCTCAATTGTGTTTCCGTCCAGTACCTGCAATATCCAGAAGCGGTATTTTCGGAAATTCACCGCATCCTCAAACCGGGTGGGATAGCCATTATCAGCTTTTCTAACCGAATGTTTTATCAAAAAGCTATTCAAGCTTGGCGCGATGCTTCCGAAACGGGACGTATAGAATTGGTGAAACGCTACTTTTCTTCAGTACCCGGATTTAGCACCCCAGAAATCATCGCCCGTAAATCAATGATACCGGAGTTTTTGCAGTGGTTAGGTGCGCCGGGTGGTGATCCGTTTTATGCGGCGATCGCTTATCGTCAATAGTCTATCGTCAAGTGTCAACGCTGAATCGGATCAAAAGATAAATTTTTGGGTATGAGTTGACAGCACCGCCGATAATTGCCTCAAAGCTCAAGCATTAGGAGTAAAAATGAATTTTCAGAGTACACGTAGAATCTTAGCGGCTGTATTGCTATCTGTTTTATTATTAACTACAGCCTGTACCCCTAAAGCACCGGGACGTTTTGACCAAGTACAGCAGGAAAGTAGCCGTCAAAAAAGCGGTCAAGCCGTGGCTAAAACCGCAACTCAGGGTAGTGAATTTAACAAATTCTTCCCCAGTGAGGAAGCTGGATATCAGCGAGTTTACACCCAAGAAAAGAAAGGTTTTGCTGAAGCCAAGTTGAAAAAAGATGGCAAAGATTTAGCCTTACTATCCATTTCCGATACCAGTAGCCTACCTACCGCCGCCGCCAAATTTTCCAACAGTACCAAGAATATTGGCGGTTATCCGGCTGTGCAGGTAGGAAATACACAAACAGCAGTGTTAGCAGGGAAATATCAAGTAAAAGTATTATCCCGTTCCCCATCATTTACAGCAAGCGATCGCGCCGAGTGGCTTGAAAAATTCAACCTCGACGGACTAGCCAAACTCAACTAAACCCTAAATCCCTCTCCTAAACTCAACATCAATAAGGAAATAATTGTGAGCAAACCTATTTTTGAGTTAGTAGATCAACTACCAACTAGCGGCTTAACCGTTTCCCTACTCAACGCCCTAGATTTTGTCGCCCCCGGTGAGTGGCAAAATACTGTTGGCTTTGTCAATACTATTAAAACTGTCACTGGTGAAAGCGACGAAAGCTTAATTCAGCAAATCGGCGAACGCGCCATTTATCTATTTAACGATCGCTCTCAAGGATATCAAACAGCATTATGGCTTTATCAAACTGTTGATGGTACAGATAAAGCCTTGGGTACGGCGGCTTTAGCCAATAAAGTTAGTGAAAAAGTGCCTTTGTTAGGGTTTTTAAACTCAATTACACCCAAAGCTGACAAAGCTCAAACTATAGATTTATGTTTGAAATTAGTAGCGGAATTAGTAGCATTCTGCCAAATCAATGGTATCCCTGGAGATAGTATTGGTGATTTTGTCGCCTCTTTAGGAGAATATAGCGGTGAATCACTAATTCGGATGGTAGCTTTAGTTTGTGTTGATGGTTTGATACCTCTAGGCCCAGATTTTATTAACAAAGCTCTATCTAGTTTAAGTCAAACCAATCCTCAAGAGTTAGAGAAAAACTCAACATTTCAAGGTATCAAAGATGTAATTCCCGGTAGCAATGCTGGCAATAAACTTAACTTTATTGGTGAAAGTTTTGATTCCGTCAAAGGTTGGATGAATGGTCTTGTGAGCGCTAATAACTTAACTCCCCAAAAAGTAGCTCATAATTTGAATAGCTTTTTAGATGTGGCTGATGATAAATTAGATTATGTCGCTGCTTTCTTAGATGTAGCAACTAATTATTATGAACACACAGGTACACAAACCTTAGCCAGACGCTTGATTGAAAGAGCGGTAGCCGAAATTTAGGTTAATAGGTAATAGCAAAGGTGGATATTTGCTATTACCTATGAGAAAAATTACGACAAAATTATCTGCTAGCTAAATAAATCATGTCAAAAGAGGCAGGGGAGCGGGGAGCAGGGAGCAGGGGGGATGTAGTAACGGATCTTGTACTCCGACCAATTGAGAACGCCCTAGAAGGGCGGGGCTTGATACCCATGTTCCGCTCCGCTTCACGGCTTCGGGACAGGG
>DATNQO010000089.1:0-8310 GCA_036704005.1 Leptolyngbyaceae cyanobacterium | reverse complement strand
TCTGGGAAGCGGCATCAATGGATGAATGGCTCTACAATGGCGGGCCATATCAGTTGATTGTTCTGCATTTTCTGATTGGTATTTGGTGCTTACTAGGGCGATTTTGGGAACTTAGCTATCGTTTAGGAATGCGTCCTTGGATAGCGATCGCCTATTCTGCACCCGTGATTGCTGCTACTTCTGTTTTGTTAGTTTATCCTATTGGTCAAGGTAGTTTTTCTGATGGTTTACCTTTGGGAATTGCTGGAACTTTCCACTTTATGTTGGCTTTCCAAGGTGATCACAATATCCTGATGCACCCGTTCCATATGTTGGGTGTAGCAGGTGTGTTTGGTGGCGCACTGTTGAGTTCTTTGCATGGTTCTTTAGTGGCTTCAACACTAATTCGCAATACCGATGACAATGAATCCATCAATGCTGGATATAAGTTGGGTCAGCAGCAAGTAACATACAAATACTTGGCAGGACACCATAGCTTCTTGGGACGCTTGTTGATTCCTACCTTTGCTAGCAGAAATCATCGTGCTTTCCATTTCTTATTAGCAGCATTACCAACAATAGGTATTTGGTTTGCGGCGATGGGTGTATGTTCAATGGCATTTAATCTCAATGGTTTGAACTTTAATCATTCCATCTTAGATAGTCGGGGTAATGTAATTAGAAGCGACGCTGATATCTTAAACCGTGCCAATATTGGTCTCAGTGTCATGCACGCTCCTAATGTCCATAATTTCCCTTTGGTTTTGTCTAGTGGTCAACCTATTCCAGTTAGTTAAAGGCTAACTTGGCTTTTAATATCTGCATCAGTTTGGGTAGAGACTGGTAATCTGGTAGAGTTAAAGCCACAACACCTGTGAGCTTTTCTACCAGTTCTACACCCGCAGTGGTGCTAGTAGCTATCCCACTGATTAAATCCGGAGTCGCGCCAAAACTTTATGACTGACTCCCACCACTGCGTCTATCTATTACTCACAACTTTCTTAACAATCCTAAAACGCTTTTTATGTAGTCATCTTGAACACTGAGGAGTCAAACATACTTGACAAATTCGTTCGTTGCATTCTCGCTAAAATTAGCTTTTTATTGAGGAAAGGACGAAGTAATCAGGGTTAGAAAAAGCGTGAGTTAATACTCTCATCAATGTTGAGAAAGATCCGGGTAATGGATAGCTGACGACGATGGAGGTAGGAAAGAAGTCTTTGCTCTATCTTGGGAAACATATTATTAGCATCACACCTGGCAACCAGAGTGAAAGGGGAAGGAAAAACTATTTTCAATTTTGGCGTAGTGCTATATTTAGGCAATTTACAATAGCAAAATTATTGTCCTTTCAGACGTAAATAAACATAAATGATGTTTTGTAGGCAATCAGGTATACCAGTATAATCACCTATTGTAAGTTCTTTAAAAATTCCTAAAGAACCTGGATAAACCATTATTGATAAACCATAGTTAACCAGACAGGCAAAATGTGCCATTTCTTCTAATAAATATCTACAGGAAAGTTCTACATAAAATTCAAAGTTTTCAGTATTTTCATCAAATTGATGAATTGCAAATTCTCTACCATAAAATTTAAGTAAATCAGAAAAATTTTTATTTTGTCTAATAAAATTATTTAATTGTTCGTGATATTTAAAATAATCTTCTGTTTTTTGAATATCAGAGCAAAAGATAACATCATAATCACAATTAACTGCGTAACGTTCAAAAATATAACTAGCATTGTAGATGTACTCTCTTCCAAGAATCAGTGCCTTCTTACGTGCCTGTTCTTCGTTTAATCCTTGATTTATTTGCAGAGTAATTCGATGTATACTATCACCAATAAAAACTGTACATTTCTTAAAATGTTTGCTAATCCAATCTGCCATTGCTACCAATCTTGTTGTTGAGAAATGGTCGCTTTCTAAACTTACACCTAAAAAACAATGTTCATAATTTTTAAGTTCTTGTTTTGCAGATTCTGGGATAACTTCTTCAATTTCTACCTTATACTTCGGTCTAGTCAAAACTACTATTTTTTTCTGAGGATTTAGAAGTTTTTCAAAATCCCTATAGTTCATGAGTAGCAAATCAGCATAAGAATAGGTGTAAAAAGCCACCTCTGGATTTTTAGCTAATTCTTCCAGCCAAAAAACCTCTATATCGTAAAGTTCACCACAGGGAGGGAGCGTACCAAATTC
This sequence comes from Leptolyngbyaceae cyanobacterium, assembly GCA_036704005.1. Lineage (GTDB taxonomy): Bacteria > Cyanobacteriota > Cyanobacteriia > Cyanobacteriales > Nostocaceae > Trichormus. The sequence continues at coordinate 6,124 of DATNQO010000089.1, read as the reverse complement.
ACAATTAGGAATCAGGTTGACAAATTCTTGCTGATTCAATACTCTAATCTTGTTTGTACCTAAAACTTCTTGAAGAGAGTTGATATTGATTCTGAGACTAGCTGGTGCAAGAATCATGGTTGTTTTCGTGCCATCAATTTCTATTAATAGACTTGCAATTAAATTCATTCCTAATGAATGTTTATATCTTGTCAGTTCCTGCAATGTATGAGCAGGTGAATAATGGATATGTGTGTATTTAATTTGGTTACTGTTGAGGAATTCTTGCAGTTGCTGAATAGACATATAAATTTATCTATCAAACTGTACTCATAGCTGATTTATAAACATAAAAAAATTACTTTACGTCCCTCTAAAGATATTCTTCTAAGGGAGTATATTTTCCAAGTGAAGCAGATATACTGTCATTACAATCGACTTTAATACTGATAAATTTTTCAGTTTGACGCGAATAGTATAATAGTGTCGTGCCAGGAGCTTATGAAGTGAAAATTTACTGATTTTTAAGTAAAAAAACTTGAGCAATCATAGTATATGTCTATATGCCTGATTCTCAAGTTAAGAAAAAATATGAGGAATTTGACAGTATAAAATTTTTAAAACCACAGCATCATTCCTAGAGTATTAGAAGTTACCTATTCCGCCCTAATATCGGCAAAAATTTTCAAGTGTCAGCAAAGCTGATTTGCTGTTCTTACTCATCAGATTTCCTCATACTTAGCTTAGGTTAAATACCTACTCACATTAATTTTCCATCCAACACAATAAACCTAGAGCTTGCTCCATTTGGGTTTTGAGTTTTTTCCCAACAACTTTTAGTTTCATTTCATCTTGTAATAATACTTTGATGGGATTAAATGCTGGAGGTAATCTTCTAGATTCTGGAATTTCTAATGGATAAAATAGAGGATGAGTTACTGTTGGTATTAGCCTAGTATCAGGAATAGATTTAGCCTCAACTTTCGGACTTGGCGTTTCCCAAGGATCGGGGATGAGTTGTTCTACATATAAGGTAGATTTTTGTGGTGGATTTCTAGATATATTCTTTAACATAACTTAAATCTCCCAACTTCTGTCTGTAGTGTTATATTCAGCCTGTTTGTGATAGTTATTAACAAGCTTTTCTTTAATTTTATTTTAACAAGAATTGAAAGACATAATTCCGAATCTTCAGGATTTTGTTTGTTTAAATTAAACTATTTAACTGATAGTTTTCTACCTTACAAAGAAGGAACAAGCCCAGCTTCCATGAGCAATTTTGTCATTTCCCGCGAATTCTGAATAATCTCCAATGCTTGCTGATGTTCTTGTTCATAAGTTAATGGAATTTGGGCAATACCTTGGGAAACTGCCTGCACTCCTACAGCAGCCGCAACATGAGGAAATACTTCCCATTCGTCCATAGTCGGCAAGATGTACTCAGGGTTGATTCCGGTTTGAGCAGCTATATGAGCCAGGACATTCGCGGCTACGCAACACATCTCGTCTGTAATTGTCTTGGCGCGAACATCCAATGTGCCACGGAAAAGACCGGGAAAAACTAAGGAATTGTTCACTTGATTGGGGAAGTCGGAACGTCCAGTCGCAACAATTGCCGCACCTGCTTGTTTAGCTTCCCAAGGCCAAATTTCCGGAGTTGGATTTGCACAGGCAAAGACAATAGCATCAGATGCCATTGTTTTCACCCATTCTTTTTGAATGGTGTTCGGTTCTGGTTTGGAGAATGCGATCGCTACATCTGCATTCTGCATAGCTTCCGCAATACCACCAAAACGCTGTTCTATATTGGTGATTTGGCACAACTTCCACTTATCGGCAAATTCATCCTGACGCTGTTTGATATCAGTGCGATTTTTGTTAAGTATGCCCTTGCTATCTATTACTATGCACAATTGGGGCGTGACTCCATATGCAAACAGTAGTCGGGTACAGGCTACGTTTGCCGCCCCGCAGCCAACAAACACAATTCGTACCTCTGACAGCTTTTTACCCACAATTTTCAGGGCATTGATTAACGCCGCTAGAACAACAGTGGCAGTACCCTGCTGATCGTCATGCCAAGTGGGAATTTCAGCACGTTGACGAAGTACATCAAGGATGCGGAAGCACTTAGGTTGGGCGATATCTTCCAAATTTATGCCGCCGAAGCCTGCTTGGATATTTAAATAGGAAACTTAGGAAAGGTGGAGAATGAAATTGCAGTCGTTACAACGTATGGCGTATTTTGTGAAATGAGATTTCCTCAAATACTAGGAAGGGAGAGATATGATTTTTTAATTAGTATTACTATCCTAATTCAACTTCTGCAAAATATCCTCCAACTCTTGCTGATAACGCCCATACTCAGCCCAATTTCCTTGCCGCAGTGCTTCCTGCGCTTTTTGATAAGTTGCCAATGCAGATTTAGCCAGGTTTGGAACTTCTCCCTTGATGGGACTGGGTACTTGCTTCTGTTCTTGAACGCCACCAAAGATTACTGCTAGAGATTGTTCTAAAGTTTCTTCCATCACCACAGTTTTGTCATAGGCAACGATTACCCGTTTCAGTTCCGGTAACTCGCCCTGTTCTGCTCGCAAATATACTGGTTCAACGTAGAGTAAAGACTGGTCAATCGGAATCACTAACAAATCTCCACGAATTACTTTAGAACCTGCTTGACTCCATAAAGTAAACTGCTGGGAAATTTGCGGTTCTTGGTCAATTCGCGCTTCAATTTGTCGAGGGCCAAAGATAAGTTTTTGTTTGGGAAACTCGTACAGTAGTAACTTACCGTACTCCTTACTATTGGAACGCGCCGCCATCCAGGCAATCATGTTGTCTTTGTTGGCAGGGGTGAACGGTAAAATCTGAATAAATTCTTCCTTCGCTGCTCCTGGTAAGCGCATAATCATGTAGTAAGGCTGCATGATATGTTCATTGCCTTCATAGGTTTCGATGGGCAAGCGCCACAAGTCTTCCCGGTTGTAGAACAATTCTGGGTCGTTCATGTGGTAGACAAGATACATTTGCGCCTGGATTTTGAATAGGTCTTGTGGATAGCGAAAATGCGCTTTTACTTCAGGTGGAATTGCAGAGTTGGGTGTAAATAGGTGAGGAAAAATCTTTTGGTAAGTACGCAGTACGGGATCAGTTTCATCAACTATAAAAAACTGCATTGTGCCGTCATAAGCATCAACTAATACCTTCAATGAGTTGCGGAGATAGTTGATATCACGGTGTAAAAACTGTTCCATATTTCCGCTTTGCAGAATTTCGGCGGCGTTCAGAGTGTGTGCCACTGGTTCCGAATAGGGATAGCGATCGCTCGTTGTATACGCATCCAAAATCCACTGCAATCTACCATTAATTAGCACTAAGTAAGGATCGCTATCTAAATGCAGAAATGGTGCAACATGACTCACCCTTTCCTGAAGCAAGCGGTAGTAATGTATACGTGATTGTTGATTAAAGTAATTAGAAATTAATATCTGAAGGCTACCCAAATCGTAAGCATACGCTAACCTATGCCACATCGTTGGGATGGGTACACCGCCTTTACCGTTGTAAGTAGTATAAGCATTGCCATCCCCTAAAGGATAGTCAAACTCTTGGGTTTTTGTCCCAGTAAAAATATAGTTATCGGTTTCTTCCCCATAATAAATTGCTGGTTGGTTTATCTGTTGATTCACCCCAGAAACAGGAGGAATATCTTTGATATACAGTTGGGGTAAACCATCCGATGTGACTTGGTTAACTGGACTCATCACCAAACCGTAGCCGTGAGTATACTTCAAACGCTGGTTAACCCAAGTTTTCGCCTCTTGGGGTAACTGAGAATAAGCTAGTTCTCTTCCTGATAGCATTACCTGTTGATAATTGCCATTTAAGGTATAGCGGTCTACATCCACACTCTGAAATTGGTAATAAAGCCGAATCTCCTGAATTTGGCGGTAGGTACTCAGAAGCGGGCGATAGTCCCATAAGCGAATGTTGCGGATGGTTGGCTGGTTCGACTGCAAAACTTGGCGATTTAATTGGGCTACGGCTGTATATTTTTGCCGTTGTACATCGTGCAAATGATAGGCATTTTGGGTGAATTTGATGTTGTTGGCGATGTAGGATTTTTCTTTAGTTAATTCGTTGGGTTCAACGATGAATTGTTGTACAAACCAAGGATAAACACCGTTGAGTAACACGAAAGCTATGAAAAATAGTAAAATTCCCAAAATAGGTACAGCATAACTTCTGCGCCTCATTGAGAGAAGCAACAGAACGGCAACTACTAACGCAATGATACTTGTCACCCAATAAGCAAATAATCGCGCATGGACATCAGTGTAACCAGCACCATACACAACACCATTAGTTGAGTAAAGTAGGCTGTAACGTTTCAGCCAGAAATCAACAGCTACTAATGCGGCGATAGCTGCAAATAGCCAACTTAAATGGCTTTTCGCTTTGCCATTTAGGGTATTTCGTCCGTTACGCCGCCGTAGTGTAAAACTGCCTTTGAGGAAATAAACGAGAATAGATACTATGAGTCCCCAGAGAAAAGCAAATAACAACCAGTTCCAAATCGCTTCGTAAAGCGGTAACTGGAAGACATAAAAGCTAATATCTTGTTGAAATATCGGATCGCTATTACCAAAACTAGTAGGATGGAGATACTTAAGAATAATTTCCCACATTGGGATACTAGCACTTGCTGCACCAAACCCAATAAACAAAATCAACGCTAAAGCTAGGAAATTGATAAATTTCTCGCCATAGTCTGCCAATGCGCTGTCTTCAAACAAGCGAAAGGAACTATGCCGCGTATGGTGGATCGCAATCTGATAGTTTCTCCAGATAAACAGGGTGTAGAACCCAAACGTGACAATCCAAATAAGGATTTGCCAGGTCAACCTTGTCCAAAATACTTCGGAAAAACCAACAGTATCAAACCACCATGCTTCGGTCAGAATATGCACTAGTGTTTTGGATAGAGACAGACCAACAATCACAATCAAGATGATTATTAGAATGCCTCTGTACTTCAGGCTCATAATTTTGTCTTCCTTAGATTTTATCTAGGAACAGGCTGATACCAAACCTGATAAAGTTGCCGCATTTGTATGATTTCAGCAGTTTGATTTTTAATAATGGACTGAGCTAAATTGCGAACTTCAGGGTGTGTACCATTGTTAATAACCATCCGTGCCATCATCACAGCCATTTGGTGATGAGGAATCATTTGGCTGATAAATTCCTTATCAAAATCTTGAGCATTTTTCAAGGTTTCTAAATCTACATCCATGCCCCTCATATCATGATGCATACACATTCCCATCATTCCCATGCCAGACATTGATGCAACAGGCACTTCTTTGCCATACCATGCCTGATACCAAGTTCGCATTTGTTGAATCTCACGGGCTTGGTCTATTGTAATGGCTTGAGCTAGTTTTTTGATTTCAGGATGTTTAGCACGCGTTAAAGCCAGATTAGCCATCTCCACTGCTTGCTGATGGTGAGGAATCATTATTGTGATGAAATGCTGATCTACCTCACCCATCATCCCTTGTTGGCAAGGAGTAACCTGAGCAGATGGGTGATGAATATTATGTTGTGAATTTGGGGACTGAGCAGGCGTTTTATTGATTATTAATAATCCTCCAACTGCACTAATGCTCAATAACCCTATAAGATTATAAATCAAATTTTTATTGTTCATAACTTCACCTCCTTGCTGTCTAAAATTGGGAAATTGGCTCTTATTTCTCTTGTCCCAGAGTGATTAAACAGAGCTAAAGTAATTACTACAAACGTACTTACCCATCAATAGCGAAATACCGCAGCTAATGGTGTATTATCTGGCATATTTGCCGACTCAACTGCATAGACAATACCGCCATTTAAAATAGTTTGAGTTGCAGCGAAATCTAATAATTCCTCGTCGTTGGGTTCTGCGTCGGAATGTAACTGAACTGTTTGGGTATCTAAGTCAAAAGTACCCCACTGCTGTTGACCGAGGGCGACAATTAACTTGTCAACCCGTCCCTGACAAGCCGCCGGAATAGTTTCCGTAATTTGACTGGAGGCTTTTCCAGTTCCTAGCAGTTCCCTGTATTGATTTATTGCGTCTTGCTGTGCTTGCAAAAATAAT
>DATNQO010000088.1:0-60495 GCA_036704005.1 Leptolyngbyaceae cyanobacterium | reverse complement strand
CCTGTCCCGAAGCCGTGAAGCGGAGCGGAACATGGGTATCAAGCCCCGCCCTTCTAGGGCGTTCTCAATTGGTCGGAGTACAAGATCCGTTACTACATCCCCCCTGCTCCCTGCTCCCCGCTCCCCTGCCTCTTTTGACCAAAAGAATGGGATTCAAGCCCCGCCCTTTAGTGTAGCGGAGGGCGGCTTTGATTCTTAATATACTCTTTCAACACTTCAATCGGCGCTCCTCCCACAGAACAAGCAAAATACGAAGGACTCCACAGATGTTCTGCGTGAGGCGAGTCGGCAAACTGTTTCCGGTACATCCTCGAAGATACACCCTTGAGGTGGTTCACTAGCTGGGATACAGAATATTTTGGTGGATACTCAACCAGTAGGTGAACATGGTCGCCTTCGCCGTTAACCTCAAGAATACTAAAATCCATCTTCTTTGCCACTTCAAAGAATGATTGAATCAACACTTCTAGTCGCTCGGCATCAAATATCTTTTTACGGTATTTGGTAACAAAGACCAAATGAGATTTAAGTGATGTAACACTGTGTTTGCCGCGCCTATATTCTTTATTCATAGTAGTAGACCAAATGATAGAATTATAAAATGAAGGCACGTTATCGTTACCGAATCTATCCGACTGATGCCCAACAACTGCTATTGAGTAAGTTGTTTGGGTGCGTTCGTGTGGTGTGGAACGATGCACTTGCTCATTGCTTGGCTGAATATCAAACAGGTAACAAAAAGCCAAGCTGTGGAGACTTACAAAAGCTGTTCATCACTCAAGCTAAGAAAACAGTTGAAAGGGAATGGTTATCTGAGGTATCAAACATCCCCTTGCAGCAATCTTTAAACGATTTAGAGCAGGCATATCAAAACTTTTTTAAGTCATGCAAAGGGGGGCGAAAAGGTAAGCCTGTCAGACCTCCCAAGTTTAAAAAACGTCGTGCTGCTCAGTCTGCTCGTTTTCGCAAAGGCGGGTTTAAGGTTTACCAAGCATCGGTCTACCTTGCCAAAATTGGGCAAGTAGAAATCGTTTGGTCAAGAGCTTTACCCGCCGAGCCATCATCTGTAACTGTTCTTAAAGATGCAGCAGGACGATATTTTGTAAGCTTTGTAGTAGAGATTCAGTCATCGCATCTACCAAAAATAGATCATGCTGTTGGCGTAGACTTGGGCATCACCACTTTTGCAACTCTCAGCACTGGCGAAAAAGTAGACGCACCAAAACCCCTCAAAAAACGTATTGGGAGATTGCGACGACTTAGTAAAAACTTATCTCGTAAAACCAGAGGTTCAAAAAGGTACGAAGTAGCACGTAAACGCAAAGCTAAACTACAAGCCAAACTCAGGGACACTAGAACCGATTTCTTGCACAAACTATCAACTAAGCTAATCCGTGAAAATCAAACGATTATCTTGGAAGATTTGAACGTCTCAGGAATGCTCAAAAACCGTAAACTATCCAGAGCAATTAGCGATTTAGGATGGAGACAGTTTAGAACATTCTTGGAGGGTAAAGCCGAAAAATATGGACGTACCTTCACTGTTATCAGTAGATGGGAGCCAACAAGCCAAACCTGTTCATGCTGCGGATTTAGAGGCGGTAAACTCGACCTTTCTATTCGTGAATGGATTTGCTTAAACTGCGAATCCACTCATGATAGGGATGTGAACGCCGCAGTTAATATTAAAGTTGCCGGAGGACATTCGGAAACTCAAAACGGACGTGGAGGAAAGCGTCAGTCTACCGTAAAGGTAGCAGCATCCTGTGAAGCGTCAACCCACCAAGAGTTCATACCGATTCGTCTGTTTGACTAGATTGGAATCCTCACGCCTTCAGGCTGAGGAGGATGTCAAAATCGCTTGCTTAAGATCAGCATCGGCTTGAAATCGAACTACTGTCATGATTGGCTTTGCTTCTGGGCTTGAGCGGCTTTCAATTTTTGATAGAGAAGTGGATTTTTGTCTCTTAAAGAATGTTGTAATTGTTTAAACTCTACTTCACCTTCTTTTAGGTAAACATCAACTTGCTCTTTGTTAGCAAGATAAAATGCAATTGCACCATAAACTTGCTCTAATGAGAGTAAAGGAAAGTTTTGAGCAATATTTTCTGGAGAATCACCATTTAAAAACGCATAAACCACTGAATCAAGAGAGATACGACTATCCTTAATCCAGTATCCTTGGTTTCGTTGTTCAATATATTTTTCGACCAGGGTAGGTGAATCTGTCATAAAACTACTGACTACTAATAACAAATAAAACTTTTTCCATCGTGGGCGATCGCTAATCCTGATTTTGCTACTAATCCAAACTTATTTTTTTAGCTATGCGGCGATCGCACAGGAGGCTGTCAATATCATACCTTTACCCGATGCTTTGTAGAGGGCGATCGCTTTCACAAGCGCCCCCAGTCCCCACTTCCCAGTTAGACTAAATTTAAAAGCCTATCAGCCTGATTAAGCCGTGACAGCAAATTTAGTCGATAACTCAACTTCAGTTTTCCGGTTATCTCCTTTAATTCGGATTACCCTATTAAGTCTGTACATAGCACTCACAGTCCCCTTACCTTTCTTAGCAGAGGTGACAAAAGCACCGACACCCCCCAATTTATTATGGGTGGGAATTAGCATCGGTTTCGTTGGCTTGTATGCAGTGCTGACGGAACGAGTAGTTGTAGATGAGCAAGGAATACAGGTAACTTACCCAGCTTGGGTTCCTAAATTCTTCCGCAAAGGTTGGTCTTTACCTTGGAAAGAAGTAAAACAGATTAAGCCCCGCTCCACTGGTCAAGGCGGTCTGGTTTATTATTTTCTCAGTCAAGATGGCAAAGCTTACTTGCTCCCAATGCGGGTAGCTGGATTTGCCCGTTTGGTAAATATCGTACAAACTAAAACGGGGATAGACACCACAGATGTCCGCCCTTTGGCGCAACCGTGGATGTATTTAATTTTGTTGGGATTTACAGGATTACTCCTTTTAGTTGATGCTTGGACGATCGCCACAGCAGTAGGAATGGGGTATTAGGGACTGGGGACTGGGGATTGGGGAGATGAGGATATGAAAAGACAGTCTTTAGCCTTTCCCTTTTACCCCTTCCCCCTTCCCCCTTCCCCTTTAAGCAAACTATGGACTAATGACTAATGACCAATGACCAATGACTAATGACACCTCAATTACAGCTAGAACAAGTTAATCTATACGCCAAGCTGAAAACCCAGCTTCAGGGATACCCCATATTGCAGGATATCTCTTTTGCAGTTTCTGCTGGCGATCGCTTGGCGATTGTCGGCCCCTCTGGCGCTGGTAAAACTTCCCTGTTACGTCTAATCAACCGTCTAGCTGAACCCACTAGCGGCAAAATTTTTCTAGAAAATCAAGAGTATCACCAAATCCCGGTGACTCAGTTACGTCAGGTAGTGACACTAGTATTACAAGAGCCAAAGTTGCTAGGGATGACAGTCCAGCAAGCCTTAGCTTATCCTTTAGTTTTGCGCGGTTTGCCCAAGGAAACAATTCAGCAGCGAATCAGTCATTGGACAGAACAACTGCAAATTCCTCATGATTGGTTGGAACGCACAGAATTACAACTTTCGGTAGGACAGAGACAGCTCGTAGCGATCGCGCGTGCTTTAGTCATTCAACCAAAAATCCTCCTGTTGGACGAGCCAACCTCTAATTTAGATATTGGTATAGCCTCCCACCTCATGCAAGCCTTAACCCAGCTAACTCAAACTCATCAAACTACAGTTTTGATGGTAAACAGCCAGCTAGACTTAGCCAAGATGTTTTGTAATCGGCTTTTGTATATCCACCAAGGATGTTTATTAGTCAATCAAGCAGCTTCTGAAATTGACTGGATAGACTTGCAACAGAGGTTGATGCAGGCCGAAAACCAAGCCAATGAAGAATGGAACTAAGTTAGTTGACAGTTGACAGTTGACAGTTGACAGTTGACAGTTAACAGTTAACAGTGATCAGTGGTCAGTTTTTCTCCTCTGCTCCTCTGCTCCCCTGCTCCCCCACTCCCTCATCTCCCGGTTGGTGAGCGTAGTCGAACCACATCTCCCTCATCTCCCCCCATTCCCTCATCTCCTCTAACCCCTACACCCTCTGCCCACTTAACGTTGAGCGTTGATTGCTAAATCTCTCTTTTGTTAACTTTGCTTGCGTTTGTGGAAGATTAGCATTCAAAATTTCCATGTTAAATCGGTATCCAACATTGCGGATAGTTTGAATGAGGCTGGGTTGACGCGGATCAAGCTCTACCTTCTTGCGTAAAGATAAAACATGAGTGTCAATGGTACGCGGATTATCAATGGCATCAGGCCAAGCGCGACGCAGCAATTCAGAGCGGCTTAGAGGTACTCCGCCAGCTTGCGCCAAAACGTACAGTAAACTAAATTCCTGCGGGGTGAGGTCGATAAACTCCCCTTGGAATCGTACACGGCGCTGGACTAAATCAATTTGCAACGTCCCATAATCCAGATAAGCAGGTGCGGTAGGTGTACGCTTACGGCGAATTAGTGCTTCTACCCTAGCTAAGAACTCTTGCATCCCAAAAGGTTTGCTCAAGTAATCATCAGCTCCTGCTTTCAAACCAGCAACGATATCCGCCTCATTAGTCCGGGCGGATAACATGAGAATTAGCGGCTGTTGCTGACGATGCAGCCAACGGCAAAATTCAATACCGTCGCCATCTGGTAAATCAGCATCCAGAATGACTAGCGTTGGCTGATGGCTCAAGAAGGCTTCCCTTGCTTGATATATGCTGGCGGCTTGATGGACACGATATTCCAATTGTTGCAAGTGCCAACCCAGCAACGACCTTAAATGGGGATTCCCCTCAACGATTTCAATACAAACCGAACCCACGGCGGCAAGACCCCTTAGCGTCGATGAATTTCAAAGTAACAAGCCCATGCTCAAGGTTTTGTAGTCTTTGTTACTCCAGGTGCATTTACCTTTACGTTTTTTTATAACTGATGTTTGCAAAATGTAGAGTTTATGCCTTGCCTAGCCTTTAATTGATATTATTCTTAAATTTTTGTTATACTTTCTTTAAAGTTGTTTTAGCTAATTGATTTAACCTTTAGAATCAAGCCATGTGCTGATACAGCATCAGCATAAAGACGTAGTAGATTTATATTTCCCTAAACCTGCTTGTAATTCAGTCAAAGGCCGCATCTTTGTCATCTAGTTAAGCAATTATTTGCCAAAAGTATAAAAATACCCTAACGACTGATACTAATTACAAGTTTCTGGAATAGAATCTAACTGTATTGTAGCTGCTGGAGAAAGCATCACAAGTGACCAAACAGAATTGCATCTGAAATTGAAGCAGAAATCACCCTTCACATTTCAGCCTGAATCATTTACAATTCTCATTCCAAAGAGATCAATCAGCAGTTATGCTCCAAGACACACAAACAATCCGCTATTACCAACGAATTACCGACGCCTTCGTCGAGTTGTGGAATCGCGGTTATCGCACGGAAGAAATGCGGATGTATTTGGACGGGTATCTAGCCGCACTGCGACACAGTAACGTTATTGAACCTTATCTGATTCATCGTTTAGAGGAGGAAGCTAGCCGCTACTTATACGATGCTTCAAACTTTCTGAAGACAGAGCCACAACCTGATTACTACTAAAGCCTGCTAAAAAGCCAGTAGTAGAGGCTATTTGCTCAATCACGCAGATGATCATAGCATATTATTTGCAATGGTCAAGCGCCAAAATGGCGGAGATTTTGGGAAAAACACTACTTCTAAAGATAGATGTAACTTGCTAGTTATCTATTGAAAAACGGTGATGGGTAATAGGTAATTGGTAAAGTTTTCTTGTCAATTACCTATGACCTATTACCAAATTTCAAAAACAGCAGGGTACAGGCGCTAATCGCTGCTTGCTGTAAGATTTGAACGCTGTGCAAACACAAATGATGCTATTTTGCTCTAGCACAACCTTCTAAGACCCTGTTACCGGAAATGTATACGGCGGAGTAGGGATATCTGGTATCAGACATACCATCACTACAGGAACCTTTTCTGATTACTAGTGTGTTGGTTGCGTTGTTACTCCCTCTCAAACGATAAACCCTAACTAAATCGGCTGGTCGTCCTGATGCTGCTATGGGTGCAACATAAGGAAAGTTTTGACGAGACTCAGGGGTAGAGTAGACTATTCCTCTTCGGCTAATTGTGATACTCCAAAATGGTTCTGTACCATTAACAATTAATTCTTCACCGCCTCTATTTGTCCCTTGAGAAATTAAAATATTATTTTTATTAACAGCTTGGCTTGCTGTGTTAGCGCTGCTGGGATCACTCAGCGTTAAAGTTGTAGCCAGTCCGGCTAGAAATATTGAGGAAATTCGGTTCTTCATTGCTTTCTAATTAAATGTAGTAGTTAGTTTAGTGCTTCTATAACTACAACATTCATCAGATATATTCCGTTTGGATGTGCAAGATGAGGGAGATGTGGTTCGACTACGCTCACCAACCGGGAGATGAGGGAGTAATTAATTATTCCTTGTCCCCAGTCCCCAGTCCCCAGTCCCTACTTTCTACTCAGCACTAAAAAAACAACCCTCTGTATACGCAGGGGGTTGTTTTTTGTTGATGATAAATTTTTAGGAATACTTTAGAATGGTGCGATGGGCTACGCCCCACCGGAGGCGATCGCCAAACAAAAACCAGCTAAGATGGCAGCGATCGCATAAAATGTACCCACTACTTGCAATTCTGACCAGCCTGATAATTCTAGGTGGTGGTGTAAGGGAGCCATTTTGAATAAACGCTTACCTTTACCATCGGGGCCTTTAGTTGCTTTGTAGTAAGTTACCTGTGCCATCACAGACAGGGTTTCTACAAAGAAAATACCACTGAGGATAAACAAGGCTACCAAACTGTTAGTCAACAAAGCCACAGCCGCTAAAGCACCGCCCAAGGCGAGGGAACCTGTATCACCCATGAATACTCTAGCTGGGTTGCGGTTGTGGGCTAAGAAACCCAAGCAACTACCGCTTAAGGCTGCACAGAAAATCATTAATCCGGGGGCTGTTGGGGCAACTATAGCACCTAATGCGAGTAAGGCGATCGCTACAGTTCCGCCAGCCAAACCATCAATACCATCAGTTAAATTAGTTGCATTACTCTCTGCCACGAGGACAAAGCCAGCCAAAGGCCAGAATAATAAACCCAAGGGTATGGCAAAGCTCACCCAGGGTAAAGCAATACTCGTAATATTAGCAGGTTGATTAAAAATTAACCATAAACAGAAGGCAGCCGCGAAACCGATTTGTAAAGCCAGTTTCATCCGAGGGGAGATTCCCTTGTTTGATTTACGGCGGAGAATTTGCCAATCGTCAATCCAACCAATCAACCCATAGCTGAGGGTGAGGGCGGATACAGCGAGGACTTCTGTAGCAAAGTTAGACAATATACAAGCAGCTACCACAGCTACGGGAATAAAAAATATCCCGCCCATTGTGGGAGTACCGGCTTTTTTCAAATGGGCTTGGGGGCCATCTTCGCGAATGATTTGCCCAGTTTTGAGGGCTTGCAGTACAGGTATAACAAAGTAACCTGCCACTGCTGAGGTGATAGCACACAGTAACAATGGCAAGGTAAGTGATGTACTTTGCCAAGGTGTTCTGTTTGCCAACCAATCCAAAATTATAGCTACTATGCCTAGCCCGGCGGCTAGGGAAGAAGCTAGACCTATACCAGAAATGTTTAATCCTTGATTAGGCGATAGTTTAGCGTCCACAAATGTTTCCCTTCACTCCACACTGAAATACATTGAATTATAAGGACTTTGTGTTACAAAATCCCTGTCTCAAAAGACTAATCTTCATCTATGGTGATATCGTCATCATCATCATCCAAGTAGTCTATGCCATCTTCGCCGCCAAGGAACTCGGAAATTTCCTCTTCTTCATCAGAAAAGTCAGGTTCATGAACGTCACGGGCAATCAGACGATTATTAGCTTGCAACCAATCTAATAGAGAAGATTCTTGCTTTAGGGGGATGACAGCAGCGCGTTGATTACGAGGTTCTTCACGTAAAGGAGAGTTCAACATATCGATGAATGCAGAAAAATCTTATTGTAACTAGACATTAAGCAGTCTATCACTTGAGACGGGAGAATTTAGTTATTTCTTCAACTCTTAGGCAAATAAATCCGCAAGTTGATAAAAATAATTTCTTTAATAAAGATAAACCAATTAGGAATAGATTCTGAGTTATTTTCTACCTCCATATATAGGACATTAATATCAACTTAATGTGAGTTTAATTGTGATGATTATTGAGGGAATGGGTGATGTCAGAAAAAACAGCTTTATTAAATGCGATCGCTGGTACAAATCGTGGTTTGTTAGCCAGTGAACAGCAAAAACAGTCTATCTCAGAAGCGATCGCCACATTAGAAGGCCTCAATCCTACAGCGCGTCCTGTAGAAGCCGCCGACTTACTAGAAGGCAATTGGCGATTACTTTATACCACAAGTAAAGCTCTTTTGAACCTAGATCGTGTTCCCGTATATAAACTGGGACAAATTTATCAATGTATTCGGGTAGAAACTACCAGCGTTTACAACATAGCAGAGATTTACGGCTTACCTTATCTCGAAGGATTAGTTAGTGTAGCTGCTAAATTTGTGCCAGTTTCCGAACGACGAGTCCAAGTAACATTTAAACGTTCCATCGTCGGGGTACAACGATTAATTGGGTACAGTTCCCCTGAAGATTTTATCCAACAAATTGAAGCCGGTAAAAAATTCACAGCCCTAGATGTACCTATAAAAGGTGATACTCAACAGGGATGGCTAGATATCACCTACCTAGATCAAGATTTGCGGATTGGCAGGGGTAACGAGGGTAGCGTGTTTGTTTTAAGCAAAACATAATTTTTTTCTAAAGAATGTATTTGCGAACGAAGTTATGCGATCGTTGAATCTCCGTCAAGGGGGGTGTGACCCCCTATTGGGGACTGGGGACTGGGGGAGATGAGGGAGATGGGGGAGATGGGGGAGAAAAACTAATGACCAATGACCAATGACCAATGACTAATGACAAATAACTTAACAAAACCTCTAGTAATGACCTTCAAGATGTAGAGTGAAAACAAATAGCCCTATATATTTGGCGATTGATAACTAAAAGGGAAGATAATCATGGTTCAACGTGGTTCTAAAGTACGTGTTCTCCGCCCAGAATCCTACTGGTTCCAAGATGTCGGAACTGTGGCTTCTGTTGACCAAAGTGGCATCAAATACCCAGTAATTGTCCGCTTTGATAAGGTCAACTACGCTGGCATCAACACCAACAACTTTGCAGTAGATGAATTAATCGAAGTTGAAGCACCTAAAGCTAAGGCTGCTAAAAAATAGGTAGCCCAGCTGCAAAGGGATTATTTAATGGCATGATGAAGAGAAGGGTCAAATTCTAGATACGAAGTATGAAATTATCAATTTTCATTCTTCATCCCAGCCTACCCTACCGTCTGAAGACCGCCATGCGGGTATTTACGGTTTCCTGGGAGTAGTGCAACCAAAATTTAGGGTGTTTATACCCTTTCTCGTTTTTGATTTCCCCAAAATATTCCCATTGCTTGCTTAATCAGCTTAAATGCCTGAATTGCCTGAAGTTGAAACAGTCCGACGGGGTTTAAATCAACTGACCCTGAACCAAAAAATTACGGGTGGAGATGTGTTGCTTCATCGCACCATTGCCCACCCTTTTTCTGTGGGTGAATTTGTTAACGGTATTACTGGAAGTCCTATTAATTCTTGGCATCGTCGCGGTAAGTATCTCCTGGCTGAACTGTCTCCCGCCGTCGGTTGGCTGGGTGTGCATCTGAGGATGACTGGTCAATTACTCTGGCTAAACCAAGGGGAACCTTTACACAAACACACAAGGGTGAGAATATTTTTTGAGGATCAGCAGGAATTGCGGTTTGTTGACCAGCGAACTTTCGGTCAAATGTGGTGGGTTCCCCCAGGAATGGCTGTTGAAAGCGTGATTACTGGTTTAGGTAAACTTGCCGTAGACCCCTTTTCACCTGAGTTTACTGTTGAATATCTGGCTGATAAGCTGCATAATCGTCGTCGTCCTATCAAAACAGCGTTATTAGATCAGTCGGTTGTAGCGGGGTTAGGTAATATCTACGCTGATGAAGCACTGTTTAAAAGCGGTGTGTTACCAGAAACTTTGTGTACAGATGTCAAGCCACAGCAAGTTGAACTGTTGCGAAAAGCGATTATTCAAGTGCTAGAAACCAGTATTGAGGCTGGAGGTACAACTTTTAGTAATTTTCTCAATGTTAAGGGAGTTAACGGTAATTATGGTGGTGTCGCCTGGGTATACAACCGTGCGGGAGAACCATGTAGAGTTTGTGGCGATGTCATTCAACGCATTAAGTTAGGTGGAAGATCCAGTCATTTTTGCCTAAAGTGTCAAAGATAGGGGTGTAGGGGTGTAGGGGAAAGTTGATTGTTTCTATTGAAAGTATTGATAGTTATTGAACCCCAAGTCAGATGAACTTTTGTACTCGGCTGCAAGCTAAAATCCTCTATGAAGCAATGTAAAAAAATAAAGGGGACTTATGCCAGTCAAAAAAGGAGATATGGTTCGCGCTGTCCGCGAGAAGTTGGAAAATAGTATAGAAGCAAAAGCTAGTGATACTCGCTTTCCCGCTTACTTGTTTGAAACTAAGGGTGAAGTTGTAGATATCAAAGGTGATTACGCGCTGGTAATGTTTGGACAAGTACCAACACCAAATATTTGGTTACGGTTGGATCAACTTGAATCATTTTAAAGTGGGGAATAGGGAGTGGGGAGTGGGGTAACAGTTCTAGCTGACTCACACCATCATGAATTACAAATTACGAATTACAAATCACAAGTGAATCTGAGTTGTTAAGGTGGGTGTGAAGATGCAGTTCTACCCAAATTATGTCTACTCCCCTTGACTCCCCAATTCCTCGTCCTCTACCCCGTGTCGCTATTATCGGTGCTGGTAGGGTTGGTAGCACTTTAGCTCAAAGAATTGCTGAAAAAAATCTGGCTGATGTGGTGCTATTAGATATTGTTGAGGGTATGCCTCAAGGATTAGCACTAGATTTATTAGAAGCTAGGGGTTTGGAACTGCATAATCGTCAGATTATCGGCACAAATAATTATGCTGACACATCCAATTCGCAAATTGTGGTGATTACAGCCGGGTTTCCTCGCAAGCCAGGAATGAGTCGGGATGATTTGCTGAAGGTTAATGCCAAAATTGTTGTGGAAGCAGCAAAGCAAGCGATCGCCTACTCTCCCCATGCTATTTTTATCGTAGTTACCAATCCCCTAGATGTGATGACTTATTTAGCTTGGCAAGCTACAGGTATTAAGCGCGATCGCATCATGGGTATGTCTGGGGTGTTAGACTCAGCTAGGTTTGCAACTTTTATTGCTTTAGAATTAGGAGTATTACCTGCGGATGTCAAGGCGATGGTATTGGGAAGCCACGGAGATTTGATGGTTCCCTTGTCTGGTTACGCCACAGTTAACGGTGTCCCCATTACAGAATTGTTAGATGCAGCCACAATCGAACGCTTGGTAGAAAGAACCCGTAACGGCGGCGCGGAAATTGTCAAGTTAATTCAGACTGGCGGTGCATTTTTTGCCCCTGCATCGGCTACAAGTGCGATGGTAGAAGCCATTTTATTGAATCAGTCGCGCCTATTACCTGTAGCTGCATATCTGCAAGGTGAATATGGTTTAGATGATGTGGTGATTGGTGTTCCTTGCAGGTTGGGATTAAGCGGAATTGAGACTATTTTAGAGTTAAATCTTAGTGAAAGTGAAATAAAAGCTTTACATATTTCTGCCCAATCTGTGCGGCAACAAATTGAGCAATGGCGGTCAGCAAGTATATAGCGATCGCCAGGAATTTTTAATACTTCTTTATAAGGATATTTCCTATTTAATAACAATTCTATTTTTAGAATATTGATTGAAAAGTAAATTAATTTACTAATTTATTTCATAATAAACTTCACTTTATAAACTAAAACTATATAACTTCAGGTATATTTATTTAAAATATTTGTATGTTATAAAACTAAACATATATTATTCGTCTCTTTGTGCGAAAAGAAATTCATTACATCAATTAACAAGGACAAAATAGATTTATAAATAGATTAAAAATGAATTTTTACTATTAATTATGTTGAGAAATAAAGTTAATCTACCTACACATTAATCTCTAAAAAGCCAAGTTATTTATAAAATATGGTTGCTACTTTTAATATTCTGGATGTTCATTGCTTTATACATCACACTGATTATTTAATTAGGTAATCATGACTCCAACAGTTGGCTTCATAATACTTACTCATAACAAGCCACATCAGACTATTAGGCTAGTCACCAGACTCAATCAGATGTTCGAGCATCCACAGATTGTTTGTCATCACGATTTTTCAAAAAGTGACCTTCCTGTAGATGATCTACCAAAGAATGTTTCGCTTGTACGTCCTCACATCAAGACAAGTTGGGGGAAATTTTCTGTAGTCGAAGCAATGTTACGGGGACTGAAGCTAATGTATGAAAAACCAGTTTCTCCAGATTGGTTTATATTGCTTAGTGGAGCAGATTACCCGATAAAGCCTGCCAACCAAATATTGCAAGACCTCGCTACAAGCCCATATGATGTTCATATTAAACATGAGCAATTAATTTACAAAGTCAAAAAGATAGGCTGGGAGGAAACATACTATGAACGTTACTGTTCTATAGGATTTTGGTTTCCATTCGTAGATAGAAAACTACGCTTAATTAAGAAACGAATTAGATTCCAACATCCATCATTAACAAAACCTTTTCTTCCCTTTTCAGAAAACCTGCGTTGTTTTGGTGGAGAACACTGGTTTTGCGCTAATCGCCAAGCCGCAGAATATTTAATAGAATTTCATAGTACAAAACCTACCTTAGCCTCACACTACCGTAAATTAATCTCTCCAGAGGAATCTTACTACCATACAATATTTTGTAACGCTCCTCACTTGAAAGTCTGTAGAAATAACTGGCGCTATATAGATTGGTCAACAGGAGATAAGCACCCAAAAACGCTAATGGTGAAAGATTTGCCGAAAATTCATGCTTCATCAGCACACTTCGCCAGAAAGTTTGATATTGATGCAGATGTCAGAATTTTGAACGAAATTGATGCTATTGTTGGATAGTTGTGCAAGCGATTTTTTTATTTTGTTTTATTTGTAACGTTTTTGAAAAAGGTTCGTTAACGAGGTACTTTCAGACTCTGTTTTTGCATCCACAATGCAAGCACAGCCATTAACATTACCCCCATTACTCCTTGCAAAGGATTATTATTCACTCCTGTCACCCAGTCAGGAACTTGTCCAGAATATTGAATTAATCCTCCCACATTAATTATGTAATAACCCCACACTAAGCCACCATGTAAGCCAATTGGTAAACCCAAACGTCCCCTACGCCAGCGCTTACCCCATACCTGCGTTAACCCTAACAATACCAAAGCTGGAAATTGGGGTAGGGTATGAATAATCGCTTCTAATGGTTTAATAAAGTGCAATGCGGCAAAGGCAACTGCATCTATCCATAATGCCCAGGTAGGACTGTAATCTCGTTCCAACTCATTCAACAACCAACCGCGAAATAATAATTCTTCTGCAAACCCCACACCTAAACCGACGAAAAAGCCTTCTAAAATTATCTTGAGTATAAAGATTGTGGGTTGTTGCCATATTAGCCAACCCAAAGCACCTTCTATCCCAAATAAAATAAGAATGTTAACCAACCCCAAGGCGAAGCCACACAGCAGTTCTACACCGTTACGCCTTGTGAACTGTAAGCCATAATGCCAAAGTATGTGCGGTTGCTGATAGACTTTCTTCCCCCATAGTCTGAGCAGAAAAATAAAATTTGCATATAACAATACTATTGTCAAGATACTGGCTAAATTAGCATCACGTACTAATAAGTAAATTGGTGCAGCCAAGGGCAACCATAATAATAATAAAGCGAATATAAAATAACCCAGCCTAATGGGGGCAGGACGCTGGGCTAGTATCTCAAATCTATCTAATTTGTACATCTTCTTTGATTGGTTGTTGACAGTTAACATTTAACCGTCAACTGTCAGCAAACCTTATGAGTGGTAACTTAAAAGCTCACTGGCTTATTCATCAGGTTCTATTGTGCTACTTAGACCGTGAGTTTTGAGGGTTTCGCAGTAAAATTCTGCGTGTTCTTGAGCGCAGGTAATTACTAAGGCTAACCCATTGGTATGGGCTTCCATCATGATGCTAACTGCTTGGGGTTGGGTAAGGCTCGGCACGGTGGTCATTAGCACTTGCACCACATACTCCATAGAGTTGTAGTTGTCGTTATGGAGCAAAACGCGATACCGAGGCGCGAGCTTGCGGGATGTGGAACGCTTCTCAATGGTTTCGACTGACACAGCTCTTGCTCTTAGTTTTGAGATTTACTACAACAGATCATCTGTTAGGCGATCGCTTAACAGTTCTTTACTTATTTTATAACATTTTCAACATAAGTCTATGGCATGAAAAAGTTTCTTGCCATTATTTGGGTTTCGGCAAAACCAGATTACCGCCCATACTGCAAGAGTTTTGCAGTATATTTTTATCATAATACCTCATCTTCACTTTATAAAATAAAGAGAGAACCAATCTGCAAATTTAAGGACATGAGTCTCGACTTTCAACCAGGACAAATTGTGTCTTTAGAGCATGGTGAGCGGAATTTGTATGCAGAAGTGATTCAAGTTGTGGTTTCCCGTCAATTATGCTGGGTACGCCCCTTACTGCTAGTTACTCACACCGAAGAAGAGCCAATCATAACTGATTTGAGGGATGGTTCTGACCTACTGTGGCCTATTCACCTATTTCGCCATGCTCTAGATACAGAAGTTATCACCCTTCTCAGCCAGATTTTAGTTAAGGAACCCAAATCAGAACCAGACCCAGCAGCTAAACAGCAGCTACATCAGTTTATTGGGCAAGTTTGGCAAGCGTATCAGGAAGAGTAGGGAGATGAGGGAGATGAGGGAGTGGGGGGAGATGAGGAAGATGAGGGAGATGAGGGAGATGAGGAAGAATAATAACTGTCAACTGTCACCTGTCACCTGTCACCTGTCACCTGTCACCTGTCACCTGTCACCTGTCACCTGTCACCTGTCACCTGTCAACTGTCAACTGTCAACTGTCAACTGTCAACTAACTAAACCTAATTCCCGCATCGCGCATTCGTTGAATGGCTTCATGTAAACGTTCGTCGGATATGGTGAGGGCTATTCTAAAATAACCTTCTCCTGATGCACCGTAGCCAATACCTGGGGGAACGACGATACTACATTTATCTAGTAGTAGATTTGCAAATTCTGTTGAGGTGTAGTCAGGAGGTACGGGAACCCATACGTAAAGCGTTGCTTTTGGCGGTTCGATAGGCCATCCTAAAGATTGCAACCCTTTCACGATGATGTCGCGGCGATTTTGGTAAACTGACATCACGGCTTGTAGTTCTACTTCATCGGTGGCGTAGGCTGCGATCGCTGCTTTTTGAATTGCTTTAAATACGCCAGAATCAATATTCGTTTTTACTTGACTCAATCCCTTAATAGCATGGGCATTTCCCACTGCAAAGCCAATTCGCCAGCCTGTCATGTTATAGGATTTTGACAAACTGTGGAACTCAATGGCAATCTCCTTTGCACCAGGAATTTGCAAAATACTAGGCGGTTTGTAGCCATCGTATGCCATTTCCGAATAAGCATGGTCATGGCATAACAAAATATTATATTGCTGACAAAAAGCAACTAATTCCTCAAAAAATTCTAGCGTTGCTATAGCCCCAGTGGGATTGTTGGGGTAATTAATCCATAATAATTTAGCTTTACGGGCGACTTCTTCAGGTATTACATTCAAATCGGGTAAAAATTTATTTTCTGCCTTAAGCGGCATCACAAAAGGTTCGCCCCCAGCAAAAATTGTGGAAGAGCGATACACAGGATAACCAGGATCTGGTATCAATGTGTAGTCGCCTGCTTCTACAAACGCCAAAAAAGTATTGTGTATTGCTTCTTTGGAACCAATAGATGAGATAACTTCTGTATTTGGATTTAAACCATCCACCCCAAACCGCCTTTTCATCCACTTAACGGCTGCTTCGCGAAATTCTTGCGTACCTTCATAGGGTGGATAGTTGTGGGTAGAAGGGTCTTCAATGGCCTCATGCAACGCCTGGATAATATGAGCAGGTGTTGGTTTATCAGGATCACCTACTCCTATATTAATGATGTCAACTCCTTGGGCGATAAGTGCTTCCCGTTTACGGTTAATCTCAGCGAACAAATAAGGAGGGATTTTTTCTAAACGTTTGGCAAACTGCATGATGGCTTATGACTAAGGAAATAGTGGATGCTCATTAGCACAGTTTACGCCACACTAGGGAGCTAAATCACCACAGCCATTTATGAGTAATTACACTTTGCTTGTGATTGAAGCTTGATTGTTGCCAAAAATGTAAAATTTTATGAATCTTAATGTTACTAATTGTTGCAAAAATTAAGTTTTTATAGAGGAAACCGCTACAAAAACGAGCAGATTTTAGTATCCCAAGCCAAAGCTAGGGACTAGCTGAATACGTCCAGCATCCATCTCTGCCATCAACAATTCTAAAGCTTCGTAGTCAACGTCAGAGATGTGACCCATTGCAGTTAACTCAGAATTAATTTCGTCCTCTATCTCTGGAGTTAACTTTTTAATGTCCAAAGCTTTTTCTACCAATTGCCGAATTGCATATCTAGTTCTCATAGGTGTATGAACCCACTTTCAGTAATAGTCAATTATCTAAGATAGAGTTAAGTATAAAATGTGATCCAAATGCTAGTGAATTTGTGATTTAGATCACATTTTGACTAAGTAGATACTTCCTGTCTTCACCCCTGGTGCAAAATGAAGATCCATGATGATTTCAGCAGTTAAATAGCTACTTAACAGATAGCTCAATAACTTGTTCTGACAAATGATAGGAGCTTTCTGGCAGAATCTTTAAAAATGGTTCTCTTTGCGGGGCTTGTTATGATGATTCTTTTTTAAGCTTCATGAAAAAAAAGTATATATGGACACAATTGCGTAAGAAGTTCGGACAATCTTTAAACATACCCACGAAAAACATAAAGATTCAGCAAAGAGAGTTAGGACATATGGTCGATGTCAGAGTAAAAAGTTTATGTTCAAATAAATTCAAGCTTCACAATTCAGTAACTCTAATTAGGATTTTGTATGCAAGCAGTACTGAAGAGTCCGAATATTCAGGTGATTCGTCCTTATGGTTGCCTGAATGCGACTAATGCTTTGGAATTTGAACGAGACTTAACTACGACTCTTGCACAGGAGGATGTCTCAAGCCTGTATGTGGATTTAGCCGATGTTGAATCCTTAGACAGTTGTGGACTGATGGCTTTGGTATCTGCGCTAAAACTAGCTCAAAACTTGGGTAAGGGTTTTCAACTTTACTCTGTTACCCCAGCTATCAGGATTATTTTTGAATTAACCCAACTCGACGGCGTTTTTGAAATTTTTGAACACAAAGCAGAGTTGGCAATATAAGAGTTTTCTTAAGATATGTTAACAAATAACATGGCTTGAGAGCAACTCTGTGTAAAAGAGTTCTAAATTGCTGCTGTAGAACCTGTTGAAAGAGCTAATCAATGCTAATGTTGGAGGTGAGTAGCTGTAATTAAAGTAGCTCGAAGTTAGCACAGTGGCTATTGCATTTGAAAACTTAATCACACCGGATATTCTTAAGCCGGCGCGTTACTTAGGTAACGAACGCCTAGCAGTACATAAACCTTGGGATACCGCCGTCATACGCTGGGTATTAACTTATCCAGAAGTTTATGAGGTGGGAGCATCCAATTTGGGGCATATCATCTTATATAACATCCTGAATGCCCAACCGCGACAATTATGCGATCGCGCCTATTTACCTGGGACAGACTTAGCAGCAAAACTCAGGGCGACTAATACTCCCCTATTTGCTGTCGAGTCCAAGCGATCGCTAGACGAATTTGATATTTTAGGTTTTAGTCTCAGTTACGAATTGGGAGCTACCAACATTCTCGAAATGTTGGATTTAGCGGGAATACCCCTAACTTGGCAAGAACGCTTGCAAGGGAATTACCCCTTAATTTTTGCTGGGGGACAAACAGCAACATCAAATCCTGAACCTTACGCCGACTTCTTCGACTTTTTCGCCTTGGGAGATGGTGAAGAACTCTTACCAGAAATTGGCTTGATATTAGAAGAGGGTAAAAAAGCCCGATTGAGTCGCCAAGATTTACTCCAAGACTTGGCACAAATACCAGGCGTGTATGTGCCGCAGTTTTACCAGATGACAGCAAGCGGTGCTGTAGAACCTCTACGCCCAGATGTACCCAAACGAATTTTGCGGCGAGTCGCTACTCCCATACCCGCCTATTCCATTGGGCTAGTGCCATACGTAGAAACTGTACACGATCGCTTGACAATAGAAATTCGACGTGGCTGTACTCGTGGCTGTCGCTTCTGTCAACCAGGAATGCTCACTCGTCCTGCGAGGGATGTAGAACCAGAGAAAGTAGTAGATGCCATCGAGCAGGGAATGCGGGCGACTGGTTATAATGAGTTTTCCTTATTGTCCCTGAGTTGTTCTGATTATCTATCCCTGCCAGCAGTAGGGATGGAAATTAAGAATAGATTAAGAAATGAAAATATTTCCTTATCTCTCCCCAGTCAGAGAGTAGATAGATTTGATGAGAATATCGCCAACATCCTGGGCGGTACAAGGCAAGGCAGCATTACCTTTGCCCCAGAAGCCGGTACTCAAAGGATGCGAGATATAGTCAACAAAGGATTAACCAACGAAGAATTATTAAGAGGTGTAAAGACAGCTTGGGAACAAGGCTGGGACAAAATCAAGTTATATTTTATGATCGGCTTACCAGGAGAAACAGATGCCGATGTTTTAGGGATTGCAGAAACGGTAAGTTGGTTACAACGGGAATGTAGAGCCAAAGGCAGAAGACCCCTAAATTTCAACATTACAATTTCCAACTTCACACCCAAACCTCATACCCCATTTCAATGGCACTCTGTAGCTACGGCAGAATTTGAACGTAAGCAAAACCTACTGCGTCAAGCATTCCGCCGGATACGCGGGGTAAAAGTCAACTTCACCGATGTCCGCATCTCGGCAATGGAAGACTTCATTGGTAGAGGCGATCGCTCATTAGGTAAAGTATTGCGTAGAGCCTGGGAACTAGGCGCAGGCATGGACTCATGGTACGACAGCTTAGATAAAGCTTTCAATGCCTGGGGAAGTGCGATCGCCGAAGCCGGTTTAGATTGGAAATATCGCCAAGTAGAAAACGGCGAGTGGAATTTGTTCCACGCAGAGGAGGCAGGGGGGCATGGGGCAGGGAGCAGGGGAGAAGAAATCCCAACTGCCAACTCCCCACTCCCAACTGCCAACTCATCACTCAACATTCCTCTCCCCTGGGATCATATAGATACAGGCATCGATAAAAAGTGGCTCCAAGAGGACTTACAACGCGCTCTAGAAGCGGCAATTGTCCCCGACTGCTCTTTTGAAGGTTGTTCGCATTGTGGCGTATGTGGCAATGATTTTGGACACAATATCGTCATTGAACCGCCAGCAATTCCTCAATTCGCAGGTGAATTTGTTCCTAACACTACCAAAACTCAACGCCTAAGAGTTTGGTTCGGTAAACAAGGAGACATGGCTTTAGTTAGCCACTTGGATTTAATGCGTCTATTCGACCGGGTGGTAAGAAGGGCAAGTTTACCAGTAGCCTATACTGGAGGTTTTCATCCTAATCCCCGCATTGCTGTAGCCAGCGCCTTAGCTTTGGGAGCTACTAGCAGTGGGGAGATAGTGGATTTTGAATTAACTATGCCAGTAGAAATAGATGTGTTGAGGCAGAAACTGACTGCGGAACTACCCAAAGACATACCTATATATGGTGTGGAACAGATAGATTTAAAATCCCCAGCCGCGAACCAAATACTAGACAAGGCAGAGTATGTAATTAAAGTAGCAGTTGCAGGGGAAGTGACATCTATACAATGGCACAACTGGATAGAAGCAATTCTAGCAACAGACGAAATTCTCTATGAACAGACAACCAAATCTGGTAAAAGCCAAATAATAAATCTGCGCTCACGTTTGTTTGAGTTGGAATTAGTCTCAACCCATAACAGCGAAGCTGATTCTACAGCCATTTTGCGTTATGTGGGTAGCTGTCGCCTCGACGGTGTACTGTTGCGTCCCGAACAAATTCTATCTATGCTAGAAGCAGTTGCTGGTAAAGAAGAATTTCATCTTCTGCACATTCATCGCAATCAACTAATTTTAGCGGTATAATCCCAAAAGAGTAACTTGCTAGTAGTTACTCTCTTGTGGTACATCGTGGGAATTGATTTTTGGCAAGGTTGCGTTAGAATGGGGTCAAGAGAAATTTTCTGGCGCTGCATTGAACAAACTAGTTCACTACTACCCTGATAATCAGGGAGCAAAAGTAAAGATATTAGAGTGTAACTTCTAGGATTTTATCCCAGACAAACTAAGGCAGATTAAAAAAACTCTCTCTTTATAGCTATCTTGTGAACTAGTGATTAACAGCAGGCTCCGTCGGCTTCTCTACCACCATGCTTTGAAAACCACTGCTGAATGCCTAATCCCTAGATGGTGAAGGTATCACATCAGAAATCAACCACGGACGGTTGATTTATTTGCTTAGACAATATGCAGCCGTTCTGGAATAATCAGGCGTATCAACGCATTTTTCTAGTCAATAGCTTTTTATTTTGAAGCGCAACTTCACAATTTTTATTACCAGCAGTGTCTTTGGAGGCTGGCAGGGGCGAGAGGGATACAAACCTCCAAGCCTGTTGATACTGCCGATTTTTGAGGAAATTGAATGCCAAAACAAATTATTATCGCGGAGCAGCATCAAATCGCTGCTGTATTTTCGGAAGATCAAATACAAGAACTCGTTGTAGCCACAGGCCATCATCAAATCGGTGACATCTACTTGGGTGCAGTAGAAAACGTATTACCTGGTATTGATGCCGCTTTTGTGAATATTGGCGATCCAGAACGTAACGGTTTTATTCATGTAACGGACTTAGGCCCTTTACGGCTCAAGCGGACAGCCGCAGCAATTACAGAGTTATTAGCACCACAACAAAAAGTGTTGGTGCAGGTGATGAAAGAGCCAACGGGAACAAAAGGCCCAAGGCTCACAGGTAATATCACAATGCCCGGACGTTATGTGGTATTAATGCCCTATGGTAGGGGTGTAAATTTATCACGGCGGATTAAGAGTGAAAGTGAGCGGAACCGCTTACGGGCGTTAGCAATTTTGATTAAGCCTGCTGGTATGGGTTTGTTGGTGCGTACAGAAGCAGAAGGCAAGCCAGAAGAAGCAATTATTGAAGATTTGGAAGTGCTGCAAAAGCAATGGGAAGCCATTCAGCAAGAGGCACAGTCAACCCGTGCGCCAGCCCTACTCAACCGCGACGATGACTTTATTCAGCGCGTATTACGTGATATGTATGGCGCGGA
The DNA here is from genome assembly GCA_036704005.1 of Leptolyngbyaceae cyanobacterium. Classification (GTDB taxonomy): domain Bacteria; phylum Cyanobacteriota; class Cyanobacteriia; order Cyanobacteriales; family Nostocaceae; genus Trichormus. The sequence goes on along the minus strand of DATNQO010000088.1, from coordinate 38,808 downwards.
TGTGAATCGAATTGTGGTTGATTCTAGTACAGGTCTGAAGCGAGTCAAGCAGTATCTCCAAAACTGGAGTGGTGGACAGACACCGCAAGGACTGTTAATTGACCATCACCGCGATCGCTCTCCCATCTTAGAGTATTTTCGCATCAATGCAGCAATTCGCGAAGCCCTAAAACCCAGGGTAGACCTACCTTCCGGCGGCTATATCATAATTGAACCAACAGAAGCACTCACTGTCATAGATGTTAACTCTGGTTCATTCACGCGATCGGCAACAGCCAGAGAAACAGTTTTGTGGACAAACTGCGAAGCCGCCACAGAAATTGCCCGCCAGCTACGTCTGAGGAATATTGCCGGGGTAATAGTCGTTGATTTCATCGATATGGAATCGCGCCGTGACCAGTTACAAGTCCTCGAACATTTCAACAAAGCACTGCGTGCAGATAAAGCCCGTCCGCAAATTGCCCAACTCACAGAACTAGGTTTAGTAGAACTAACCCGCAAACGCCAAGGTCAAAATATTTACGAGTTGTTTGGTGATAGCTGTCCCACCTGTGGCGGCTTAGGACATACCGTCCGCTTACCAGGGGAAAGCGAAAGCCGCTTACCCACACCAGCACCAGTAGAAGTACCAGAACGCTTTGTATCTCTACCTACAAGAGAACCACGTTTACCGACTGCACGCATTACCGAACCACGGGAAACCTACGATGGCTTTGGTGATGGATTTGAAAATGACTCTGATTTGGGTTCTCTAAATTTAATTAATCATCCCAGCTACCAAGAGCTAAACGACCATAACAAACGCCGCGCCCGTACCCGTCGCAGCCGAATTGGTATCAATACCCCAAATGGCAAAGATGAGCCAAGAATTAATGGTAATCCCATAGGTTTTATTGGTGAGCCAGACCTAGATTTAGATACAGATGTGGATTTAGGCACTGCGCCAGAGTTACCTACACCTAATTTGGGTAAGTCCAGTTGGACTGATAGAGGAGAACGGACTAAAGTCATCAAAACCGAGCCAGTTAAGCCAGTGGTAGAACCACCGGAGATTAAAACTGTAGAAATGACTCCAGAAGAGCAAGATATATTTGCTTTGATGGGGGTTTCTCCGCTCATTAAATTAGAGCAGGAAGTAAAAAATCCGAAAGCGGTGATTATTAACATTATTCAGCCTGGACAAACAGCAACTGAATCAGATGAAGCTACTCCAGAACCAGTAGCTACAGTCACACCCAGTATTGAAGTTGGGACACCAAAAGTAAAACTGGAACCGAAATTTGTGCCAACAACGGTAACTGAACCAATAAAGGTCACAGCAACTACTGAAGATTCCGAAACCAATAGTATTACTACAGCTAGCCGTCGCCGTCGTCGTCGTTCCTCTGCGGCTGACTCAGATGCGGGTGATGATAGTTAATACCGATTGAGTGAAAATTCAACAACAGATTCAAAGTCAAAAAAACCTAAAAAATTCAGTTTTCTGAAAAAATTCCAAAAAATAAATAGTTTATTTTGTGGGGTGGGCTTAACAGCCCGCCCGGAATATAGGAAGGGCTGTTAGGCTTTTACTACAAGAAAATTGGCAATATTTCTGATTCTGAAGTCTTTTATTGTTGAATTTTAAATTGGTATCGCTGACCTGTTAAATGTTCTGCATTGGTGTGAGTCAACATTATGGTGAAGAGGGGGCAAACTGCCTACACTCTACAGTTACCAATAGCCTTAGAAACAACTAGTTGGCTAGAATTTTCCCCTGCGTTATCAAATATTCCAGGGTTGATAGCAGGGGTAGATGAAGTAGGGCGAGGCGCTCTTTTTGGGCCTGTAGTTGCGGCGGCTGTGATACTGCCTACTAGTGCTTTTTCTCAACTCATCACAGCCGAAATTAAAGATAGTAAGAAACTATCTCACTCTCGTAGGGTTCAGCTAGCGCAGCAAATTTGCACGCTGGCGATAGATTGGCGAATTGGTTATGCTGCAACTGCGGAAATTGACCAGATCAACATTTTACAGGCAACAATCTTAGCTATGAAGCGGGCTGTACAAAAGCTCAAGGTACAGCCTGCAATGTGTTTGGTGGATGGTAATCAGCCAGTCAAAAACCTGCTGATGCCACAACAAACTATTATTAAGGGAGATGAGCGATCGCTCAATATTGCAGCTGCTAGTATTGTAGCCAAAGTTTGGCGTGACGATTTGATACAACGTCTAGCAGCAAAATATCCCATGTACGATTTAAAGAGTAATAAGGGCTATGGTAGTAAAAAGCATCTGTTAGCCCTACAACAATACGGTGCTTCACCTTTACATCGTCATTCCTTCCGCCCTTGTCAAACTCAGCTTGACTAGCTAATTTGTCATTATTTATATAATTCACCAAATAAAAAAGTTGCCAGCTATTCCTTACTACTGACAACTAATCCACTAGTCAGTATTGAGAATCGGTAATTGAGTATCATCCTGACCGAAAGATGCCTCTTGGGTTTGGGAAATTACCCATTGGCGATAATCAGCTAATAGATGGTGCAACAATCTTTGCTTTACGGTTAATAAGACACTCTTGAGTAAACCATTACCAGTAGTCTCTAAAATTGGCTTGGGAGTTAAAGAAAAAGGTGGAGGTAAATCTACTTGTACCTCTAAATCAGCCTTACCTTCCAGACGAGTACCAGTTTTTGATTGATAGGGCGATAAATATCCTCTTAAATTAAGAGAGAAGCGCTGGTTAATATACTCAAAACCAAGAATTTCGCAACCCACTGAACGCAAATAAATTATTCCGTTAGATTCTGCCCAAACTCTCATGTCTACAGTAGGTTGAATACTTAACGACATAAAAGATAAAGGACGCATCTTTAAACGAAATATCTCTTCTGAAAGCTGCCGAATGCGTTTTTGGTCAACTAAAGCATTAACTAGCCGTTGGGGCTGACGCAAGTAGTGTTGAATAGGAATAGGTTGCTCTGGTACAGCAATTTCTACTGGTAGGGAGGCAGTAAACTTGGTAAGCATGATTTACAAAAATCAATTCTTTTATATTTATATATATTAATTAATTTATTATATTTATAATTTTTTTGCGAAAGCAATTGCGAAATAAATCATACTTATGTGAAAAATATACTTTTATTTATTATTTTATTCTATGTATACTATAAAGTATAAATTAAATTACATATATTTTTGTACCATAAGTTTTTGAAGTGCAGATATTAACAATTGAAAAGACTATTTCTGTGTACATAATGTAACTTATGGGAGTTCCGCAGTGAGTGAAAAATTAAGGGTCGGAGAATGTTAACCACATCAGTCATCAAAAACCGTCCTCATTGATTACTGCTGCTGTTATGGCTAGCGATCGCTATGTCTTACGATTTTTGCGCCTAGCTTCTTTGCCGCCTTGGACTGATGAGTGTCCCACGATGGTTTTTAGTCTGGGAAATAGTTTCCGGATCATGCCACTTAATCAGGATTTGATGATTTATTTATGTCCTAACCTATGTGGCTACTGCCATAAAACAACAGTTTAAAGTCGAATTAATTAGTTAAACCAAGGGACTGTTTTCTCAAGACTAGGTTTGCCTGCGGTATAGTCGATGAATCTCACAAGTAAATGAGGTTAAAAAGCCATGTCTTTATCTATTGCTCATTTAGGGCCGCCAGGCACTTATGCAGAACAAGCTGCTGTTTTGTATGTTAACTGGCTAACTCAAACAACAGGAACTGAAACTATGTTATGCCCATATCCCAGCATAGCCCAATCCTTGCAAGCCTTAGCGGCTGGGAAAACACAGTTAGCTGTTGTGCCAGCTGAAAACTCGATTGAAGGTAGCGTCACTATGACGATGGACACCTTATGGCAGTTAGACAGCTTACAAATTCACTCAGCTTTAGTCTTACCAATTGCTCATACTTTGATTTCTTGTGCAGCTAGTTTAGATGAAATTAAAACCGTTTATTCTCATCCCCAAGCTTTAGCTCAGTGTCAAGGATGGCTAGGAGCTTCTCTTCCCAACGTCCAACTGATTCCCATTAATTCTACAACTGAAGCTCTACAAGAATTAGAGAAGGATTTAACAATAGCAGCGATCGCATCTAGTAGAGCTGCGGAACTGTACAATTTACCCATACTAGCGCGTAATATTAATGACTATCCAGACAACTGTACTCGTTTTTGGGTAGTCAGTCAGGCAGAAGCTGATATCGTTCATCAACTACCTAAACAAAATCTTACCCACACTTCTATTGCTTTTAGTGTGCCTACCAATGTCCCTGGAGCTTTACTCAAAGCACTAGAAGTATTTGCTAACTTAGGTATTAACATGAATCGCATTGAGTCACGTCCGACAAAGCGATCGCTTGGTGAATATTTATTTTTTGTTGACATAGAAGCTGATGTCAGTACACCACAGATGAAAACTGCTCTGGTAGAATTAACTGCCTGTACAGAAGTTTTAAAAATTTTTGGTAGTTATAATGTACTTTCAGTAGGGAGTAGAGGCTAGGGATGAGATACAAGGCTGTAAATCAGCGATCGTGATGTTACTCTGCTTCACCCCCAGCAACCTATCACTTTGTATTAAAAGTGTCTTTCAAAACAGAACGAGCTGCTAAATGATTACGAGTAGTAGTCAGAATTTCTGCTTCTCTTTCTAGGCGAGCGGCGGTATCCTGCATTTCCAGCAGTGATTGCTGCTCTCCAGCCACTCCATATAAGTTACTGGCTACCCAGTATGACAATTCTGTGGGTAAATCTGGCAGTTCTTCGGGAATCTCTATATTTTGTTCGGTAATTTTGGCGGAAAGCCGAACAACATCCCGCAGTAATTGTTCTACATCAGTTGCTAGAGGGCGTAAATCTTTTGTTGGGGGTTGGTCTTCTAACCATTCCACCAAACCGACACGGTAGGGTTTTTCTCGCACGTATTCTAAAACCCGAAATCTCTGTTGTCCCAGAGTCAACATTTTCATCCGGTCATCTGGTAGGCGCTGGTAGTGAATAATTTCCGCACAGCAGCCTACATTGGCGATTGTGCCTTTTACTGGGTCAACCATTAACACCCCGAACCTGCGATCGCTTTCCAAAATCGTGTTCATCATGATTCGGTAGCGAAACTCAAAAATATGTAGGGGTAATGGTCTTGTGGGAAATAGAACTACTTCGGGTAACGGGAACAGAGGTAGTTCGCGGACGGCAATTCTAGAAGAAGATGTCATTTTTACCTGAGTATAAATTTAATCTTTAAAATTTCTTTTTTCTCTGCTTTTCCCGTATTTTCTTTACATTCTATCATTTGTTTCCCAGGTAAATAAAAGCCCTGAAAGAAATTTCTTCAGGGCAAAGTAAAGATTTTTACTAGTGTCAGTTGTCATTAGTCAACAGTCATTAGTCAACAGTAGAAACCTACAGATAAGTTTTGAACTATAGACTATGGACTGTGGACTATGGACTAAATTACAGTTTTACCTCAATGTCTACACCAGAGGGTAAATCTAGTTTCATCAACGCATCAATGGTTTTGGACGAAGGTTGGTAGATGTCGATAATCCGGCGATGGGTGCGGGTTTCAAAGTGTTCGCGGGAATCTTTGTCTACGTGTGGCGATCGCAGCACGCAGTAGATTTTCCGTTTTGTCGGTAGAGGAATCGGGCCTATGGCTGTAGCGTTAGTCCGGTTAGCTGTATCAACAATCTTCTCGCAAGATGTATCTAATAAACGACGGTCAAAAGCTTGTAAACGTATTCTAATCTTCTGCTGCTGTAGAGTTGCCATCTTAAATTTTCCAGGTTCTGAGTTTGGGGAGTGGGGGTTGGGGATTAGGGATTAGGTATTGGGGATTGGGAAAGCAGGAGTTACACAAAAATGTTTGCTGATACCTGCTATTTCTTCCGAATACCCATTACCCAGTACCCAGTACCCAATGTTCAGATAAAAGAGCAGAGACGCTAAATGCTTCTCTGCTCTTAGTTATGGTTTAAAAGGTGCTATTTGACGATTTTAGAAACGACACCAGCACCGATAGTGCGACCACCTTCACGAATCGCAAAGCGCATACCTTGCTCAATAGCGATTGGGTTGATCAATTCTACTGTCATCTTGATGCGATCGCCTGGCATTACCATTTCAGCTGCACCACCATCATCTGAGGTGAAAGCTGTGATAGTGCCTGTTACGTCTGTTGTCCGCACGTAAAATTGAGGACGGTAGCCTGCAAAGAATGGGGTTTTACGACCGCCTTCTTTCTCGGTGAGAACGTAAACTTCACCTTCAAATTGGGTGTGAGGGGTGATAGAACCGGGTTTAGCGATTACCATACCACGTTCAATATCAGCCTTTTGGATACCACGGAGGAGTACACCAGCGTTATCTCCAGCCATACCTTCGTCAAGACTCTTCTTGAACATTTCAATCCCGGTAACGGTGGTGTTGCGGGTATCTCTGATACCTACGAGTTCTACAACATCGCCGACTTTCACCTTACCGCGTTCAATCCTGCCAGTAGCAACTGTACCACGACCAGTAATAGAGAATACGTCTTCTACCGCCATCAAGAAGGGCTTGTCTATGTCGCGTTCTGGGTCGGGGATGTAAGAATCTACAGCATCCATCAATGAGTAGATTTTGTCTACCCAAGGATTTTCGCCACGTTGGGTTTTAGGATTCTTAGTCATTGCTTCGAGAGCTTGTAAGCCAGAACCTCTAACGATGGGGATTTCATCGCCATCAAAGTCGTACTCAGTTAACAGTTCTCTGAGTTCTAGTTCTACCAACTCTAGTAGTTCTTCGTCTTCCATCATGTCTTCTTTGTTGAGGAAGACTACCAACCGAGGAACGCCTACCTGTTTTGCTAACAGGATGTGTTCACGGGTTTGGGGCATAGGGCCATCGGTAGCAGCAACTACGAGAATTGCGCCGTCCATTTGCGCCGCACCAGTGATCATGTTCTTCACATAGTCAGCGTGACCAGGACAGTCTACGTGAGCATAGTGACGGTTAGCGGTTTCGTATTCAACGTGAGCAGTGTTGATGGTGATACCCCGCGCCTTTTCTTCAGGTGCGTTATCGATTTGGTCGTAGCCTTTAGCTACTGCTTGGCCTAAAGCAGCCAAGGTCATGGTGATAGCTGCTGTTAAGGTTGTTTTACCGTGGTCAACGTGGCCAATTGTACCGATGTTTACGTGGGGTTTAGTTCTTTCAAACTTTGCGCGTGCCATGAATCCTCGTTTCCTTTTTTAATTAAGCGTTCCCTTTGCTTTTGGCGATGATAGTTTCAGCTACGCTGCGAGGTACTTCATCGTAGTGGCTGAACTCCATCGTAAAGATACCCCGACCTTGGGTTTTTGACCGGATATCAGTGGCGTAGCCGAACATGGTCGCCAGTGGAACTTTTGATGCCACTTTAGCGAGTCCCTGTTCAGTGCTTTGGCTTTCAATCTGCCCTCTGCGGGCGATGAGGTCGCCAATGACGTTCCCGATAAAGTCTTCAGGAACTTCCACCTCAACTTTCATCACAGGCTCTAACAATACTGGTGAAGCTTTCAGTACAGCTTCTTTCATTGCCATTGAACCAGCAATTTTGAAAGCCATTTCCGAAGAGTCTACATCGTGGTAAGAACCATGAACTAGCGTTGCTTTCACGTCAATTAGCGGATATCCAGCTAAAATCCCAGATTCACAGCTTTCTTTCATCCCTTGTTCTGCGGGGCCGATGTACTCTTTTGGTACTACACCGCCGACGATTTTAGATACGAACTCAAAGCCGCTACCGGGTTCTCCTGGTTCCAAATTGATCACAACGTGACCATATTGACCTTTACCACCACTTTGACGGATGAACTTCCCTTCGACGTTTGTGACTGGTTTACGAATTGTTTCGCGGTAAGCTACTTGTGGCGCACCTACGTTAGCTTCCACTTTAAATTCGCGTAACATCCTGTCTACCAGAATTTCCAGGTGGAGTTCTCCCATCCCGGCAATTACTGTTTGGTTGGTTTCTGGGTCAACGTTGACGCGGAAGGTTGGGTCTTCCTCTGAGAGAGATTGCAGAGCCTTGGACAATTTGTCCATGTCATTCTTAGTTTTGGGTTCAACCGCTACCGAGATCACCGGCTCTGGAATAAACAAGGATTCCAAAATTACTGGTGCGCCTTCATCAGTGATGGTATCACCTGTTAAAGTTTCCTTTAATCCCAGTGCAGCACCCAAATCACCTGCTCGTAGTTCTTCTACATCTTGTCGCTCATCTGCTTTCAAGATTACTAGACGAGAGATCCGTTCTTTCTTATTTTTGGTAGCATTTAAGACGTAACTACCTTTTTTGAGAACGCCCGAATAAACACGAACAAAGGTGAGGCGGCCGTAGGGGTCAGCCATAATCTTGAATGCCAAAGCCGCTAGGGGTTCGTCATCATCAGCCCGGCGCTCTACGGTTTCACCATTGGCAAGTGTGCCTTGAATGGGGGGTACTTCTGTTGGTGCAGGTAGGTAATCTACAACTGCATCCAACATTAACTGCACACCTTTATTTTTAAAGGCGGAGCCACAAAGTACGGGTACTATAGTGCCGGCAATTGTACCTTTACGCAGGGCAGTACGAATTTCTTCTTCTGTTAGTGCTTCACCCTCGAAGTACTTGTTCATCAAGTCGTCGTCAGTTTCTGCAACTGCTTCTATGAGCTTGGTGTAGTACTCTTCGGTTTTATCGAGCATATCTGCCGGGATATCCGTTTCTTGGATATCTGTACCTTGGTCGTTGGTATAAATATACGCCCGTTTACGTACCAAGTCTACAATGCCTTGGAAGTCGTTTTCGCTACCGATGGGCAACTGAATGGGGATCGCATTTGCTCGCAGGCGATCGCGCATTTGCTCATGAACTTTGTAGAAGTTCGCGCCTGTGCGATCCATTTTGTTAATGAAGGCAATTCGAGGCACTTTGTAACGGTCTGCTTGCCGCCAAACTGTCTCTGATTGGGGTTGTACGCCACCTACGGAGCAAAATACCGCGATTACACCATCCAACACCCGCATCGAGCGTTCTACTTCAATTGTGAAGTCTACGTGACCAGGAGTATCGATAATGTTAATTTGGTGATCTTTCCAACTGGTACTAATAGCAGCCGCAGTGATGGTAATCCCACGCTCCCGCTCTTGCTCCATCCAGTCGGTGACAGCAGTTCCTTCGTGAACTTCACCAATTTTATGAATAATCCCAGAGTAAAATAATATTCTCTCTGTAGTCGTGGTTTTGCCCGCATCTATGTGCGCCGCAATACCTATATTGCGTACTTTCTCTAGCGGGTTAGTACGTGCCACAATAGCCTCCTATAGTTTTTGCCTCATGATATCTTGTATATTACTCTTTGTTAAGATTCTATACTTTTAGAAAAAACCGACTTTTGTTTGGTAATTCCGCGATATACCGTTATTAAATGCACGATATACCGCTTTTGTACTTAGTAACGATAATGGGCAAATGCTTTGTTTGCTTCCGCCATCCGGTGCGTTTCTTCCCGTTTGCGGATAGCATTCCCTGTTTCATTGGCAGCATCAAGTAACTCATTGGCTAATCGGCTGGCCATTGTCCGTCCGGGTCTGCTCCTAGAAAATTGTACCAGCCAACGCAGTGCGAGGGTAGTACCCCGGTCTGAACGTACTTCCATTGGCACTTGGTAGGTTGCACCACCAACACGACGAGCTTTTACCTCAACTAACGGTGTTGCGTTTCTGACTGCTCTTTCAAACACTTCTAGAGCATTATTACCAGTGCGCTCTTCAATTGTTTTCATCGCATCATAAACGATGCGTGCAGCTAGTGATTTTTTTCCATGACGCATAATCCGCCGGATGATCATACTCACCAGCCGACTGTTATATACAGAGTCAGGCGGTATTGGCCGCCTTTGAATAACACCACGACGAGACATACTTTACCCTTAATTCGGACTTGGCAACGAAATTATATGCTATCAGACAGCGTAATCTCTGAGCGCTAACGCATCTCAGAATTGAGCATTTTGGCTGATTGGAAAAAAGTGCTGAGTGGTCAGTGGTCAGTGGTCAGTGGTCAGTGGTCAGTAAGAATTTCTTCCTCCGCCCCTGTGCTCCTCTGCTCCCCTGCTCCCCTGCTTTCTCGACGCTTTCTATATGTAGTGTCTTTTGATTTTGCCTACACTTGCTCGCTGAGTGTAGGTTGGCGGTAGAAGCTTGAGCCAATTTTCTAAAACAGATTATTTATTCGGTGAATTAATCACTGTTTCAGAACAAGCATTGATACTTTTGCTTGAATTAGGCGCTTTTTTTGAAGCGAATAACCGCATCAAGCACGATTAATCGCTTAGTTTATTTTTTCGCTTCTTTAGGACGTTTTGTTCCGTATTTGGAACGTCCTTGCTTGCGGTCTTTCACTCCGGCTGTATCTAATGTGCCTCGGATAATGTGATATCTTACACCAGGTAAGTCTTTCACCCGACCGCCACGAATCATTACAACTGAGTGTTCTTGTAGGTTGTGACCAATCCCTGGGATGTAGGCTGTTACTTCAAATCCTGAAGTCAATCTCACCCGTGCTACTTTCCGTAGGGCTGAGTTGGGCTTTTTCGGAGTGGTCGTGTATACTCTTGTACAAACTCCTCGGCGCTGAGGGCATTGCTTTAGAGCTGGGGACTTGGTTTTCTGACGCGCTTTCTCGCGTTCAGTACGAATTAATTGCTGTATTGTTGGCATGAGTCACAGCGCGTGAAGCTGCTTGTAGGTCTAAGTTTTAACAAATCCTGATTATATCTTTTTTTGTGGTTTTATGTCAAACTTCCATATTAATTATTAAAAAGCAGATGGTCTAGTGGTAGAGAAAGAATTTCCACAACCACAGGTGGCAACTGCTTGGGGGTTTTGGAAACGAAACGCCCCACCCATCAAATCTTCTGAATAATCTATGACTAAACCATTAATGTAATTATAGCTGGCATTATCTATAACGACTTGGACGTTATGCTCGTCAAAGATGCGATCGCCTTGTTGGATTTTCTCATCAAAGGACATATCATAAAACCAATCGGAACAGCCTCCTGGTTTCACCGTGATTCTAAACAAGGCTTTTGGCTGCTGTTTGGACTTTAAGCGATTGATTTCACTAGCTGCTGCTTGGCTCAAATGAATCATAACTCGTTTGGGCAAGTGAAGACACCATCTTTCAGTATTACAGATTGGTTGCCCAAATTAACTAGTTAGATCATAAGGCAGGAAGCAGGAGGTAAAAACACTAATGTTAGAGACATTCCCTACCTCAAAATGCCCTAATATATATGCTCTTGGCTTGAATATTAATCTCTGTGCCTCCGTGCCTCTGTGGTAGAAAACTCTTTTTTCAACACAGAGACGCAGAGGCACAGAGGGGGGTTTATGAAGTTTTGAGACTGAGAAAAATTTTAATTACCTGTACGGGCGTAATCATCTTGGTAGCGGATAATATCGTCTTCACCCAAGTATTCGCCGTTTTGTACTTCAATTAATACTAAGGGAATTACGCCAGGATTTTCTAGGCGATGAGCAGTACACTGGGGTACATAGGTAGATTGGTTATTACCTAATAAGATTTCTTCTTCACCACAAACTACTCTGGCTGTACCGGAAACGACTATCCAGTGTTCGCTGCGATGATGGTGCATTTGCAGGCTGAGGCGGTGTCCGGGTTTAACTTCGATGCGTTTGATTTTATATCCGCGTCCTTCTTCCAAGACTGTAAAAGAACCCCAAGGGCGCAGTTCAGTTGCAGCAACACTACGGTTATTGATGGTTGTAGGCAGGGGCAAGGTGTTGGTTTTTGTTGTGGTTTCTTGTGTTTGAGCCATAGTTACCTCTTTTGGAGACAAAACAAACCGTTATTACGCTGAACAATTGATGGAAAATTTGGGGCAATTTTACAACCGTGAATTTAGCAATTTTATTCGCACCTTGCTAAACATAACAAAGTCAAATCGGCTGGGGTGGAGAATATCTGTTGAAACTCTAGGTTTATACAAACTCTTCATCAACTGGGATGAGGGCTTATTCTCAGCTTTAAATTGGGGAGTTTGTTAGTTGACAGTTGACAGTTGACAGTTATCATTTGCTATTCTCCCCTGCTCCCCCTGCTCCCCCTGCTCCCTCATCTACCCTGTCTGGGTTGAAGAAAAATGCCGATGCCGTTGTGGACGCGGGCGGCGGTGTTGGGATAGCGGTCTATTAGTTGTCCACTTAGGTAGAGGCTGGTTGAGCTACCGCCGTCTAGGTTGAGGGCGTTGACACAGCCTAGAAGTTTCATGAGTTGGGCGTGTTCTGCTAGGGTGGGGCCTGGGCCGCCTGCGCGGTTATGTATGGCGGCGATTAATAAGGTATTATTGGGGGTTGTGCAAATGCCACTGCGGACTGCTCTTTCGGTAATGAAGGCTTTGCTGAATTTTTCGCTGGCGGCATCAAGGACAATTTGGTTATTTTGAATTAACAGTGGCCCGGCTCCTATGATGTTGGGGTAACGGTTAAAGTCAACGGGAATGGTGCTACGGGTAATTTGTATATCAGTACCGATGGGTAGTTGTGAGGCGATCGCCGTTCCATTTCCCCTTATTGTAAGTAAGTAGCCATTTGGTGGAATGGGAAAGTTTGTTTGTCCGGCTTTACCTCCGGCAAACTGATTAGTAATTTTGTTGTTTTGGACTAGGAGAATGCTTTCGTTGTCGGTTAAGGGTGTGTAAGTTTGCCCCCAAGCTGGGGTGTAACGGGCGATACCGCTTTGGACATAGCCACTGTTGAGAAATAATATTGGCGATCGCAAATTAGTTGATGTGACTAATGTCTCTTGTAGGCTGAGGCGACCAAAGTAAAATTGTCCGGCATTGTTCCAGGCGATCGCACCTCGATTTAATATTGGGCTAGATAGCCATTGATTATTTTGGCGAATTGCACCCAAGGGATAGCGGTTATTGCGGTTAAAATATCCGCCGTTAATTGCCCCTACGGCAAGGTAGCGTTGGGCTGTTTGTAGTATGGGGGCTGTGCCTACTAAGGTGTCTTGGTTGGTGATAATTGGTTTTAAGGTAAGTCCCACCGTCCGGGGATTAATTTCTAGCAATACTACAGGAAAACGGTTTGTAGCTAAATTGACAAACTGCTGTCGCCAACGTATGCCTTTTGCCCAGGTGATATCTCGCGGTTCTAAGGGGTCGGGACGTAAGTCGATAACTAGGCGATTAGGATTATTAATGGTGGTAACTTTGGGCGATAAAGCTAAGGGAACGTTAAGCCGAATTAGGGTCTGATTATTTACTACCTGTACTTGCTGTATAAATGGTTCCGGTGTTGGTAGTTGTTTGAGTTGATTAGGTTCTGTTATGGATGGCGGTGTTACTGGTAAAGGTGTGTAGCGTTGAATTAAACTGGGGTCGGCTATGCCATCAAGAACTATTGTCCATTCTCTGTAAGTTGCGGCTGGGGGTTTGGCATCTGGAATGTTGGGGTCGGCTGGGGGTCGAATTGGTTGTCCTTGTCTGACTTGCCAGGGGGTGGGGCGGTCTAAGTCTACTACAATGCGAGTAGCTGGTTGTTGACTGGAGCGAATATTTCCTACTTGCGCTCTGGGGGTAGCGATCGCTAAAGTGTTACCTTGGGTTTGAATTTGCCATCCTGCTGTCCGCGCAAAATTAGTAATATCGAGATAGCGATAGCCACCTTGGAGTCTAGTTGTTAAAACCAAGGGCTGGGTAGTAGGAGAAAACCATCCTATTGGCTGCCTTGCGGGGTTACTGCTGTTTAATAGGTCTACACCAATTAATTGCCGCAGTGCGCCATCACTGATGAATGTTGTTACTTGATTTGCGCCTCTTGGTTGTTGCAACCAAGCCCCTGTTACGTTCCGACCGTTGAGGGATATTTGGCTACCAGAAGATAATCTGACTGATGCAGGCGATGGGGGACGCTGTGTATTTAATTGTCCCAGCTTTACCTGTTGTTGGGCGTTAGCAGCACAGGTTGCAAACAAACATAGTGATATTACGGTTATCGGCGACACAATCAACTGTAATAATTTACCTTCTAATGGTTTAGTAGCAATATTTTGATTTTTTTGTCGGCAAGAATTTTTCATTCTGAACATGAGCTACACAGGTACTTTTGAAACCTATCACCCAACGAGCTGATTGGCTAATTGTGTGGAAATCTTGAAAAATAGATAAGAAATGTTGTAATTAATGTGATAATATGTATAGTGGCTCTTTATCTCTTATAGATAACTAGCTAAAATTTTGCCGCTAAAAGCACTGTAACTAAATGCTTTAACTAGCACTAGTTAGGACAAAACTAGAGATAGTAGTTTTAGTTATTATATTTGGATAAGATATTAAATCCTGATACATTGTTCCTGCTGTTGCTACTTGGTGAGGGTTAAACAGTGGAGATGTTTAGTGGCAACAGCAGAAAATCTCACAACAATCAAAATATTTAGGAATTGTCAAAGGGGTATGTAGTGTACTACGCTGATTTTGCTACTAAATCAGGATTGTTTCTAGTCGAAGAACAGTAAAGTGGAAATATAGGATGCCGTTGGTGGTATCCAAAACTGTGTTTTGTTCTGGCAACTCAAAACACATAAATTGAAAAAATATGAAGTTACACGATATAAAAATGAGGACTGTCAAGGCACAGATATTTTGTCTTCCATAGAATAAACCCATAAAACATAAAGCAGACATTTTAACGTCGCCAAGAAAAAAAGCCGAAGTTAAAATTTTTTTTCTCTAAATTTCGCTGATTTATATATTCGTGCTAGACGAAATTTAGAAATTTTTCTCACAAACAGGCACGAAATTCGTGACTAAACGATCTCAGGAACAGGCTCTATGACTGATAAACCGATGAATCAAGACCAAAAACTCACAGCCAATTTAAATTCAGGGGACACCTACCAAGGGCCAAAGTGGTTAGTAGAAGAACGGGATGCCTGTGGTGTAGGTTTTATAGCTCATCGTCAAAATCAAGCCAGCCATGAAATTGTGGCGAAAGCTTTAGGTGCTTTGACTTGTCTAGAACATCGGGGTGGTTGTAGTGCAGACCAAGATTCCGGTGATGGTGCGGGTATATTAACAGCGATTCCTTGGGAGTTATTGCAACAAGATTATACCCAAGGACAGATAGACTTTTTGTCTAGTAATAATATAGCTGTGGGGATGGTATTTCTACCACAGGATTTACAAGTAGCGCAAAAAGCTAAATACGTTTTTGAGCAAATTGTTACTGAAGAAAACTTCACTGTACTAGGCTGGCGAGAAGTTCCTGTACAGCCTGAATTATTAGGGGTACAAGCTAAAGAGAATCAACCCAGAATTGAGCAAGTTTTGCTAGCAGCCAATAGCAGTGGTGATGCACTAGAAAGGCAGTTGTTTATTACTCGTAAACGTCTATTCAAGGCGGTAAAGAACATTTCCGAAGAATTTTACATTTGTTCTTTGTCCAGTCGCACAATTGTTTATAAGGGGATGGTGCGTTCTGCGGTTTTGGGAGAGTTTTATCAAGACTTACAAAATCCCGCTTATAAGAGTGCGTTTGCAGTTTATCACCGCCGCTTTAGTACCAACACTATGCCCAAGTGGCCTTTAGCCCAACCAATGCGGCTATTGGGTCATAACGGGGA
The DNA here is from genome assembly GCA_036704005.1 of Leptolyngbyaceae cyanobacterium. Lineage (GTDB taxonomy): Bacteria > Cyanobacteriota > Cyanobacteriia > Cyanobacteriales > Nostocaceae > Trichormus. The sequence continues at coordinate 23,143 of DATNQO010000088.1, read as the reverse complement.
AATTAACACCCTGCTGGGCAATATTAACTGGATGATGGCGAGAGAAGCTAACTTGAGTCATCCAGTCTGGGATGGTCGCTTTGATGAACTCAAGCCATTAGTGCTGCAAGGTAATAGTGACTCGGCGACTTTAGATAACGTTCTGGAATTGTTGGTACATTCTGGACGCAGCCCCTTGGAAGCTTTGATGATTATGGTTCCAGAGGCTTATAAAAATCAACCATCTTTGCAAAACTATCCAGAGATTGTGGATTTTTACGAATATTACAGTGGTTTGCAGGAAGCTTGGGACGGCCCGGCACTGTTAGTATTTGGTGATGGGAAGACAGTAGGCGCAACATTAGACCGCAACGGCTTAAGACCAGCACGTTATGTCATTACGAAAGATGACTATATTGTGGTGGCTTCGGAAGCTGGGGTGGTGGATTTCCCCGAAGCCAGTATTGTGGAGAAGGGTAGACTCGGCCCCGGACAAATGATTGCTGTGGATCTAGTCAACCATGAAATCCTCAAGAATTGGGAAATTAAACAGCGCATCGCCAAGCAGCATCCTTACGGGGAATGGCTGCAAAAGTACCGTCAAGAACTGAAGCCAGTTACTGGTTCTGTGAATGGGAATGGAAATGGTAACGGTCATTATGTAGCTAGTAAGGAAATTGATAGAGAAAACTTACTGCGTCAGCAATTGGCTTTTGGTTACACCACAGAAGATGTGGAAATGATTATCCAACCAATGGCTAGCACCGGATCAGAACCTACTTTTTGTATGGGTGATGATATTCCTTTGGCGGTGTTGTCAGATAAGCCCCACTTGCTGTATGACTATTTCAAACAGCGTTTCGCCCAAGTCACCAACCCAGCAATTGACCCGTTACGGGAAAAGCTGGTGATGTCTTTGAAGGTGGAGTTGGGTGAGAAAGGTAATTTATTGGAACCGAAGCCAGAATATGCTAAGAGGCTGAAGTTAGAATCACCAGTCTTGACAGAAGCAGAGTTGGAAACAATTAAGCTGTCGGGTTTTGCTACGGCGGAGTTGTCAACGCTGTTTGCGATCGCCAACGGCCCAGATGGTCTAAAATCGGCAGTGCAAGCTTTACAACAGCAAGCGGCTGAGTCAGTCCGCGCTGGGGCGAAAATTCTCATCCTCAGTGATGAGGCTGGCGAAGGTATCGGTACAGAATATAGTTATATTCCGCCTTTGTTGGCTGTGGGTGCAGTTCATCATCACCTAATTCGTGAAGGACTGAGAACGAAGACATCCTTAATTGTCGATACTGCCCAATGCTGGAGTACACACCATTTTGGTTGTTTAATTGGCTATGGTGCAGATGCTGTATGTCCTTACATGACGTTGGATACTGTGCGGGCTTGGTGGTCTGACCCCTCAACGCAACAGTTCATGGAACGAGGTAAAATAGCCAGCATTTCTTTAGAAGGGGCGGTCGCTAACTATCGCAAAGCTGTAGAATCTGGGTTGTTGAAAATCCTCTCCAAAATGGGGATTTCCCTACTTTCTAGTTACCAAGCAGCGCAGATATTTGAAGCCATCGGTATTGGTGGCGATTTATTGGAATTGGGGTTCCAAGGTACAGCTTCCCGCATTGGCGGTTTAAGTGTGCGGGAGTTAGCCCAAGAGGTACTTTCGATTCACAGCAAGGCTTTCCCAGAACTAGCACTGACCAAGTTAGAAAATTTAGGGTTCTTCAACTACCGTCCTACAGGCGAGTACCACATGAACAACCCCAAACTAGCAAAAGCGCTGCATGAAGCGGTAGATGGGAAGAAATACGACCATTACGAAGTCTACAAGCAGTATTTGCAAGGTAGACCAGTAACAGCGTTGCGGGACTTGCTGGACTTCCAAAGCGATCGCTCACCCATCCCTGTAGAAGAAGTAGAATCAGTTAGCGATATTGTCAAGCGCTTCTGTACTGGGGGAATGTCCTTGGGTGCGTTGTCACGGGAAGCCCATGAAGTTTTGGCGATCGCGATGAACCGGATAGGTGGTAAATCTAACTCTGGGGAAGGTGGGGAAGACCCAGTGCGTTACCAAGTATTGGATGATGTGGACGCATCTGGACATTCGCCAACTCTGCCTCATTTGCGAGGTTTACGCAATGGTGACACAGCTGCTAGTGCCATCAAGCAAGTTGCATCAGGACGCTTTGGTGTGACACCAGAGTATTTAGCCAGCGCCAAGCAAATTGAAATCAAAATTGCCCAAGGTGCAAAACCAGGGGAAGGCGGACAACTACCAGGGCCGAAGGTTAGCCAATACATCGCCATGTTACGGCGGTCTAAGCCTGGTGTGACCTTGATTTCCCCGCCACCGCACCACGATATCTATTCAATTGAAGACCTCGCACAGTTGATTTTTGACCTGCACCAAATTAACCCCAAAGCCCAAGTATCGGTGAAGTTGGTGGCGGAAGTTGGTATCGGGACAATTGCGGCTGGTGTGGCTAAAGCCAACGCGGATATTATCCAAATTTCTGGACATGACGGCGGTACAGGCGCATCACCCCTGTCATCGATTAAACACGCTGGTTCTCCTTGGGAACTGGGTTTAAGTGAAGTGCATCGGGTGTTGATGGAAAATAGTTTACGCGATCGCGTGGTTTTACGGGTAGATGGTGGTCTGAAAAGTGGCTGGGACGTGTTAATTGGGGCGTTGATGGGTGCAGAGGAATTTGGCTTCGGTTCCATCGCCATGATTGCGGAAGGCTGTATTATGGCGCGTATCTGCCACACCAATAACTGTCCTGTGGGTGTAGCTTCGCAAAAAGAAGAACTACGTAAGCGGTTTACGGGTATCCCTGAACACGTTGTGAATTTCTTCTACTTCATTGCGGAAGAAGTACGCGGTTTGTTAGCAAAACTCGGCTATCGTTCTTTATCGGAAGTAATTGGTCGCGCTGACATCCTCACCACCAGAAAGGACGTACATCTGACCAAAACCCAATCTCTCAACCTTAACTGCTTAGTGCAACTACCAGATACAAGAGAAAACCGTAGTTGGTTGGTGCATGAAGAAGTTCACAGCAACGGCCCGGTTGTGGATGACCAATTGCTAGCGGATGGGGAAATTCAAGCCGCTATTCGCAACCAGTCAACTGTCACCAAGACCCTACCTATAGTCAATACTGACAGAACATTGGGCGCAAGACTAGCGGGAGCGATCGCATCTCAATACGGTGATGGCGGTTTTGAGGGACAAATTAACCTCAACTTCACAGGAAGCGTCGGTCAAAGCTTTGGCGCATTCAACCTCCCTGGAATTATTCTCACCTTGGAAGGAGAAGCCAACGACTACGTAGGTAAAGGGATGCACGGTGGCGAAATTATCATCAAACCACCAGCCGATGCTACTTACGATCCCGCACAAAACGTCATCGTTGGTAACACCTGCCTTTACGGTGCTACAGGTGGGGTGTTGTATGCCAACGGTTTAGGCGGAGAACGCTTTGCTGTCCGCAACTCCAAAGGTGTAGCGGTAATTGAAGGCGCTGGGGATCATTGCTGCGAGTACATGACAGGCGGTGTAATTATCGTTCTGGGTAAAGTTGGACGCAACGTAGCGGCGGGGATGACTGGTGGACTAGCCTACTTCTTAGATGAAGACGGTTCATTCCCTGAATTAGTCAACCGGGAAATTGTCAAAATTCAACGGGTATTAACAGCAGCCGGAGAGAAACAACTGCAAGACCTAATTAAAGCCCACGCAGAACGTACAGGTTCAGCCAAGGCTAAACTCATCTTGCAAAATTGGCAGGAATACTTGCCCAAGTTCTGGCAGTTAGTACCACCTTCAGAGGCTGAAAGCCCAGAGGCTAACCCTCAAGCGGTAGTGGAAAAGCATCTGAGTTCGGTTTAGTCATTAGTCATTAGTCATTTGATAATGGCTGATGACTACTACAAAACTAATAGTGAAAAAAGACGCGAGATATCGCGTCTTTTTTCATTTAGAACAAAATCCATGTGGTAAAAGAGGCTAATAAGCCCCCTTTTTTAGCACTGGTTTACGGAATTTGGAAGCTGAGGATGTATCCAGAAGGTGTGTTCCACCGTAATTGAATCACAAAGTAACCCGATTCCAATGCGTACAGTCCAATTTACATCAGGAGAATACAATGACTGATTCACAGGATGCAGATCCATCTTTGCTTGAGCTTCCAGACAATATCTATCCCGATTCCACCTGGGCTTTTCAGAAGGCTTCTCCCAAAACCTCCCTAGAAGACATCGGACAAGCGCAGACGGCAAGACAGGTCATCCTCAACCTTATTGAACTCATTCACTGGGCATCATTTCCATTAGGGTTCTGGGTCATGGATTTTATTTTCGTTCACGCAGACAAAATTGCCCCGTATGTTGGAGGTGATCTTAACCGCGTCTTTCTTCTGATTCTGGGTCTTTCATGCCAAGTGTTCGGAGGGGGAATCAGTGGGAATCTAATGCATGAGTACGAGGGATGGCAGGTGGCACCTTTTCGCAATCTGCTCGGTCTAGAGGAGTCTTCCCCGCCGAGCGAGGTTAGGCAGGTTCTTGTGCCGAATTACAACAACGCTTGGCTGCGCGCAGTGGCTTATCAAATGCTCTTTAGCTTTCAGACGCTGGGGCTGGGGTGCTTCACAATGGCTGTTTTCGGCATTAGTGTACCAACGCTTTTTCTGGTGATTGGCAGCGTGGCAGTAGCACTTCTCGGTCCGCGTGAGCCTCGTACCAACTTCACAAGGCGTGTCGGGAATGAAAATCTCCCAGTTTTGCCCCTGTCTTGGTCTCTGCTTATTGTGTTTGCAGTGAACGCAGTCTTCAACCTCTACGCTTATCGAGTTCTTTTCGGAGACACCCTAATTGCGGCATGGCCACCTACAATCTTGCCTTGGCTTCAGTTTGTACCAACTGTGCTGGTACCCTGGTTTGCGCTTCTTGCTCCTTTGATGGTAGCGGCTGGAGGGGCCTATGAAGGCTGGTTCGCCGAGTCGTCTTTCAACCAATGGCAACATTTTATTGCTTTCACTATATTGATGCTTGGTCTTGGCATTCATGGTCTGCTTTATTGGCACATGGTGTTTTAACTGTGTCCGTAGAGAATGCAACTCGACCGCAAACTTTTACAAATGTTTCACGGCTTAATCTTACGATCGCTCTTCAACTGTGTTGGGGTATCTGGCTTACTCTTGTGCCTTTATTTTTTGCCGTCCCATTATCTAACGATCGCTCTCCTTTAGTCTAAAGTCCAGTAATCAAGTTGGCTATCCAATCTTGTAATAACTGAAATTGCTTCATAACTGGTGACGTGGCAAGACTAAAACTTGTGCATTAGCAAACAATCTAATATCAAGTTCGCTTAAATGCTGATCATATCTTGGGGGCTGGTAATTGGTAATAGGTAATCGGTTGAGCTTCAAAACAATTACCTATTAGCTATTACCAATTACCGACCAAAGCAACTATATTATAAGTAATTAGCCGAACTTGATATTAATCATCTGCGTTTATCTGCGTTTATCTGCGTTCAATTTTTTCCAATTTATTACCACATTTTAGTCTTGCTACGCCACTAGGACGGGCAAGATGCCCATCCCAGAAAAAATTTGCAAAATTAACGAAAATCTAAAATCATTATTATCGGCGGTTAATTTTATCCCAAATCTACTGCACAATATGATGATTTTGGCGACCACTGCCTACTTTTTATTAGCAGCCAATCTCTCATTCTTATCTTGTATTTCCAAAAGCTCAGGAATGGTGACAAAACTGTAGCCTTGCTTGCGAAATCTGCTAATAATTTCTGGTAAAGCTTTTACAGTTTGAGAACGGTTTCCTCCGCCATCGTGCATGAGTACAATTCCACCTGGTTTTGCTGGTCTTAATACATTATTAATTAATCTTGGGACACCGGGACGCGAATAGTCTGCCGAGTCGGATGACCACATAATCACGGCATATTTATTACTTCTGGCATAGGCAACTAACCCATTATTCATCATCCCTCCAGGTGGACGAAATAAATCCGTTTTCACGCCTGTCACCTTGTAGATAAGATTTGTTGTATTAGTAACTTCATAAGCTGCTACTTGAGGATTCATAAAATGATACCAATGATGCCAAGTATGGTTGCCAACTGTGTGTCCTTCAGCAACCACTCTCCTTAATAAATCTGGGTAATTTTTGACATTCTGTCCAACTACAAAAAATGTCGCTTTAATATTATTTTGTTTAAGAATATCTAATACTTGTGCAGTGGTTTCAGGCCAAGGGCCATCATCAAAAGTTAATGCAATGACTCTTTGAGATGGGTTAACTTTTGCTGACTTGATAGTTGCTCCTTGAAAACGTGGCGGAACATTATCAGATAAACCTTTGCTTCTTGCTTGTTGTTGCAAACTAGTCACCATCATCGATTTTAATTTCTCAATTCGCTGGCTAGTTCCGGCTTTAGCTGGTGTACTAATTGTATTTATATTATTTATACTTGTTCTATTCTGAGCATCGGAAGTGTTTGGTTTAAGCAACATCATCACACCAACACTCAAACTAGCACTAATAGCTAATAATGCAAATAATATTCCTTGTGGCCACAGAAACGACTTATTGTTTTCCACTTCATAGCTCCTTCAAGGGTAAAATCATCAGTCACAGTGATGATGATAATTTGGCTGACATTTTTTATTAGAATTTAAGATAGTTTGCTAAATTCTGTTAATCTTCAGATTTTTTCAAGAAATTAACTTAATTTAGACCTATCCTGAGACTTGTTTGATAGGGTTATAACTCAAAGTTATGACATTTATTGTTGCAGAAGAGTGGGCTATTTATTGATTACTATGATTTAATCTCAAATAGTCGTTCTCCGCAGTGCAGAGGTTACATTTTTAGCATTGATGTGTGTTTCATCAGTAAAGCTAAATTATTATATTTTCTAACTACTAGTGTTACTAAAGGCTACAGTCTTTTTCAGTTGAGTGCAGTACACTTTGCAAAGGAACAGAGGCTAGAGACTAGGGGTTAGAGGCTAGATGGATGAATCTATCTCATCAAGGCGAAAAGTGCTGTAAAACTATCTTCATAAGATTAGTGTTTTATTATCTATCAATAATGGTGTGGCATAAGTTTCTGTCAAAAATCATGTAATTATATATTGGGTTTATACTATTTTATCTATTGAAAATATTAGCGATACAGAGGTTAGTTTGCTAATATCAAATATTTTACTGCTAAGTACCATTTTTACCTTTTTAAGAAAAAATTAAATTATGACTGTTCATTAAGAAGATTCTCCTTTGACCTCAAGCAGGTAGACGACAGTTACTTGAGTATAGTTTCTCATTAAAAAGAAGGTTGGACTGGTTAATCTATTACCTTTTGAATATCTATGAGAAATTGATTATTGAATACAGAATCTTATCTGTAATTCAATCATAAAGTTCTTAAGTATCAAAAATAACTCAGGTTGTTGATGCAGCTTGATAATTACTACTTTAACCCTCAATTTAATGAAGGTCACTACCTTATTAATATAAAAACTCAATATAGTTAGTTACAGTAAATTTACTGAAATTAGTTCATATTGTAAATGCTAGTACTCAGAATGTGGCTTTCAGGGAGCAAGGATAGCAGCTATTTTTACAGAAAAAACATAATTATTTGGTAAAAAATTACATAAAATTAGTATTTGTAGTTACAATTGTCTGGCTGCTCAAGAATGCAATAACCAGTATACGCAATCAAAAGTTTGAAAACAGCCTATTTTAACGCAAAATTAATGACTATATCATCTCAGTATATGCTGAGGTTTTTTAAAAGAGCGATCGCCTAACTCGATATAGCTTCATCATGACAATATTCTGTATTTTATGATACTTTTTATTGATTTTCATGGCAACTAAGAAGCCAACTAGCAAAACAGTTAGTATTTCTAATATTTTGTTTTAAAGATGAATTATTTTGATGACCATAAAATTAAACGAGACTATATCATACTGCTGGTATTTTTTGCGGCAACATTAGTGATTGACGGAATTTGGTTTTCTCTAGATGAATCAATTCCCGCCTATGACCAAAGCGCACACTTAACAACAGCATTACAACACTACCGCATTTTTCAAAATGTTAATCTCTTTTCTGGTGATTGGTGGTTATCGCTTTGGCAGTTAACTCCTAGCTATCGCGCTCCTTTTGTATATATTTGTACTGTCCCTTTTTTATTATTTACTAAAAGTTACCATCAAGCCAGTTTAGTTAACTCACTATACACGGCAATAATTATATTTTCCATATACCATCTAGGCATCTATTTATTCAATAACCGTAAAATTAGCCTAACAGCGAGTTTGTTTTGCTTGTTATTTCCCCTATTAGGAGTGACGCGAACAGACTATTTATTAGATTATGGTTTAGCGGCAATTGTTACATTAACTTTCACGATTTTAACAATTTGGAAAGATAGATATAGTGGCTTCTTTTCATGGATACTCACTTTGGCTTTGGGTGTAGGCATAGGATTAGTAATGTTAGCTAAACCTACAGGCTTTATTTTTATATTAGTCCCAAGTGTTGTAACATTAATTGGTTTTGTTATAAGGCGTAAATATTTTAAACTAATTCAGTCAGGCTTATCTTTAACTTTAGCTTGGCTAGTTTGTGGTTTTTGGTACAGTTTAAACTGGTTAACGATTATTACCTCTGCATTAAACGCTAATCAAGTAGGTAAAAGAGAGGGTGATCCCCCTGCAACAACTATTGCGGGATGGTTAGCTTATCCCCAAATGATACCTGAAAGCGTGGGCTTTCCTATACTATTTGTGAGTATAGGAATTTGCTTAATTTATTTATTTAAGAAGAAGTTTGCTATTAAAGATAGATGGAATGATTCGGGGTTAAATTGGCTAGTTATATTTTTAGTAAGTAGCTATATAATTTGTTCCCTTGGCACAAACAAGGATAGCCGATTCATATTACCTTTCTTTCCTATATTTAGTTTAGTTCTGACTTACTGCTTTAATTTAATTGATAATAAATTATTTGATCAGGTTAGGGTAACAACTATCGGCTTAAGTGTCTTAGTTTTAATCAATAGTATATTTCCCTTACCCATAAGCCAAGCATGGGTAACAATTAAGCGTTTCCCTAATGATGAAGGTAAAAGATATCCACTGACGCAACTGATAGAGAAAATTACCCAAACCGACCCATATTTAAGGTCAACTTTAGGTGTAGTTCCTGTTTCTACGCCGCAAGTTAATCAATTCACTTTAGATTATTTTGGCACATTAGCTGATTTCCGAGTATATAGTCGAAAATTAACTACGAAGTTATCTGAAGTAGAGCAAGATTTAGAAAACTTTCCCTGGTATGTTACTAGAGATAATGAACCTGATGAAGCCGGAGAAAGGGGAGAAACTAAACGCAAATTCAAGTCTTTAATTGAGTCTTCGGCAGATTTAAAATTGCAGGGAGAATGGCAATTACCGTCAGGAGATAAGTTAAGGTTGTATCATAGAATAAATCCGGCTGTAGTTGTGGAAAAGTTGGCTAATAACCTTTCTCCAGTTACAATAAAACAAGTTATAACCTCTAACCAGTTTGTCAGCGATAAAAATAATCCAATTACTTATCAATTGACTGGTTCATGGGATGAATTGCAAAATGGGCTATTACTATTAAAATGGCAAAATCAGCAATCATCATTCTATCATGACCATGCGATCGCACTAGGTAACTTATACTGTGGTCTGAAATGTCATCCCCAAGAAGCTTTTCAGGTGACAGAAAATTTGAGTATATTTATTCCCAAGATACCATCAGGAAAATATCAACTATCGGCACTATATCTAAATAGAAATAATGGCAAGGTTACACCTTTAAATGTTCCCAATATTACTGTAGATTTAAGCAATCAAGGAACAGTTGAAAAAGCACCCGCGTTAGATTTAGTTTCTCGAATGTCTCAGCTAGCTGTAGAATTAAGAAATGGTAAATTAGATAATATATTTGAACAAGTAGCGAATTTTAATCAATATGACCCTACTCAAGATTATTTAAAACAAATTGAGTTAGCAGCTAATTACCGCTTACAACAAGAGCCGAATAATTTAAATTGGCGCTATACTTTGGTGCTGTCGCAACTTTTACAACGTCAAGTTGATGAGTTAATTAAAAATCTCACAGAATTAACTAAATATGATAGTGAAAATCCTTATGTATGGATGTATTTAGCCTTCGTTTATTTATACGATTTTCAACCAAGACAAGCTGAACCAAAATTAGCGATCGCCGAAAAAATTCAACCAGATATACCAGAGTTAAAAACCTTAAAAACTGTGACAAATATTATGAAATTCTTGCCAATAATTCATTTCTAAAAATATGAGCGAAATAGTCACAGAAAGAAAATTACTATTAGGTTTATCGGTTGCTGCGTTGGCTTTGTGGCTAATATTTTTAGGTAGCTCTCCTCTACGCGATTGGGACGAGGGTACAATAGCACAAGTCGCTCGTGATATTTGGCAAGCGCCATTAGGTTCTCTGCGTTGGCTTTATCCTACCCTAGCCGGGGAAGCCTATCATAATAAGCCACCTTTAATGCACTTGTTAATTGCTTGGACTTACTCTATTGCTGGTGTAAATGAGTGGACAACACGTTTTCCTGGTGCAGTTATAACTGCGTTAGGAGTACCTTTGTTGTATTTGTTAGGGCGATTACTTTTTAACCGCAGTTTACCAGCTTTGTTTACTGCCTTAGTTTATTTAACTATGTTACCTGTGGTACGCCACGGAAGGCTGGCGATGTTAGATGGGACAATTATCACTTTTTTCTTATTAGCACTGTATTGTTTGTTGAAAGCACGCCATAATCAAAAATATGCTTTAGGTGTGGGTTTAGGTTTAGGGTTAATTGCCCTAACTAAAGGGATGATGGTTTTGCTATTGGGGGGAATTGCTGGGTTATTTCTCCTCATGGATAGACAGTTTTTCCTATTAAAAAGTCCTTATTTATGGCTGGGGTTGTTTTTAGGAAATGCGCCGGCGATCGCTTGGCATATTGCCCAATTGCAATATTATGGTAGTAACTTCTTACAAACTAACTTACAATCGCAAAGTTTTAACCGTATTTTTCAAACTGTAGAGGGACACAGCGCCCCGCCTTGGTATTATTTACTGGAAATAATTAAATATAGTTTTCCCTGGCTATTGTTTTTACCAGGAGGGCTTTATTTAGCTTGGAAAAAACGTCATACTTCCTGGGGTTGTTTAATTCTTGTTGGCACAACTGTTTACTTAGTAAGCATTTCCATTATGAGAACAAAACTACCTTGGTATGTAATGCCTATATATCCATTTTTAGCTTTAGCAATTGGTGTGAAATTAGCTGATGTTTGGGAACATCGCCAGGTTAAATCAAAAGCTTGGGTAGCTTTATTTGCAATTCTAGCGATCGCAGGTTTAGGAGGTTGCGTTTACTTTACCACTAGCGAGCCTCAACCTATCTTAGTAGGTATGAGTCTGGTTTTAGCTGTGACTATGGCTATAGTAACATGGCTTGTGAGTAGGAGCGATCGCCGATTTATTCCAGTTTTATTTGCTGGAATGTATGCAGTTTTATTTCTGTTAATGAGTTCGCAATTATGGATTTGGGAATTAAACGAAGCATTTCCAGTTAAACCAGTTGCAGCATTAATTCGCCAACACATTACACCAGGGACAAAAATCTATACTTCTTTCGCTTATGGTCGTCCTAGTTTAGACTTTTATTGTAATTGTAAAGTCATCCCTGCTGACCTTTCATTTTTACAACCAAGGGAAAATAATTATTGGTTATTAGATGATATTACTCTAGAGAAAAACAACTTATCTGGCAGTCAAATTTTAGGTAAAGCTGAAGAGTTTACCTTTGTTAAGGTTATTCAGAATTAATTATATAAATTGAGTTCGTAGTAAGGACTTTAGTCCTTTTTTGAGGATTTTAATCCTGACTACAAACCTTGAAGCATTGCCCATCTTATACCGTTTCACTTTAATATTGATACACATAGGCAGCAGGGGGGCAGGGAGCAGGGGGAAAGAATTAGAGGTTTGTCATTTGTATCAGGTATTTCGTGAAATGGTATTAGATATATTTCACAAATTACAGCCTTTTTCAGTTGAGTGCAGTACACTGTGCAAAGGAGCAGAGGCTAGATGAATGTACCTCATCAAGGTGAAAAGTGCTGTAAATATCAATCCCATAAATGATCATCAAATCTTCATATCAAGCAGGTTTTAATCTTGTACTGTGCTTCTATTTTTTCACAAATAAATAAACGTCATTATCTTGAAACTTAACTTGAAAATTTTGATTATTTTGCAGTTGGCTGACTAATTTATTAGCAAACGCTTGACTACTTGCCCAGCCAGGGTGACGAACATTCAATAGAATATAATCAAAATTATCTAAATTAACTGGTGCAGCACCTTCATTAGTAAAGTAAATAAATTCTCTGTGAGTTAAATGTGGTGAAATTTGTGCTGTAGTGTAAACACTGCCCTTTGTTTGTATTTGCGCGATCGCTTGCTTTGTAGCTTGCCAAGTATCTACAAATTCTAAATATTTTCCGCCAAAATGCGTAAATACTGCAATTGTTATACCATGTCTTTACATAACCGCTTCAATATTCTATTCTCCAAAATTCTTCAGCTTTTCCCGCCATTGTGCGATCTAACAAACCTGCCTGATGTAATCAGTTTAAGCGTATCTAATCCAGAATCGAGAGCTTCTTGATCCAATTGTTCAGCACCGAAAACTGCTTCCATTAAAGCAAACATTAACTGATAAAAAGGCGACCGCTCAACCAATAATTCCACCTCTGGATAAGTTGTTACCAGCATCTCAACAAATGAACTGCCATAACTGACAAAAAGCCCTGCTATGTCCCAACCGGGATCGCCCCATCCCAAGGAACCGAAGTCAATAATACCAGTGATATTTTTTTCCCCATCCCAGAGAATATTACCCGACCCAAAGTCACCGTGACGCAGGACACAAGGTAAGCTCGGTAGTTGCTCAATATGAGCTTGAATTTGAGAACGCAAAACCTCAGCAGTTGTCGAACTCACCAGAGGAAAAACAAGTCGTTCTGCTTGATTTAGAAAATTCGTCCACCATCTTTGATCAATGCGAGGCAAATCAATATTACTTAAAACAACTGGCTCGATTTCATGCAGAGACTTTAAGAAACTACCAAGCTGAGTTGCTAAATGCTGTTTGGTTGAGTCGCTAAGATTTTGCACTGAACAAAGCGGTTCACCTGGAAGTTGAGGGTGAAGCGCGATGATTGCATCTCCAACTTCTACAACTTGGATTTGGGGAACTGGAAGAGTGAGGCGATCGCGCAGCCAGGGCAAAACTCTAGCTTCTCGACGAACTCCGGCGATCGCCTCGACATAACGAGGGCGGCGAACTACAATATTACCTAAGATAGCTACATCACTGTTTTGGCTTTTAATAACCTCCATACCAGTGTTCGTCATTCATTTTGGGGTTTACACTAGCTAACTCAACTGCGAAAAAAGTTTTTCCCAGTCAATTGTCGGTGGTCTTGTCCCCTTATTCACCAGTTCAAAAACCTGCCCTTCACTAGCTGAATAAAAAATAGACTCAACACAAGCTGCGGCAACATCAATTCTACTAGCATCACCTGCCAAGGTGTCACCCTTACCTATAACCACATCCAGCTTACCGCCTGTGGTTGCTTTCAGGAGCGTATTGAGGTCGTATGAAGTATAGGGGCCATCAATCAAACGCCCTGGGCGGATAATAGTATAAGGCAATCCCGAATTGATAATTGCTTGCTCTCCCTTTTGTTTGGCATCGAGTACACCAAAAGCATTTAAAATGCTAAAAGGCGGCTGATCTTTGCGAAGAATACCCACCGAGGAGACGAAAACAAACCTTCTCAAATTGCGAGGTGCGGCGGCGACTAAGTTAGCTACACCCTCAGCATCAACTTTCGCCGGAGTATTTTTTGCCTTTGCTTCTCGATAGTTAGAATCTAGAAAAATCTGTCCCCATTCCCAAAAATTAGGTTGTGGGTCAAACTCCCATCTTGCAGAGGGAAAAGCCGTCGTTCCAGTACAGCAGATGATTTGGGTGACATTATCAACTGCGGCTGGGAGTGTATTCGCTTCGCGGATATCACCAACAAAAACTTCTACTTTATCATCGAACATTTTTCTGGCTTTTTCTGCATTCCGCGTCAGAGTGCGGACTTTCACACCCTTCTCCAACAGCTTACCCACTACAAGTTGTCCTACTCCACCCGTAGCACCAACAACCAACACCAAATCTTCAATTGTTCCAGAAGTCATAATTTTATAAAGATAGCCTGTTTTTAATCTACTCAAAAATGTGAGTAACTGACATCTTGCACCTTCTCAATAAGCTAGTGGTGGGCAATGCCCACCCTACGAAATCATAAGGGTTTCGGGCTGCTATTTTCGCAATAACAGAGTGGTGCAAGATATAAGGTAAGCTGTTTGCTACTACAGGGAGATATAGTTGGGGACTGGGGACTGGGGACTGGGGGAGATGAGGGGGATGAGGGAGTAGGGGGAGATAGGGGAGATGAGGGAGAATAATTAATAACTAATTACCAATTACCAATTACCAATTACCAATTACCAATTACCAATTACCAATGACAAAAGCCCGGTGGTTATGTCCGGGCTTTTGTGTAGGCTGTGGGGATATATTCCCCAAGGGTTTAGATATAGAAGTTCTGTATAATTGGCTGTACTGATAGGTAATACCACGGCGTTTGAGTTGATTCCGGAAAGATAACAGAAATTTTTTGCGGTTTCAATGAGGAATATACTGATAGTTTGAGGGTGTGGGATGGAGAAAAGCAGAGATTTTGTAGTAATTTACCACATTTTTACTGATGAATTATTTATCTGGTAGCTGGCAAGAGTGGTTAACTGTATCTGCCTATTTAGGTTTGACGGTGTTTGTGATGTGGTGTGTGTTTGCCACACAAAGGAGGTGATATGACTGGGGACTGGGGAATGAGGGAGAACCTTACCACTGATAACTCAGTACTCAGCACTCATCTAAATAGGTTTGTGGCAAGTCCTATGACTCCCCCGGCTAGGACTAACCAGGCGGAGTTGATTTTGAAGCGAAATACAGCGATCGCACTCACAACAGCTAAAATAATTGTTAACCAATCTACTATTGCGGCTCGTCCTAGTGTATACGTAACTCCTGCCATTAGCCCTAGTGAGGCTGCATTCACACCATCAAGAAAGCCGTTTGCCCAAGGTGATTGACGTAATTTAGTTACCCAAGGATTCACTACCCAAACTAACACAAAAGCGGGTAAGAAGATGCCAATTGTACCAGCGATCGCTCCGGCATTTCCAGCCAGCAAGTAGCCGATAAATGTGGCGGTGGTGAAGACTGGCCCCGGTGTAAACTGACCAATAGCGACGGCATCTAAAAGCTGCTGTGATGTTAACCATTGGTTACGTTCGACTAAATCTCGTTGCAGAAATGCCAGCAACACATAACCGCTACCATAGAGAACACAGCCAATTTTGAGAAAGAACAAAAAGACGCTTACCCAACTGACTGATGTGACTGCGGCTGTTGTCCCAACTTGAGCCAGAACACCAGAAAAAGGTAGGATAAATGCGCCGCTTATACGCCTTCTGTGCCAATTCTTCAGCACCATAACGGCGATACCTAGCAAAATTAGCAGTAAGATTTCATTCAATCCAGCGAAGTAGGCAGCGTTGGCGAAGCCCGTCGAAGACATCGCTACTATACCTGCAATAATTGTTGGCGTATCCTTGGCTGCTTTTTTCCCCAAATTCCACACAGCCTGAAGCACAATGGCAATAATTACAGGCTTAATCCCATAAAGCAACCATCCCACCTGCGGCACAGTTTGATAACGGGCATAAATGGCGGCTAATGTCCAAACGATGAGCATAGCAGGTAAAATAAAGCAACTACCCGCCACAAGTAAACCACGCCATCCGCCTCGCTCATAACCAATGTGAATGGCTAATTCCGTTGAATTAGGGCCAGGAATCAGATTTGTAATTCCCAGCAAATCGAGCAGTTTCTCCCGGCTCATCCACTGACGGCGATTCACCACCTCATTATCCATCATAGCAATGTGGGCAGCCGGGCCACCAAAGGCGATCGTCCCCAGTCGTAAAAATACTGATGCTAATTCTATTAATCGTTGCTGCTGTTGGCTGCGAGTCAGAGCATTATAGGAAACCGTTTCTTGCTCTTGCTGAATGTCCTCAGCTTCCTGCGTCACTGTAGTTTTCCTAATTAATTATGTTGACAGGATTAATATATCGGATTTCGCTGACAACAACTATATATTAATAGTGAAAATTTTATTGCCCCTTATATGAGTTATTTCTAAAAAAACTACATATTAACTCACCAGGGTCTTTAGGTGCAAATGGTACAATAGTTCCATCTTGTTGCACTCTCAACTTTTGGCGACAGTTATAAACTTCCAAGGGTCTTTTTACTCCGTCAACAGTCACACTCGCTCTATATTCCCAATAATTTTTAGCACTGCGATTAAGACTCACAATACAAATACGCTGACCGTGATAATTACGGCATACATCAGCTATAGCAGGTAATGCCACGATGCTTGAGAGGATGAATAGTAGTGTTAATGCAATAAATTTATATAGCTTTTGAATATGAGTCAGCATTAGTAGCCGTTGATTCAGGGAGGATTTAATTGACAATTCACTATTAAGAATTATCAATTATTTTGCCTCCCTTGTTGCTGCAAATTTGATAATCCAAAGCTAATCAAAATTTGCCACATTGCTGATTTGCTGGTACAGCTTCTAGCATCTTCTTAGGTTTGGGTAAGTCGAGGTTATTCATTAACTCAATAAATTGGCTGCGGCTGCGTCCCGCAAAGCGGGGGTTCCAGCGCTTTTCTTCGCCAATGGTGGAGACTGTCCGCCCTTGGTAGTCGTGACCAGGGTAGACTAGGGTTTCTTCTGGCAGGGTGAAGAGTTTTTGCGTGACGGCATCGTATAATGAGCCGGGGTTGCCGTTTTGGAAGTCTGTGCGACCACAGCCACGAATAAATAGGGCATCTCCGGTTAACAAGTAACTGCCGTTGACTAAATAAGCCATGTGGCTATCAGTGTGACCAGGAGTGGCGATCGCTTGAATATTCACATTATCCAATTGCAATGTGTTACCATCCCCAATATAAAAATCAGCACAAGTAGCGGCGGCGTTCTCTGGTAAAATTCCCAAGCATCCCATCAGCGACCTCAATCTATCTGTCCCCGTGATGTGGTCGGCGTGAATGTGAGTTTCCAGGCAATATTTCAGAGTTAATCCCAATTCTTGCAATAGTTGTAAATCACGGTCTACCTGTTCCAATACCGGATCTACTAAAATAGCTGACTTGGATTGTGAGTCAGCTATTAAGTAAGTATAGGTACTCGATTCTTTGTCAAACAGTTGGCGAAATAGCATAACTGGTTGCTGCAACGCGAGTGATGGACTGAAAAATAATTAGTCTCTCTCTACAGCAGCATATGCTTTATAATTAAAAGATTTCAGTAACTCTTGAGCCAAATCTGTACTTGTAACCGATATTTCTGAAACAGCAATACTTTCCTGTAACCTATAATATCAAGTCCGGCTAATTACTTACGATATAGTTGCTAGGGTCGGTAATGGGTAATAGAGAATAGGTAATTGCTTTCTACCATTACCGATTACCAATTACCCATTACCAGCCCCCAAGATATGATAAGTATTTAAGCGAACTTGATATAACCTGCTATCCCTCAGCCATTGGCAGTACCAAACAACTAACTACCCGATGATCTGGTAATTGATAAATATCTAATTCTCCTCCCAATTGCTGCATGAGATTTTTGCAGATCAGCAAATTTAAAATAGGTGATTGTTCAAAGTGAGAGAAAGCTAGAACGTCCTTATGTGTCTTTTGTTGTAACTCTGTGAGTAATTGGGTTTCAATCTTACCATTATCAGTAATTGAGACTTCCAAAAATCGCTCATCTAAACGACGACACCAAATATCGATTCTGTCACCTTTGGGGGAACGGTAACAGGCGGCGAGTAATAATTCGTGGACAATCAATTCAAATTTTATAATATCGCCAGCGATCGCCATTACTGATGGATTAGCTGGGGCGCAAACGCCTTTGACTAATGCAGCACCATTGCTTGCTTCTTTGTCTGTCAGGGGTTGTGCCAAACCGTGGACACCAACCCATAGCTTTTGTTGTCGTACTAAATAGTCTACACGTTCGAGCGATCGCTTGAGCAAGCTGGCTATCGGCATAGTTTCGCAGCTGATATGCAGTTGCCATTGTTCCTGTTTGACCATTGCTGTCATTGAGGTTGCAGTATGGTCTAACTGTCGCAACAATAATTGGTAGCGTGTTTGTGTTAAGTCATTGCTGGGAATGCCCAAATCATGAATTTGCCCTAGTAAGCTGGTAGTGTTGCGTTGAATTTCTTCTAGACGACGATGTTTATACCAATTGAGTTGGCGTAATTCCTGAGTTGTGGACTCAAGACGCTGGCTAATTTGTTGTTGACGACGTAACCAAGCCAGTTGATCAATTAAAATTTCCCCAGCATTGAGACTATGTTGTGACCAGTGGCGGTCTTGATGGTCTGCTAACAATACTACTCCCGTCGGTTGATGATCAACTCCAGTACGTAAAGCCTTCAGCAAAACTTGCCCAATTCCCGCACCATGTAACCATTTGCGTGTTTCTGGGGGTATGTGTTCTATACTCACACTTAAGTAACTATTTTCCGCCAGCGCCCACTGAATCAAAGCTTCATACTGAATGGGGATGGCTGTTACCAAAACCTCAAATCGACTATCAGCAATTACCCCAGGTATAATTTTTGCTGTAGAGTCTCCAGGCGACCAAGAAAATAACAATGCCAAAGGACAATTCAGTACAGATGCTATTTGTTCTAGTGCTGTACATTCCAAGTGATGTTTTCTAATTTCGCGGTTTTCGCTCTCAGTTCCTTCTACAAGGCTGAAACATTTTTGGATGCTTTGGAAAACTTGTTGCTGCTGTTCGTTATTTGTTTGTAAACGCCATTGTCGGACAACTACACCAATTTGTTGCCCAACCACCCACATTAGTTCCTTTTCTTGATTTGTCCAACTGCGAGGATTAGCATGGGTGACAATCAATAATGCTTCCGCTTTATGACCTTGAGTACAATTGCTAATTAACAGCGATCGCACACCCTGTTCTAATAGTAGGGAACGCCAGTTAAAAAAGCGTAAATCTTCTTCTATATTTTCCACTGCCACCGTAGCCTTTGCAGTTTTCAACATCTGTCTATCAGTCTCGGTTAATAAACTAAAAGCAGAGGTAAAAGGACGGCGGTTATTAGGCTGGGTTTGGTAAATAACTTGATAATTATTTTCGTCTTGGTCGTAATGTAGCAGCAAAAAGCGAGTAGCATTTAATCGATTGATGACTCTAGCAGCACAAGTGCGTAGAGTTTCTTTCAGGTCTTGGTGAGTGTAAATACTCTGGGCAACTTCGCTAGTTAACTGCGAGTCTGCTTGAATTTGTTTAATAATATCTTCTGTGTTGTCATTAGGAGCTACCAAGGAAATAAACCCCGCCGCACCTTGAACAAAATTCTTATCAGCATCTGTCCATATACGTGGTTCATAACCTTCTACCGCCAGAAAACCCAATAAGTCTTTTTGCCAAATAATTGGTGCGGCTAGGAGCGATCGCACCCGCAGACGTTGTAACAACTTCGCGGTAAACTGACCTTTGAGGGAACTACGAGCATCACCAATCCAGACTATCTGATTGACAGACAACGCATAATACAAGTCATTTAATTCTTGTACCGTCATACCTGCGGCTGACTGTTCACTGTTATTATCTCGCCCAAGGTTGACTAATTGATTACTCATGCGACACCAAAAATAGCGCCCTTGTCTCTCGAACCAGTAAACATTGGTACGACTAGGACAGACAAAATCATGAGTAGCTTCTACTACCGCCTTTAGCCTTTCCTCTAAATTATTTAAGTTGCGGACATTTTCTAATAATTTTAATAATGGTTCATCAGGACGCTTGATTTGCTTGTATTGCAAATCTAATTCTTTTTCATAAAGTATTGCCGCCAGTTCACCTAATACAATCATTAAACGAGCTTTGGCATCTTCAGGCAGCAAATAACCCCAGCGTTCCGAACCTAGTACAACCACACCCATACATTTGTCTTTATAACGCATGGGCAAAATTATTGTCCCTTGGATATTAAATTTTGTCCCGAATTCTCGCCATTCCCCAGCCCGCTTTTCGTTACGGATGTCTGCAACTCCCAAAGGAGACTGTTGAATTACTACTTGTTCTAATAGATCACCCGGTTGCAGAACTAGCCGTTTGCGTAAGAAAGTCAGATCAGAACTAGGAGCGATACCCCCCTGTCCTAATAAAGCGTGCTTGAGGCGATCGTAACAAGCAATCCAAACTAGATTGTAGGTAAATTCCTGTTTAATATAGGCGATAGTGGTGTTAATCAGAACATCTACATTATCTTCTTCCCTGAGACTTTGCAAAACACGTCCCAGGGCCAGAATAGTTTGTTCGGCGGCTATCGGTTTCTGTGGCTGCCCCATCTGATTTTTGATGAACATAACTTGTAATATATAAGATGCCCAATTTACCCTCAGTTATATCTTTTCGGGTGTTTATTGGCAGTTCGGGATGAAAGGGACTGGGGACTGGGGACTGGGGAGATGAGGGAGATGAGGGAGAAAAACTAATGGCTATAGACTATGGATTGTTGACTGTACAGACGCGATTAATCGCGTCTCTACTTACTAATGACTAATATGAACATATATCAATTTGCTGTTCGTCCGTTTTTATTTAATTTGCTGAAGGCCGATCCTGAGTGGTTACATCAGCAGACGATGCGGAGTTTTAGCTGGTTGTCACACACAAGCGATCGCACCACTACCAAGTGGGTGCATAATACGCTACAAAAGTCACTATGCTTACAAGATTCGCGTCTGGAACAGAATTTGTTCGGTTTACACTTTCCTAACCCTGTGGGTTTAGCGGCTGGGTTTGATAAGGATGGGGTAGCAGCTAGAATTTGGTCTAGTTTGGGTTTTGGTTTTGCGGAACTGGGAACTGTAACTTTTATACCACAGCCTGGTAATCCGCCGCCTCGGCTATTTCGCTTGCCGTTGGATCAAGCTGCTCTTAACCGTATGGGATTTAATAATAGCGGTGCGGCAGCAATGGCAGAACGTTTAGCTCAAGAAAAAGGGCAATTTTCTATACCTATAGGTGTCAATTTGGGCAAGTCTAAGGTGACACCCCTGGAAGCCGCCGCAGAAGATTATTTAAATAGTTTCCGCTTACTTAAGGAGTTGGGAGATTATTTTGTAGTTAATGTTTCTTCCCCCAATACTCCAGGGTTGCGATCGCTCCAAGATGCCTCTATGCTCAGTTCCATCCTAGAGCTATTGCAAACAGAAAATAATGCACACAAGCCAATATTTGTCAAGATAGCACCAGATTTAGAATGGGAAGCGATCGCGGACATCATTAGATTAGCTAAAACCTACCAGTTAGCGGGGATTATTGCCACTAACACGACAATTCGCCGTGATGGGTTGAAAACTCAGGTGATTGAGAAAACAGGCAAACCACCCCAAGAGGAAGCCGGAGGAATTAGCGGTGCGCCGGTGCGCGATCGCTCCACGGAAGTAATACGTTATATTTGGCAGCAAACCCAGGGACAAATACCCATAATTGGGGTTGGTGGTATATTTACCCCGGAGGATGCTTGGGCAAAAATTACTGCTGGAGCCAGCCTGATTCAAGTGTACACAGGCTGGATTTATGAAGGCCCAATGATGGTACGTAGAATTTTAACTGGGTTGCTAGCCAAATTAGAAGAACGTGGATTAAATTCCATCAGCGAAGCTGTAGGTTTAGAGTTTAAGTAGAAGGACTAAATTAAACCTAACTTGAGTTGATCGGGTTTCGACTACGCTCAACCCTCGTCTAGTCATCTTATCGAGCATTGAGCGTACTTGTACTAAGCATAGTCGAAGTAGTCGAAATGCGTCTTATAAATAATTGTGTCCATCTACTTAAAAGTTGAGAAGTCAACAGTTAACAGTCAACAACCAAATTAACTTTTGCCGTTGATTAACCGTCCTTTTCTTCTAATGGGAAAAATTCCTTAGTTTTTTCGGAAAAAGACCAAGCAATTCCATCAGGATCGCGACTGCGAGTCCATTCAGGAAAATCTGGATCATTGCGCCGTTTGTAGACAGTGCTGGAATAAACATTGAGCCGCTTCGCCAATTCTGATTGAATTAGAGAACCGAAAATTAACTGTCTTTCCAGATTTGGCTTAACTTCTTGATGAGTAGCTGGTGGTAATTCAGCTTCAGATTGTTCTGGTTCAGCTTCAGGTTCAGCCACTACTGCTTCTGGTGGTGGAGGTGGTGCTAGGAGCGATCGCGCTTCTGTCGCCACTGGTTGAGGTGCAAGTTCTCTTACAGGCTCACTACTATCTAGGATGTTGCCTAGAATACTAGCTGTGATGAAATAATAAACCTCACCACCTTCTGCGGCAGGTAGTAAACTTGCACCAAACTCAGAAGCTTTACTATCTAAATAACGTTTTGCCTTCGGGCCAGGGAAATTGCCACGAATTGCCAAATCCATTGGCGTAATTTTGCCTTGGTTTTCTCGAATCAACTGACTGAAAATAGGGTTAACTCGCTGACACCACTGCTGCCATTGATATTCTTGAAAAATCTTGAAACCAATAACCAGGACAATAAGCGCCAGCAAAAATCTCCAGGTAGAAACCAGGAAAATCACTAAAAACGATATTGGCAAAAGTAGAACGAGAAACGCCTTCCCGTCACTTTCTAATGTTTTTTCACTCATGCCGATTTTTGCCAAGCGAATTTTTTGGGAAATAATATATTATATTGGCAAAAATCGTGACAGGTTTTTGTATATTTTGGCAAAGTGAAGAAAAAGGCCGGAGCAGGGGAGTGGGGGAGTGGGGGAGCAGGGGAGCAGGGGAGCAGGG
>DATNQO010000087.1:0-11099 GCA_036704005.1 Leptolyngbyaceae cyanobacterium | reverse complement strand
CCCTGTCCCGAAGCCGTGAAGCGGAGCGGAACATGGGTATCAAGCCCCGCCCTTCTAGGGCGTTCTCAATTGGTCGGAGTACAAGATCCGTTACTACATCCCCCCTGCTCCCTGCTCCCCGCTCCCCTGCCTCTTTTGACCTGGGCTGATGATTCGGGGAATAGCGGAAAGAAGGATGTAACTTGCTGAACCTGACCCGTCGTAGTGGGATAAGCTACGTTAAAAAGCACAGTAGTTAAATATTTTTGTACCTTTGGAACGAGGGCTTAAGCCTATCGCCAGGGTGTAAGACTCGCTGTTCTTGGAACAGAAAGCATCCCTTTGGGTAGGAAGCCCGCATCATAATCTTTGATTTGATGCGGGTAGTTCACTTAATTACATACAAGATTTATATGCAATATCCCCCAGCACCTTGGACAGTAAAAGGTTATGCTATCCAAACTCTGCATTTAGTCAACATTGACCAAGTACGCTCACTCATTCCCCCAGAGTTAAATCTATTTTCTGTATGGCCTAGTAAAACAATCGCTAGTGTGTATTTATCCTATTACAGTTCTGAGTCAGTAATGGAATACAGCGAGTTAATTGTCGCTTTAGCTGTGACGGCTGATAATGGAAAATTGGGTGGTTGGATTCCTTACATTTATGTAGATAATGAGAATTCTGTCGCTGGTGGTCGAGAAATTTGGGGTTTACCAAAAGAACTGGCAGAATTTACTTGGCAAGAAAAATCCGTCACAGTCCGCCAAGGAAACCAACATCTGTGTACTCTGAACTTTAGCCAAACCAGCTTAGCATGGCGACAAAAATTAGCTGCACCCGGTTTTAGTAAGCTAGATAATGATTTGTTAACCTTTACTGCTAATTTTGAAGGTTTATTTGGTTTTGTCGGCTCTAGTTTAGTAGTTCCTAACGAGAGTCCTTTTGCTGGCGTAGGTTTAGGTCAACCTTTTCTAACTGTGCGTTGCGATCAACTGATTTTACAAGTAGACGCACCAAAATACGGCAGAGTGTTGACAGTTGACAGTTGACAGTTGACAGTTGACAGTTGTCAGTTGTTCCTTCCCCTTTCCCCTCATTTCCCCTACTTTGGATAAAACCCGATATCCTCACCCTTACCAGCATGGACTAATGCTAACTTTTTGTAACGTTGGGCGTGTTCGATGAGGTCGGCGGCTTCTTCTGGGGTGACAGGTCTTAAAACTTTACCAGGAAGACCCACAACTAGAGATAAGGGAGGTATATTCTTAGTTACTACCGATCCAGCACCTATGATGCTACCAGCGCCTACGCGGACTCCATTTAAAATTACTGCGCCGATGCCTATTAAACAACCGCGCTCAATGTGGGCAGAATGGATGACAGCACGGTGTCCTACTGTAACATGATCTTCCAAAACTGTGGGAAAACCTGGATCACCGTGTAAAATTGCTCCATCTTGAATATTTGTGCATTCACCAATGTCAATGCTTTCTACATCTCCCCTAACTACTGCACCGTACCAAATGCTTGCTCCTGCTGCTATTTTGACGGAACCCATAACAACAGCGTTGGGGGCGATGAAGGCGGCTTGAGAAAAATCGGGAGAAGGCCAGTAAGAAGAGGTAGACACGATAGAATATGAATAAGGTACCCAGGAACACTGGAATAACTCCATCCTTGGAGGCTGGTTGCAAAACCAGAATATCACAGTGTCCAACCTCTAAGTTGAGGAAGACAACGGTGAAATTGTTTCTCTTGCAATACCCTATCGGTGCAGCAGTGAACAAATCCCCCAGATTGGTGGAGCCGAAGTGTAAAATCCAACGCACTGGTGCTGGTGAATACGAGACTATGTTTGTACGCACTTCATGATGAATCCAGGCTTGCAGTACCCTATATTTGGCCCTGATATACAGTGTCCCCATTGTCGCCAAACGATTCCGGCGCTGACACTGACAGATACCTATTTGTGTCCCCGACATGGCGCTTTTGAAGCTAATCCCAAAACGGGAGAGTTAGTTCATTTACAATCTGGTCGCCATTGGCGGAGATGGAATAACGAATGGTATCGACAGCATACTCATCCCGATGGTATTCGCTTTGAAATCCACGAAGCCTTAGATAAGCTATACACCCAAGGCTATCGAGCCACAAAGGTAATTATTGCCAAGCGTTATCAGGAATTGATGAGTGGTTATTTAGAACGCAGCACACCTTGGCGTTCTGGACAGCCGGAAACCTCATCGGCAAGATTATACGGCTTACCTGTAGAATTTAGTCCCGACTCAACAGAAGATCCCTGTTGGGAAGTGATTAATTTCGATTTGGATAAAGAACCGGGTGTTCCTGTGCGCTACCCTTATTTCCGATTATTTGAATAATAGTCAGTGGTCAGTAGTTAGTAGTCAGTGGTTATCAACAACTGACAACTGACAACTGACAACTGACAACTGACAAAATTATGCACCACGCCTCTATTCGGACTGCGAATATCCATCGAGCGATCGCCTTTTATGAAATACTAGGCTTTACAGTTTGTGAACGCTTCACAACAGGCTATACCCTGGCTTGCTGGATGGAAGGTTTAGGCGGCAGAATTGAACTCATCCAAATTCCTGAACCTAAACCAGCAGCCGATGCTTTTGCAGATGAGCATTATGTGGGTTATTATCACCTGTCATTCGATTTAACTGAAGCTACACCAGATTTACCTGGATGGTTGACAAATTTACAAGAACGTGCATCACAACTGGCAGAATTATCGCCCTTGAAGATACTATTAGAACCGACACAGCAGCAGATAGGCGAGCGCATTTTTGAAGTAGCTTTTATTGCTGACACCGATGGCTTACCACTAGAATTTATTAGAGTTTTAAAGTAGGGTAATTGGTAATTGGTAATTGGTAATTGGTAATTGGTAATGGTAGAAAGCAATTACCTATTCGCTACCCGTTACCAACTCAACCAACCAGATCGTCAGTCATTCGCAGGACTTGATATTATATCTGTCCTAACCTCTGTGGCGACTGCTTTCAGTAAAATAAGTTAACTTAATTGTATTTTGATATACAAGATGTGGTTTTCTTTGTCACCTGCGCTTCAAAGCATTAAACTGAGTTTGTTCATAAAAAACGAATAAACTCAACACATCAGTTAAATAAATGTCTGCATTTTCCGTCTTCTACCGTTACCGTTTTTATGTTTTATTCTTAAGTATTTTTTTAGTTACAATATTATTTTTTAGTAAAAAGCCTGCTGAAACTCAATACAAAACCAAATTGATACCAGACAATTCCCAAACAACATTAGTGGCGCAAAATACCCAACAATTTCAAGTAACAGAAAATGTCCACAAGACAGTGCTGGACAATGGTTTAACCGTATTAATCAAGGAAGTAAATACTGTACCAATTGTGAGTGTACAGGTGTGGTACAAATTTGGTTCACGCCATGAAGAACCAGGCGACAACGGTATCGCCCATCAACTAGAACACATGATGTTCAAAGGGACACAAAGCCGTCCGATTCAATTTGGCACTTTATTTAGTGCTTTAGGTAGCGACTCCAACGCCTTCACCAGCTACGACCAAACAGCATATTATAGCACAGTAGAACGAGAAAAGCTAAAAGCGGTGCTAGTGCTGGAAGCAGACAGAATGCAAAATGCGGTCATTGACGCGGAAAAACTAGCCAGTGAGAAGCGAGTAGTCATTTCTGAATTACAGGGTTACGAAAATAGCCCAGAATATCGCCTTAATCGTGCAGTGATGCAAACCGTATTTCCTAATCATCCTTATGGCTTACCTGTAGGCGGTACAAAAGCGGATGTAGAAAAATTTCAAGTTGAGCAAGTACAAAAATACTACCAAAAATATTACAGTCCTGATAATGCCGTCTTAATCATAGTCGGCGACTGCCAAGCCGAGAAAACCTTGGCAATGGTAAAAGAGATATTTGGTAATATACCTAAGCGTCAACAGTTATCAGTTATCAGTTATCAGTTATCAGTTATCAGTTATCAGTTATCAGTCAACAGTCAACAGTCAATAGTCCATAGTCAAGAGTCAATAGTCAACAGTCAACAGTCCATAGTCCATAGTTCTCCCTCATCTCCCCCCACTCCCTCATCTCCCTCATCTCCCTCATCTCCCTCATCTCCCTCATCTCCCCCCACTCCCCTCATCCTCCGCGAACCGGGTGGCGCAGCACTACTGCAAGTGATTTACCCAGTACCACAGGTGACTCACCCAGATATACCAGCTTTAGAGGTGGTGGATTACATCTTGAGCGAGGGGCGTAATTCTCGACTGTATCAGGCTTTGGTAGAATCGGGTTTAGCTAGTGAAGTGGAAGCTTCTGTTGGCGGTTTGCAACAAGCTGGTTGGTATGAGTTGCAGGTGACGGCAGATCCAGACCAAGATTTAGGTAAAATTGACTCGGTATTGAATAGAGCGATCGCTAATCTTGCCCGCACTGGTGTAAAATCAGAGGAATTAGCTAGAGCAAAAAGACAGTTAGAAGCTGCCACCATTTTGAGTTACCGCACCATCACTGATCAAGCTACGCAGTTAGGTAATGATGAGACAACTGCTGGTGATTATCGCTTTACTGACCATTATTTAGCAGCGATTAGAAAAGTTAGTTCCCAAGATGTGGTGCGTGTAGTTAATAAATATTTACAAAAATCTCAACGGAAAGTAGGTATTTTTACACCCACATCATATCAGCAGCATCAAGTTAATAGCAAAAAGCCCACACAGCATACACAAGAAAACCTCACTAGCGGCTCATCTGTGGCATCATCGGCGGTGATGAAGTATTTACCATATCTAGATGCTACAGATACTAGCCAGCACAAATCATCAGTAAGCTTACCACAGCAGTTTACTTTAGCTAATGGTTTGCAGGTATTTTTACTACCTGATAAAAGTACACCCACTGTGACATTGAGTGGCTACATCAAAGCTGGTACAGAATTTGACCCAGATGGACAGGCTGGTTTAGCCACTTTAGTAGCAGATAGCTTGATGAGTGGGACGAAGACTAAAAATGCTTTCACCCTAGCGCAAGTTTTAGATGACAGGGGTATAACTTTAGACTTTGCCGCTTATCGGAATGGGATGAGTATCCAAGGGGATAGTTTAGCTGAAGATTTTCCAGTATTGATTCAGACATTAGCTGATACGCTGCAAAACAGCACATTCCCCCAAAAAGAACTGGAACTAAATCGCCAACAGGCTTTAACTTCCTTGAAAATGGAATTAGATGACCCCGCAGAAGTAGCGAGAAGGGTATTTGTACAATCAATTTATCCGCAAAAACATCCCCTACATGAGTTTCCCACGGTGGAGAGTTTACGCAAGCTTCGCCGTCAGGATGTGATTGCTTTTAATCAGAAATATTATCGTCCAGATACTACCGTGTTGGTGCTGGTGGGAGATTTTGCACCTCAGCAAGTGCGATCGCAAATTGCAGCCGAGTTTAGTAATTGGCAAGCAACAGGGGAACCACCAACTATACAATATCCCCAAGTACCGTTACCAAAAACTATCACGCGAGTAAATCCCGTTCTCCCTGGGAAAACTCAAGCCGTTACCTACATAGGTTATGCAGGTATTAACCGCCAAGACCCCAGATTTTACGCGGCGCTGGTGTTAAACCAAATTTTGGGGGGGGATACCTTATCTAGTAGATTAGGGGCGCAAGTGCGCGATCGCCAAGGTTTAACTTACGGTATTTATAGCGACTTCCTAGCAGAGAGAGATTATGGTACATTCTGGATTGAAATGCAAACCAGTCCTGAAGATGCGAAGGCTGCGATCGCCAGTACCCAACAAGTGCTGACACAAATTAACCAAAAAGGTGTGACTGCATCAGAACTAGACACAGCTAAACGCACCTTAATAGGTAATTATAACGTATCCTTGGCAGACCCAGAAGAATTAACCCATAGAATCTTGATGAATCATATCTATGGGCTAGATCAGAGCGAACTGCACTCTTATAATCAGAAAATTGAGCAAGTCACCCTAGCCGAAGTTAATCAAGCAGCCCGTGAGTTACTCCACCCAGAACAATTAGTAGTAGTCACAGTAGGGACAGTTGACAGTTGACAGTTGACTGGGGACTGGTTATAGGTTACAGGTTACAGGTGACAAAGATTAAAGGCTTTCCCCTTTCCCCTTTCCCCTTCCCCAGTCCCCAATCCCCTACTCACACTCCCGTTTAGTGACAAAATGACGGTAGCGAAACATCGCTTCCAATTGCGCTTGCACTAGCCAACCGCTCACAAACTCTATTGTCTCACCACCAGGCATAATGTAGGAAATATCGTCAGTCAGCCTGGTTTGACCATTTTCTGGCTCAAATCGATGGCGATGTATCCAATATTCAAAAGGCCCAGATATTTGTGTATCGGTAAACAAGCGATATTTGTCACATTCAGTATGACGTGCTAACCAAGTTAAGGGGACAGGGCCAAGAAATAACTTAAATTCTGTAATTGCGCCTACTTCTAAGCCTCCCTCACGGCGGACTACTCGCACTGGTTGCCAAGGTGGGGTCAGTAGTTGTAAAATATCCGGTCTTTCGTGGAATTTCCAAACTACTTCCGGTGACGCATTAATTAGTGAGGAATGTTGAAAGTGCAGCATGGAAAGAAAAACCTAATCTCAACCTTCATATTCTGTATCAATTTCGATGTCTAGGGTATCTTCGTCAACCCGCACATATAAAATATTTGGACGACAGCAAACTTGGCAGTCTTCAACGTAAGATTGTTGTCCGCCTGCACTTAAATCAATAAAAGTCAAGTTTGGTTCACCACAATATGCACAGTAAAATTCGGCTGTATTTTGCATTCAATTTCTAACTATTAATTTAATGGCTGTAGTTCTTCCTTGGAAATGACTAGTAGCTTCAGCCAAATGCTTTAGTAGTGTAGACTGTGGTAGCGGCCCTTGCAAGTGGCTCCAAGGTAGAACTTGCTCGGTTGACCAATCTTGATGCACATAAAATTCTAAGTCAGGGATTTGACCTTTGAGTTGTTTGAAGGCGCGTTTGTAACTCCCCAAGGAGTCGCCAAAGTTACGGGTGAGTTCTAGCAGTTGAGAGATACGGCGATCGCCTCTAGATATCAAAGCCTGGATTATAGACCAATTATAACTTTCTGGACGAAAATCTATCCCTTGGGGTTTTAATTGTTTCTGCAAAAATTGTAAGCGCTTCTCTGCTTGGCGATTTACTCCATACCATTGAAATGGTGTATGGGCTTTAGGCACAAAGGTACTACAACCGAAAGTTAGCCGCAACCCAGGCGCAGCCTTTTTCACACTCCGCATCATCGCCACCGTTGCGTCTAAATCTTCTGCTTCTTCTCCTGGTATTCCCACCATGCCGTAGAGTTTCAAACCTGTCAAACCCCCAGCCTTAGCATTGACGGCGGCCTGGATGATTTCGTCGTTGTGGAGTTTTTTGTTGACGATTTGCCGGACTTTTTCTGAACCACTTTCTACAGCAATGGTAAGCGATCGCGTGTCTCGTTTTGCCAAAGTTGCCGCTAACTGTTCTGTCACCGTATTTGTACGTACCGAGGCAATACTTAAGCGCACATCATCATACTTTGGCTGACTAATATAATCCAGCAAAGCGGAAAATTCTGGATGCTGAGTTACAGAAGCACCCAATAACCCCAAGCGATTTGTTACTTGTAAACCTTTCTCAATTGCTGGAATTAAGGAACCTGCTAAACTAGCAGTTCTAAAGGGTAAAGTTAAGTAACTAGCCAAACAGAAGCGGCACATTTCTGGACAACTCCGCACCACCTCCACCATGAAAATATTTTCCCAAGCCGCCTTTTCGGTAACTACAGTCGAGGCTGATAGGGTGTTTCCCCGGTAAGTCTGCTTTTGTACCACTGCGGGAACTTCCGCAGAAATTGGTTTAATAGAACTTATCTCCCCATCTGCTGCTGCATACTCCACCGCATACAAACTTGGAACATAAATTCCTGGTACTTGTGCGAGTGCTTGCAGTTGAGTTTGCCTAGAAGCATTCCTCACTTCTTTATAAGCCTCAATGAAATCCCCTAAAAGGTTTTCGCCATCCCCCAACAAAATCACATCAAAAAAATCAGCAAAAGGTTCCGGGTTAGCTGTGAGAACAGGCCCGCCACCGAAAACAATCGGCTGGGAATCATCACGATTAATTGCTTTAATAGGAATTGATAAAGATTCCAGCAAATTGAGAATATTTACATAATCTAGTTCCCAAGAAATGGAAAATCCGACAATTTCAGGATTTCGTTGTAATGGTTCGGAAGTATCAGTAAATAATCGGCTAACCTGGACATCACTACGCATTGCCAAAGTCGCCCATACTACCTGATACCCTAAGCTAGTGATACCCACCGTATACTCATTGGGGAAAGCAAATATCATTGGTATGGCGTTGCTTTCTGGCGTAGCGGGTGTAAATAACAGGCGTTCAGAACTAAATAAAGAAGATGTCACAGGTATTGTATTAAAACATATCTATCTATATTTAATTTTAAGCCATAAAATTATAAAATTTAAAACTAAAGTTATACTGTTAGCCAGAATAATTGGTAAAGCGTTAAGGATAATTCCATAAATTAACCACAAAACAAGACCACTCATAAAAGCAATCAGCATGATGAAAGAGACATCTTTTGCTGACTTTGTTTTCCATGTCTGCCACACTTGCGGTAAAAAGGCAATTGTGGTTAATGTTGCTGCAACTATGCCTAAAATTGTTACAAAATCCATGCAATAAAATTGTCCATTGAATTAATATTGACCTAGTTAAATGATGATTGTTTTTTGGAAATGAAAAATTTATTTGCCATGTCCATACAGATTTATTTTCAGGTTGTGATGTAGCGATCGCTTTCATAATACCTGTTTGATCTCAGAACATCACATAAATAAACTGACCAAAATAATGGTTAGGGTCGATGCCCATATTACTATGGGACACCTCCCCTTCAGAACGTAGCGTGCGACTTTCACCGCACTACGCTCCTAGTTTGACATCTACTAAATCAGGGTTAACCTGTTTTTCGGACTCACATCTTCTGCCATGATTGCTTTGATGTAGATGACATTCACGATGCAGTACTTCCAAATTATTGCCTTTCCAATTTGCATGGTTGCCATCTTTATGGTGTAGTTCTGCAATGTCACCCGAATAGAACATTAGACCGCAGTGAGCGCACTTTTGATTCTGTTTCTTCAGGACTTTAGCCGTTATACCGTCGTAATTAGCATTTTCCCTTTTTGACCAGTACGCTAAGTCGCCATCGAACGGGGATTTTGTCCCAGTGACGTTGATAAACCTGCACGCTGCCCATTTTACGGATGGGAATGCTTTCTTCAGAACCTTGTTGGTTTGGTATCGGTCGTATCTTCCTTGTTTGCGGATAAATTTCCAAAGCCAGTGGTTTAAACTCCACAGGTCGTGTTGACTCATATCACAGAATCGATGGTAATTTCTCCATCCACGAACTACTGCTTCGCATTTATCGATGCGTTCTTCGAGGGTGAATCGACTATCTTTCATTACTTCTTTCACTTTTGTCTTAATTCCTTTAAGGGATTTTTGACTCGGTGTAGAGATGAATTTGCCGTTGGGTTTAACACAAAAATTCCACCCAAGGAAGTCGAAACCATCGGTGCTTTTGACCACTTTGGTTTTGGCTTCTTTTACTTTTAACCCCACTTTCTTTTAAGATTCTGGGAATCTAAGGCGGTGTAAGGACTCTAATTCCCATAGCTACAAACTATGTTTCATAGAAACGAACCGCACGGATACAAGCCCCGTCCTTCTAGGACGGCTTTTTATTAATTTTCAACTTCCGAACTAACTCTCTAAGCACATCGGACTTTGTTCTTTTAGTCGCTTGGCAATATTCCTCAAGATGCGCTAGTTCTTCTTCTGTTAGCCTGAAAAACACACTTTTATTCATTGATTTGTATATCGGTATGATATATAATGATAACAGATTTAAGTAAATTCAATGAAAGCCAGATATCAATTCCGCTTCTACCCAACAGACCAACAGCAGCAGCTTTTAGCGCAGTTGTTTGGGTGTGTGCGCGTAGTCTGGAATGATGCGCTGGCTATTTGCAAACAGTCCGAAAAGCTTCCTAGTAACAACGACTTGCAAAAGTTGGTGATTACCCAAGCTAAAAAGACATTGGAACGGTCATGGTTGTCTGATGTTTCCAACATTCCGTTGCAACAATCTGTTGCTGACTTAGGGGTTGCTTATAAAAACTTTTTCGATTCCCTTAAAGGTAAGCGTAAAGGCACGGCAGTCGCTACAACGGGGGGAACCCCCGCAACGCGCTGCCTCAAAAAAGTAGGTAGTCCTAAATTTAAAAAGAAGACAAGCAAACAATCAGCCAGATTTAGAATTGGTGGATTCTCAATCAAAGGAGATGAAGTATATCTAGCAAAAATCGGTAATGTTAAACCTCTAAAGTCAAGGCAGCTACCGTCTGCACCAAGTAGTGTAACTGTTATCAAAGATTGTGCTAACCGCTATTTTCTCAGTTTTGTTGTAGAGATAGAGCCTATTCAATCCAATGCCAAAAACCAAAGTATCGGTATTGATTTAGGAATCAAAACATTTGCGGTTATGAGCAATGGAGAGAAAGCAATAAGTCCTGATTACTCAAATAAAGACCGCAAAATTCGCCAACTACAACGCAAGCTAGCAAGACAAGAGAAAGGTTCAAAACGTCGTGAACGTACACGCATAAGAATTGCGAAACAACACAACCAAATTGCAGATACCCGCAAAGATTTCCTGCACAAACTATCAACCAAAGTAGTTAGTGAGAACCAAACTATTATTTTGGAAGATTTAAATGTGTCAGGAATGGTTAAAAATCGCAAGATAGCAAGAGCGATTAGCTTGCAAGGTTGGCGAGAATTTCGGGTATTTTGTGAGCTAAAGAGCGAAAAATTTAATCGGGATTTCAGAGTAATTAATAGATGGGAACCTACAAGCCAAACTTGCTCTTGCTGTGGGTATCGTTGGGGTAAGATTGATTTGTCTGTTCGCTCAGTGTTGTGCTTAAACTGCGGCACTG
>DATNQO010000086.1:0-12962 GCA_036704005.1 Leptolyngbyaceae cyanobacterium | reverse complement strand
CCCTGTCCCGAAGCCGTGAAGCGGAGCGGAACATGGGTATCAAGCCCCGCCCTTCTAGGGCGTTCTCAATTGGTCGGAGTACAAGATCCGTTACTACATCCCCCCTGCTCCCTGCTCCCCGCTCCCCTGCCTCTTTTGACTGTCAGCAAACAACCTTTAATATTAATGAAATTGACCGAGGCAGAGGATGAGTGATTATATAATAGAATGTCACAACTTAGAGACAGCTTATGTTGCCTCTTTGAATCGTCCTATCCTCAACAAGATTAACTGCCAGATTAAACAGGGTGAATTTGTTGTTCTGTTAGGATTGAATGGCGCTGGTAAGTCTACATTATTGCGATCGCTTGTTGGGTTAGTACCATCAGTTAGGGGAGAAGTTCGCATCAATGGCGTGGCTACAAATACCCGCACAACCTCCCAAACCCGCCGCGATGTAGGAATGTTGTTTCAAGGCGGTGGTTTAATTCCCCAGTTATCCGCAATGGAAAATGTCTTGTGCGGTAAACTCGGCGCAAGAACAACTTGGCAGACTATATTTGGCTTTCCCAAACGCGATCGCCTATTGGCATTAGAATTACTAGAACAATTGGGTTTAAGAGAACTAGCCTATCAAAAGACTAGCAGACTCAGTGGCGGACAGCAACAAAGAGTAGCGATCGCCCGTGCTTTAATTCAATCACCACAAATACTTCTAGCTGATGAACCCACAACCGGATTAGATGTCATCGCCGCCCAACAAGTGATGGATACTTTAGCCCAATTACACAGCCAACAAGGTATGACAATTGTCACAGTTCTGCACGACTTAGGAATCGCTGCTAAGTATGCCCAGCGTGCCATAGTTCTAGATGCTGGACGCATTGTCTACCAAGGCGCTTGTGATAATTTGCAAGAAATAGTCATTAGTCATTAGTCATTGGTAAGTAGAGACGCGATTAATCGCGTCTGTACAGTCATTAGTCAACAGTTCTCCCTCATCTCCCCCCACTCCCGGTTGGTGAGCGCAGTCGTTCGACGAAGTCGTTCCCGCAGGGTACCACATCTCCCTCATCTCCTCTAACCCCTAGCCCCTAGCCTCTCATCTATGATTTCCAAATTCCTCCATCGCTACTCTTGGTTGAGTACCCTAGCCAGCATATTAATTGCTGTTTTAGTTTATGGTTGGGCTTTACAAGGACTTCAGCTTGATTTTGCCCTGTTGACATCTAGCGCCCCTTATATTACTGATTTCATCTCACGTTTATTTCCCCCCGATTTCACAGTTATCGATATCGCTATTAAGGCGCTAATTGAAACTGTACAGATGTCTCTGTGGGGAACAACCATCGGTGCTATTATCTCAGTGCCAATTGCCGTAGCTAGTGCTAGTAACGTTGCACCTAGTTGGTTGCAATGGCTAGCTAATTTGCTGCAAAATGCTGTGCGTTCCGTTCCTTCAATTATCCTGGGGCTAATCTTTGTCGCCGCCACAGGCTTAGGCGCACCCGCAGGTACTTTAGCTTTAAGTATATATACCATCGGCTACCTTGCTAAATTTTATCAACAAGCTATTGAAGCAGTTGAGCCTCGGTCTTTAGAATCTCTGCAAGTTATAGGTGCATCTCGATTCCAAGTTGCCCAGTATGGAATTATGCCTCAAGTTTTACCCCTAAGTTTGGGTTATACCTTATGGATGTTTGAGTATAACATCCGTGCTGCTTCCGTGTTGGGTGTTGTGGGTGCTGGTGGTATTGGCTTTCAGTTAAAAAGTTACATTGATGGGTTTGAATACAACAAAGCCACAACCATGATGTTGGTACTATTGGTAGTTGTCACAGTAATTGATGGCTTCAGCAGCCAGTTACGCCGCCGCCTCGAAAGTTCGTAGTAAAGGCTTTAGCCTTTTGTTGAGGACTAAAGTCCTTACTACAAACCTTCCAAATAGTTAAAACTAACTTACCAAAGCCTTTTGTTGAGAACTAAAGTCCTTACTACAAACCTTGATTAAAACTAACTTACCAAATCAGGGAAAACCTCTTGCACAGCCGGATGTACCAACCGATGATTCTGCACATTAACACCCTTAGCAAGTGGTTGGTTAACTTCTAACGCCTTAAGCCCTTGGTTTGCCAACTGCACAACATAAGGCAATGTACTATTGTTGAGTGCTTGGGTTGCTGTCCAAGGTACTGCACCAGGCATATTAGGAACGCCATAATGCACTACGCCCTCTTCAACATATGTTGGTTTGGTGTGAGATGTGGGGTGCAAGGTTTCCACACAACCACCTTGGTCAACAGCCACATCAACTATCACTGAACCTGGGTGCATTTGTTTGACCAATTCACGAGATAATAAAATTGGCGCTCTGCGTCCTAGTACCAAAACAGCACCAACAACTAAATCTGCTTCTTTGACGGCGGCTTCGATGTGGGCAGAACTGCTGTAAAGTAACTCCACTCTAGAACCAAACAAAGTTTCTAAATAAGATAAGCGTTCAACATTGACATCTAAAATTTGTACGCTTGCACCCATACCTATAGCAATTCTAGCAGCTTCTGTACCAACTACACCACCACCGAGAATTACTACTTTCCCAGGTTTAACTCCAGGGACACCGCCTAAAAGCACACCTCTACCACCTTGTTGACGCTCTAGGTAACGTGCGCCAAATTGTACTGCTAACCGACCTGCAATAATACTCATGGGGGTGAGTAGTGGTAGCCTGTTAGCACCTGGAACTTCTACGGTTTCGTAAGCGATCGCACAAATGCCACTATCAATTAAATGTTCTGTTAACTTGCGATCGGCTGCTAAATGCAGATAAGTAAACAATATTTGCTTTTTTTGTAAAAAATGATACTCACTAGCTAGTGGTTCTTTAACTTTAACTACTAACTCTCGGTTCCAAGCCGCCTCCACCGTTGGCACAATTTCCGCCCCAGCGCTGCGATAATCATCATCTGTAAATCCAGCACCACTCCCGGCTTGAGTCTGTACAAAGATACTATGACCATTTTCTCGTAGTACACGCACGCTAGCAGGACTTAAGCCTACGCGAAATTCTTGATCTTTAGTTTCTTTAGGAACACCGATTTCCATGTAACGCCTCTCTCATAAATTTTTTGTTTAATTTAGCCTGCCAGTCTTAGACCGACACTTCCGTATTATGGATAGCTATCTACAACATTAGTTTGCCCAATCGTAAAATCTCAGGCTCATTCCTACTGTTGCTCTTGACTATTGCGCCACTGCCCTTAAAATATATAAAGATTAATTACAATTTGTTAAAAAATCTTTGCATGGCTTCTAATAGAGAAGCTACTAGATTTTTCGACTTAAACTTGGCCGTTCCGCCTGCAATTAACTCAAAACTGATTATCAACTTCCGTTTGCCGAAAAGAGGTTTATCACTATGTCCCAAACACAGCCAACAGTTACACCCAGACTAGAAGAGCCAAAATTTGGCTTTAATGAATATGCAGAACGCTTGAATGGTCGAGCTGCCATGATTGGTTTTCTGTTGGTGGTAGTTATCGAATATGCCACCAATCAAGGTGTTTTATCTTGGCTTGGACTGAAGTAGAAAGGACTAGGGGCTAGGTGGTGTAGAAGGGACTAGAGGCTAGGTAAGAAAAATATAAACTTCCACCTCCTACCTCTGGTTGGTGAATCTCGACTACGCGGTAGTTGAGCGCAGTCGAAACTCGATTACCGCGTAGTCGAACCACTGCCTTCTGCCCAACTGAAACCAGTGTTAAAGTTGTAAGCTAGTAATTAGGATTGGAACCAGCTGGATTTTCTAGCTGGTTTCGACTTTATAGATTTATAGTGAATTACCTCACACTACTTGCTTGTTGTAAATATGAAGCACACAAGAAAGTGTTGTAATATCCTCAACTTGCAAAGTCTTTATGTAAGGGAGTGAATTACTACACTTAAACCCCACTGAAAAAATTATAATCTTTTTTAAAGATACCTGTTGTTCAGATGGGTAATTCGTAGGTGAGTTATCGTTGTTAAATTTACACAAAAGATTATCTGGAAAAACCAAGCTGTGATGAATGTTGTATTACCTCGTTTTTTAAAGTCAGTCTACAGAAGAGAGCCGATAGTTAGTGTGTTGATCACGATGGGCGTGGTAGATGCACTGATTGGTGGGTTGAATGATAGCTGGTCACTTTTTGCTGTTGGTTTAGGAACAGCAGGCGTAAGCCTGGCTTTTAAGTTATGGCGTACGAGTCAGCAGCGTCCCCCTGTGGTCGAGGAGCCTGTAGTACAGCATTACTTGCCCCCTCGCTCATCTAGCTCGACTCTACCGATGTTGACTGTGCAGAAGAAAAAACCACCATACTAAACAATTCGCGCATTCGTCTTGGAAAGTTTCTTACGAAGGGAAACCCGCCTACAGAACTTTCCGCAAAATTAAAAGAGCTTAAAAAATAAGCTTTCTGGTAATTTTGGAGATTGTTTAGATAATGTGTACTTAATTAGGTGAGGGAAAACAGTGAGGAGTGAGGGAACAGGAAGGGGTTACTTGAGAGTAGGCCCGTATTTTCTATTGCTATTCATGGCGGCGCTGGCTTTGTCTATAAATGTTGGGCAAGGGTTCAAGGTAAGTGCGGCGGATCAGGTTCAAGTCCTACCTAATACGCAACCTACAGGGGAATTTACTAGCCCTCGCCTCTTGTACAGCCTCAATGCTCATCCGGGAAGGGTAAAATCTTTAACCTTTAGCCCAAATAGTCAGATTCTCGCTAGTGGCGGTGCTTACAACGATGGTATAATCCGCCTGTGGAACCCGACAACTGGTAGAAGAGTAGGAACCATCAACAAAGCCCAAAAAACAACGGTGGAATCTTTGGCGATTTCCCCAGATGGACGAACCCTGGCCAGTTCCGGTGGCGATAATACTATTAATCTGTGGAATCTTAAAAGTAATCAATTTACCCGCTCTTTTGTGGGACATACTACCAGCGTTACGTCTTTAGCTATATCTTCTGATGGTAAGGTTCTCGTTAGCGGTGCTTTGGATGGGATAAGGGTTTGGGATTTACTCCAGCAACGTCCATTAGGTACTCTAGTACGCTTTGATAATAGAATTGACACCGTGGCTATGAGTGCTGATGGTCAAACTCTGGCTAGTGGTGATATGAAAGGTGTGATTAAACTGTGGGATTTAAGTACAGGTAAATTAATTCGCGCATTTAACGCCCATGCTGGTGCAGTTACAGATATAGTTTTTACAGCCGATGGACAAAATTTAATTAGTTCTAGTAGCGATCGCACCATTAAAGTTTGGAATCTGCCAACTGAACAACTCACCCGCACCCTGACAGCACATAATAATTGGGTAAATGCGATCGCTCTGAACCGCGATGGTAAAACTTTGGCTAGTGCGGGTAGAGATGGCATTAAGCTGTGGGATTTATCTACAGGTGAGTTACTAAACACACTAGTAGGTCATAGCGATTGGGTGAGTGCGATCGCTTTCAGTCCAGATGGACAAATACTCGCCAGTGGCGGCTATGACGGTAAAGTTATTCTTTGGGGTAATCCATCAATGACAGTCCGTCAGTAAATTGTTTAAACAATAGGTAGCACCAAACCTTCACAAGCTAGTAAGGTGTTAGGGAAATTAGCTTGAACTTCTTTTGCCACCTGATCGAGAAAATCATCATGATCATCTGGATGATGGTGAGAGATAATTAACTTTTGTACCCCGGCTTTGTGAGACATTTCTACAGCCGCTTGCCAAAGTAACTCAGCTGACTCATGAGCGTGGGATGTTGGGGGTGTATAAGTGGCGTTAGCAATGAGTAAATCAACACCTTGAATAATTTGCATAATTGGCTCTTGTTCGCCTTGTTCAGCACCCATATTGATATCTGTAACGTAGGCAACACTATAGTTTTGCCATGTAATGCGATAGCCTATTGAACGCTGAGTTTGGTTAATTAATGCTGTAGTAATTGTGACATCATCTAGCTTGATTTCACTATTAGGCGTTATATGGTAAAATTGTAAATCAGACTGCATCACTTGTAGAGGATAAGGGAAGTGTGGTTGCAGCATCTGATCGCACAGACATTGTTTAATTGAAGCCCCATTAGAAGCAGCACCGCCGTAAATATGAAAACAATTCTCGGCAATAAAAGCTGGCGCAAAAAAGGGAAAACCCTGGATGCGATTTGATTGAGAATTAGTAAAAAATAAGTGGGCTTCTAGCGGCTGTTGCAAATGCTGCCAAGCTTTACCCAATAGCCGTAAACCTGTACCACCATCGAAAATTAAGCGTTTACCAGCCACTTGCATTTCCACACAAGCAGTATTTCCGCCATAGCGGCTAGTATTACCGCCTGGGGTGGGAATTAATCCCCTCACCCCCCAGAACTGGACAATAAATTTACCAGCAAGACTACTTAGGTTACTAGTAGACTCATCATTTAGGTAGCTTTGGGAGCTTGACAGATCAAGATTTGTCATCTTCTTAAAATTTAGACCTTACTAAGCAGGTCATCGTAGCGCCGCACCTCTAGGGGTCGGTTGTGTTCATCTACAATCACTACCGTTGGAGTGTAATCTTTTAACTCCTCCGATGTGAACTGCCCGTAAGCCATTATAATCACGCGATCGCCTTTAATGCCTAGACGAGCTGCCGCCCCATTTAGCTCAATTATTCCTGAATGCGCTGGAGCTGCGATCGCATAAGTAATAAAACGCTGTCCATTGGCATTATTCACTACTTGCACTTGCTCATAGGGCAAAATGCCAGCCTTGTCTAATAAAACTTGGTCGATGCTGATACTACCCACATAATTGATGTTTGCCCCTGTGAGGGTGCAATTATGAATTTTTGCCAACAGTAGGGTACGTTGCATTTTAGTTAAAATCTCTACAGCAATTTAAGTCAATTATGTCCCATCGGTGGAAGGTAGGGGATGGGGGAGAGGGGAGAGATGCGGGAGAGGGGGGAGATGCGGGAGATGTGGTTCGACTGCGCGGTAATCGAGCCTTCGCGGAGCGTCTGTCTACGACACGCTATCGCGAACGTAGAGAAGTCGAGATTCACCAACCGGGAGATGAGGGAGAAATTATTAACTTTCCCTTTCCCTTTCCCCTTTCCCTTTCCCCTTTCCCCTTTCCCCTTTTCCCAGTCCCTGTTATCTGTAAGCCTTAATAGATTTATCGACTAAAGCTTTCACTTGGTCAACATCTTGCCAACCGAGAATTTCAGTTACTTTTTTTTCTAAATTTTTGTAACTACGGAAAAACTCGGCTATTTCCTCTAGGCGGTGAGGGGCTACGTCATTTAAAGATTTTACGTGAGCGTAGCGGGGGTCTTTATCGGGTACTGCTAGAATTTTCTCATCGCGATCGCCACCGTCAATCATTTCCAAAAAACCAATTGGTCTGGCGGCGATGACGCAACCAGGGAAAGTAGGCTCATCAATAATCACCATACCATCCAAGGGATCGCCATCGTCAGCTAGAGTGTTGGGAACAAAACCATAATCGTAAGGATACTTAACTGAAGAATACAGCACTCGGTCTAGAGCAAAGGCTTCCAGGTCTTTATCAAATTCGTATTTATTTTGACTACCACCGACAATTTCAACCAGAATGTTGATTACACCGGGTTTAGGTTGTGCTGGAATACGGGATAAGTCCACAAAAAACTCCTGTCATAGCTAAAAGTGTATTGGGGACATACTCCCCGTGTAGAATTTTATGGCCAAGATGGACACCTTCTCAAAGTATTTATTTTAGTTGACGGTTGACAGTTGACAGTTGACAGTTATCAGTTGACAGTTATCAGTTGTTATTTTCCCCCTTCCCCCTTCCCCCTTCCCCTTTCCCCAGTTACACCGACCTAGTTCTAGTGAGTTCAATGCTGATTTTGCCGCCAAAGTCGGGGATAGGTGCGGCGGGTTTGGTGACTAT
This sequence comes from Leptolyngbyaceae cyanobacterium, assembly GCA_036704005.1. Classification (GTDB taxonomy): domain Bacteria; phylum Cyanobacteriota; class Cyanobacteriia; order Cyanobacteriales; family Nostocaceae; genus Trichormus. The sequence continues at coordinate 5,036 of DATNQO010000086.1, read as the reverse complement.
AACTTGCAGTTGGGTTACTTGATGACACTGCTGAATAATGGAATCGGCGATCGCACCTGCTAATCTTTCTATAAGGGCGAACTTAGAAGTTTTCACTATATCTTGTATCAAGCTGATGACGCTGCGATAATCTAGAGTGTCGGCGATCGCATCACTCTTAGCAGCTGCGGATAAATCTAACCATAATTTGACATCCACCTCAAACCATTGTCCTAATACCTGTTCCTCTGGCAAATAACCAGTGTATCCATAGCAGCGAATCCCTGTTAAGTGAATGCAGTCCATCTCAAATTCCGTCTCTGCAACTTAATTAATATACCAGGGACTGGGGATTGGGGATTGGGAAAGGGGAAAGGAGAAGGGGGAAAGGGGAAAAATAACAACTGACAACTGACAACTGACAACTGACTAATGACTAATGACAACTGACTAATGACTAATGACTAATGACTAATGACTAAAAATATCAATCAACTTTGGGCTTATATCTTTGTCGAAACACTCAAGCGTTTAGGATTAACTTGTGCTGTAATTTGTCCTGGTTCCCGTTCTACACCCTTAACAGTTGCTTTTTCCCAACAAGCCCCTGATATTGAAGTGATTTCTATACTTGATGAACGTTCCGCCGCCTTTTTCGCCTTGGGAGTAGCCAAAGCGACTGGTCGTCCTGTGGCTATTGTTTGCACCTCTGGAACTGCGGGAGCCAACTTTTATTCAGCCGTTATTGAAGCTAAAGAAAGTCGTGTACCACTTTTATTATTAACCGCCGATAGACCCCCAGAATTAAGAGATTGCCATTCTGGACAAACTATAGATCAGGTAAAACTCTATGGTAATTACCCAAATTGGCAAACAGAGTTAGCCTTACCCGTCCCAGAAATGGGAATGCTAGGTTATCTGCGACAAACTCTAATTCATAGTTGGTATAGAGCGCAAGTACCAACACCAGGGCCAGTACACTTAAATATCCCGTTTCGTGACCCTTTAGCACCCATTCCCGACGGCACAGATTTAAGCTATTTATTATCCAAATTCCATCCAGAAGAATTTTTCGCAGGAATAACTACAACCCCAGTCCCGGTTGGTGAGCGCAGCGATGCACTGAGCCTGTTGAAGTGTCGAACCACCAGTCCCCCAGAATGGTCACAAACTCACAGAGGAATCATCGTTGCTGGTGTCGCTCAACCACAGCAACCACAGGAATATTGTAGAGCGATCGCTAAACTTTCCCAAGCGCTCCAATGGCCTGTATTAGCCGAGGGACTTTCCCCAGTCAGAAATTACGCTGACCTCAACCCCTATCTCATATCTACCTACGACCTAATTTTACGCCATCAAGAATTAGCCAAGCAGCTAGCACCCGACATGGTAATTCAAGTAGGTGATATGCCAACTAGTAAACAATTGCGTACTTGGCTAGATTACCACCAACCCCGACGCTGGGTAATTGACCCCAGTTACGAAAACCTCGACCCTCTGCATGGGAGGACGACGCATTTGCGAATGAGGGTGGAAGATTTGGGAGTGGGGAGAGTAGGGAGAGATGGGGGAGATGAGGGAGTGGGGGGAGATGAGGGAGTAAAATCTCTTTCTGATTATTTGCGGTTGTGGTGTGATGCTGAAGCTAAGGTTAGGGCGAATGTTGATGATAATTTTAGTCAGATGGAGGATTTAGTTGAATGTAAAGCTTCTTGGTTGCTTTCTCAGGTACTACCGCCAGAAACGCCATTATTTATTGCTAATAGTATGCCTGTGCGGGATGTGGAAGATTTCTGGAAACCGAATAATTTAGGAGTGCGATCGCATTTTAACCGAGGTGCAAACGGCATTGACGGCACATTATCCACCGCGTTAGGAATTGCCCACCGTCATCAAAGTAGCGTCATGCTCACAGGAGATTTATCTTTATTACATGATACCAATGGTTTTTTAATTAGAAATAAATTCGTTGGACATCTCACAATTATCTTAATTAATAACAATGGCGGCGGCATATTTGAAATGTTACCCATTGCCAAATTTGAACCACCATTTGAAGAATTCTTCGGCACACCACAAGACATTAATTTCGCTCAATTATGCGCTACCTATGGTGTCCAACATGAATTAATTACTTCTTGGCAACAGTTACAACAAAGATTAAACCCACTCCCAACCCAAGGTATTCGAGTTTTAGAATTACAGACAAATCGCAAATATGATGCAAAATGGCGACAAGAAAACTTGCAGAAATTCGTCGCCAGTATTTTAACTTAATTATTCCATTTATCTCCTAAATTCACTTAGTAACTTCTCTGCGTTACTCCGCGCTAACCTCTGCGCCCCTCTGCGTTTAAAAATCCCTAACCTGAGAACCTCTCCTCCTCCTCCTCCACATAAGATTAATCACAGCGATTTTTTTCGTTTCAACATCACCTTTTGACTATCTATTGAGCATAATAAAAATAGTACACAGAGGCTGACTATATATGCTCAAAACCAACAAACAACTATTGTGAACATTACTTGAGCTTTGAAAATGAATTAGAGATGAAAAGCCTTGGTAAATCGTGCTTCTGCGGTTCACTGCATAAATCCTGACTGTAAACGTCCCTATCCCCAACCCTGGGGTAACAAATTTTGTAACAACTGTGGCGCGGTGCTAAAGTTGTTAGATCGTTATGTCCCGCTACAAAGCTTAGGCGCGGGAGGATTTGCCCAAATTTATACAGTGTGGGATGAGAAGACCGAAACTGAAAAAGTGTTAAAGGTGTTGATAGAAGATTCGCCTAAAGCACTAGAATTATTTACCCAAGAAGCTGAGGTTTTAGTCAGGTTACGTCATCCCGGTGTGCCTAAAGTTGAGGCTGATGGGCATTTTCAAGTTAATGTATCCAATCCCAAACCCCGCCAATTACCTTGTTTGGTAATGGAAAAAATTAACGGCCCTACCTTGGAAGAAATTTTAAATAAACATCCCCAAGGATGCACAGAAGATTTGGTATTGAATTGGTTAACCCAAGCAATCAAGATTCTGCAAGAACTACATAAGCATCAAATTATACATCGTGATATTAAACCTTCTAATTTAATGTTACGCAGTCCCTCGCCTAGTGTCCTGACATCTGAAGGGGGAACAGGTTGGGAACAATTAGTTTTGATTGATTTTGGGGGGGCGAAACAATTTAATTCAGCCAAACAGCGCCAAGAGTCGAGTTCGACAAGGTTATTTTCTTCCGGTTACAGTCCACCAGAACAAGTGACAGGGGGAAACATCAGCCCATCGGTTGATTTTTACGCCCTTGGTCGGACGATGATTGAATTACTCACAGGTAGGTATCCACCAGATTTGGAAGATGCGCAAACGGGGGTTTTGCAGTGGCGTAATCGAGTTAATGTTAGACCTGCGTTAGCAGATTTGCTGGATGAGATGGTACAAGAGGATGTGCGATCGCGCCCTGCTAATGCTGCTATCATCCAAAAACGGTTAGCGAAAATTAATCAACCCTCGTCAGGAAAAAACTCTTTTGGGCAAGTTTTGACACAAATTTCCCAGCAACTTAGGCTACTGGGTCAAGCTACTGACCAAGCTTTCAGTAACTTAGGACAAATCATCGGCAAAATCCTACGCTGGACTGTACAAGCAATCTTCCAAATTATCAAAGCTTGTTCGTTAACAATTTGGGCAATGCTGTTAACTGGTCTTGGTGCTGGTGCTGGGACGATCGCTGGTTTTATTTTGGCATATCAGACGAACTTAGGCGATCGCTTAATTGAATTTCTTAATACTCAAGTACCCGGATTAATACCTAACCCTGAGTCAGGATTTGGTGCGGAAATGATAGTATTTGCCGCCGCCGGTTTAGGTACAGCTTGGGGACTGACAATTTCCGGGTCTTTTGCCCAACGACGACGGTTTTTAGTTGCCTCATTGATGGGTATAATTAGCTACGCTTTTGGTTGGTTGTTGTGGCAAGTAATCACCTCAAACGCATCGGACAGCGAAGGTTTGATAGGTGCAACCGCCATAGCCGTATTCTTACTAGCCCTAAGTATGGGTTTCCGTAGCCACCACATAGTTTATGCCATTATTGGCTCATTTGGCACAGCGATCGTTGTAGCAATTCTCATAGTTTTAGGGTTTCCCCCCAACATCATAGAAATTTCTAGTCGCCACCTTTGGTCAGATTTATCTTTACCTATTGCCTTTTTTAGTTCTGTTGGTATTTTGATGAGCTTTTGGTTAGGTGTCAGTTACTACCTCATTGTGCCAGGATTACGCTTCTTAGGCTGGCGCTAAGGGACTGGGGACTGGGTACATTGGTGTCAACTTAAGCTGCGACAAATACGTGGGTATGGGCGCACATCTGTCATTGGTGTCAATTAATGATTGGTTAGACCCCTCATCCCTAAAACCTTGGTTTAGCCTTGCTTTCCCGCCCTACAATCAATTGTGGGCTAATAGCTTAAGTGCGTTGAAACGAAATAAAATTAAATAAATCAAAAGAGATTGAGGCTGAGGGTTTAGACCCCCTATCAATTCGCCAACAGTCTCATTATATTCCCCTTAAGACAAAATTCATATCTTGCACCTTCTCAATAAGCAGGTGGCTCCCTGCACTCCCCACCCTACGAAATCATAAAGGTTTCGGTCTTCAATTTTCGCAATGAGAGCGTGGTGCAAGATATAAGAAAACCCTATTCCTCATCCCAAGCTTCCACGGCGAGTAAATCGCCAATGGGATCTTGCATAGTAAAGCCAAAATCTAGTAGCTCCTGTTTCCAGTGCGGCCAGTCGTTTCCATAAAGCAGCGCAATCTTCCAAATGCTATCAGTCCGCTTGATGATATTCGATTCCACGAGTGATTGCACGTTACGCTGCAATTTCACCATTGGGTGAAGTACTTGCTGAGTCATAACCTCGATTCAATTGAAAATTTTATTGGGTAAATACTTAATCAAAACTGCTTTCCGTTTTGCAATGGTCACCAATTCGTAGAGTTCTGTAATTGGCAAAGCTAGTCTTAACTTTCTTACTATACCATAACAAACTCTAT
>DATNQO010000085.1:0-5772 GCA_036704005.1 Leptolyngbyaceae cyanobacterium | reverse complement strand
CCCTTCCCCTTTTCCCCCTTCCCCTTTTCCCCTCTTCCCCCCTTCCCAAAATTGTCATGAAATTATTGTAAATTATTGTAAAATTTCAGAGTCATCAAAAATCTGAAACAGGAAAGGTTCATTATGCCTCTAGCGGTTGGTACGGATGCACCTGCATTTACCGTCAAAGATACCAACGGTAACACCGTTTCGTTATCTGATTTTGCTGGGAAGACTGTAGTTTTGTATTTTTACCCCAAAGATGACACACCAGGCTGCACTAAACAAGCTTGTAGCTTCCGTGATGCTCAATCTGATTACCAAAATAAGGATGTAGTCGTTTTAGGTGTAAGTGCTGATGATGAAGCTTCTCATCAAGCCTTCACCCAAAAATATAATTTGAATTTTCCTCTACTGGCTGACACCAACCAAAGCTTAATCAAAGCTTACGACGTTGATGGCGGCGGTTATGCCAAGCGTGTTACCTACGTAATTAGCCCAGAAGGTAAAATCATTCATGTTGATGCTAGCGTCAACACAACAACCCATGCTAGCGATGTTTTAACAGCTTTGGGACTGTAACAGGACTTACCGCACCAAGATTATCTGTTAAGACTGGGTGTAGGGGGGTAAGGGTATAGGGGTGTAAGGGTTTTCAACACCCCCTCATCCCCCTCATCCCCCTCATCTTTTAAAATTAATTATTCCCTGGAACAGACAAATTTGAGGGATTAGCGGCTGGTTGAGTCGTATTTTGAGGTACAGTCAGAAGTATTTGCCCTTGCTGTTGATTGTTGGTTGCTCTATTTTGTCTTTCTCTGAACGCTTTAGCCGCATCATCGATTGCTTGGTTCTGGCGGTTGGGGTCAAATGTACTATTGCCAAAGTTTGCCCGATGAATTAGGTCAAACATATTGAAATTGCCAGAGTTAAAATCAATACTATTATTTTGGGTATCATTATTACCGCCTGCATCTACAGTTCCCAGTTGGGCAAAGCTTGGCTGTGCTGTCAGCAAGGAAGCAACGCTAATTCCGGCTAAACCTACTAATAGTTTGGTTGGTAAAAATAGTTTTTTCATGGTTTTTGACTCTAAAATTCCTCTAACACCATTGTCAGTTAAAAGTGCTGAGTACTGAGTCTGGAGCGCAGAAGCGGAGCTTTGAGTCAGGGCTAAGTAATTATTTTTACCTCCATTCCTCTGCTCACCCAATCCCCAGTACCCAATCCCCAGTTCCTCTTAAGCAAGAGTCCGGCGCAATTGGGGCTGAATACTCAATAATGCAATAAAAGCGAAGCTAAACAATATTAGCAATGCTCCGCCAAAAGTAACATCACCCCAAGGCGCTTGCATGACCACATCGCCTAATCCCCAATCACTGTGAAGATAGAGATAACGAATGGGTTCGATCGCATAGCTAAGAGGATTGAGGGTGGCGACAACCTGCAACCACTTGGGCATGAAGGATAAAGGAGCGAGGGCGGTACTGGCAAAAAGTAAAGGTAGGTTAGTAACAAAGATTACAGCAATTAATTCGATATGTCCAGGGAGGGCAAAAGCCAATCCCAAGGAAATTGCTGTGACACCTAAAGCCAGTAGGAAGACAATGAGGGCGATCGCACCTAATCCGGCTACATCTGGTAGTCCAGCACCCAGAAACGCCGCCGCGCCGACAATTACGGCTGCTTGTAGTAAGCTTTGGCTGACAATAAAGATTGCTGAAGCAAAGACAATAGAAAATCGGGATGCTAGCGGCGCGACTAACAAACGATTCAAAAAGCCGAACTCACGGTCAAACATCACGGGCAAACCAGCATTTAAAGCCCCTGCAAAGGCGGTAAAAACTATCACGCCCGCAGCTAGAAATTGACCGTAATTTGTCGTACTACCAAATAAACCTTTTGGGGCATTTTGGAATAAAGCGCCGAATAACACCAACCACATTACAGGCTGAACAATACCAGCTAACAAGGTGGAGGGACGGCGTTGTAATTGAATAAACAAGCGACGAGTTAAAGCCAGTGTCTCTTGTGCTAATTCACCAAAGAAATTAGGTGCAGCATCAGCATAGGCTTGCGGTGATGTCGCTACTTGCCAGTTGATATCAGTTTTGATGTTAGTCATTAGTCAGTTGTCAGTTATCAGTTATCAGTTATCAGTTATCAGTTATCAGTTGTCAGTTGTTATTCTCCCCTGCTCCCCAGTTCCTAGCCTCTAGCCTCTAACCTCTAGCCTCTAGCCTCTAGCCTCTAGCCTCTAACCTCTAACCTCTAGCCTCTACCTCATATTCTGCTTTTTCTCAGCCTTGGGATCGCGATTAGCTACTGCTGCTAGTTCCGCATCTAGTAGGGTGCGTCCGGTGGCGGCGAGGTAGACATCATCAAGGCTGGGGCGGGATTGGGCGATGCCGAAAATTGGCAAGCTGGCGTTGTTTAAGGCTTGCTGGATGGTGCTGAGGGCATCGTTTTGTGGTGTTACTACTAAGTTGAGAGAATTACCTTGCGCGTTGTTAATAATGACTTCTTTGACAAAAGGTAATTCTTGTAGTAAGTTTTTGGCTTTTTCTGCTTCTTCCGTGGGGGAGAACTCGCGGATGCGGAGGGTGATGCGATCGCCTCCTACTCTATCTTTTAATTCTGAGGGTGTACCGACAGCAATCACTACGCCACGGTCAATAATAGCGACGCGATCGGCTAGCGCGTCAATTTCTTCTAAATAGTGGCTGGTAATGACAACAGTTGTCCCCGATGCGCGGAGCTTTCGCAAAAATTCCCATACCACGAAGCGGCTTTCTATGTCAAGTCCTACAGTTGGTTCATCCAACACCAACACATCAGGCGCATGAAGTAAGCCAGCCGCTAAATCTAGGCGCTTGCGTAACCCCCCAGAATAGGTTCCTGTTTTTTTATTGGCATACTCTTGTAAACCAAGTAAATCTAAAACTGTCTCAATGCGCTGTTTGGCTACGGCACTTGGGAGGTGATAAAGTGCTGCTTGTAATTGCAGCAGTTCTCGTCCTGTTAGCACCTTATCCAAAGCGACTTCTTGAGCAACATAGCCTAGCCGTTGTCTAGCTACTCTGGGGTTATCCAACACAGAAATTCCAGATACTTCGATTTTGCCAGCATCTGGTGTGGTGAGGGTACACAAAGCACGCAGAGTAGTTGTTTTACCTGCACCGTTGGGGCCGAGTAAGCCAAAGATTTCTCCCGGTTCTACCTGGAAGGAAACATCTTTGACGGCTTCAACAGTACCGTAACGCTTTTGGAGATTTTGAATTAAAACGGCGGGAGCCATGACAGCTAAACCCTAAATATACAATTCGCAACAATAGATATATATATTGTAGTTGAGTGGTGTGAGGTCAGGCGATCGCGTAGATACATATTGGACAGTTAACAGTTGACAGTTGAAAGTTGTTATTCTCCCCTGCTCCCTGTTTTGCTCTAAAATCTAAGGGTTAAAACCAAAGCTGAAATTAGAATGCGCGTTGTGATCCAGCGAGTAAAATCTTCTCAAGTTACTGTCAATGGTGAAATTGTTGGCAAAATTGGTCTTGGACTAAACTTACTGGTAGGTATTGCTGATACAGATACAGATAACGAAATCGATTGGATGGTACGCAAATGCTTGGAGTTACGCCTATTTCCTGATGAAGCAGGTGGAGACAGATGGCAAAAATCTGTCCAAGAAATTGGCGGTGAGTTGTTGGTAGTTAGCCAGTTTACCCTGTATGGAGATTGTCGCAAAGGTCGCCGTCCTTCTTTTGACCGTTCAGCCACTCCCTCACTAGCTGAGGAATTGTACAACCGCTTTGTGATCAAGTTACGAAATAGCGGTTTACGAGTGGAAACAGGCTTTTTTGGAGCCATGATGCAGGTCACGATTGAAAATGATGGCCCCGTAACTTTAATACTAGAGCGAGAAGCAGAATAATTTCCTCTGTGACGGACACTTTGCAAGGGCGGGGGGAACCCTTTCAGGGGCAGGTTTTTTACACTTCGACCCAAAAACACTGATTTTAGGGTGTAGGGGTATAAGGGTGTAGGGGTAGATGAAACTGTGATAATGAGCGTGAATCTCACAGTTCTCACTGATTACTTGATTAAAAACCTGCCCTTAAAAGCGGGGGGAACCCCCGTACGCAAGTGTCCTCCTCTGTGCCTCTGTGGTTAAAAATTCATTGAACTACGGAAACACTGAGCTAAGAAAATAAACCTACATGAACTACACTTGCGCTCCGCTTCGCTTCGTACAAGGTTTCTAACGTTTCATCTGACAAACTTACCTGTTTGAGTCCGGTTGGCTCTAATGGATAGAGGTTTACCATCTACGTCTAACGACACTCGTTCCAAACGCCGCTCCAAAAAGTATTTTGGTTGAGATGTTGACAGGAGACTTATTTTTTCGTCGCAGTCCTGCCTTACGGGTTGTCTTCACCGGATACTGCCACTAACTGTATCGTTCCAGGGTAGAAAAGTGCTTTCACACAGTTGCCCCACTATGGAAAGAATAATCATCCTGCGTAGCAAGCGGGTCTGTTACTGATTATGCCTCGCTTTGGTTATTTTTCCATATCTTCAAGGTGCAATCAAGTCCCTGCCCAAGATTCATCCCCAGGTTCCGTTCCTCCACCTGGGGACTTCCCGCAAGGAGGTTAAAAGTGACGGAAATCACTCTGATAAATGAGATAAATCACCGACAGACTGCTAGTAATCATATATTTTAAATCAACATAAGTTTTACTTAGGTTAGTTATAAGTTGAAGTTATATTAAGGTGTTGAGGGAGGCAAAATTATGCTAGAAAAACTGTTATTGGCAGCTATCATAACGTTTACACTCAGTATATTTACAAGATTGAGTGCGCCTACTTCTAACAATGTGGGTTATGATTTTGGCTCTAAAGAAGTGACCACTTTGACCCAATCCGTAAGTATTATTGAGCAGTAATTTAGGGCGGTCTATACGGAGGTCAAACTGCTCAAGAGGCTCATATCATAAGCAAAAGTATAAATTTGTTTGAGCTTGTTTGAGTACTGGGCAAACATCCTCCAAAATTGACTATGAAAAACCTAATTTTTATCGCAACTACCGTTATAACAACTATTAGCCTTACTGATATTGCCCAAGCGGCAAATCAAGAACATATCAGACAGTTATTAGCCACGAAACAATGTCAAAACTGTGACTTAAGTGGTGCTGGCTTAGTCATGGCTGATTTATCTGGCGCAAATTTAAGTGGTGCTAACTTAGCGGGTGCAAATCTCAGCCGGGCAAATTTAAGTGGTGCTGATTTACGCGGTGCAAACTTAAGTGGTGCGGGTTTAGCTGGGGTGAATTTAAGTGAAGCCAAACTCGGCGGGGCGAATTTAGCTGGTGCTGATTTTAGAGGCGCATTTCTCAGCAATGCCCAATTCACAGGCGCATATTTGCAGGGGGCTAACTTTCAAGGTGCGGTAGGGATACCATTACAAATTGCTACAGCAGAAGAATTTTATGCTTTGGGTGTAGCGGAGGGGGAAAAAGGCAATTATCAGCAAGCTATCTATTATTTTAATCAGGCGATCGCATCTCAACCAGAATATGCAGGCGCATACTTAGCCCGTGCTGTTGCTAAATATCAACTACTTGACCGTCAAGGTGCAACACAAGACGCGCAAATAGCCGAGAAATTATTTACATCTCAAAACAACGCCACAGGAACACAAACCGCTCAGGCCTTCATCAAAGAACTACAAACACCATACACAGAAAAGGTCAGTGCTGGTAGACCGAGTTTAGTTGACTTTGT
>DATNQO010000084.1:0-11019 GCA_036704005.1 Leptolyngbyaceae cyanobacterium | reverse complement strand
TAATTGGCGAATTTAATCCATGCCACAAAACTAAGTCATCTTCTGGAAGAATGGCATTAATTTGGAGTTTTCCCCAGACTAACTGATTGTCTTTCCATCTGATTCCTGTGCCATTACTCTTGCCTTCCATTGAACGGAATCTTGTTAGCACTTTGTATCTAACTGATGAGGCGATACCAAATAGTACCTTTTCACTCTCCTCAAACGCTCTGGTTGCTAACTTCTGTTGAGTATTGGAGTCAACCTTTTGAGCAATCCATTTTGATTTTTTAGCTACTATTGCTGCGTAGGAATGTAGGTCATATTCTGAATAACGGTACTGTTTCCTCAATTCCTTAAATGCTTCGTTTTTCTGTTGGCCTTTTGGCATCTTTTTAGCTTGTTTGTAGGCATCAGAGTTTTTTAATAACTCCATGCGTTTAATTGCGTCGTTCAAACAGTTATTATAAAGTTGTCTACCTGCTTGAAATCTAGCTAACAATTCTCTCTCTTGTTGACTCGAAACTTTGAGTTTTACTTCTGTTATAAACGATGGAGTTTTACTCTTAGCCAAACAAAATCACCTCCTTTGTACTACCAGTATTGGTACACTATCAAAGAAGGTGATTGTTGTCAATTAATTATGTCTATAATTCTTTATATCACGGCAAATTTATTTGCCGCATCGATTTTCCTCTTCCGTTTAGAAAACGGAAGAGGAAAATCTCTCGTTCTTTTTAGGTGATTGCTTTAGTGAAAGCTTCACCTGATAAAAAAAATATTACCCTAAATTAGGAGAGGGATTTGGCGATCGCTAAATCCCTCTCCTAAAATTTATCTATCACGCTCTTTTCGCGCCTGGTTGCCCATTTTCCACTACAAACGAAGCTAAAGTCTTAATAGTGGCATTCTCATCAAGAATGCTGGAGACTGCACGGTAATCACTTTGCCAAATTTCTCTAGTTAATTGACAACGGACATAACCCCGATAAGCAGCATCAAAGAATTTGGTATGAGGATTATCTCTGAGTGCAGCTTGTACGGGAGCAATAGAAGCAGTGGGAAAGTCAGAAGTAATCGAAGTACCGACAAACTCAGTTCCAACGGTTGCAGAAAGTGGGTTATTGAAGTCAACTTTTAAATCATGCACCCAACTCGAATGAATATCTCCAGTAATCACCACTGGGTTAGAGGGTTGACGCTGTTCTATAAAGTTTAACAGCCTTTTTCGAGCCGCAACATAACCATCCCACTGATCCATATTAAATACTGGTACGCCTGGACGAGCATCAAAATCAAATTGAGCCAGCATGGTTTGTTGAGCAATTACATTCCAACGTGCTGGTGATTTTTCTAGTCCCCTCAGCAACCATCCTTCTTGTCTTGCACCTGTCATAGTGGCTTTTGCATCTAAAGCTGCATCACAACGTGGCTTGAGTCCATCACCACAGGGTTGGTCTGTACGGTATTGGCGAGTATCAAGAATATTAAACTGAGCCAAGTCCCCAAAAGTTAACCGCCGATATAGCAGCATACTAGCTTGCTTAGGTAAGGAAGATAGGCGCAACGGCATATGCTCATAATATGCTTGGTAAGCATTGGCGCGGCGGCGTTTAAATGTCTCCCGGCTTTGGTCATCTTCTGGAATGAAGTTAGCATAGTCGTTATCTACTTCATGATCATCCCAAGTTACTGCCCAAGGGAAGTTAGCATGAGCCGCTTGTAAATTCGCGTCTGTCCTATACAAAGCATAGCGGTTGCGGTAGTCGGTAAGAGTAATGATTTCCGGGCCGATATGTTGACGCGGCGCATTAGAACGAGGCCCATACTCATAAATGTAATCACCTAAATGTACAACTAGGTCTAGGTCTTCTTCCGCCATGTGTTTATAGGCTGTATAAAAGCCGTTCTGCCAATCTTGGCAAGAGGCAAAAGCAAAGTTAAATTTCTGAATAGAACTAAAAGGCGCGGCGGCTGTGCGTGTGCGTCCGACAGGACTGACTTCGTTACCTACTTTAAATTGATACCAGTACCAACGGTCAGACTCTAATCCACGGACATCAACGTGTACCGAGTGAGCGAGTTCTGGTGTTGCTAAAGCTGTCCCCCTTTGCACAACCTGCCTCATGTTTTCGTCCCGTGCAATTTGCCACTGCACAGGGACATTCACTGGCGGCATACCACCACCATTGAGAGGGTCTGGTGCTAGTCTTGTCCATAACACCACACTATCCGGTAAGGGATCTCCAGAGGTAACACCCAAACTGAACGGGTAGCCAGAAAACCTTGTTTGTGCCTTGACTGGATGCCATTGACTAGCTACAGCTAACCCCGTGAAAAATCCTGCACCCAGTAAAAAATCCCGTCTTCTAAACTGGGTTGTGAGGAAGTTGCTGTTGATAAATTCCATGTTCACCCCTACTATGATTTCCAGATATTGGCAAACTGCTTGAGTTTGTCCCATCAAGCAAGAGAAACCTATCAATGAATTACCAAGTCGGGTTTAAGAAGATGTTAAGTTATTGGTAATTGGTAATTGGTAATTGGTAATTGGTCATGGAAGATAAACTATGGACTATTGACTAACCAAATATCCATCTTCCATGTGAATGATGCGATCGGCTATATCTAAAATGCGGTTATCGTGAGTTACTAGCAGGATTGTACAACCTTGTTCTTTAGCTAATTGCTGCATTAAGTTAACTACATCTCGCCCAGATTTACTATCTAAGGCTGCTGTCGGTTCATCGGCTAATACTAGTTTAGGATGATGTACTAAAGCACGCGCGATCGCCACTCTTTGTTTTTGTCCCCCTGAAAGGTCATCGGGATAATAATTCAGTCTTTCTCCTAAGCCTACAGTCGTTAACATTTCCGCCGCTTTGGCTGCTGCTGTTTTCCCAGGAATATTACCAGTCATTTCAAAAGGCATCTGTACATTCTGCTGGGCTGTGAGAAACCCTAAAAGATTATGGGCTTGAAATATATAACCAATATTACGACGCACTTCTACCATTTCATTTTTGCTAGCGTCGGCTAGTTCTTTACCTAATATTTTCAAGCTACCCGATTGTACAGAACGCAAACTCCCAATTAATGTTAGTAAAGTGGTTTTTCCTGAACCAGAAGGGCCTGTCATGATCACAATTTCACCTGGTTGGATTGCTAAATTGATATCGAAAAGAATCTGTTTTTTGAGCGAACCTTCACCATAATAGTGATTGAGATGAGAGATGGCTATGGCAGGTAACATATTAATTCTTAATTAATAGCACAGATGTTTTAGAAAATATCAGCAGGGTCGGCAGATTGTAATTTTCTGATGGCTAGTGATGCGGAAATTGAACACATCAAGGTTGTCAGCAGAAAGATAAACACTGCCCTCTCAACTGTCATCATGATGGGGAGGAGTGTTGCTTGGCGGGTAATCATGTACAAACCTTGGGAAATGGCAATCCCCGGAATAAAGCCAATGGCTGCTAAAATTAATGCTTCTTGAAATACAACTACAAGTAAATAGCGATTTTTGAAACCTATAGCTTTCAATGTTGCGTATTCTGCCAGGTGATCGGAAACGTCACTATAGAGAATCTGATACACAATTACTGCACCCACCATGAACCCAATCACTACACCTAAAGTAAATGTAAAACCTACAGGTGTGCTTCTATTCCAATAACTTTTTTCTTGGTCAGCAAATTCTTGTTTGGTTAAGACTGTGACATCATCAGGCAGATTAGCTTTTAAATTAGCTAACACCCAATCTATATTTGCTCCTGGCTCTAACTTAATTACTCCGATATCAATTAATCCTGATTGCCGTCTTTCATTGAAGAGACGAAAGAAATTTACATCGCTAGTGATCAGGTTGCCATTGATGCCAAAAGAGGTTCCTAGTTTGAATAAACCAACTGTTTTGATGAGACGATTATTAACTTCTGTAGTGAAGGAACCACTAGTTTGAAATCGAGACACAATCTGACCGAATTCTTTACGAGAACCCTGATCAAACAAGACAGTATCAGGTTCTCTTAATTTAGTTAAATTCTCTTGTACACCAGCTAAGTTGAGGACTTTTTCTTCTGGATTAAAACCAATAACGTAAATGTTCCAAGTCTCTTGATTATCAGGGTTTTTCCAACCAATAGGGTCAACATAGATAGGACTGACTGATTGCACGCCAGTAAACCCCATTGCTTGATAGAGTCTGCGTTGTGAAAAACGCTGCTGTGAAAATAAAGATTTGTAGCGACTACTCACCAGCACAATTTCACCTTCTAAGCTGTTATGTAGTTGCACAGCACCATCAAATAAAGCTTCACGAATACCCAGTTGTAAAAACATTAGCACATCTGCAAAAGCAATCCCGGCGATCGCTACTAGCATCCTTGCCTTTTCCCGCGATAATTGCAACCATGCTATATTTTTCATTGTCATTAGTCATTAGTCATTAGTCATTAGTCATTAGTCCGTAGAAAGGACAGGCTTTCCCTTTTCCCTTTCCCCCTTCCCCTTCTAATTCAATGCGATCGCTACTTTGACTTTAGAATTAGTTAAACCTGTGACTCGCTGGCTTGATTCAGCGTTGAGGCGGATTTTTACTTCTACTACTCGCGCATCGATATCGGCGGCTGGGTCGGTGTTGAGTACGTCTTTTTTGGCGATGAGTAAGCCAATTTGCTCAACGGTTCCGCTTAATTCTCCGGGGAGGTTGAGTTGGGTTATCGTTGCACTTTGTCCGACTTTGACGCGGTTAATGTCAACTTCATACACTTCGGCGACAACATACATTTGATTTGTCTGTCCAATTTCCACAATACCTTTGTCACCCACGATTTCCCCAGCCAGAGTATGAGTTTTCAAAATTTGACCAGCTTTAGGCGATCGCACATAAGCTAAGTCTAAATTAGCTTGGGCTTCTTGAACTGCGGCTTTGGCACTATCTACTTGTGCTTGTGCAGCTTGCACATCGGTAGGACGCACTTCTGCAATTCGATTTAAGGTGGCTTTTGCTTGTCTGAGTCTTTCTTTTAGGGTTTCTGATGTTTGGCTGCGGTTTGCTAAGGCTTCTCGTAAACTCTCTTCGGCGGTTTCTAATGTCAGCTTTTTACTATCTCTGATCGAGGTGGAAACTGCACCAGCTGCTTGCAGAGATTGATAGCGCTGATATTCTATTTGAGCATTTCTCACTTCTGCTTCTAAACGCCTGACTGTCGCCACTCTGGCTGCAACTTCTTGGCGTAGTTCTGCTTCTAATTCAGCAATTATGGCTTGTTGTGCGGCAATTTCGCCCTGTTTTGCTCCAGCTTTTACTTGTGCTAATTGCGCTTGTGCTACTGCAACTTGTTGCTTTGCTCTATTTAACGCCGCTAGCCGAGTATCGCGGTTATCTAGAATAGCAATGATTTGTCCCTTGTTGATGCGATCGCCGTTTTTCACTAACAGTTCCGCTACACGGTTACTCCCAGCCGTCTGGGAAACTGACACCTGTACAACTTCCCCTTGCGGTTCTATCCTCCCCAAAGCCGTAATAGCTTTGATTGCTGGACGGTTATCAATCACCTTTGGGGTAATTTCTTTCCCTGGATTTTGCGCTAGCACATATAACGAACCAGCCGTACTTGCTAAGACTAAGGCAACTATACCAACTATGCGCGATTTATGAGGATTCTTGAGATTCCTGAATCGGTCTGGATGTGTGTTCTGCATGAGTTACCGCCTGGGTGTTGGCAGCTAAATTTACTGTATACAACATTTTATTTCCAAATTGTTTTATTCAACTTGTTGTATACAAACTCTAGTGTACACTTAGGAAAATATCTGTCAAGTCGTTTCTTATGGGTTTATCGCAAGCAATCCTCACCTGTTTAATTGATGCTCCCCATAGTGGTTATGATCTGTCTAAAGTCTTCAGCGAATCTGTAGGCTACTTTTGGCAAGCTTCTCAGCAACAAATTTACAGAGAACTAGGTAAAATGGAGGCTGCGGGTTTGATTGTGTCGGAAGTTATTCCCCGTGAAGGTCGCTTAGATAAAAAAGTGTATTCAATTACAGAACAGGGAAAGCAGCACCTCATCGAGTGGATGCACAAACCCAGTGAACCCGACATCATTAGAGAAGATTTATTAGTAAAAATTTTTTCTGGGGGTATAGTATCAGTGGACTTGCTGATAGAAGATATCGCACGTCACCGCAGAATTCATTTAGACAAGTTATCCACCTATCGAGAAGTTGAAAAAGAGAAATGTCCTGATCCAAAAGAACTAAATAAGGAAGATAAATTAAGACGTTTAGTTTTAATGGCGGGGATGAAGTATGAGCAATCTTGGATAGACTGGTGTGATGAGGCACTTGAGGTTTTAAAAAGTCTATCGTCAGAATAAAGTTTTTATTGGTGATGTTGTGCGAGATTTGGGATTTTTTTAACGCGGAGGGACGCAGAGGTTTTATCAAGATAATTGGCTTTGTATCAAAGTAGTAGCTTGTCTAACCTAAAATGTGGCATTAGATTGGGAAAAAAATCGAACGCAGATGAACGCATATAAACGCAGATGAGTAAGAGATAGATTGTTGGCTAATGCACTATTTTAGCCTAGACAGTCCAGTAGTTATAATTAAGTGCATCTTCTGAAAAAATTGGTATTAAGGAGAAAAATATATATGCAAAATAAAAGTATAATAAGGGGTATTTTTTGACTTTTAATTATGGAATCGCCCATCGAAAGAATTAAACTGTCACAAACAGCCAAAGAACAACTTTTAAAACTTCGCCGCAGTACCAAAATCGACCAATGGAATATTTTGTGTCGCTGGGCTTTTTGTCGTTCCCTGGCTGAACCTACTCCACCATCTCCTGTCCCCATTCCCCAAGATAGCAACGTGGAAATGACATGGCGGGTTTTTGGTGGGGAAATCTCGGATATTCTCCTGCTGGCGCTGAAACAACGCTGTCACAATGACGGTAACACCACAGATAAGGAAACCTTGACTACTCAATTTCGCCTACATTTACATCGCGGTATCGGCTACTTAGCAGGCGACTCAAATATCAAGAAAGTTGAAGATTTAATTGAACTGGCAATAAAAGATGGAAAGGATATTAGTTAACTGTTAACTGTTGACTGTTAACTGAATCTTATGTCTGAAGCGTTAGAAATCGAGCGTCATCGAGCTGCGATCGCAAGAGCGGAAATCTCTCGTCCTGTAAGATTAGCTATAGAATGGGCTATTCTTAACCCAGACAAGACATTTTTTGACTACGGCTGTGGTTACGGTGGTGATGTCCAGCGTGTAGCTAACCTTGGCTACACCAGCACCGGTTGGGATCCTTACTACTATCCCAACGAACCCATTACCCCCGCCGATGTGGTCAATTTAGGTTACGTCCTCAACGTCATCGAAGACCAAGAAGAACGCCGTCAAAGTCTCATCCAAGCCTGGGAACTGACGCGCAATGTTTTAATTGTGGCAGCTCAAGTATTAATTAACGCCCCCAGTAAGGCACAACTCGCTTACAGTGATGGTATTGTTACTAGCCGTAATACCTTTCAAAAATATTACGAACAAGCAGAACTGAAAAAATATATTGATGAAGTTTTAAAAGTTGATGCTGTTCCCGTCGCCCTTGGGGTTTACTTTGTCTTCCGCGATGAAGCCGAAAAAGAAAGCTTCAAAGCCATCCGCTTCTTTTCTCGCACCGCTACACCGCGAGTCCGCATCCCCACAAAACGGTTTGAAGACTATCAAGAACAACTTGCGCCCCTGATGGCATTTTTCACCAAGCGCGGTAGACTGCCAGTTAAAGGAGAATTAGCCAACGAACAAGAGTTACTGGGTGAATTTGGCAACTTCCGCCGGGCTTTCGCAGTTGTCCTCCAAGCCACCGATGAGGCAGAATGGGATGCGATCGCCTATCGTCGTTCTTTAGATATCCAAGTTTACCTTGCCCTCACCCACTTTGATCAACGTCCCAAATTCTCCCAACTCGCCCCCGAAATGCGCCATGACATCAAAGCTTTCTTTGGTAGCTACGAGGAAGCTTGCGAAGTCGCCGACCAAAAACTCTTTAGTTTAGGTAGACCAGGAGTTGTGCAAACAGCCTGCGAAAAAAGCAAAATCGGCAAACACACACGCGGCGCTTTGTACGTCCACGTTTCCGCCTTAGCCGCCCTCGACCCCCTGCTGCGAATATACGAAGGCTGCGCCAGCCGTACCATTGGGCGTGTAGATGGAGCCACCCTCATCAAATATTACACCGACCAACCGCAAATATCCTACCTATTTTATCCAGATTTCGACACCGACCCCCACCCGTCGTTAAAAGCAAGTATCACAATTGACTTAAAAACCTTGTATGTAACTCACCGCGACTATAGTAATCGAGCCAACCCACCCGTGCTGCATCGTAAAGAAACTTTTGTTACCAGCAGCTACCCACTATATGAACAATTTGCTAAACTCACCCAACAAGAACAGCAATTAGGACTGCTCAAGCAAAAAAGCGAAATCGGTACTCGTGCAGGTTGGGAAAAATGTCTTGCAGATCACGGTGTAGAAATTAGGGGACATGAAGTTTATTTAATTAAGGAAGATTAAGAAAAGACTGTTGACATACTCTGCCCTAAAAGTGCGATGACAGCTTGAAGATTGGGAAGATTGAAGTAATCAATTACGTACATGATGAAACCAGACAACAGCTATGGCAATATAACTGCAACTCACCAGTGGAACCTGAGAAATTATGAATCCAGTGCGATCGCTACTGCAAGTTTTCGGTAGCCGGAAAATGGCAGCCTTAGTATTACTAGGCTTTTCTTCCGGTTTACCATTGTTTTTAACCAGTAAAACCCTACAAGCTTGGATGACTGTAGAAAAAGTAGACTTAACAGCCATTGGCTTGTTTAGTCTCGTGGGTTTGCCTTATTCCTTAAAATTTCTGTGGTCGCCCTTATTAGACTGGTTTAAACTGCCATTCTTGGGAAGGCGGCGGGGTTGGTTAATTACCCTGCAATTGGGATTATTGGTAGCAATTGCCTTCATGGCTTTCCAACAACCCAAACAAGCCCTACAACTGCTAGCGATTAACGCAGTGGCGATCGCTTTTTTTAGCGCTTCCCAAGACATCGCAGCTGATGCTTACCGCACCGATGTTTTAGAAGAACTAGAATTAGGCGCAGGTGCAGCCGTTTTTGTGCTAGGTTATCGAGTCGCCCTACTGCTCACCGGCTCACTGGCCTTAATACTTGCTGATAGAATATCCTGGTCAGCCGTTTACTTATTAATGGCAGCTGCTATGGGGATAGGAATTATTGGCACTTTATTTGCCCCAGAACCAAAAGAAACTCGCCCGCCAGAATCTTTAGCCGCAGCCGTAATTTTACCTTTTGGCGAATTTTTTCAGCGCCAAGGCGTGATTCATGCTGCATTAACTTTGTTGTTCATCGTCCTCTATAAACTAGGCGATGCCTTCGTCAACAATATGTCCACACCCTTTTTGCTACAAACAGGATTTACACAAACTGATATTGGAGCAATTCAAGGTGGGATGGGACTAATTGCCACCATTGTTGGTACTCTAGCAGGGGGAGCAGTTTTGAGTAAAATTGGACTCAATCGCTCACTTTGGTTATTTGGTGGGCTGCAAGCTTTAAGTAACCTAGCTTACTTAATACTTGCTCAAGCTGGCAAAAATTATCAAATTCTAGTGCTTACTATTAACATAGAAAACTTTTGTGCTGGGTTAGGGACAGCCGCCTTCGTGGGTTTTTTAATGAGTATGTGTAATCAGCGCTTTTCTGCCACCCAATATGCTTTACTTTCCAGTTTCATGGCTGTTAGCCGTGATATTTTAGTTGCGCCTGCTGGTTCTCTGGCAAAAAGTACAGGTTGGCCTCTATTTTTTATCATCAGTATCTTTGCCGCAGTACCAGGATTACTGCTACTACCATTTTTTGCCCCTTGGAACCCTAAACTAGTGGCAGTAAATAGACCAGGACTTGATGACGAGGATGTATGGGAAACCAAGTAGTGATTATTGTCGGCACATTTATTCTCCTACTCACGGGTTTGTTACTAGGCTATGTTCTTTCACAGTTAGTTCTGGGTTATTTAGCGTTTAACCTGCTAACTTTCTTCGGAACAATTAGCTTAATTCTAATTTTCGGCACTCTCTACTATGTCCTGTTCTGGCAACTGAAGCGAGGACAGACACAGGTAATACCAGCCCAAATGCCCACCAGATTAGAAGAACAAACACAAACAACACCAGAAAATAATCTCAAAAACAAACTAATTTCCCGATTAAACGGCGATGTGACAGCAGCAGAACGGTTAATCGACCAAGCCAAGCAAAACTATCCCGGAATGCCAGAAAACTGGTATTGCGAGAGAGTGCTTGATGACCTAGACCGGGATACCCGCTAAACTTTGGTTTGTCAAGCTCATAGCAGGTGGCAGGTGATAGGTGACAGATTCAAAAGCTTCTAGGTATAAGGATTTTATGATTTATCTATGTCCTAACCTATGTGGCTACTGCTATAAATATCGCTAAGATTAACTTAAGGAAAATTTACAAATCTTTGCTAAGGTTGTGCAAAACAGCCTGATCTAACGAGAAATCAAAATATGGCTATATTCAGACAGTACATCGCACCCTTACTAGTCGTACTAGTATTCATCTTTGCCCTAGTAGCAGTCAGCGCCCGCATCTTTTTACCCTCAGATATGGCTGCACCAGCACCTATTGAAGAAGTTGGTGTCATTCTGAAGAGGGGCTAGGGGCTAGGGACTGGGGACACTTCTCTACGTTCGCGATAGCGTGTCGTAGACAGACGCTCCGCGTAGCTTGCTTCCACGGAGTGGTACGACTGCGCTGAGTGCATCGCTGGGGACTGGGGACTGGCTCACAAGTGTAGGTTTTTAATATAGCAGTGAGTAAGGACTATAAAACTAACGAGAAAATCATTGTTTCATCCACCCCTACACCTCTACACCCCTACACCCTTACACCCCAAACCAAGGTTTTTGGAACACCAATAAAAA
>DATNQO010000083.1:0-8496 GCA_036704005.1 Leptolyngbyaceae cyanobacterium | reverse complement strand
ATAACTAAATATTTTGGATAAACCATAAACTACTAATCATTTAAGGGAACTTAGATTATAATGATGGAAACTGATTCGTTATTAACTAGCAGTGCAAAAATCATTCACAACAATAGTTGTCAAGCAATTTTGCAACTGCCTGTGCAAAAGACTTTAGACTACTTTAAATCATCTGGTATTTTACTATTTCGAGGCTTTGGTGTTGACTATGAACAAATGAAAGCCTTTGCCGAAAAATTCAGTTCAAGATTTGTCTTAGATAAAGACAGACCAATAGTTGACCCACGCAATAAATATGTCACTTTAGTAGATCCGGGAATGCACTATGTGAGTCCTCATTGTGAGAATGCTAATTCTCCCTTTCGTCCTGACGTGATCTGGTTTTGCTGTGGTGTGCCTGCTGCTCAAGGTGGTGAAACCTTATATTGGGATGGTGTGCGAGTATGGCAAGAATTAGATGAAGAATTACGACAATTGTTTATTAGCCGAAAAATTAAATTCTCCCAAAAATTCCCGGCTGCTGACTGGAAGCGTTTTCTAGGAGTTGGTGCTACTCTCGCTGATGTCAAGCGCACTCTCAATGGTATCCTGGGATTAAGTTACGAAATTAATCAAGACCAATCTATTTCTCTAGAATATGTTTGTTCGGCTGTAGTGAAAACAAAGTATGGTCATCAAGACGCATTTGCTAATAGTCTAATTGCCGAGTATAAAAACCCTAGAGGAGTCGTGACTTTTGAGGATGGTTCACCGATTCCATCAACGGTTATCAATACAATTCAGCAATTGATGAATAATTTAACTGAGGTCATACCCTGGCAATCAGGTGATTTGGTCATGATTGATAACTCTAGATTTTTGCATGGTCGTCGTTCATTTACCGATAGAAAAAGACGAATTTATTCTCTTCTCAGTTACATGAAATAACTAGAATTAACTCTCAAGATAGGTGACAGGTGACAGGTGACAGGAACAAGAAAATAGGGAATAGTTGTGTTTCTTCTCCTACACCCCTACACCCTTGTGTTTATTGAAAGTAACAAAACGCTAATTTTAATCCAACCCAAGTAAGAGAAAATGGGTATTACAGCATCTGAAACATCAATGGAAGGAATAGCAATTATTGGTATATCGGGGCGTTTTCCGGGAGCCAAGAATGTTACAGAATTTTGGCAGAATCTACAAGCTGGGATTGAATCAATTTGCCAGCTTACAGATGAAGAGTTATTAGCAGCAGGAATTGCTCCTAGTTGTTTAGATGATAGTAACTATGTGAAAGCAAGCGGTATTTTAAAAGATATTGACTTATTTGATGCTGCTTTTTTTGACGTTAATCCTAAAGAAGCGGAAATTACAGATCCACAACACCGTTTATTTTTAGAATGTGCTTGGGAAGCCTTGGAAATAGCTGGTTATGACTCCAATCGATGCGAAAATCGGATAGGAGTTTATGCTGGTGCTAGTTTAAATAATTATTTATCTTTTGATGTAAATAATGACAAATTTGGCTCGTCACAGTCTTATCAAAAGTTAATTGGTAATGATAAAGATTTTCTATCTACTCGTGTATCTTATAAATTAAATTTAACTGGGCCAAGTCTGACTGTTCAAACAGCTTGTTCTACTTCACTAGTAGCAATCACCCTGGCTTGCCAAAGTTTAATTAATTATCAATGTGATATGGCTTTGGCGGGAGGAGTTTCGATTCGAGTTCCTCATAAAACAGGTTATTTATATCAACCGGGCGGAACTTTATCTCCTGATGGTCATTGTCGTGCTTTTGATGCCCAAGCCCAAGGAACCACTGTCGGTAATGGTGTGGGAGTTGTTCTGTTAAAGCGGCTAGAGGATGCGATCGCCGATGGAGATCACATCTATGCAGTCATTAAAGGTTGGGCAATCAATAACGATGGTTCACACAAAGTAGGTTACACAGCACCTAGTGTTGATGGACAAGCAGAAGCGATCGCCGAAGCCATCATGTTAGCAGGAATTGAACCGGAAACTATCAGCTACATTGAGGCGCATGGTACTGGGACAACTTTAGGCGATCCGATTGAAATAGCGGCTTTAACCAAAGTTTTTCGCTCCAGTACAGACAAAAAAGGCTTTTGTGCGATCGGTTCTGTGAAAACAAATATCGGTCATCTGGATGCAGCAGCCGGAGTTACCGGATTAATTAAGACGGCTTTAGCCCTCAAACATCAACAAATACCACCCAGCCTAAATTTTGAGCAGCCCAACCCCCAAATTGATTTTGCTAATAGTCCTTTTTACGTCAATACAAAGCTGACCGAATGGAAACCAGAGCTATCTCCACGTCGTGCGGGTGTTAGTTCTTTGGGGATGGGGGGAACTAATGCTCATGTTGTTCTAGAAGAAGCCCCAGTTGTAGATAAGCAGGGTGTAGGGGTGCAGGGGAGAAAATATCACTTACTGGTACTTTCTGCCAAGACTGCATCTGCATTAGAAACTGCTACCGATAATCTAGCTCAACATCTGATGCAGCATCCTGACCTAAATTTGGCGGATGTTGCTTATACGCTGCAAGTAGGACGCAGAGAGTTTAATCATCGTCGCATTTTGGTATGTGAGGATATTCAAGATGCGATCGCTACTTTGCAAAATAGAGCTAGCCAACGAGTTTTCACCCAATACCAAGAACCGTGCGATCGCCCTATTACTTTCATGTTTCCAGGACAAGGTAGCCAGTATGTCAACATGGGTAAGGAATTGTATCAAACATCAGTCTTTCGTGAAGCTGTAGACCGTTGTTGTTTGATACTTCAACCTTTGTTGGATTTAGATTTACGTACATTCATCTATCCTCAATCTGATACAGAAACTGCTCAAGAAAAACTTACGCAAACATCCCTAGCCCAGCCTGCATTATTTGTCATTGAGTATGCTTTAGCCCAGTTGTGGATGTCCTGGGGCATTGTTCCCAGTGCCATGATTGGTCATAGCATCGGCGAATATGTGGCGGCTTGCCTTGCTGGTGTGATGTCCCTGAAAGACGCATTAACGCTTGTTGTGGTGCGTGGACGATTAATGCAGCAATTGCCAAGCGGGAGTATGCTATCGATTCCCCTGTCGGAAACAGAGGTGAAACCTTTATTAAACGAAAACCTATCTTTAGCAGCAAGTAATGCACCGTCTTCCTGTGTAGTCTCAGGAACTCATGCAGCGATAGATGGGTTGTCTGAGCAACTATTAGCCCAAGGTATAGAATGTCGTCGCCTGCATACCTCCCATGCTTTCCATTCGCAGATGATGGAACCGATTTTGCAGACATTTATCGCCGAAGTTAAGAAAATTACTTTACATTCTCCGCAAATTCCCTTTATCTCGAATCTCACCGGCACATGGATATCAGCACAAGCAGCGACTGATGCGAATTACTGGGCAAATCATTTACGCCAAAGCGTGAAATTTGCAGATGGTGTCTGTGTTTTATTGCAACAGCCAAACCGGATTTTTTTGGAAGTAGGGCCGGGGCGGACTTTGTGTACCTTTGTCAAACAACAAGCTGGAATAAACCAGCAGCCAATTCTGTCTTCGTTACGACATCCCCAAGAAGAACAAGCAGATGTTTTATTCTTGCTAAATACACTTGGTCGTCTCTGGTTGTTGGGAGTAGGAATAGATTGGTCTAGCTTGTACGGTTCTGAGCGTCGCTATCGCCTTCCCCTACCGACATATCCTTTTGAACGTCAACGTTATTGGCTAGAACCTCAGAAAAAACCTAGTGAATCTTTTGCTGTCAAACAGAAAAAACCTGACATAGCAGACTGGTTTTATCTACCAGTTTGGCAACAAGCAATTGCACCCCAACCTGTGAAATCTGAAAAACAGGTGTTGGTATTTGCAGATAGTTGTGAAGTAGGTGCAAAAATCGCAAAACGTTTAGCTGGTGAAGGTAACAGGGTTATTACAGTTTGGCAGGGAGAACAGTTTAGCAAACTGAGTGAGCAGGAATATAGTATTAATCCCCGCCAGCCTGATGATTATGATGCTTTAATTGAAGAGTTGCAATTTTTTGGGCAAATTCCTGATGTAATTTTCCACCTGTGGAGTGTCACACCGACTGAACAAACAACATCAAAAATTGAGTATTTTGACAATTGCCAAAACACAGGTTTTTATAGTTTGTTATTTTTGGCGCAGTCTTTTAGTAAATACAATATTACTCAACCTGTAGATATCTTAGTTGTGACAAACGATATCTACGATGTGACAGGTTTAGAAAAATTAAGTCCAGAGAAAGCAACTGTTTTAGGAATGTGTAAAACCATTCCGCAAGAGTATGGAAATATTACCTGTCGTAGTATTGATATTGTGCTTCCTGCGGCTGGA
Organism: Leptolyngbyaceae cyanobacterium; assembly: GCA_036704005.1. GTDB lineage: Bacteria > Cyanobacteriota > Cyanobacteriia > Cyanobacteriales > Nostocaceae > Trichormus. Next base: position 4,140 of record DATNQO010000083.1, on the reverse strand, counting down.
ACTGTTGCAGAAAGCCAACTGTTAGACCAACTTCTAGCAGAGTTAAATACTCATGAATTTGAGAGTGCGATCGCCTACGGTGGGCGGAGTGCGATCGCCTATCGTGGACATCATCGTTGGGTACTATCTTATCAACCACTACGGCTAGATAACAATGCCCCCAAGCTGCGGCATGAAGGAGTATATCTAATTACTGGTGGCTTGGGTGGTATTGGTTTAGAAATTGCTGAATATTTAGCGCAAACAGTGAAAGCAAAACTAATACTAATTAGTTCTTCAGCTTTCCCCAGCAAAGATGAATGGAAGCAATGGTTAGCGACTCACGAAGAAGAAGATAAATTCAGCAGTAAAATCCGCAAATTACAGGAATTAGAACAACTAGGTGCAGAGATTTTAACTCTCAGTGCTGATGTAGCTAACGCAGGTCAAATGCAAGCAGCAATTACTCAGGCTGTAGACCGTTTTGGTCAGATAAATGGCGTGATTCATGCTGCTGGAATTAAACTGTTTAGAACAGTTCAAGAAATCACCAGAAGCGAATGTGAACAACAACTCAGAGCTAACGGTTATGGACTGTATATTTTAGAAGCAGCATTACAAGTAATAGAGCTTGATTTCTGTGTTTTGGTATCTTCCTTATCATCTGTTTTAGGAGCATTAGGAATGGCGGCTTATCCAGCAGCCCATCACTTCACTGATGCCTTTGTTTATCAACATAATCAAACAAGTTCTACACCTTGGATAAGTGTGAATTGGGACAACTGGTTAACTAGTCAATTGGTTACAGAATTGGCAACAAAACCAGAAATTTCTACCCAATTTTTTATGAGCAATCATGAAGGAATTGAGGTATTCAAACGGGTTTTATCTTTAAATAAAGTCAACCAAATAGTTGTTTCCACGACTGACTTACAAGCCAGAATTGAACAGTGGATCAAGCCTTCAGCAGTTGTTGCTCAAACAGATTCACCAACACTACACTCTAGACCATACTTGCAGAATAGTTATGTTGCTCCTCGAACCGAAATAGAGGAAACTATTGCTCACATCTGGCAAGAAATATTAGGAATTGAACAAGTAGGAATTGAAGATAACTTCTTAGAATTAGGCGGTGATTCTCTCCTAAGTATTCAGATTACTGCTAGAGCCAACAAAGCAGGACTGCGATTTACTAATCAGCATTTGTTTGAATACCCAACTATTGCACAATTAGCAGAAATAGCTAGCAGAACGCAAACAGTTTTAAGCGAACAGGGATTAGTAACAGGAGAAGTGCCATTAACACCGATTCAACACTGGTTTTTTGAGCAGAATTTAGTTGATTCACACCATTGGAATCAAACAGTAGTGCTTGAGGTGCAACAATCTCTTGACCCAATTTTATTGCAAGAGGCGGTTAAACATTTACTGATTCATCATGATGCTTTGCGTCTACGTTTTCGCGCAGAAGCATCAGTTTGGCAGCAGATAAATAGTATTCCTGATGAAGTTGTACCATTTGAGCAGGTAGATTTATCAGGACTATCACCACAAGAGCAAGAACAGGCGTTTGCAACATCTGCTACAGAGATACAAGCTAGTCTAAATCTCACTTCTGGCCCCATTGTGCGGGTTGCCTTCTTTGATTTGGGAACGCATCAACCTAGCCGCATACTGTTAGCAGTTCACCATTTGGGAATTGATGTTGGTTCTTGGCGAATTTTGCTGGAAGATTTAGAGACTGCATACCAACAACTTAGCCAAGAAAAAGTTATTAAGTTACCGCCAAAGACAACTTCATTCAAGCAATGGGCTTTGCGGTTAACTCAGTACGCTCAATCAATTGAGTTACAAAGAGAACAGGTTTATTGGTTAGCAGATCAACGTGATTGGGTATCACCTTTGCCAGTAGATTATGTAGATGGTGCTAATACTGTAGCCTCTGCTGAGACTATTTCTATTACTTTGACTGGTGAAGAAACGCAAGCATTACAGGAAGAAATTGCTGCAACTTATCGAGTGCAAACAGATGATATGTTACTTGCAGCCTTAGCACAAGCATTTAGTAAGTGGACTGGAACAAGTTCGCTGCTGGTTGACTTAGAGGGAAATGGCAGAGATGTAATTTTTGATGATATTGATTTATCCCGTACAGTAGGCTGGTTTACTAATATTGCTCCTATGCTTTTAGAGATTGGGGAGACTGAAGAAACTGGGGAAATTTTAAAGCAGGTGAAAGAACAACTCCGCAGTTTCCCAAATCAGGGTTTGGGGTATGGGGTTTTACGTTACTTGAGTGGTGATGAAATTATTAGGGAAAAATTGCGATCGCGTCAGCGAGCCGGAGGCTTCTCGCTGCAACAAGCAGAGGTACTTTTCCTCTACCTTGGCAATTACGAGCAAACTTTACCTCCGTCTTCTTTATTCAAAGCACCAAAATCTAGTGGTTTGTCTCGTAGTTTACGCGCACAGCGCAGCCATCTCATAGAAATTAATGCCTTGATAGTTCAAGGACAACTCCAAATTGATTGGATTTATAGCCAAAATATCCATCGTCAAGAAACAATTGCCAATTTAGCGCAAGACTTTAAAACTGCTTTACTTTCTCTACTTACTGGCACTCAATCTTCTACAGTACCAAACTACACACCTTCAGACTTTGCCGAATTTCAATCTAGTCAATGGAATCAAGACGATATCGACAATATTTTGGCAGCTATTAATCAAGTGACGAGTTAAATAATTCAGGACTTACAAACCCTATAATTGAGAAACGGTCATCATGTTACTCACGAAAGATTCAACCCATTTTTTGCAAAAATTGCAGCATCAAGTCCTGTCCTTTCTCTACAGGAATGATTTAAAAAAATTACTGCCTCTTTATGGCAGTAAATGGAATCCTCATTTATTCGGTCAGTGTTACCAAGAGCATTTTGCCCCACTAAAACATAAAAAATTAAAAATTTTAGAAATTGGTATAGGGGGCTATGATGACCCTTACTCAGGTGGCGATTCCTTGAGAATGTGGAAGCAATATTTCTCTAATAGTATGATTTATGGGATAGATATTGTAGATAAAAGTGCTTTGGCAGAAGACCGCATTAAAATTTTTCAAGGTAGCCAAGATGACGCAGCTTTCCTGAAAAAACTTGTTGCTGAAACTGGTAAATTTGACATTATTATTGACGATGGTAGCCATCGTAATGACCATGTAATTAAAACCTTTAAAATACTGTTTCCCGAATTGAATGATGGCGGTATTTATGTCGTGGAAGATACCCACACATCTTATATACCAAGTTACGAGAATTGGTCAAAATTTTGTAGCGATGATGTTGCTCCTCACTGGGCTGAATATAGTGGAAGCCTAGATTTATATGACCAAAGAACTATGATGAATTTCTTTAAAAGGTTAGTTGATTGCTTGAGCCACCAAGAATTTATTCATCCAGGTTACACTCCTAATTATTTTGATAAACATATTGTAGGGATACATTTTTACCGCAATCAAGTTTTTATACATAAAGGCGATAATACAGCCCAAGGTAACGTGGTGGAAAATAATATTTTAAGACCTGAATTCCTGCAAGAGATAGGTATAAAGTCAATGGCGGATTTAAAACTAGAATTTCCCGTTATTGATGACCCAACAAAATTATAAAAAATAAGTTCACTCATATCTTGCACCATTACCTTATTGCAGAAATCGAAGCCCAAAACCCTTATTATTTCGTAGGGTGGGCAGTGCATCGCCACTAGCTTATTGAGAAGGTGTAAGATGTCATTTCAACAATTCTCTGACAAGCATCAACAAAAGGTACAGATTTGTAAAAACATGAAAAGTATCGAAGAATTTTATCCACTATCACCGATGCAGCAGGGCATACTTTTCCACACACTTTATGCCCCAAAGTCAGGTGTGTACGTTGAACAGTTAAGTTGTGATATACAGGGATTAAATATTGTCTTATTTCAACAAGCATGGCAACAATTAATTGCCAGATATGCAATCTTACGAACATCTTTTATTTGGGAAGGGATTAAAGAACCTGTGCAGGTAGTGCATAAACAAGTGCAACTTCCTTGGCAGCAACAAGATTTATCTCAATTAGAATTTATTGAACAGCAAGAGCATATAGAAACTTATTTAGTGGGAGAAAG
>DATNQO010000082.1:0-7415 GCA_036704005.1 Leptolyngbyaceae cyanobacterium | reverse complement strand
CCAACTAGAACAGATCAAACGAGTCAGGTTAATACGTCGGGCTGATGGCTATTATGTTCAGTTTTTAATTAGTGTCCAAGCTAAAGTAGAAATGCAGCCTACAGGTAAAACCATTGGTTTGGATGTAGGAATTAAAGATTTCTATACAGATAGCAATGGTCAGAGCGAACCTAACCCGAAATTTTATCTTACTGGAGAAAAACGGCTAAAGTTTTATCAACGTCGGGTTTCTCGCAAACACAAAGGCTCTACCAACCGAAAAAAAACCATTAATAAACTAGGGCGAGTACACCTGAAAATAAGTAGGCAACGTCAAGAACACGCCAAGAGACTGGCGCGTTGCGTCATCCAATCTCACGATTTGGTCGCCTATGAAGATTTGAGGATTAGAAATTTAGTGAAAAATCATTGTCTTGCTAAGTCAATTAATGATGCGGGTTGGTATCAGTTCAGAAAATGGTTAGAGTATTTTGGGAAAAAGTTTGGCAGGTTAACGATTGCAGTTAATCCAAGACTAACTTCTCAAGAATGCTCCTCCTGTGGTGCGGTGGTGAAAAAATCTCTCTCAACTAGAACCCATGTGTGTGAATGTGGATTTGTTCTGGATAGAGATTGGAACGCAGCTATTAATATTCTGAAAACAGCCTTGGGTACTACGGGTCACGTAGGAACCTGGATCTTAGATCCGAACGCTTCAGGAGATTCGACCTCTACTCATGCAGGAGAGATCCTGTGTGAGCAAGTTGGGTCTATGAATGAAGAATCACCGCACTTTTAGGGTGGTGAGTGTCAAAGTAGTGATTTTAATTGTGACTCGCTAACATAGATTTGATATCGGGAAAAGAACAATGCTAAATTTTGGGCTGAACTCAGCCAGTGTTCTGGCTCAGGTAAACTTTGGAACGAACTCAGCCAGTATTCTAGGAATTTTCCTGGCTGTGGCTGGGGCAGCGCTGTATTTTCTCCGCACTGTGCGCCCAGAACTGTCAAGAGACCAAGATATCTTTTTTGCAGCCGTGGGCTTGTTGTGCGGATTTATTCTTGTTTTCCAAGGATGGCGGTTAGACCCGATTTTGCAATTTGGTCAGCTGCTTTTGGTGGGGACAACGGTATTTTTCGCGGTTGAAAGTATTCGTCTGCGGAGTATAGCCACGCAACAAGCGAAACGCAACACTCCGATTGTGGATGATGAACGACCAGTCAGCAAAAACTATTCTTATAACAGCAGAAGAAAGTATGAGGCTGAGGTAGAAGACGATTATGCGCCTCTACCTTATGAAGACGAGGAAGAAGAAGAACGTCCAGTACGTGCTAGGATTCGTCCCGGTAAAGATGACCGTTCCTCCCGTGATAACTATTACGAGGAACAACCACCCCGGAGGGAACGCAGCAACACCACTGACAGAACAGAGTCAACAGATAGACCACGCCGCCGTCCTGCTAACCGAACCACAAGCCGAACCTCGGAAAGTTACGAACAAGAGGACTGGGGTTCACCTTCCAAGCCTGTAGATGATTGGGAAAGTTCTAGTAGTGAAGTAAGAAGACCTTCTCGCCGCAGTAATAACGGTTCTCCTCGCCCAGAAGTAGAGGAGGATACCCCACCACGTAGACCAAGAAAGCGCCGTCCACCTGCTGATACAAGTTCTTCTCGTAGAGATATTCAAGATGATGAAGCTATCCCAACTGATTATGTACCTTACAAACCTTTAGATGATTCAGATGAGGATTCGGGTAGCTCCACAAATTTTGACGATGTTTAAGGCGTTATAGATGTAAGCTAATAGGCGGATAGAAACAAGTAAATATCTGAGGTGAAAAAATTTACTTCTCAGTTTCGGCTCCAGAATACAGTATATTGGAGCCTGATTTTTGGCTTGACTAGTTTGCTTGGCTCTTGCGGGTCTGGTGAGATTCCCCTTGGGCCTACTTCCCTGAATAGTCGCTACACAGAAGAGCAACCAGCCTTGAGTGGGAATGGTCGCTTTTTGGCGTTTATTTCTAGTCGCAATGGTGTTCATCAGTTGCTGGTGTACGATTTACAACAGCAAAGTTTTATTCGTACACCAGGGTTAAACCGACCAGAGACAATTACTGAGCGCCCAAGTTTAAGCTACACCGGACGCTACATTGTTTACATGACCAGTGACCAAGGTAGACCAGTAGTAGCACTTTACGATCGCGCCATTCAACAGTCACAAATCGTTACACCCACCTATCGCGGTTGGGTACGCAATCCCAGTATCAGCCCAGATGGACGTTATATCGTCTTTGAAACCGCCGCTCGTGGTCAATGGGATATCGAAGTCCTAGACAGGGGGCCGACTATTGAGTTAGATATTCCCAATGGGGCGACGGTGCAAGAGTAGAGGCTAGAGGCTGGGGGAGATGGAGGAGATGGGGGAGATGAGGGAGCAGGGGAAACAGGGGGAGCTGAGGAGAACAACTGTCAACTGTCAACTGTCAACTGTCAACTGTTCAATGACCAAACGTTTTATTCCGATAATTGCTTGTTTGGGTTTAACTGGCTGTTTTGGCTATCCTCGGTTGGTGAGTTACCCTTTTGATCCGGGGGGGAGGAGTCTGAATAGTCTGGCTTCGGAACAGAATCCCCAGAGTTCGGGGAGGTATATTGTGTTTACTAGCGATCGCCGGGGTAGTCAGGATGTTTACTTGTTCGATACGCTGACGCAAAATTTGGTTGATTTACCTGGGTTAAATGCGCTAGATACTATCGCCTCTCATCCTAGCGTTTCCCAGGATGGGCGTTATGTTGTATTTGCGGCTAGTCGTCAAGGGCGATCGGCTATTTTTCTCTATGACCGCGAAACGCGACAATCACGAAATTTAACAAATAATCTACAAGCAGAAGTCCGTAACCCCAGCATTAGCGCGGATGGGACAACAATTGCTTTTGAGTCTAGCAATAATGGACAGTGGGATATTTTAGTTTATAACCGTTCCGGGGAACCTGTGAATGTGCCGCAAGATCCGAGGTGAGGGATAGTTGACAGTTGACAGTTGACAGTTGGCAGTTGTCTGGTTATTTTCACTGTTCACTGTCCATTGTTCACTGTCCACTGTCCATTGTCCCTACTCCGCAGTCGCTTTCTGTACGGCTTCAATGAGCGATCGCACTTCGGCTACTCCTTCTGATGGTTCAAAGGATAGGGGGAATTTACCTTTGGCTATCATACGCAAACCTAGAGGGGCGATACCGAGTAAGCCTCGCAGGTCTTTGAAATAGTTACCGACTACTTGTAAACCAAATTGTCTTTCGTCTATCCACCCGCCTTCTTTGACTAACTCTACTAATACTTTGCGGTGGCGGATGGAACGGCTGTCGCTGGCTTGTTTTTGGTCGAGGATTTCCTGCTTTATTTTGGTGATTTGCTCTAATGGGGCTACTTCCATTGGGCAAACTGAATCGCAGTATAAGCAACGGGTACAGCCCCAAACGCCTTTAGTGCCTTCGTTGTAGTTTTCTAGGCGTTGGGCGGTGTTGGTGTCGCGGGAGTCTGCGACCATGCGGTAGGCTTTGGCTAGGGCGTGGGGGCCGACGAAATCGGGGTTGACTTCACGGGCGTTGCATTCTGAGTAGCAAGCACCGCACATTATACAATTACCAGTTTGATCGAGGAGCGATCGCTCGTCTGGTGTTTGTAAAAATTCGCGTTCTGGTACTTGACGGGCTGCTGTACTTACATAAGGTGCTACTGCTTCTAAATTATTCCAGAAACTACTCATATCTACGACTAAATCCTTAATTACTGGCATATTGCCTAAAGGCGCGATCGTAATTTCGGGAATAGTATTTGCTGAGGATGAGATTTTTGCTAATCTGGCAAGTTCACTACCAACATTTTCCTTACAAGCTAAAGCCGAACGACCATTTATTCGCATTGCACAGCTACCACAAATGGTATTGCGGCAATTTTTGCGAAATGCTAGTGTGCCATCTTGCTCCCATTTGATGCGATTGAGACAATCTAATATTGTATTGCCTGGTTCTGTCTCGATGCGGTAGGTTTGCACAACCGGGGCAGAATTTTGTTTTTGTCGAATGATTTTTAATAGAACTTCCATTTCCACCAACCAAAATCTAAAAATTCTCGCACCAACCTGGAAAATCTTCAGCCAAGGTTGGCGATCGCCAAAATTGAGCTATACTCTTGTTACTCTAATTCCTAGTCTACTGTTAACAGCCGTTAGGCAAAGAGTGACTGATTCTAGTTCCAGCATAACCATTAAAATTTTAATTGCAGCAGTACGGTAGATGATATTTTTGAGATTCTCACTAGCCGTATGCAAAAAAGTTAATTCTCTGCGTCTAATTGAATTTGCTGATTTGAGGCGATCGCGTCAAAGAGGTTCACTGTATACTAGCTCAAGCTTCGTCCGCTTTTTAGGCAAAATATCCCATCTCAATGCTTTAATGCTTCTTGATAAATCTTGATGTCAAAATCTACAAGAGCGGTGAGCAAAAAAATCTTCACCTACAAATAGCCATAATGAAGTGCTTATATGATAATAGGCTTCCAGGCTGCTTTGCTCACTCATAGACTTTGTAATCAGGACTAGCAGCTAATACCCTACACTTTGGACTCAGCCATTTATTAACTTCCTATACAAATAAGGGTAATTATCAGTTGACAATTGACAATTGACAATTGACAGTTGTTCATTAAAGGTTTAAGACTCCTCCTTTTAACGAGAAAAAGAAAAAAATTTCCATTTTTCAATCCTCTCAGGAGCGAGGGGGGGTAACTGCCAACTGTCAACTGTCAACTGTTCACTGTCCACTGTTGAACCATTTTCCCTAATTCCTAGCCTTTGACCTGTTTCCACATTAGCTGAACAAAGTAAAAAAATTTCTGCCACTGCCTACGCCCCACTCCCTACTTTCATCAGATCCAATAAAATTACATTTTATTGTGTAGAAGCGTTAAAGCTGATAATAAACATCTAGTGGTGGCAAGAAACTGCTGGACAGATTTACAAGCATTATTCTTCCCACAGACAGACGTACAAAAACACAATAGTTTTTGTCTGGGGAGAATAGACTAGGCTTTTCATCCTCTTGGATTTTTGTCCCCTCTCAATCGAGTAAATCTCAAGTTATAACTCACTCGTCAAAACTACTCATCTAAATTTAGATTAATTTTTATAAAAGCCATAGTGCGATCATCACTCTCGCTCATAAACCCTAAATAAAATCGTATCGGCTTTTTATTTTCATCCACTTGGCATTTTAGCTAAAAATTTATTTGCAAGTTATATTTAAAAATAAACAACTATTTTGCTATTATGAGTCCATGCTAGTATTTAATATAAAATTACGAAGTCACAAAACCAGAATCAACAGCTGTATAACTGCTGCTACTACTGCTCTGTTTCTTCGTAACATAGGGACATGAAATTTCTTGTCTCTACAGGCAGGACACAGCGAAAAAGGGTGTATGTCCATACCAAATTCCCAGACCATGCTGTCTAAAGGCGAAGAGTAAAAGTAAGGAAAACCTTACAGCTCAAAAGCAACAAAGGCAAGCGCTAAAAGTGGAAAAACTGCAATTTCTTTGGTCTACGACTAGATTGTAGTAGAACCTGCACAATTTGTTATGGTGGCGCAAAGTTACACCAATACAGTAGTGCCAAAAGAGAAAAAAATTGCATTTCCGATGGCGAATTATGGTTAAAAGTGCCGTAAAATCACTGAAATTAGCGCCTCGGAAACTCATGGCCTCCTAGTCTGTTGTGGTTAAACACAATAGAGGCATTTGAGGCTAATGTCAGCAAGATTCACCCTTGACATTTAAAGTCCCCAGTAGCTTTTAGCAGATGCTAAAAAGTTCAGTACTGGCATGGGACGACATAATTTATCAGTTTGGAGAGAGTAAGGAAAATTTGAGCGTAATGACTGAAACTGCAACCGCCCCTTTAACTGGAAAAGCACTGCTAGCTAAGGTAAAAGAACTTTCTAATTTACCACGAAGAGAAAGAGCTAAACAGTGCGGCTACTATACCGTTACTAAGAACAACCAAGTCCGGGTTAATCTCACAGATTTTTATGATGCTTTGCTATCTGCTAGAGGTATTCCTCTGAGTCCAGAAGCACCAAAAGATGGTCGTGGTCGCGAACCGACATATCGGGTTAGCGTTCATCAAAATGGTCAAATTGTCATTGGTGCTACTTACACCAAAGCAATGGGACTAAAACCTGGTGATGAATTTGAAATCAGACTAGGATACAAGCATATTCACTTGATCCAACTTGGTGAGACTGATAAAAAGCTATCCCCAGATTTAGATATTGATGAATCTGATGAGGATTTAGAAGACGATGAGGAGTAATATCAATTCAAAATAGCCTGCGGCAAGCAAGCTACATAACTCAAAATTAAGCAAGTCAGATATGGGCTGATTTGAATGAGTGATGAATTTTGCAGAATTGGTGTAACTTCCATGAGTTAGGGATAAGTTAAAGTTATGGTTTTTACCCTATCCCTGATTAATTAATCATAGCGATCGCAAAAATTACAATTAAGTCCTTGCAGAAGTGGCTACTCTTAGTAGAGGCTGAGTTAATCTGCCAAAAATTATTCTGCAAGTAGTCTGTCGTGGTTTTTGTGTTAAGTTTAATAAATTTCGCTACGCCATCCATGAACAATCTGCTGGCATTAATGAAAGATGCTTCAGCAATAATTGTGGTGATGGCGTTTTTTGTTAGCTGGTTAGGGTGCTGGTTGCCAATTGCCGCAGTATCATTAAAATTACTGAATTGGCAACCGATAAAACCGCTACAACCAGAACAGAAATTACCATTGATGGTGTCTCTGTACTTATTAACACCTCTGGTACTTTGGGGAATCATTTGGTTAACTAACAGCTCTTTTGCCAATTACGGCTTAGTAGGTAATTTTGCTTTTTTGGGTTCCTTATTGCTGGGTTTTGGCTTAGGGATGCTGAGTATAGCTATTTTATTTACCTGTCAAGTATCGTTGGGTTGGTGCTATTTTAAAGAGTTAAATATCCAGCAATTGGCATCTATCTCAATACCTATCTTATTGATAGCGTTGTTGGTAGGAGGTATAGAAGAATTAGTTTTTCGTGGTTTCCTATTGACGGAATTGACAAGAGATTATCCAGTATGGACAGCAGCGATAATTTCTAGCTTGATTTTTGCTGTTTTACATTTAGTTTGGGAACAAAGGGAAACTTTACCCCAAATACCGGGATTATGGTTATTGGGGATGATGCTGGTGTTGGCGAGGATAAGCGATCGCGGTAATTTGGGTATAGCTTGGGGATTACATTCGGCTTTAGTATGGGCGATCGCTACTATAGATACAGCCCAATTAGTAACTTACACTGGTAAAGTCTCCGAATGGTGGACAGGGAAAAATCAAAAACCCCTA
>DATNQO010000081.1:0-16351 GCA_036704005.1 Leptolyngbyaceae cyanobacterium | reverse complement strand
CCAACTAGAACAGATCAAACGAGTCAGGTTAATACGTCGGGCTGATGGCTATTATGTTCAGTTTTTAATTAGTGTCCAAGCTAAAGTAGAAATGCAGCCTACAGGTAAAACCATTGGTTTGGATGTAGGAATTAAAGATTTTTACACCGATAGCAATGGTCAGACCGAACCTAACCCGAAATTTTATCGTACAGGCGAGAAAAGGCTAAAGTTTTATCAACGTCGGGTTTCTCGCAAAATTAAAGGCTCTACCAACCGGAAAAAAACCGTTAATCAACTAGGGCGAGTACACCTGAAAATAAGTAGGCAACGTCAAGAACACGCTAAGAGAGTTGCGCGTTACGTTATCCAATCTCACGATTTGGTCGCCTACGAAAATTTGAGGATTAAAAATTTAGTCAAAAATCATTGTCTTGCCAAGTCAATTAATGATGCGGGTTGGTATCAGTTCAGAAAATGGTTAGAGTATTTTGGGATGAAGTTTGGTAAGTTAACGATTGCCGTTAATCCGTCCTTAACTTCTCAAGAATGCTCCTGCTGTGGTGTAGTGGTGAAAAAATCTTTATCAACTAGAACCCATGTATGTGAATGTGGATTTGTTCTGGATAGAGATTGGAACGCCGCTATTAATATTCTGAAAACAGCCTTGGGTACTACGGGTCACGTAGGAACCTGGATCTATGATCCGAACGCTTCAGGAGATTCTACCTCTACTCATGCTGGAGAGATCCTGTCTGAGCAAGTTGGGTCTGTGAATGAAGAATCACCGCACTTTTAGGGCGGTGAGTGTCAAAATGGCAGAATGTTTTGGATTGTATTATTCAGTAAATGCGATTAATTTTATACAGTAAACCCGGTTGTCATTTATGTGAGGGGTTACAGGAAAAGCTAGAACAGATCCAAAATCTGAGTTTTGAGTTAGAAATTCGTGACATTACAACTCGTGAAGATTGGTTCGCTGCATATGAGTATGAGATTCCGGTGCTTTATCTGGTAAAGCCTGGAGAAGAGACAGCCCAAGCTTTACCCCGCCCTTCTCCCCGTGCTAACGTCCAGCAATTAGAGCAAATGTTGCGTAAGTATTTAGCCAATTGGGAAAAAAATAATGCAGAATAGGCGCAAGAAAGGCGTGTGTCGAGGTTCACAAGATGAAATTGCGGGAATTACTAGCGACAGTAGACAGTGTTGAAATACCTCAAGCTTTAGTAGATGCTGAGGTGAAGGGCATTAAGACTAATTCCCATGCTTGCAGTGAGGGGGATTTGTTTATAGGAATGCCAGGAACGCGGGTAGATGGGGGAGAATTTTGGCCTAGTGCGATCGCCTCCGGTGCGATCGCGGCGATCGTTTCTCCCCAAGCGGCGGAAAAAAATCCCCCCAATGATGAGGCTGTTGTCATCAGCGCTAACGACATGACCAAAGCTTGCGCGGAAATCGCCGCCGCATTTTATGCTTATCCAGGGCAGAAACTCAAGCTAATTGGTGTCACCGGGACAAACGGTAAAACTACAACTACTCATCTGATTGAATTTTTCCTCAAGAAAGCGCAATTGTCTACCGCTTTGATGGGGACACTCTACACTCGTTGGCCTGGGTTTGAACAAACAGCCACCCACACCACACCCTTCGCCGTAGAACTACAACAACAGCTATCACAAGCTGTGAATTCTGGGTGTGAGTTCGCCGTCATGGAAGTTAGTTCCCACTCCTTAGCACAGGGTAGGGTGCTTGGTTGTCCCTTTGAGGTGGGAGTATTTAGCAACCTCACCCAAGACCACCTAGACTATCACAGCGATATGGAAGATTATTTCGCTGCGAAAGCGCTGTTATTTAGTCCTGATTATCTCAAAGGTAAAGCAATTATCAATGCTGATGATGCTTATGGTCAAAGATTAATCAAAGCATTGAGTCCTCAAAAGGTCTGGAGTTACAGCGTCAATGATAGCAGCGCTGACTTGTGGATGAGTGACTTGGTTTATGGTTCTAATGGTGTGAGTGGAACCATGCACACACCAGAAGGTGAAGTAAGTTTTAGTTCGCCTTTAGTAGGTCAATACAATTTAGAAAATCTGTTGGCGGCTGTGGGTGCAGTTTTACACTTAGGCTTAGATTTACAACTCATCGCCAATAGCATCCCACAGTTCCCTGGTGTTCCCGGACGGATGGAAAGGGTACAAATTAGCCCTGACCAAGATATTAGCGTGATTGTTGATTATGCCCATACTCCCGATAGCTTAGAAAACTTACTCAAAGCCGCTAGACCATTTATTCCGGGAAGAATGATTTGCGTGTTTGGCTGTGGAGGCGATCGCGATCGCACCAAGCGTCCTAAAATGGGTAAAATCGCCGCCGAGTTAGCAGATTTAGCCGTTGTCACTTCAGACAACCCCCGCACCGAAGACCCACAACGCATCCTCAATGATATTCTTGCAGGAATACCGGATACATTGCAACCGTTAGTGATAGGCGATCGCGCTACCGCAATTCATACCGCCATTTTACAAGCTCAACCCGGCGACGGCGTACTCCTAGCGGGAAAAGGTCATGAAGACTACCAAATTCTCGGTACAGAAAAAATCCACTTTGACGACCGAGAACAAGCACGCGCCGCGTTACAGGAGAGAGTGAAATAATTTAAAGTTTGTAGTGAGGACTTTAGTCCTTCTTTTAGGGCTAAATTCCTTAGAAGCTATTTATGTTTAAATAGACAATTTTACTTTTAACAAGTTTCGCGTAATTCCCCTTCCTCAGCCGAAGGCAGGGAGGGGATGTAAGCGAAACTTGTTAAACGCAGAGGAACGCAGAGGTTAGCGCAGAGGTTAAGAGAGGTTTTTTAGAGATAATTCGCTATGTACCGAGGTAGTTATGATTAATTATTTCTACTTGACTACACAAATTCTGAAATTTTGCTAAAGATTTAAAATTTCGTTACGAATTTGGTTGACTTACCAATCCATAGCTATTCAGTAATAACTACTATAGATAGCTCAAATTGCCCTTTTTACCCTGGCTTCTGCTTCATATATCTTTACATGAATTATGCAGCGTAGAGAACCAATGAGGGAAACACGCTGCTGTGATGTAGCTGATTTATAAGGAAAGAGAGAATTTTCGCAAATTGCCAAATTTAAAAGTGCCTATTACATTGTTTAAAGTTATGTAGCCTTTTACTTACGGTGGATGAGCGACTGCGGTAAACTATGCCTTGATTATGATTCTTTCACAGAAAAGAACACTGGAAAGGAGCCGTTTTTTCAATGTCTCATACCGTAAAAATCTACGATACCTGCATTGGTTGCACACAATGCGTCCGCGCTTGCCCAACAGACGTTCTGGAGATGGTTCCTTGGGACGGCTGCAAAGCTGGTCAAATTGCATCTTCACCCCGTACAGAAGACTGTGTAGGCTGCAAGCGTTGTGAAACTGCTTGCCCCACCGACTTCTTAAGCGTGCGGGTATACCTGGGTGCAGAAACAACTCGCAGCATGGGTCTAGCTTACTAAGGAATTAACCGCCGATTCCTTTTTGCTCTCCATTAATTGTTTCGATAGCAAGCGTCTTTAGCTTTGTAGGGTGGGTAGCGATCGCATTCTACCAGTAGTAGGCGATCGTCCCCATCCTACAAAATTTGAGAAATTTATAAAATACCTAGTAGCCAGAGGAGCGAGTTTGCTCCTTTTTCTTTTGTTATAGTTTGTTGACGGTTAACGGTTAACTGTCAACTGTCAACTGTCAACTGTCAACTGTCAACTGTTAACTGTTGACTATACTGGATTTAATTATCCTGAGCAAAGGGTGGTGTGAGCAATGTGTGGTATTGTTGGGTATATCGGCACTCAAGCAGCGACAGAAATTTTATTATCTGGGCTGGAAAAGTTAGAGTATCGGGGTTATGACTCGGCTGGTGTGGCTACGGTTTGGGAAGGCGATGTTCACTGTGTCCGGGCAAAGGGCAAATTACATAACCTCCGTTCTAAACTAGAACAACTAGCAACCCCATCTCAAATTGGCATCGGTCATACACGCTGGGCTACTCATGGTAAACCAGAGGAGCATAACGCCCATCCTCATTTAGATACCGCAAGGCGAATTGCTGTTGTCCAAAATGGGATTATTGAAAACTACCGCGAGTTACGCGAGGAACTGAAGCAGAAGGGGTATGAGTTTCGTTCGGAAACCGATACAGAAGTGATTCCTCACCTCATAGCCGAATTGTCAAAAAATGCTGACTCCTTTTTAGAAGCAGTACGTCAAGCTGTTAGCCACCTGCAAGGGGGATTTGCGATCGCCGCCATTTCCGCCGACTACCCCGACGAGTTGATTGTTGTGCGTCAGCAAGCGCCTTTAGTGATAGGATTTGGTCAAGGTGAGTTTTTCTGTGCTTCAGATACGCCAGCGATCGTTGCCCATACCCGCGCCGTTTTACCCCTAGAGAATGGGGAAATTGCCCGTCTGACACCCTTGGGAGTGGAGATTTATAATTTTGCTGGCGACAGGCTGAAAAAACAACCCCGGTTATTGAACTTGAGTCCCACGATGGTAGAAAAGCAGGGATTCAAGCATTTTATGCTCAAGGAAATTTATGAGCAACCAGGAGTAGTCAGAGCAAGTTTAGAAGCATATTTTAATACAGAAGTCAATAGCGGTGAGTCATTCCAATCACCAGTTAAGTTAGGTTTACCAGAACAATTTTACGCAGACTTAGAACAAATTCATATTGTCGCTTGCGGTACAAGTTGGCACGCCGCTTTAATAGGGAAGTATTTACTTGAACAATTAGCCGGAATATCGACTCAGGTACATTATGCTTCAGAGTATCGTTATGCACCCTCACCGCCAACAGCGAATACATTAATTATCGGCGTTACGCAGTCAGGGGAAACGGCTGATACCTTAGCAGCTTTGGCGATGGAAAAAGAACGCCGTCAAGGTAAAGAAGCCAAATATCAAGCGCGACTCTTGGGTATTACTAATCGTCCAGAGAGTAGCCTGGGTCATCTTGTACCCCATATTATCAACACCTTGGCAGGAATTGAAATTGGTGTGGCAGCTACTAAAACCTTTGTCGCCCAACTGATGGCGTTTTATGCCCTAGCCATAGATTTAGCCTATCATCGCCAGACTGTAGCGCCGGATAAACTAGCAGATATAATTCAAGGCTTGCGCCAGATACCCAAGGAAATCGAAGCGACTTTAGAAAGTCAGGAAAAATTGACAGAACATTTAGCCCATGAGTTTGCAGAGACTCAAGACTTCATCTTTTTGGGTAGAGGGATTAATTTCCCCATTGCATTAGAAGGTGCATTGAAATTAAAAGAAATCAGTTATATTCACGCTGAAGGTTATCCAGCTGGGGAAATGAAACATGGCCCCATTGCTTTGTTAGATGCGAAAGTGCCTGTAGTGGCGATCGCCTATCCTGGTACAGTGTATGAAAAGGTCATTTCCAACTCCCAGGAAGCCAAAGCCAGAGATTCGCGCTTAATTGGCGTAACACCAGTCAGCGATGGCGAAGCCGGGGAAATCTTCAATGATTTACTCCCCGTTTCCTGTGTGGATGAATTACTCTCACCCATCCTCACAGTAGTACCTTTGCAACTATTGGCTTACCACATCGCCGCCCGTCGCGGTTTGGATGTCGATCAGCCAAGAAATTTGGCAAAATCGGTGACTGTGGAATAAGTTAATAACTTGCTTTTAGTAATATTTGTAAAGTAGATGAGATGATTTCTGGATGTGATGATTATATCATATCCAGAAATATTTTTTTTGGGCGATCGCTTACAGTAATGCCTTGTCCATATCACTAGCACTGATTTGTCAGGTGGTATTGTCAACTTGTCTAGCCACATACCAATTCCCATAGTAAATCGATTGCATGGCCAATATATTGTGAATCTTCGTGTTCATTAATCCATTGAGAAAGATGAATAGCTACACTATGAGTTTTTTGGTCGATTTTACCTAACGCATCTGCGGCTCTAGAACGCACATCAGATTCTGAGTCTTTCATGAGTTCTATTAATCCAGGAATTGCCTCTTGTGAACCGATTTTACCTAACGCATCTGCGGCTCTAGAACGCACATCAGATTCTGAGTCTTTCATGAGTTCTATTAATCCAGGAATTGCGTCTTTTGAACCTATCTTATCTAACGCATCTACCGCACTAGCACGCACCCTAAATTCTGAGTCTTTCATGAGTCCTATTAATCCAGGAATTGCGTCTTTTGAACCTATTTTACCTAGCGCATCTGCCGCACTAGCACGCACCCTAAATTCTGAGTCTTTCATGAGTTCTATTAATCCAGGAATTGCGTCTTTTGAACCGATTTCACCTAACGCATCTGCCGCACTAGCACGCACATCAGATTCTGAGTCTTTCATGAGTTCTATTAATCCAGGAATTGCTGCTTCTGAACCGATTTCACTTAACGCATCTGCGGCACTAGCACGCACCCTAAATTCTGAACTTCTCATGAGTTCTATCAATCCATAAATTGCGTCTTTTGAACCTATTTTACCTAACGCATCTGCGGCTTTAGAACGCACATCATATTCTGTGTCTTTCATCAGTTCTATCAACCCAGGAATTGCTGCTTCTGACCCTATTTTACCTAACACATATGCGGCATTAGAACGCACATCATATTCTATGTCTTTCATCAGTTCTATTAATCCAGGAATTGCCTCTTCTGAACCTATTTTAACTAACGCATCTGCGGCACTAAAACGCACATTATGTTCTGAGTTTTTCATCAGTTCTATTAATCCAGGAATTGCCTCTTCTGAACCTATTTTAACTAACGCATCTGCGGCTCTATAACGCACATTGGATTCTGAGTTTTTCATAAGCTCTATTAATCCAGGTATTGCCTCTTTTGAACCTATTTTACCTAACGCATATGCGGGAAATAACCTTATTTTATCGTTTACGTTATTCATCAGTTCCAGTAGGCCGGGAATTGCTGCTTCCGAACCTATTGTTATCAGAGCAACCGTGGCACTAATACGCACATTAGAGTTGGGATTTTTAATAAGTTCTAGTAACCCAGGAATTGCTGCTTCTGCACCTATTTCACCTAACGCATCTGCGGCATTAGCACAGATACTAGAGTCAGAGTCTTTTATTATCTCAATTAATCTATTAACCGCCGCTTCTTTTTCGCCTAATGCAGCACGATATTGTTGAAATCGTACTTTATCTATTTTTTCCTCTCTCTCTTTTAATAATTCCAGAGCTTGAGTTTGAAAAGCGGTTTCTTTCAGACTACACAAAGTTTGCAAGACTTGCGATTTAATTCTAGAACTAACTTGTAACGCATCGCTGACTTCCAAATTTACTAAATCTTGTAAAATTTCTCTGGCTAGGGATTTATCTGCAAGTTTTAAATTTTTGATATCCTCGGCAAGGCAATCCCCAGCAAATAATAAGTCACGATGTAGCCATTTTTCATATTCGCTATCCTTTTTGAGGACTGCTCTAATTGCTTTAGCCGCTTTGCCTTCTTTTTGCTGAGTAATCAATAACAGTAATACTTCCCGCCAGTGAGGGTTATGCAGATGGTCACGAATATAGTTTAAAACAATCTCAAATTCGTCTAGACTATCTGCTCGATAATGAATTTCTCCAGCACACAGATATTCCTGAAAAGTTTTATGGACAAAAGCATAGCAATCTTGACCTTGTTCATTAAGCAATCCAGTGCGTTCCTGAATCAAACTCAAAAAACTTTTGGCTTTTGCCTTTGCTTGATAACGCTCTAGTTCCTTAAGAGACTGAATTTCTTTTGTTAATTGGTCAAGCAAATCTTCACGAGCAATTAGTGTTCCACCTTCTTGATCTTCCGTATTACCTTGTCCATGAATCCAAAAAGCTAATTTCTGCATCAAATACAGTAAATCTTCAATATCAAGATTTAGCAACTCGTTAATGCTAATTTCTTTGTTGGCATCCCAAGAAGTTAAAAGAGTTTCTACTGCTTTCTCATAAAGTTTGTAACGACCTTTAGGTAAAACCACTTGATAACGATGAATTAACGCAATAATAGTCAAAAGCAAAGGATTACGCGCTAGTAATTTGATGCGATCGCTATTATTTATTGCTTCGCGTAAGGTTGTTTTACGTCGTTCTGCTTCTGACTTATCCTGAAAACGGCTGTTATACCAACAGTTAATAAACTTATCTATCTTCTCATCATCAAAAGGTTGAAGTTCGTAATGAGCAAACTCTTTTGTATTAAAAAAATCACGTTTATAACCAGCAGGACGAGAAGTAATAATCGCACAATTTTTCGGAAACTGTCCTAAAAAGTTTTCTATTTTTTGCACTATATCATATCGTTTACTTTCCTGAGCAATTTCATCCAAGCCATCAAAAAAAATAAAAGTGTGACCATTTTCCAACCAATATTCAAAAAAACCTTTAGGCAATGTTTTGGCACATAGATTTTTTTCAACAAATTGCTTAACATATTCAAGAATACTAGTATTTTCTTGCCTAACAAAATCTCGTATGGGAATTATCATAGGCAAATAATCTGCTTCTGATTTTATATTAATTTCTTTAAACTGCTTCTGAGCTATCATAACAACAAAATAACTCAGTAAAGTAGTCTTTCCAGAGCCTGGAGAACCTAAAATAACAACTTTTTGGCAGTCGCTTTGACTTAAAAGTTGAGAAGCCAAAAACTTTTTACCAGAAGAGCTTCTTAAAGCACGCTGTCTCTGTTCCAAAAGTAATTGTTGTTGACTTTGGCTCAAATTTGATGAAAACGACTCTGTTTCTATGCTGAAGCTTAGAGCATTTTGGTCATCTTCTTGCACTTCTGGTAACACAAAGATATTTACTAACTTCTCCGATTTATCTACTTCTTGCCCTGCTACAGCAATACCAGCAAACTTGACATCATCAAACCAATTTACTAATTGCTGGAGATAGTTTTCTTTAGCAATCTGAAACCTTATACAATTATCTGTATTTTGAAAATATGTATTAACAAAAACATTCATCCATGAACGAATATAATCAATTTTAATTTTATTCATTTTTGAGTCGGCTAAAGCTGCTTGTTTGAAAGCTGCAACTAAAAACTCTATATCAGGTGTTCCTTCACTTTTTAGAGGTTTCTGTAGCTCTGACAACCCTTGTCCTTTAAAAAAATCACATAAAAATTTTTGTATAAAGTCTGGTGGGCAAGAATGAAATAATCTGTTTTCTTGACTTTCAGCTTTTATAATTGCAGCTTTAATAGCCTTATCTAAATCATTAGGGTTAAGTTTGCTCGAAACACCACTCAGCAACGCTTTAGAAACTTCTACCGTTGCAAATTCTCCTAGCCATGCACTAATCATTGTGATGGGTTCCATATAATTGATTGAATAAATAAGATAACTACTAGATTGATACTAGCAGTATCAGTATATTGGCGATAGTAGTTAGGTTTATTTTTACAATCATTGCACCCCACCCCTTAGATAAACTTTATTACTTTTGTCTGGAGAGCGATCGCAGTTTCTCCTCAGAACTCCGGTACAATGGCCATAGTCCGTTCTGTATAACAAGCTGCCACTGTGGACGCTGTAGTGACAGTGGTAGTGCGGCGGTTGCATCAGGGACGTTTGCTATTGATAAGGTAAACCACCTGGAGACACTACCAACAATATATTAGTAATTATTACTGCCTCAACTATGTGAATGGAAGTAAAATAACTAACTGGCATGATTCCAGTCACTTAATAATTCATATTCTTGTTGGATTTTTTTAACTTTACGTAAGGGTACTCTAGGTGTGCCGATATCTGCACTTAAAAAAGAAGGTTGTCTTTTTTTGGCTGATTTTTTGTCTTGTTTAGCAGAAATAGTCTGTGTAGTTGTCATTTTCCTATCTATCCTTGTGGAAAACAGAGAGTTCAGTTTATATCAACAATTTCCAAACGGCAAATATCCTTTAGGCATAGCTTTTCATCATATTTTTTAACCAAACAGTATATTTTTTACCTGGGGTACTAGGGGGGATGAGGGTGTAGGGGTGTAAGGGTGTACATTAGTGTCAACTTAACGTGAAATGGGCGGTTAGAAACCGCGTCTACACAAACAAAACCCACCTTCGTGGGTTTCAAACCCTTAATTTTTCGTTAGTCCGCGAAGGCGGACTTCGCCTGTGTAGCCGCGAATTCTATTCGCCAGGGCTTAAGTTGACACTAATGAAGGGTGTAGGGGTATAGGAGAAGAAAAAAGTGCGAAGTGTAAAAAACCTGCCCCTGGAAGCTGGGGAGTGGGGAGAGATGGGGAGATGGGTAAATTTTGAATTTTGAATGGGCGAATTTTGAATTGATAGTTCCTATGGATGATAATTTTAAGCATTGGGAACCCTTAAAAATCTGAGTTTATGAACGCAGCCGACGATAAAACCATTGTTCGTGAGTATTTCAATTCCACGGGGTTTGACCGATGGAAACGCATTTATGGCGATGGCGAAGTCAATAAAGTCCAACTCGACATCCGCAATGGACACCAGCAAACTGTGGATACGGTCATCGGCTGGCTTAAAGATGATGGCAATTTGGCAGAGTTATCAATTTGTGATGCTGGGTGTGGTGTGGGTAGTCTCAGCATTCCCCTAGCCACAGCAGGCGCTAAAATCTATGCCAGCGACATTTCTGAGAAAATGGTAGAGGAAGGCAAGCAAAGAGCCTTACAGACTCTGGGAAATGCCGAAAATCCCACTTTTGCAGTGCAGGACTTGGAATCTTTGAGTGGTAGTTATCATACTGTGATTTGCTTGGATGTGTTAATTCACTACCCCCAAGAAAAAGCTGATGAAATGATTTCTCATCTGTGTTCTTTAGCACAGTCTCGAATTATTCTCAGCTTTGCACCTAAAACCTGCGCTTTAGCTTTACTTAAAAAAATTGGCAGTTTCTTTCCTGGCCCAAGTAAAACCACCCGCGCCTATCTGCACCGTGAAGCTGATGTGATTAAGATTTTAGAAAGCAACGGTTTTGCTATTCAAAGAAAGGCGTTTACTAAAACTCGCTTCTACTTCTCCCGCATATTAGAAGCTACGCGGGTGTAAGTTAGCAATTGGGTATTGGTACAGATAACAATTAGGGCTGACGCACTAAGGTTATCTGTAAGGATGAATGACTCTGAACTACACCGACAAATTACTGAACATAAACCAATACGGTTCAGTTAGCGTTTTCAGATCCCCCCAACCCCCCTTAAAAAGGGGGGCTAATAAACCTCTTTTACCCCCTTTTTAAGGGGGTCGCCGCAGGCGGGGGGATCTTAACTGAACTGTATTGGAACATAAACCAGAAAACGAACAATAACATTGTTCGTTTTCTGGCTTTTTCTTAAGATTACTTGCGTCAACTTATAGACTATCAACCTGATAGGGATTTTGAGGCTGTGCTAAATTAAGCTAAAACCTCAGTTTGTAGTAGTGCTTTGCTTGACACTGCTATCTGTTAAGCTCACGCATTCGCCGTCAGGCGTTCCCGCAGGGTAGGCGCTAAGACGCAAAGGTGCAAAATTTTATTAAGTGCATTGTTACAGAGAATTGGTATTACAGCAAATTGCTTGATAGAAAACAGATGCTTTGTCGCAGGAGGTGGAGAAATTGTCAAGACAATATTCACTCAAATGGTTAAGTTCTGGCGATCGCAATTTCATAACTCATATCTTGCACCTCTCCGTACAACCCCAGGTTAAGTAAAAAGATGCGAGATAAAGATACTTCACTTTTATAGATTTTTGTCGTTAAATCAAGGCTTTCGCTTTTTTACTGAGTAATAAAATTACATCAATTTTTCTTGGTGCAAGATGTGAGATAAAAAACAGGACTTACGCAAGTGTCACAATTGGTGGTTGGTGCGTGACGCTACAAGTCTCATTACTACGTTCAAATATTTTCGCAGCGTCACACACCCTACAGAAAAAATATGCCAGTTGCGTAAGTCCTAAAAAAGTTGGGTTTCCTGGCGTTAACCCAACCGAGTTATCTAAAGCACTGAAGTGCTTACTACGAACTTATTGCTTGATAGCGACCAAGGGCAATTAAGGGGAAGTATTGTTGATAATAGTGATATTTCAGATAAAAGTGACAGGGAAAGCCTGTCCCGGTAAAATAGGCTTCAAACCAACTACCGTCTGGCTGTTGAGTTGAGACAAGATAGTTAACTCCACGTTCAATAGCATCACGAGCAAATTTACCTGTAGCTTCACCGGCTGCTATCAAGCCAATTATCGCCCAAGCTGTTTGTGATGCTGTACTATCACCTTTACCTTTCAAACTGGGGTCGTTATAACTAAAGCAAGTTTCACCCCAACCACCATCCGCATTTTGACAACTTACTAACCAATTAGCCCCTCGTTCAATCTGGCGTTGATACTTTTGGGGATTAATTAAAGCTAAGGCGGAGAGAACGCCGCTAGTACCATAGATATAATTTACACCCCAGCGTCCATACCAACAACCCTCTGGTTCCTGTTCATTTAACAGGTATGTCAGCGCCCGTTCTAGGTTGGGGGAATCTATAGTTAAATTACACGCCCCTAGCATTTCTATCACTCTGGCGGTAACATCTGCGGTGTTGGGGTCAATCATGGCTTTTAAGTCGCCATAGGGAATAGCATTGAGCCAATCTTGATCATTGTCAAGATCAAAAGCAGCCCAACCGCCGGGTTTGCATTGCATTGAGGCTACCCATTGCAAAGCGCGATCGCAAGCTTTGTGTTTTAATTGTTCATTAGGTAGTTTGGCAGCATGGAGTGCCATCACTACTACAGCCGTATCATCCACATCTGGGTAAAAGCGATTATCAAATTCAAATGCCCAAGCCCCTGGTTTTCCTTGGGTATTTTTAATATTCCAATCACCGTAATCAAGGATTTGCTTTTGTAATAACCATTCCCCCGCTTTAACTATAGCGGGGTGGTCTGGTGACATCCCAGAGTCAATAAACGCCCGCATTACCCAAGCTGTATCCCACACAGGCGACACACAAGGCTGGACTCGGTATTCCTCTGCTGTTTCAACGGCAAAGTTATCAAGGGCTTGTAAACCCCGTTCCACTATGGGATCATTAGGGTTATAACCCAGAGAGCGCAAAGCCAACATGGAATTTAACATGGCGGGAATAATACCACCCCAGTCGCCTGTGGCTTCTTGTCTTTCTATAATCCATTGTTCGGCGGCTTTGATGCCTTCTTCGCGGAAAGGGATAAAATTAACACTTTCAGCTAGTTTAAAGCCTTCATCTAAAGTGAGGAAGATATCTGTCCAGTCACCACTGCGGGGTAACTCATAGTGGACATTCTCAACACCTTCGGCGTATAACTCATCAAGGGTGATGGCTGGGTTAACTTGATAGACAGGTTTCTGGTCAAAGACTATTAACAGTGGGACAGTGCTAGAACGCGCCCAACTGGACATTTCGTAAATATTAACTGGGAACTCCTTGGGTAACAGCATTACCCAAGCTGGGAGGGAAGGAAGACCACGCCAGTTGTAGCAGCCGATAAGTGCAAGGTGAAACTTGGTAAAGATGCGGGTTTTGCTGATACCACCACGCCGCAGAATAAACTCCCGCGCCCTTATCATGGCTGGGTCGGTGGCTGGGACACCCAGGAGTTTCAGCGCCATGTACGCCTCAACTGATGTGCTGAGTTCTCCCCCGTCGCCGTAGAATAATTCCCAACCTCCATGTTGCCGTTGCTGCGATCGCAAGTAAGCTTCTACTTTATTTAGGGGTCTATTTTTATCTGTTCCCCAAATTTTATGAAGTAACACCACCTCAGATGTAATGGTGACATTTGATTCCAACTCCGCCCACCAGTAGCCCGCCGGATTTTGTAGCGATAGCAGATATTTTTGACTGGACGCGATCGCCTCAGCAATGGGATTGACTTGTACCTTGTCTTGTGTTTGCATCAAATACTACTCAAGCGCAATCAGCAATAATTGTATTGTGTTTGGGGTATTAAAGTTAAGGCAGGGGTGTAAGGGTGTATGGGTGTAAGGGTGTAGGGGAAGAAAATAATTAACTTTTTAGTTTTTATTCAGAACTCAGCACTCAAAACTCAGCACTGCTCAAAATTTTGAATTGACATGACATGGTAACGACTTATGGGTGCATCTTTTTTAGGGTTAATGCTTTTATCTTTGGTTATTTGGTTGGGATTATTAACTTTGCGGGGACAGTTTTGGCGGTCAGATCAGAGGTTGGAAGTTGGAGAGGTACAGTTAAATTATTTACCGAGAATTTGTGCAGTAGTGCCGGCGCGGAACGAAGCTGATATGATACCGATGAGCTTGCGATCGCTCCTACTGCAAGACTATCCTGGTGATTTTCAAGTCTTTTTAGTTGATGACCAAAGTACAGACGGGACAGCCGCTTTTGCGGAAGGTGTAGCCCACGCTGTAGACAAAGCCCAACAATTACACATTGTTAAGAGCGAATCTTTGCCTCCTGGTTGGTCTGGTAAACTCTGGGCAATTGAACAAGGTATTTGCAACGCTAAGACACTCGCACCAGATTATTTTTTCCTCACTGATGCAGATATTGAACATGATGTTAGTAATCTGCGGCGATTAGTCGCTAAAGCTGTACAAGAAGATTTAGACTTAGCATCGGTGATGGTAAAACTGAGGTGTGAAAGCTTCTGGGAAAAATTTTTAATCCCCGCTTTCGTCTTTTTCTTCCAAAAACTCTACCCCTTTCGCTGGGTAAATAACCCAAAAAATAAAACTGCGGCTGCTGCTGGTGGCTGTATCCTCATTCGTGCGACAGCCTTAGAACAAATTGGGGGTATTCAAGTCATTCGCCAAGCCTTAATTGATGATTGTACCCTCGCGCAAGTCGTCAAGGGGACTGGGAACAATTCAAAATTCAAAATACCCTACGGGAAGCTAAAGCTACAAAATTCAAAAATATATAATTCTCCCCCCACTCCCTCATCTCCCTCATCCCCCTCATCTCCCCCCAGTCCCCAGTCCCGTAAAATCTGGCTAGGCTTAAGTTCATTAACTTACAGCCTCAGACCATACCAATCTTTGCAGACAATTTGGGATATGGTGGCGCGGACTGCATACACTCAATTAAATTATTCGCCTTGGTTACTTTTGGGGACTGTGGCGGCGATGACGTTGATTTATCTGCTTCCGCCTGTGGGGACTATCATTGGCTTGTTGATGGGTAACTGGGGAATTGCGCTTACAGGTTTAGCTACTTGGTTGTTGATGTCTTTGGCTTATTTACCCACGATTCGGTTTTATAAACTTTCGCCGTTCTTAGCTTTTAGTTTACCTGCGATCGCCTTTCTCTATACTCTCATGACTATCGACTCAGCACTACGCCACTGGCAAGGACGCGGTGGTGCTTGGAAAGGTAGAGTCTATTCAGGGTAAGAATTTAAGCCAGGTTTAATTGTCTGGCTTGACTCACCCAGATAAAAGTGATTTTGTCAAGTCTTCTAAAACTTTTAATCCCCGCAGGGAACCACGAATTAAGTGACTGGCGGCTATGGGTTGACGTAGCAAATTCCAGGCTAGGGGTAAAGGTTGTAGCGAACCATCGGCGTTGATAGCGGCTGTCAAGTCAGGGATATCATGATGACAGTCATCGCTGACTACCCGCAGCATAGCTACTGCTGCACCCATGCCATTAAAAAACTCTAGGGCTGCGAATCCTTCCATGTCAACCACATCCGCCCCCAAGGTTTCGCCAAGATGTCGCTTTTCCCCAGCAGAACAAATAACGCGATCGCTTGTCAATGATTTGACTAAACTAACGGTTGGGTGTTGAGTTTTGAGTAGTGATTGTAGTTCTATGGTGAAAGTGCGATCGGTGAAACCGTGCCGTAGGCGATCGCACACTTGCAATTGTTGCTGATAAATACAGTTCTCGTATAACACAACATCCCCCACATGATAGCGCGGGCTTAAGCTGCCACATAAACCCATCACCAGGACTCTCGGTTGTCTTTCATTGGGATATTCTGGCTTTTGCCATTGTTGCAGGTACTTTGTTAATGGCTTGATACCTACTGGTATGGACACAATTTTAGGTGTTTGCCTAGTGACTCGATTTAAACCGCGACACACAGCTTTATATTCAGATCCTTGAGGTACAAAAATTGTATTGATATTCATTAGTCACTAGCTATCAGTCATTAGTTATTGTCCCACTCTGGGGGTAAGCTTCCTTAGAGGTTGTTTGAAAAGTGATTAGCTGTGATTTTAAGCACTATCGATCCCCCCTAACCCCCCTTAAAAAGGGGGGAAAACTTTTCAAAGTCCCCCTTTTTAAGGGGGATTTAGGGGGATCTAAAAGTATTTGATACAT
>DATNQO010000080.1:0-16925 GCA_036704005.1 Leptolyngbyaceae cyanobacterium | reverse complement strand
TCCCGCACCACCAATGTGCAGTTCTCCGGGGACACCAATGGGTACTGGTTGTAATTGTGCATCGAGAATATAAACTTGTACATTGGCTACAGGGCGACCGATGATAACTGTTTCGTCATCGGGAGTACATTGAGCAATGGTGGCGCAGACTGAGCTTTCTGTCGGGCCATAGGCGTTGAAGAAGTTTCTCCCCACAGACCATTGTTTGACCAGTTCAATCGGACAAGCTTCACCTGCAACGATAAGGCTTTTTAGTGCTGGCAGTTCTTCATCAGGCAAAACTGACAAGGCTGATGGTGGTAGGGTGACATGGGTAATGTCATCTTCACGCAATCGCAAGAGCAATGGCATACCTGGCATGATTGAGTCTTTTGTTCCCAGGTATAATGTTGCTCCTGACCCCAAACTCATCAAAATTTCCGAGATACAAGCATCAAAATTGAATGAGGCAAACTGGAGAACGCGACTATCACTATCTACAGCAAAAGCTTGGATCTGAGCATGAGCAAGGTTAACTAATCCTCGATGCTCAACCATCACACCTTTTGGTTTTCCTGTGGAACCACTGGTGTAAATCACATTCGCTAGATGAGAAGCTGTGACTCCACTGGTGGGGTTATCCGGGTTGTTTTCGGCAATTTCTGACCAAACTTGTTCTAAAAAGACTACTTTCGCTTGATTTGGCGATAAGCGCTCAATTAATTGCTCTTGGGTAAGCAGTATCCTAACTTGCGTGTCCTCTAGGATGAAGCGCAAACGGTCTTGAGGATATTCTGGGTCAAGGGGTACGTAAGCGCCGCCTGCTTTGAGAATTGCCAATAGTGCGATTACCATTAAAGGCGATCGCTCTACACTCAACCCCACTAGTACATCAGGTTTTACACCCAATGACTGCAAGTATTGTGCTAATTTGTTGGCTTTAATATTTAATTCATTGTATGTAAATTGTTCGTCCTTAAACACCAAAGCCACTGCATCGGGGGTTTTCTCTACCTGTGCTTCAAACAACTGATGGATGCCAGTACAGACGCGATTAATCGCGTCTGTACTGGTGTTGTTCCAATCAATTAGCAACTGTTGCTGTTGGGCTGGACTTAAAATCGGCAGTAAAGATATTTTTTCTTGGGGATGAGCAATAGCTCCTGCTAGGATGATTTGCAGATGTTCTGTCATCCTGGCGATCGTACTAGCATCAAACAAGTCTGTATTGTATTCCCATACACCTTCTAGTCCGGTGGGGGTGTACTGGAAAGCTAATGTTAAATCAAACTTCGCCGTTGCACTTTCTATTGCTAAATAACTGACTGTTGAGCCATCTAGCTTTACCTGGGGCATCATTTGCTGGTTGTACAGCGTTAACATGACTTGCACCAGTGGTGTGTAGCTTAAATCACGCACTGGATGCAGTTCTTCTACCAACTTTTCAAAGGGTACATCTTGATGGGCATAAGCTCCTAGTGTTACTTCCTTGACTCTGGAGAGCAAATCCGCAAAACTCGGCTCACCGGCAATATTAGTCCGCAAAACCAGCATATTGACAAAGAAGCCAATCAATGATGCAAGGTCAGGGCGATCGCGGTTAGCTGTTACCGTACCTACACAAATATCTGTCTGCCCTGTATAACGGTACAACAAGGTGTTAAACGCTGCCAACAGCGTCATGAAGGGGGTAACACCTTGTTGCTGGCTAAAGCTCGACAGTGCTGCATTTAGCTCTGTTGAGAGTGCAAACTTATGATGAGCGCCCCGGAAGGTTTGAGTGTTTGGTCGCACTCGATCGCTTGGCAATTCTAATAAAGCTGGTGCGCCCTGTAATTGCTTCTGCCAATAACTTAATTGGGATTTGATTTCTGGTTTTTCCCACCCCTGCCGTTGCCAAAGGGCAAAGTCTGCGTATTGAATCGGTAATTCGGGTAGTTCTCTTGAGGAGCCTTTGACAAAGGCTGTGTAAAAAGTTTCTAATTCCGGTAAAAATATCCCCCATGACCAACCATCGAAAATGATATGGTGCATGGTAAATATTAAGACTGATTCTACTGGGGTAAGCTGAAATAAGGTAGCCCGAATTAAAGCAGAACTAGCTAAGTCAAAAGGGCGCTGGACTTCTTGGGTAGCTAATTGCTGACAAGTGATTTCTCTCTCACTTTCAGGTAGATGTTGCAAATCTACTACAGGTATGCTCACTGTCAAGTTTTCCGCAATTACCTGTACTGGCTCCTCGTTCACCGTGACGAAGTTAGTACGTAAAACTTCGTGGCGTTGGATAATTTTGTTGAGGCTGTACTCTAGCGCAGCGACATTTACCGCCCCATGTATACGTAGAGGCAGTGGTTCATTGTAGGACGGGTTAGTTGGGTCTAACTGGCTCAAGAACCACATTTGTTCTTGAGCAAAGGATAGAGGTAAATTCGCAGTTCGCTCAACCTTGACAAGAGGTCGCTGATTGTCACTCTCCTTTCCATTACTATTTTGTAGTAACGATAGGATTTCTGCCTTATGCTTTGCCAGTAACTCACGATTCGCTGGTGTTAATACTCCCTTGGGCGCACGAACACGCAATTCGTTGTTTTCTACCGATAACTTGACACCCTGAAAGGCCAGGTCAGCAACAAATTGTTTCAGGTTCATAGGGCGATCTCCTCCATATCCTCAGCTTCCGTCGATAACGCTGCATCTTGCATGATTTCTGCTGCTAGTTCCTCAAGTATGAACTCTGCTAGTTGCGAAATACTAGGGCCTTGCATAATTTTTATTACAGGTAAGTTCACTCCTGTCTCGTTGTTAATTCGGCTCCTCAATTCGATCGCCATTAATGAGTCAAGCCCCAATTTCGTCACCGACTCTGTAACGTTCAGCTTGTTGGCGGGAAATCCCAAAACCTTAGCGACAATTTCTCTGATGCAAGTCTCTAACAACAGCGATCGCTCTGCTGCGGTTTTGTACATGAGGCTGTGCAAGAGTGAATTTCCTTTATTTTCCTGCACTTTTTCTAACTGCTGGCCCAGTCCTTGTCCCAAATCGGCAAAGAACGGCCAATTTACTTGTTCTGCCAAATAAAGCGACCAGTTAACAGGCATTACTCCCACTTGCACAGGCGCATTTACTAACAACTGCTCTAATATCTGCAAGCCCTGTTTTGGCGGAATGCTTCCCTCGCCTTTTTGATTTAAATGTTCCACTAGCCCCATTCGAGCCGTTGCACCGACTTCAGCCCAAGCGCCCCAATTGATGCTCAAACTCGGTAATCCCTGCATCCGCCGATAAGAAGCTAAAGCATCCTGAAAAGCGTTTGCTGCGGCGTGATTGCTTTGACCTGCGTTACCTAGTAAGGAGGCGCTGGAGGAGAATAAAACAAAGAAGTCTAAAGGCTGATGCTGAGTTAAAGTATGTAAATTCCACGCACCTTGGACTTTGGGCGCTAACACCCGATGGAAACGCTGCCAATTCTGTTGTATGAGTACGCCATCATCGACCACACCCACTGCGTGAATAATCCCGCGTAATGGTGGTAAGGACTGTTCAATATCAGCTAATACCTGCTTTACTTGCTCAAAATTCGTCACATCTGCCTGGACTATTGTCAGGTTAGCCCCAGCTTGCTCAAGTTGCTGTAACTGTTCGGCTACGCTCGGCTTCACTGTACTACGTCCTAGCAGCACTAGATGTTTAACTCCACGTTCAACCAAGAAACGAGCGACGAGTAATCCTAGTCCACCTAAACCACCAGTAATGAGATAGCTGCCGTCGCTACGACAAGTCAGATGCTGTAAACTGTTTTCAGACTGGTGATGTTGGACTAATCTGGAGACAAAGCGATCGCCATCACGCCAAGCAACTTGGTCTTCGATGTCTTTTGCTGACAGCGAACAAATAATTTCCTCATATAAAGTTTCAGCCTCGTTTCCTGTGGCTTGCGGATCTAAATCCACCCTGACACAGTTCAGTTCTGGGTGTTCACGCGCGATGACTTTCCCCATACCCCATAAAGCAGATTGAGCTACCATCTGCACGTGATACCCATTCACCGCTTGCGCTCCTCTAGTTACTAACCAAAGGTTTGCCGTCTCAGGAGAGTGATTAACAAGTGCTTGGATTAAATGTAAGGTACTGCCACAGCTAATTAGGGAAGTCGCTTCTAAGTCATTGCTACTCAGGTTTTCTGGTGTGTCCAAACTCCATAAATGTACTACCCCAGCGACATTAGGTAGAGCTTGCAACATCTGCTGGAAATGACTAGGATTGGCTGGTTCTATCCTGAACTGGTTAGAGCTAATTTGCTGGTATTCTTTGCCAGAGAAGACCAAAGTACAAACATCTCCCTTTTGGCAGATGACTTCGCCCAATTTCTCCCCAACACCTTGACTATCAGCTAAAATTAACCAGTTTTTCGGCTGACTGTTTGTTAATTCCGCCCTATCTCTGGCTACAATCACAGTTTCGTGTGGCAGAGAAAATCCAGGCAAGCTGGTAGGCGGCCCTTCGGCTACGCTCAGGACAGGCTCGGTGGAAATAGTTTCCACTTGGGCAAACCCTGTCTCCCGTAACAAATTCCACCAACCAGAGGGATCAAGCAAGAGATAATTGCCTCGCAAATCTTCATCGTTATACTTCCACCAGCCAGGGGTTAAGCCAAATGTCAGATCCATCCAACGCATAGGAGCAGTATCTTCCATCAGCACCACCATGCCACCCGGTGCTAATAACTGCCTGACGTGCTGCATAGTTTGGCGTAAATCGGTAGTAGCATGGAGTACATTCACCGCCACAATCAAATCGTATTGTGATGGTTCAAATCCTTGGGATTGTGGGTCTTTTTCGATGTCTAAAACTTGATAGCGGACAAATGGGAAATCTTTAAATCTCTCCTGGGCTTTAATTGTGAAAAAGGCTCCGATATCGGTAAATACATATTCTGTCCGTTCAGCATCCAAGTGGGGCAGAATGTAATTAGTGGTACTGCCAGTACCCGCGCCAATCTCCAAAATTCGCCAGCCCCGCCCTTGCGGCAAACGATCCCTAGCAGCTAACACAGCTTCCAGCACCAAGTTATTCGTCACCTGCATAATTGGCGAATCTTGATACAACTTAGTTAAACTGCTGGTGTCACCTTTGGGAAATAGTAGGGTTAAAGGGTCACATTCTCCCTGTAGCACTGGGGCTAAACTAGAGCCGCAACGAGACAGCAGGGTAACTTCTGCCTCCGCTTCTGGTTGGGTGAGGGCGTTCATCTGCGCTTGGGAGTCTTTAATTACCGGAGATGACACTACTTGCCACTGCTCGTTTTGGCGTTCTAGTATGTCAACTTCTGCTAAAATCTCCAGTAAACGCCCCAGCAATCGATGATATCCGGGGATAACTCGCAAGCTCTTGGCTACTTCATCAGTGGTAAACTGGGTTCCTGGTTGAAACTCCCAGCCCATTGTGCGGAAGGCTTCGAGAATATAAGTGACACTTAAATCTTCGATTTGAGTATAGGCTTGACCATAAACGGTCAAAGTTGGGTTATGAATCAAGCCAGTAAACCTGGACTGGAGACGTGAGAAGACTTCTGCGGATGTAGGGAGATAATCTGGTAGTAGCCCATATCTGGCTTGGACTCGCCAATCTACCTCATACAACCAATCTTCCCAAGCTGGGCTGGTATTGCCAAACATAGCTGCACTAGTTGCTTGTTTGAGTTGCAGCCCTTCGACAGTGGCAAACAACTTGCCATCTTCGGTAAACAAGTGAAAATCTGCTCCGAGAGTGGAACTGTTACCATTTTCTCCAGGTCGCAACTGACCATAGCACCAGACGTTAGCAGTAGGAGGAGAATATAAGCTTAATCGCTCTATACCAAATAATACATAGGTATTTTCCGTATTTTCTAGGAAAATCGCATCTAAAACCTGTAAGGCAGCATCTAGTAATACTGGATGTAACTGGTAGTCTCCCATGTGCGCAGCTAATTCTGCTGCTAAACTGATTTTGCCCAAAGCTACTGTTTCATGTCGCCACACTTGCCGCATCGCCTGGAAGCTTGGGCCGAAATTAATATTTTGCTCGCGGTTGCGTTGGAATAATCGCTCAACCGCAATCTCTTCTCGGCATTGGTTTTTAATGGTAGCTAAGTTAGGCGTTTCTCTTGGCAATTGTTTAGCTTTCACCAGCACAGAACCAGAAGCATGAAGCACCCAATCAGAGGTTTCCTGACTAAAAATCTCAAAGCTGTAAGATGAATTTTCTTGGGGAGTTAACACCAACTGCACAAGTTTTGCTTCGCCGTTCTCTGGCAAGCTTAAGGCTTGACGAATCACAAAATCTGCGACGATGGGATTTTCCGTTGGCTTAACTGCCACCACAGCAGCTAACGCCATTTCTATATAAGCCGTTCCCGGTACAATTGTAGTTTCAAAAACTCGATGATCCTTGAGCCAAGCTGGTGAGTTTTTGCTGATTTGGCTGTGGAAATGAATTTGCTGAGTTCCAGGTAAGGACAATTGTTGTCCCAATAGGGGATGATGCTGGGAGCTTGCCACAACTACTTGAGTAGCTTTGTGCTTGGGTGCTTCTAGCCAATAGCGTTGTCTTTGGAAGGGATAAGTCGGCAGAGGTACGCGACGGCGAATAAAGTGGCGGTCAAATCCCCACCAATCAATTTGCACTCCCTGCACATACAATTGCCCTAAACTGGTGAGTAGCTCTTGCCAATCTTCTCTTTCAGGACGTAGGCTAGGTAGCCATAAACCCTGTTCTTTGTTGTAGCATTGGCGACCCATACCCAATAAAACAGGCTTGGGGCCGATTTCAATGAATGTTTCCACTCCCAACCGTTCTAGACTTGCCATCCCCTCGGCAAATCTCACTGGTTCTAGTATGTGACGACACCAGTATTCTGGGGTAGCTATCTCCTGGGTTGCTTCTTTGCCAGTCACATTAGATATCAGCTTAATCTGTGGTAAGGAAAAGCTGATT
The DNA here is from genome assembly GCA_036704005.1 of Leptolyngbyaceae cyanobacterium. Lineage (GTDB taxonomy): Bacteria > Cyanobacteriota > Cyanobacteriia > Cyanobacteriales > Nostocaceae > Trichormus. Next base: position 9,971 of record DATNQO010000080.1, on the reverse strand, counting down.
TCTCTAGCTACCCGCTCAAAGTCTGCCAGCATCGGCTGCATTAAGGGGGAATGGAAAGCATGGGAGACGTTTAATTTTTGGGTTTTGATGCCTTGTTCGGCTAAATCTGCACAGACAGCGTTGATTTCTGCTCTGCGCCCGGAAAGGACAATACTATTTTCAGCATTAATGGCGGCAATGGCAACGTATGGGGCATAGGGTGCGATCGCCTCTTTTGCTTTTACCAAGTCTGTTAATATTGCTACCATCTCGCCATCTGGGGGTAGCGCCTGCATCAGCCTTCCCCGGTGCGCGATTAATTTCAATCCATCTTCCAAACTAAAGACACCAGCAATAGTTGCCGCTACATATTCCCCAACACTATGCCCCATCACCACATCAGGTTCAATACCCCAAGATTTCCATAACACAGCCAAGGCATACTCTAGGGCAAACAGGGCGGGTTGGGTGTATGCTGTCTCGTGTAATTTGCCATGAGTTTGTTCGTTATCAGTATATAAAACTTCCAGTAAGGAAACTTCTAAATACTGGCGCAGAATTTCATCGCAACGGTCAAGGCAGGAGCGAAAAGTAGGTTCAGTTTCGTACAGTTGGCGACCCATGCCCACTTGTTGGGAACCTTGTCCTGTAAATAAAAAGGCAATTTGCCCTTCGACTACGCTCAGGGCAGGCTGATGAGAAACTTGTGCCTTTGGTTGTTCCAGCCCTTCTCCTACGGAGACGCTAACGCGAACGACTACGCTCAGGGCAGGGTTAATTAGTTGCTCTCTTAGCTGCTGTGGTGATGCACCAACAACTGCTAATCGATGCTGAAAATGTTCGCGTCCTGTATTGGCTGTGAAACAAATATCGGCTATATCTGCGTTGATATCTGCGTTGAGATAATTAATGTAGCGTTGTGTTAATTCTGCTAGTGCCTGTTGTGTTCTCGCCGATAAGGTGAGAATATGCTGCGTCCGCTCATTTTTGCTTTCTGGCTTTTGAGGTTCGGGTGCTTCTTCCAGCACTACATGACAATTTGTCCCGCCCATACCGAAAGAACTCACTCCAGCACGGCGGGGTATGCCATTTGTTTTCCATTCGCTGAGTGCTGTGTTGACGTAAAAGGGGCTATTAGCAAAGTCAATGTGAGGATTGGGTTGTTGGTAATGCAGGCTGGGAGGTATAGATTGATGTTTCAGCGCCAGGACTGTTTTAATTAAACCCGCAATACCCGCCCCCTCGTCTAAATGCCCGACGTTGGTTTTGACTGAGCCAATTGCACAGAAGCCCTTTTGTTGACTGTTGGTGTTGGCAACAAAAGCTTTGGTAAGGGCGGCAATTTCAATCGGGTCTCCTAGAGGGGTGGCGGTTCCGTGAGTTTCTACATAAGTGATGGTACTGGCATCTATTTCCGCTACGCCCAGGGCTGAGGAAATTACCTCCGCCTGTCCGTCAACGCTAGGGGCTGTGTAACCCACCTTCGCTGCACCATCATTGTTAATGGCTGACCCTTTAATGACGGCATAGATATTATCTCCTGCGGCGATCGCTTCATCCAACCGCTTCAACAGAACTACTCCCCCGCCATTACCAAACACTGTCCCTTTAGCTTCGGCATCAAAAGCCCTACAATGTCCATCAGGCGACAGAATCATTTCCTCTTGGTAAAGATACCCTACTTTATCGGGAACGAAAATAGAAATACCCCCTGCCAGTGCCATGTCACATTCCCCACTCTGCAAGCTGCCAATTGCCATATGCACGGCTACCAAGGAAGTGGAACAGGTGGTTTGCACATTCACGCTCGGCCCTGTCAACTGGAGTTTGTAGGAAACACGCATGGGTAAATGATCCCCCCCATTCCCCTGCTCTACTTGAAACTCTCTTGCCCCTGTAAAGAACCGATGGCTGAGGAAGGGGCGATGGGGGGAAACGTCCAAGCTGGGGCAGACATTGTTGATTAAGTAGGTACTCATGCTCGAACCCGCATATACCCCTACCACGCCGTCGTAGGTTTTGGGATTATAACCAGCATCTTCCAGGGCTTCCCAAGCACATTCTAAGAAAACACGTTGTTGCGGGTCGATGATTTCGGCTTCTTTGGCACTGTAGCCAAAAAATTCTGCGTCAAACTCTTTGATGTTTGATAAAGTCGCGCCTACTTTGACATAATTAGGTTGATTTAATAAGTTGCGATCGCTAATCTCAATTTCCTCATCAGCAATGGCGGAAATCGACTCTACCCCATCCCGGAGATTTTGCCAAAAGGCATCAATATTCTCTGCACCAGGAAAACGCCCAGACATCCCAATGATGGCTATATCTGAGTGCTGATGTGTTTTGCGGCGCTTGACGGTTACTGTTTCGGGTTGTGTCTGGCTTAAGTGTTGGGCTAAAGCAGATATATTCGGGTATTGGAACATTGTGACAGCTGGCAGTGCCTGTCCTGAGCGTAGCCGAAGGGCCGCCCCAAAGATTTCCGTTAACTTTTTATGTACCCGAATTAGCAGTAAGGAACTACCGCCCAACTCGAAGAAATTATCATGGATACCTACTGACTCTAGTCCTAGCACTTCTTGCCAGACTTGGGCAATCAATTTTTCGGTGTCTGACTGGGGCAAAACTAACGCCGCTTCTAATTCTGGACGAGAGGTGGGTAGAGGTAGCGCACGACGGTCTATTTTTCCGGTGGGTGTCAGAGGCATTTGCTCAAGCATGACAATGGCGGCTGGAACCATGTACTCAGGTAAGTTTTCTTTTAAATACCTGCGTAATGTCTGCTCGTTATAACTAGTTTCCTCTACTGGGACTACATAAGCAATTAATTTTTGCTGATCTGTGGCAATAACTGCGTTTTCTCGCACCGTCGGGTGTTTAGCTAATAAACTTTCAATTTCACCCAACTCGATGCGGAAACCGCGAATTTTGACTTGGCGATCGCTTCTTCCCAAATGTTCGATGTTACCATCTCTTAAATAACGAGCTAAATCCCCTGTTTTATATAGCCTCCCAGCACCAAAGGGATTAGGAATAAATTTCTCTTGAGTTAAAGCAGGTTGGTTGAAATAACCCCTAGCAATGCCATCACCGCCAATATATAAATCACCTGCAACTCCTACAGGAACAGGTTGATAAAACTCGTCTAATATATAAGTTTGAATATTATTAATTGGACGACCGATAGGAGGAAGTACCGCCCAACTATTTGCGTCCCCCCTTAAGGTGAAAGTTGCCACATCTTGGCATTCGGAAGCACCGTAATGATTATGGAGAGTAGCACCTGTTTGCTGAAAAAAGTTGACAATCTTTGGTGTAATCTGCAACTGTTCTCCAGCCGTCATTACCTCACGGATGGTTGTATGAATTGTTTGCTCATCAATGACTTCTGCTAACTGTTGCAAACCCACAAAAGGAAGATAGAGTTTTGCTATTTTTCTGGCGATGATCAGTTGTAATAAAGCTGAAGGATTCCGCCTTACTTCTTCAGAAATTAATACCAGCGTTCCCCCAGAACACCAAGTGGAAAAAATTTCATGGAAGGAGATATCAAAACTCAGGGGAGCATATTGTAAAGTTGTTACCCCTGTGGTTCTATTTTGCAGATGCCAATCGATTAAATTAGTCAGAGCGAGATGTTCCATCATCACACCCTTGGGCTTGCCTGTCGAACCAGAGGTGTAAATGATATAAGCTAAATTATTTAATGCCACTTCACTAACTGGATTCGCATCACTGGATTGCGAAATCTTCTCCCAGTCAGAGTCTAGGCGGACTATTTGATGGTTTTTTCCTATCTCAGCGATCGCTGATAATGTCAAAAGCAATGTCTCGGTAGTTAACAGCACTTGCGGCTTGACATCTGACAACATATATGCGATGCGTTCTTGGGGATAGGCGGGGTCTAATGGTACACAAGCACCGCCTGCTTTCAGCACACCCAAAACAGCAACCATCATCTCTAGGGAACGCTCTATGCAAATACCAACTAACCCCTCTGGTTTAACTCCTAGTTTTTGTAGATAATGGGCTAATTGATTGGCACGGTCGTTAAGTTCTTTATAGGTTAATTGTTGATTTTCCCCAACTACAGCAATAGCATGAGGATTTTTTTCTACTTGAGCTTCGACTAATTGATGAATACAGATTTGATTATGTTCTGTTTTTGTATTATTCAACCCAAATAGTATTTGATTACTTTCTTCTTGAGTTAACAGTGGCAAAGCACCAATACTTGCCTCTGGATTAGCCACGATACTTTCAAGGAGATTCTGAAAATGTTTTAATAAACTAGCTATTGTAGAATTTTCAAATAAGTCTGTATTATATTCCCAAGCCAAAACTAACTCTGAGTTTGTATCTTTTATAGATATAGACAAATCTAATGGTGCTAGTTGGGATTTTGAATCTATAGGAGTTAACTTCCAGCCAGACAATTCTTGACTTGGCAAAACTTCTTCCCAGACAAATAATACTTGGAATAGGGGATTCAAAGCTAAATCACGCTGGATTTTTAACTCTTCAACTAATTTTTGGAAGGGGTAATCTTGATGCTGATCAGCTTGTGATATTACTTGAGATACGCGAGATAATAATTGTAAGAAAGTAGGTTTACCTGACAAATCAGTCCGCAATACCAAGGAATTACCAAAGTTACCAATTAAATTTTCAGTATGAGGAAGATTGCGCCCTGATGTCAGCGAACCTACAATAATATCTTCTTGTTTGGTGTAGCGATAAAGTAATGTTTTAAATGCTGTTAGTAAGAGTGCAAACAAGCTAACATCCTGCTGCTGACTTAGCAGTTTGAGTTGTGCGCTCAAATTTTGAGATAGCTTTAACTGTTGACTTGCACCAGCCAAAGTGCGAAGTGCTGACCTGGGGTGGTCTATGGGTAGTTGCAATACAGGCGGGTTATCTCCCAGTTTTTGCTTCCAGTAGCTGAGTTGAGTTTCCAGAATTTCTGTTTGTAGTTGTTGTCGCTGCTGGATAGCATATTCTTTATACTGGATGGGCAATTCAGGTAATTTAGATTCCTTTCCAGAGGAGAAGGCTTCATAGAGTGCGGCTAATTCTTGAAAGAAGATGTGAATAGAGCGATCGCCATCACAGATAATATTGTGCATACTTAACACTAAAATGTGCTGGGTTTCCTCCAAAACCAGCCAGCACAATCTCCACATTGGCCCAGAACGATAGTCGAAAGGAGAGAGGAAGGTTTGATTTACCAGCCTCTGAACTTCCTGTTCTCGTTCGGTTGTGGTTAATTTTTGTAAGTCTATGACTGGCAAATCTGCTTTCAAGGTTGAGCTAATTATCTGCCGCAGTTCCCCACCCAAAATATCAAAGCTAGTGCGTAAGATTTCATGACGACTGACAATTTCCTTGATGCTCTGCTTAACTATATCTAAGTTAACTAACCCTGTAATTTGGACTGTTCCCCCTATATTGTCAAGTGAGTCACCTGAAGATACTTGTTCAAGTAACCACATACGTTCTTGTTCAAAAGATATGGAAAAATTTTCTTTATCCGAACTATGAGAAATGATTACCTTTTCCATACTTTTATCTTGAAACTCCTAATGCTTGCCTGAATCAACTTTTGATTTATGTAATTTAGCAAGGGGGAAATAGCGCATAAAAACCAATACAGAAATAGCTTAACTTAGACGAAACTACGTTAAGCTAAGTTATGAAACTTACAGAGAAGTTGCTTTTTCATCGTTCTAATGATACTCTACATAAATTATTTGATTATTACTTCAGCTATAACTCGAACTCTTATTATGTGAAAGTCGGTGGGTTTCGTGTCCTTTCAAAGGAGGATTAAATACACATATTAATCTTAGGAATGTTTTCGCTCTTAAATAATGTTTTTCATGCTTATCAAGGGCATACATCGTACCAGGTTTAATTGGATATACAATTCCATTTGCCTCTACTTCCCCTTCTCCTTCCAGACAGTAGCAAGCTTCCATATGATTTTTATATTCTAAAAGTGATTCAGTACCTGCATCAATTGTAGTGTCAGTCAGTGAATAGCCCATGCCATCTTCCTCTAGAAGAAACCTGCGGCTTTGACCATTTCCCCAGGCAATATCTCTTTCTGTCTTGATAATTTCGTTTAGCCTTCTAACGATCATAATTTACTCCTATTTTATTTTTGATAAAACTTAGTAATCATGCCATTTGTTGTTTCAACTAATTTTAAGTTTTAGTTGAAGACAGTTTATTTAGGTCGTACTATCCTGTTTAGCAAATTCCAACTTTTTATTTAATAATTTTCAATAAGTTTTTTCCGACGTTCAACCCTTGTAAATTAACATCACAATCGTAAAAATACTTCTGAGTCATCATAGAAGCAGTATTAGACACTTCTGCAACTTGCTCTTCCAAGAAACGCGAAAAAAAATTATTCAGATTCAAAGGTTGCCGCTTTGACTGTGTTTTTTGACATAGTATTATTCCTTAATATTGGTGGTTAACCAATATTAGTAGTTATTGAATAACTGCTACTCCTTTAATTTCAGATGCAAAATACTATTATTACTTGTCTTCCACAAATGAAGGAAATTTGAAATTCCAAGTCCAAGAAGGATTGTCAGTTTTTTCTGCTCCTTCAGTAGCTTGCTTCTCCAATGATACCACTCTAAAATCCACTGTTTTAATTGTGTTTGTAGACATGGTGTTTTCCCCAAAGGAAGCTCCTTTTACAATTAAAAATATATCAGTAATTAAATACGTATGCAAGGACAGTTAAGACAGTTAAGCAGACAGTTAAGACAGTTAAGCAAACATTCAAGCAAATTTCATCAATACCTTACAGCGTTTACGAGGGTTCAACGCCTGTATAAATAGGATGAATACGTACACGCATAAGTGAGCTTGTCCAAAATTTAGGCTAATAAAACAGGCTCAGGCTTTTGAGAAAGTGTTTTTAACATTTCACGAATATATCGAAAACCACGGTAACAAGTTTTCAGGTCAAGAATGCCAAAAGCAGGATTATGTTTACGCAAATCAGCAAGAAGATGATTGTATAAATCAACCATAACTATCTGAGGTATCAAACTGTACCTACATAAATCTATTCATCCCTGTATTCAGCAACGCCAAAAAGCATAATAAGAAATCAAATGAATAGATACAAACTACTCACAAAATTACTCAATTCTTGCTCGCAAAGCCGGATTAGGAAAAAGAGCCTGGAAACCAGCTTGGCGTTCATTTAAATCTTCTGGATTATAATTCCAAAGGCTACTGTAGTAGAAAAAAGCTACACCCAGCCCACGTTGTCGCGTAGTCCGCACCTGAGATTTAATTTGTGACATAGGAACAGCATTATTGCGTAATCCTGTCATAATTCCAATACCAGTGGGAATAACTCGTTGTGCTTCTTGAATTTCTGGACGAGAAATAATAGAAGTAAAACTTGGCAGATTAGGACGGTAAACTTGCACAATAAGTTCATCGACAATCTTTAACCGTATCCAAGCCAACCAGTCTTGTAATTGAAACTTGTAAGCAAAATCGTAATAGTTAGGAGATACAGAGAAAATTACATTAGGTTTTCTGGCCTTCACAGCTTGGTTTAGCTTTACCATAAAAGCCGTAATTTTATCAGCACGCCAGCGCACCCATGCTTGGTCTTGATGATTTGTAGGCGGGGGATTTTTAGTTTCTTTAGTATACAAAGAAACCGTATATTTATCGTAACCAAATTCATGAGGCAAACTCATGTGATCATCAAACTGAATACCATCAACATCATACTTAGTAACAATTTCCAGCACGAGGTCACTAATCAAACGTTGAACCTGCGGGTGGAAAGGATTAAGCCAAACCACCTCACCAGCAGCGCTAATTGAAGTTTGTCCACCATCACGTTTTCTTGTTAGCCACTCTGGATGGTTCATAGCCAATTCCGAGGTTGGAGGAGCCATAAAACCAAACTCAAACCAAGGAATAGCTAACAAACCTTGGTGATGTGCTTGATTAATCACATCTGCAAGAATATCATGTCCATCCGTGCCACGAAATACAAAAGGTTGGATACCAGCTCTTTGTGCTACAGCGCTAGCATACATTACATAGCCAGAGTTCCACACCACAGGGTAGACTGTATTGAAATTCAACCGCCGCAGTTTACCCATAGCATCCTGCACCTTGAGACTATCTCTAAGTATATCAAAATCATTATTAGTCATCCAAACCCCACGAATTTCTTGTCGGGTAGGTAATTGAGCTGTAGCAGGAATAAAGCTATTTAGAAGTAATACTGTGACAAATGATATCAAAATCAAAATAGGCAAAAAACTCCTGAGCAAAATTCGACTATAAGTCTTTGACTTTCTAGGTCGCCACTTATAAGGAGAGACACTTAAGTTCATCGATTTAAACAATGCTTTAGCTACCCACAAGCGCCATCCCATGAATTTGTAATAGAACTTACTAGCCATAGAGTCTACCCGCTTTATTGCTTACTAAAGAATTGGTTTATTAGTAGTTATTCAATGCGGCGCATCGAAATTTATGCCTCAATAAAAATTGAAGCATACTTAGCACAGTAAGTATAGTTAATGCAGTTATCTTTTATCAGTAACTCACAAATAAGTAGGTCAAGCTAAACTTTTAAGCAAACAAATGTTCACGACGGTAATCACCTGTTAATGCTTTGGCAATTTCTGCCGCAGAGCTTTTAATTCGTGGGTCTTTGAGGGATGCTAATACTAATGGGTCACGCTCACTAGCCACAATAGCTTTGATAATTTTCATACCAGTCAGACCAGTGATATCACTAATGAGCCAGATAATAGTCCATAAGTGTGTAACTGCTGCAACCATTGGCAATCGTTGACATCTGTTTTGCCTCCTGGCACAGTTTTGACATGGTGAGCATTTACCAGTTTTACTTCTAGACCTCTAGCTTCCAAAATCTGGAATACTAGAATCCAATAGACTCCTGTTGCCTCCATTGCTACTGTCGTGACTCTACACTCAATTAACCAATCAGCCATTGCCGTTAAATCTGGAGTAAAACAACCAAACCGCCGCACGTTTTTTTCGACCCTATCTGTGGGAACACATACCCAATGTTCTGCACCACCCAAGTCGATACCTGCGGCATTATGGTTAATTTGTTCCAGATGTGATTCGGTTTTTTCTTTCTTTATAGGCTGATTATTTTCTTGATTTGGCGGCAATTTCATCTCGCTATCACCCTGGTATGATTATTGATGTATGTCCTGACCTGGGAATGGATTCATAGATAATCTTTTAAACGGGATAGGAAGCTTTTCCTTCACCAATGTCGTAGTCATAAATTCCCAGAACCAAATCACAAGTTTTGGCGGCGGCAATCTCAGCACAACTAGCTTTGATACCAACATCAATTCTGGGCTGTAGTCACCAGCTAAAGCAGCGATTGGAGAATATCAAGTTAAGCATTTTACATTTAATTAAGTTGACCTAATTATCATATTAAGAACAACTTAATTCTGAATAAATTGAGATATTTTAATGGTCAATTAAAAACCTCATAATTACGTAATTTTAGTGTAATAATTTCATATAAATGTTCACAAACAAAGCAAAACAAAACCCCCTTTCTTGTGAGAAAGAGGGTTTGTGAGAAGTATAAACCTGGCACCGAGCGATTGTGGCGTAGGGCAACCCCTAAACTATCGTAGCCGTAGCAGCGTTTCACATCTGAGTTCGGGATGGGGTCAGAGTGGTACCACTGCACCATAGGCACCAGGAAAGACTGGTGGGAGGAGGGGGAGGGGGACAGGGGAAAAGGGGATTTATTCACCTGCCTTGCTGCCTGCTGCCTGCTCCCTTGCCTCTTCAAAACCCTGAAGACTGCAAGAAACGCGATATTCACCAAACTGTCAACTGAAAATGAGGTCAAGCCCTCGGTCTGTTAGGACTCCTCAGCTACATACATTACTGCACTTCCACTTAGAGCCTATGAACCTGTGTTCTACAGGTGA
>DATNQO010000079.1:0-5530 GCA_036704005.1 Leptolyngbyaceae cyanobacterium | reverse complement strand
TATTTTCCCTAATTCACATTTGTTATTGGGATTCAATCATTTAATTGCAGCAATGAATCAATTTAAACCCTATTATGCTTCTGGATGATGTAGCTCCTGAACTACTTGCTTATTCCGGAAACTGACAGAAGAGGGATAATTAAGCGAAATTGGCATTAAACAAATTTATTTTTTATAAATATCTCCTCTTGCACCAATTACATAAATCTCAATATTTTTAGTCTCAATATCTACTGTAAAAATAATCCTATTTTTGCCTACAGGTAATCGGTAAAATCCTTCCCATTCACCTTTCATTTTTTTAATATCCAGTTCGGTAAATGGAATAATCCCTTGTTCTTCAACTGCAATCACAATCTTATTGATTTGCTCCCGAATAATTTCGACATCTTCGGTATCGGACTTTTCCAGAAACTTAATTGCTTTTTTGCGAAACAGGATTGCCCTTTTTAACCCAAGCAGTCATATCAACTACTTCATCATCATAAGCATATTCTGAAAGTAAACCAAAATCAGCTTCAAGTTCGCGCTGTTCTTCGTCACTAACGTAAGGAATAAGAATTTGGCACAGGCGAAGTCTTTCTTCTTGTATAACTTCACGCATAGTTTCTTTAATCAATGCTTTTAGTTCTTGAATTTCCACGCTTATTCCTCTTATTTAGGGTGAGAATTTGTATATTCTACCGGAAATGTATTAGCTTGAATAAAATAAATAGTTACTGAAACCCTCATAATTAATGAGTTTCAGGGATTAGTTGGGAAACGGGACTGGCGGGATTCGAACCCTCGACCTACCGCTTTAGATGAAACTAATCAGTAGGCTGTGTTGCCTTGGTTTGTGGCAACTTCAATAACCTTTACCGGATAAGGACTTGACGAGTTTAAAGCTAGATTTCTGCAACTCCTAAAACCCTGATTCTCTCGTAGTTCTATAGCAAAAAAAGGGAGTTTTTAACTCCCTCGTATAGCCTGTAAAGCTTATATTGCTTTTATAGATAATTTATTAAAACTCAGGTACAAATAAATCTCTTTTGTTACCAGCATAGTGTTTATAAATTATCTCAGGAGAGTTACCAACTAGCCTAGCGACATCTTTAGCATCCAACCCATTATCTAAAGCTAAAGTTATAAAAGTGTGTCTAGTTTGATAAGGCTTTCGATAATCAATTACTAGTCCATCTAACACTACCTTCCAAACTCTTTTTCTAAAATTGTCAGTATCTATATAAGTGCTGTCTTGAGGACTTGGAAACAGGATATCATTACCTTTCTTACTATCACATATTCTTTCAAGTAAAAGCCTCAACTTTTGATTGACAGGGAATCTTCTTTTCTCTTGAGTTTTTAAACCTGACTTTTTAGCTAGACCTCTATCAGTTAAAACCACAGCACAATCAAAAACTATATATCTGAAATCATTCGAGATGTTATTTCTTTCTAGTGCAATAGCCTCAGATGGACGGCAACCTGTTAAAAAAAGAAACTCTACATAATTAGCATAGTGAGAATGCTTTACCCTAGAGTACTTAGAGCAAAATTGATTATTACGGAACGCTTGGATTATTAAGTCTCTTTCTTCTGCGGTGAACGGATTTATTTCGTTGTCATCATTATTTTTTTGGGATTTGGGAATTGTAATTTTACTAGACATCCCCATAAAAGGGTTATTATTGATAATTTTTGAATCAATAGCCCAATTGCAACAAGCACTTAAACGAACAATAAACCTTTTAGCTGATTCTGGCGGAATATTATTGATAACCCAGTCTCTAATTTCAACCGCTTTGTCTAAATCATGAGTAGGCAACTTTAACACGTAGTTACTAAAGACCCTGTACTGGGATCTCATAGTGCTAGGTGATGAAACATTTTTTTTGTACTCTATAAATTTTGTCCAAATTTCTTGAAGGTTAACAGCATACTCAGACTTTTTTGCTTCTACTAATCGGAATGATTCAGGACGGTATTTATTCAAGCTGTAGTCAAAAGTTCCTGGCACAAGGACATTAACTTGAATATCCTTTTCTATCTCTTTAGCCTTAGCCTCGGCTATTTGACGGTTTCCTGGCGTATCATCTAACCCTAGTGTTAGGAATTTCTGGTGTCCATTAAATAACTGTCTAGGCAAGCGTAGGCGTAAACGACCCTGAAAAGGCTGGACTGTGACCGAGCCTTTGTTACTGTATTTTCCTGACTGCATAATGAATATGGATTAACTCTGGGTCTAACATATCATATTCATTTCATATTCATTCTAGTTATTCAATAACTTTTAAATGCCTTTTTATGACTACATTTCAGCAATATACACAAAATAAATAATCCCTGAAACCCTCGTAATTAATGAGTTTCAGGGATTATTTGGGAAACGGGACTGGCGGGACTCGAACCCTCGACCTACCGCTTAGGAGGCGGTCGCTCTATCCAACTGAGCTACAGCCCCAACTAGGAAGCACTTACAATGATAGCAGTAGTTTTAACTAGATTGCCAACAATCGTCCCAAGAACCACCACCTATTTCTAAACCACAAAGATGGCTGTGGGCTTTGAGGATGACTAGACGGTTGTCGCCTCTGATTTGCCGTAATTCTATATCCAGCTTACCTTGCATTGTATCCCGACAACAGAATTGTAAACCCTGAGCGGTCGGCGCACGTAAAGGTGTACCCGGTAAATTGGTAGTTCCAGTTAATTCCACCTCATAATCTGAATTTGTGGCTTTCATTTCCCACTTACCCCAAGGCTGAATTTTCCACTCTACTTTTGCGTTCCAGGGAACAAACTCATAGAATTTACCTTGATAGTGTAAGCCAATCATGGCTACAGATTCCATCCACCACAACACGCCGCGCCTACCACCACCAGCAGTTAAGGCTAAGTCAGGTTCGCCATCGAAGCTATTACAGTTAACCCAAAACCATTTTTGCGGAAAAGCACCACCCCAGTTTTTTTCACTATAAGCTGGCGCATTCTGGAATTGGTAGATTTTACCATTCCAATCAATCCAACCGCTAGCCAAACCATGCGCCATTAAAATTTGCCATCCGGGTTCAAATATCTGCGAAAATGACAGCCAGCCAGCAGTTGATTGTTGCATACTATCTCGATTTCCCCAACCGTATAGGGGTTGAATTTCGTACTGCCAACGGCAATAATTACCTGTGGCTGGGTCTTTAATTATGCCTTGATTGAGGGTGGCTGTAGCTTGGTAGCCTTGCTGTACGTGGGTTGCAAACTCTGCTGGTAGGAGGTAGATAGGTTTGGTGTTGAGGTTAGTTTCCCCCCAATGACCTAAAGCAAGAACATCTGGACTAGCCCAAAATTTGTTGACATCAGGGAAAGTCCGACAGATATATTCATCATCAGCACCCAAGATTTGAGCCGCACCGCCACTGTAAGGTTCACCCCCGATGGGGTCTTCAATGGAATACATGAAGGCGAAGGTTTGACCGCAGTCTGGTAAGGTGACTCGATAATACCAACCTTCAAAGAAACGGTGATTACCACCGTCCCAATGATAGCCGCTATGGGGCGTTTGCATTTTGGACATTGTACTGATGATAGATGCTGATTTGGAAATGCGATCGCCTACCACCCACCGGAGCGATCGCGCTTATCTTAGATTAACAACTTCCTCAAAAATCGGGAATATGTTGATTTATCAATGATTTTAGAAATTTTATCTTCAAAAACCTCGTGAGAGTTTAGTTATTATAGATATACATAGTTATATTTTTTAGTATGTGCGATGTCTAACGACAAGCCACGATATGGTTTAGAACTTGATATTAATTATGCTTATGAAATTCTGGGTTTAAAAGCTGGTGCATCACAACTAGAAGTAAAGCAAGCTTACCGCAAATTAGTGAAAATTTGGCATCCCGATCGCTTCGTTGATGCAAAGCAAAAGCAGCAAGCAGAGGCAAAAATTAAACAAATCAACGCCGCTTACAATACAGTCAAGGCGGTAATTCCCCATGTTGAGAAATCGTCGTCACCTCCGCCTCCACCTCGACCAAAAAAATCGGGGAAAGTATCTGTAAATCGTTGGGGTGCGGAAACATACTATAACTGGGGTGTTGAGAGTGTAGCAAAAAAAGAGTACGAGGAAGCGATCGCCTACTTTACCCAAGCCATTCGTCTCAACCCTAACTATGTTGAAGCTTACAAATATCGGGGATTAGTTTGTTCCCAGTTAGGTTACGAATATCGAGCCACTGCCGACTTAAATAAAGCCGCACAGTTAGAAGGTAAAATTCCTAAAGCGGCTTATCCCTCGTCGTCAAGATATAAAATCCAACGTAATTCCTTGATAGAAAGATTGTGCGAAAAGATTAAACAAGTCTTTAGACTGAGATAAATTTAGGCGATCGCGTCTGATATAAACAGTCAGTATATGGGAATACTAAGTATAGTTAAATGAGAAGCTTATCTTCTAGTATTCCTAGCGTGAGCCATATCTGACTACAAGTCGTTATATCTATCATTATGCAAGACTTAATATCCGTTCGCAGTCTCAAAGGTCATTCACATGAGGTTATTTCTGTTGTATTCAGCCGTGACGGACATACACTGGCTGGTGGTAGTGATGACAAAACTGTAAGAATTTGGAATTTATAGCTGATTGCAGGTGGATAGGATACAATTTCATCTGCGTTTATCTGCGTTTATCTGCGTTCAATTATTTTCCCTATACCTCACTAACTGGAAAACCGCTATAACTAATAAGGAGTCCATAATTCTTAAAGGACATGGTGAATCATCTTGGTCTGGAGGTGTTAATTCTGTAGCTTTCAGCTCAAATGGTAAGATTTTAGCTAGTGGCAGTAAAGATAAAACTATTAAATTGTGGGATGTATTTACAGGAAAAGAAATATGCACTCTCACAGGACATGAAGAAAAAATTCATTGTGTCGCTTTTAGTCCGGATGGAAAAACTTTAGCTAGTGGTAGTGTGGATAAAAGCATCAAATTTTGGTCGCTAGAAACAGGACAAGAAATATATTCTTTTAAAGGGCATTCAGATGATGTTTTATCTGTAGCTTTCAGTCCAGATGGACAGGTTTTAGCTAGCGGTGGTGCTGGAAATGACAAAAAAATTCAAATTTGGCATCTATCTCAAAGGAAAGTTCAGACTATTACTGGACATTCTGATTGGTTCGGAGGCATTAGTTCTCTAGCATTCAGTCCTGATGGTAAGATTTTAGCTAGTGGTAGTTGGGATAAAACAATCAAATTGTGGGAGTGGAACAAAGGTCAAGAAATTAGCACTCTCATAGGGCATTCTGATCATGTTTGTTGTGTAGCTTTCCACCCAAATGGTAAGATTTTGGCTAGTGGTAGTAAAGATAAAACTATTAAGTTTTGGAAAGTAAATACTAAAACTTTAACCCTCTTCTGTCAGTTTCCGGAATAAGCAAGTAGTTCAGGAGCTACATCATCCAGAAGCATAATAGGGTTTAAATTGATTCATTGCTGCAATTAAATGATTGAATCCCAATAACAAATGTGAATTAGGGAAAATACTTAA
>DATNQO010000078.1:0-2842 GCA_036704005.1 Leptolyngbyaceae cyanobacterium | reverse complement strand
TATCTGGGCAGAATCTCAGCAAATCAATTTACAACGTTTAAATCAAGCGTGGGAACGTTGGTTAATTCCTGACGCATCGGGAAAACGTGGTGGTCGTCCCAGATTTAAAAAGCCTGGGGAATTAAGGTCTTTTGTTTACCCACGAGTGAATTGCCCAAAGGCAGGTGCTAACCTCAAAGACGGCAGATTGAAACTGAGTAAAATTGGTGAAATGCCAGTAATTATGCACCGACCATTACCAGTAGGCTTTGTACTCAAAACTTGTACGATTGTGTGCAAAGCTGATGGATGGTACTGCTGCATTTCTATGCAAGATAATTCTGTGCCACAATTATTACCTCTTAATGAGGTTAAATCGGCTGTAGGAGTTGATGTTGGGCTAAAAGAATTTTTGACAACATCAGATGGTGAGACAGTCGCTATTCCACAGATTTATCGTCAAACTCAACATCACCTAGCACGACAACAACGTCAACTGGCTCGTCAACAAAAAGGCTCTCGACGACAAGCTAAAAAGAAAAACCACATAGCTCGGATTCATCAAAGGATTCAGCGTACTAGGAAAGATTTTCATTACAAAACAGCACACAAATTAGTCAAAGATTTTGACTTAATCGCAGTAGAAGACTTGAATATCAAAGGTCTTGCTAGAACAAAATTGAGTAAATCAATTCTGGATGCTGCATGGGGAGCATTTATCAATATCTTGGAGACAGTGGCGGTCAAACGCGGTGTCCGAGTCCTAAAAGTTAATCCTCATTCTACTAGCCAGAATTGTTCCGGTTGCGGTTGTAAAGTCCCGAAAACTCTTTCTGTTCGTTTGCATCACTGTCCTAAATGTGGATTATTGATGGATAGAGATGAAAACGCCGCAGTCAATATTTTAAATCGGGCAATTAGCGAGGTGGGACTCATCTTGCCTGCGCGTGGAGGCTTCGGGGTTGCCCAGCCTATGAAGCGCGAAGCTGTTGAGCGAATTTGATGGTTCTCAACTGTCCAATTCTAGATTAGAAGCTCCCGTTATACTGCAAGGTTAACGGGAGAGAACGTCACCAAGTAATTGACACGATTTGTTTCAACGATTGTTGAAATTGCCCTGTTTTAACAAATTCCGCTCCACCCCAGGCGTTGCGCCCGGAGCTTGCTGTTGGATTGCAGGTGGGTTCACACCAAGCGAAGGCGTTGGCGCAGCCTCTCGTAGAGATGAGCTTCGCTCCACCATAGGTGAACGCACAACGGACTTATTGGAAGCGGCGGCGAGGAATGCAAACATCCCCAGAATGGCGAATGATAAAATTACCACCTGCTGTACAGAGGCAAACACTGACCTTTCTTTTTCCTTTTGGACAGCAATGCGATTGACGGTCTGTTGATGTATTGAGAAAGACAGATAATCCAATACTTTTTGACACAAATCTGGGTTTTCACCTTGCTGTACCTTTTGGCACAGGAGAATTTCTAGCTTCTCTCGGCGGCGATCGCTTGTGGATAAATCTTGTTCATTCCAGAGTTTTACTTGGGACGTATCGGCGGGTCTATCAATACCTAATAAAGTCATAATTATTGCCTCTTTAATTGTTGAGTTAGTTGAGGAAGGAGGTGTAATTGAGGAATCAACTACACCTATTTCTGGAAAATCTATCTAACTCAGAAGTTTAAATGCCCTTTTTTTAAAGAACTAGTTACTTTAGTACTGAAAAAAACAGCACTGAAGTAGCTAGGAAAATTAGCGAATTTATGTTATATTTGCCAGTCCAAATCCTCAGTATTTTGAGATAGGGATGGGGATACAACTTGTGTCTTGGGAGGTGGTTGAGGTGAGTCAGGCTCCAACGGGTTCGTGCCGTCCTGAAAAATCTCAGTAGCCAGAGTTCGCCCATCGCCGTCAATGTCGCTGCTCAAGAAATACTCCAAAACCTGTGATGGTGCGCCATCACGAGCCGCCTGTGCTAGTAGAGATTTCACGAATTGGGGAGATGCTTGACTATCCGCCAGTATTTTTAATGTACGTTCCGCATCTTGAACGGTCATTTCTCTGATATCTTTAACTCCCGCTTCGTGCCAAACATCCCCAAAATACTGTCGATATTGCTGATTGAAATCTTGTTCTTGGGCAAATCGAGTCAATTCTTGTACTTGTGAGTTTTCTGACATATATTAGTTTGCTAATTTCAGTTCGGAGCGTTTGGTGTTTGACTCAACAATCTTTAACAGTCGTTGATTTAGGTAGCTCTGTGCCGAAACGTAGAGATTATCCCAAATCACTGGGTTACGACAGATTTTGCTACCCACTGTATTACCAGCCAATTTCTCTGATACCAAATATTTGCGGTAATAGTTCGTCCACAGATGTTGAAGGAAATCCTCGGCAAAGTCATCAAAGGGGATGAGCCAATTGTAGTTTTCGTCCAGAAACACCCGATAGGCGGCAACAATTGGCATAGCGATATCGGCAGGCGCACTAAAGCCAAATGAATAACGGCTGTCGGGTAAGAGAGTATTCTTGCGTGAGTCGATTGAGGCTAGGTCAACGACTCCTTTCTTTCTTGGGTTAGTGATATGTTCTTCGATTATTTTGAACAACCTCTGCTCAATCCATAACGCTTTGGGTAGTAGTGGTAACAATCTTGAGAGTCTTTCTCTTTCTGCGTCAGTTAGAGAAGGATTATTGCTGACAGGCGGGTGTTTACCTTTACTCTTTTGAGGGTTGTATTTGTTCCTATCAAGGCAAGTGATTAGTTTAATTAAATGGTTAACATTACAGTGGGGGTTTTTAGGCACACCGTTTTGATTTTGATGGTAGCCAATACGGAATTTTGTCTCTTCTTCAAGTTCTAGTTGG
>DATNQO010000077.1:0-41373 GCA_036704005.1 Leptolyngbyaceae cyanobacterium | reverse complement strand
ACAGGTTATGGCATTGCTCCCGAAGACCAAGTAACCATTTTTGAGCGCTTCCGTCAAGGCAGAAATAAACGCTCAGGTAGCGGTTTAGGATTGCATTTATCCAGCCGCATCGTTGAAGCCCATGAAGGTATCATTAGTTTAACTTCTGAAGTAGGTAAAGGTAGTATATTTACAGTCAAGCTGCCTAAGAATATTTAATATTTGTTGACAGTTGACGGTTGACTGATAATCTTAGAAATCCCCGCCCTAAAAGTGCGGGGATTCTATATTCATGATCCCTATCCCAAATCTAGCAGCTGACTGTTCACGTCATCTGGAAAACCCTTCTCCAAACCTCTCACGCCAGTTGCTACAACACCAGAAATCAGAACTTATAAATTTTTCTTTTTCTGTATGAAACCACCCTGCCCTGGTCACCTGTCACCTATGTTTCTTGTATACTAGTAATAAGCGCTTAATGACATCATTTTAAAAATCTATTTGCTAATTACTAAAGAATGAAAACAGGGATACTAATTATTATGCTGACGATAGGTTTGGGAATTGAATTTCCTGTAAGGGCAGGAACTAACCAGATATCTCAAAACTCACAGTACACAGGCCAACAAAGAAGACAGTTGAATCAACCATCAACTTCTCAACAATTATGGCAAAGATTTAGACAGCAGCAAGACCAATTTAGGTTACAACAGCAACAACGACTCGAACAATTCCGTTTGCAAGACCAGATCAGACAGCAGCAATCTGTGCCATTTGGCATGGAGCAACTTAGACAACAACAAAGGCAAGAGATGGACACATTGAGATTACAGCAACAACTGCAAAGTAATTGATACAGATGGGGACTGGGGATTGGGGACTGGGGACTCTTGACAGGTTGAAGGTCTGTTTTTATATGATTTTTGCAGAAAATTTGGACTTTATTTCCCCTTACTTAGCGCTTCTGGGCGATACGCTGTTGGAAGAGTACCACCAGCAGTAACAATGCACCACGAAGCACAAGTTGCCACCAAGGGGTAATGGTTCCTTCAAGATTGAGCAGATTGTACATCATTCCTAGCAAGAGTACACCGATGAGCGTCGGGAAGACGCTGCCCTCACCCCCAGAGAGAAAAGTTCCGCCCATAACAGTGGCGGCGATCGCATCTGTCTCCCAACCAATGGCCGCCACTGGTTGACCAGCTCCTAAACGTCCTGCAAGCACAACGCCAGCCAGCCCTGACAGCAAGCCGCTAAATGTGTAAACTGCCAGCTTCACCCGGTTTGGGTTCACGCCCATGAGTCGTGAGGCTTCCTCGTTGTTGCCCACAGCGAATATGTGCAAACCTAAGCGGCTTCTGTGTAGCATGAACCAAGCGGCAAAATATAAGAGTGCAACTATTACCACGGGTACGGGAACCCAACCAATAAATCCCCTACCCAACCATATCAGCCCTGATGCTGTCGGGGATACGGCAATCGACCTTTCCTGAGTGATACTCAACGCTAGTCCCCGCGCAGCACTGGCAGTAAATAAAGTGACAACAAAGGGTTGAAGCCGCGCCTGTGATACCAGCAGACCATTGACTATTCCTAGTATAGTGGTGCTGGCAATGGCGCAGGCGATCGCCACAAAGCTTCCTTGTCCAGAAAACATAGCGGCAATGACACCGCCTAAAGCCACCAGAGAACCTACAGACAAATCAATTCCACCGCTCAGAATCACCATAGTCATACCCAGCGCCACCAGCGACAGCATACTGTTCTGCCGCATGATGTTCATGAGATTAAGCGGTGTGAGAAAGGTTTCATAGCGCAACGATGCGAACACAGCCAAACTCAGGAGGATGAGTAGCACAGCCTGAGAGCGAAGGAGCTTAGTCAGACGCTGCAACAACCGTAAACCCGACGTAACAGACCTTGTAGTAACCATGACCTGTTATATCTCCTTGGGACGCTGTAAAAAGATGGCGAAAAGGATGATGACAGATTTTAAAACTAATGACCAAGTGAAGGGAATCAGGAGCATATTAAAACTAGTGGAGATGACCTGCATGAGTAAAGCGCCTACAACCGTGCCAAGGACATTAGCACGACCGCCAGAGAAAGGCGTACCCCCTACAACAACAGCTGCGATCGCATCAAATTCTGCATTCACACCCACCTTACTAGGATCACCCATCCCCAACCTTGCCGTTTCAATCAGCCCAGCCAGCCCAGCCAGCAACGCACTAATTAAATAGACTATATATTTCACACGCTCCGCCCGGATACCCGCCAACCTTGCCGCCTCCTCATTTCCCCCAACAGCAACGATCTGATGTCCAAACAGCGTAGAATGGATACAGAAAAACGCCCCCACAATCACAACTCCTGCAATCACCACTTGAATGGGGATAGAAGCGAGATAGCCTTTACCCAGCGCTTCAAATGTGGGATGGCTGAAAGGAACCAGCTTACCATCCCCCACAACCTGAGCAATTCCCCGCCACAAAATGAGAGCCGCTAAAGTAGTAATTAACGCATCAAGTTTTAGACGCGAAATCAAAAAACCATTAAGAAGACCAACTAACAAAACCGCACTCAAAGCAAACGGAACAGCAACAAATATTCCATATTTAATTAGCAATGCCACAATGACCGAAACCAACGCCATAGTAGAACCAACCGTGAGGTCAATACCACGAGAAGCAATGACAAAAGTCATCCCAATGGCAATTAACATAGTTGTGGATACTTGCAGCAACATATTTAAAGTGTTGCTAACTGTAGCGAAACGCGGAGTAAAGACGGCGTTAGCAACATAGACAATTAAAAGTGCCGCAGGTGCGCCAAAGTTTGGGTTCCACAGCGATCGCCAACCTAGCTTAAACTTCTTTCTCTTCATCTCTTACCTTCATGTGAGATTCCAAACTCTGTTTTGTAGAGTTTGGTAAGGAATAAGGGGGAATTTTAGGAGGGTAAACCCGGCAAAATTCCAGAAGGATTGGCTTTGGCTGAAGGAGGCTAAATATTGGGCGTTTTGTGAAATCAAAACCAGCCAATCTAAATGATGGAGGAAATTAAAGAAGAATTATGCACTTATAATCAACTCAATGTATAGTGTCGCAGGGAAGATTCACAGAAATATTAAAACAGTTTATGCAATTTGGCATTACTAAGTAGAGAGACTTAATTAAAGATAAGTTTGTAGTAAGGACTTTAGTCCTTTCAAACTCAGCAGTAGAGCGATTTATCCCTCTCTACAAACAACAACTCATTTTATATTTAATTATGTTTACCTACTTAATCTAAAGCGAATCATCCATTGAACCAAATCCACCACCACCGGGAGTTGCTATCACAAAAACATCCCCAGGTAGCATTTCCACTGTTGCTGTACTATCTAAATATTCTTGTTCCCCATCTTGTCGCTCAACCCAGTTACGCCCAACTTTTCCCGCTTCCCCACCATTTAAACCAAAAGGCGGAATATGACGATGACCAGAAAGAATATTCGCTGTCATTGGTTCAAGAAACTTAATGCGGCGAATTACACCGTTACCACCTGAATATTTTCCCTTACCACCACTATCAGGACGCAAACAAAAACTTTCTACCTGTACAGGATAACGAGTTTCTAAAACTTCTGGGTCAGTCAAGCGCGAATTAGTCATGTGAGTTTGCACTGCATCAGTACCATGAAAGTTTGCTCCTGCGCCAGAACCACCACAAATAGTTTCATAATATTGATAGCGCTCATTCCCAAAAGTAAAATTATTCATTGTTCCTTGAGAAGCAGCAATTACACCCAAAGCACCATATAAAGCATCAACAATAGTTTGCGATGTTTCTACATTACCCGCTACTACTGCGGCTGGGTAAATAGGATTAAGCATACAACCTTCAGGAATAATAATTTCTAAAGGTTTGAGACATCCGGCGTTGAGGGGAATATTATCATCAACTAGAGTACGGAAGACGTATAAAACTGCGGCTTGAGTTACAGCCTTTGGTGCATTAAAGTTACTGTTTAGTTGGTCAGATGTGCCTGTAAAATCAATAACTGCACTACGATTTTCTCGATTAATCTTGACTTTAACTTGAATGACAGCACCGCTATCCATTTCATAACTAAATGCGCCATCTTTGAGGACATCAATTGCTCGTCTTACTGACTCCTCGGCATTATCTTGAACAAATTTCATGTATGCTTGTACTGTTTCCAGCCCGTATTGAGCAACCATTTTACGCAGTTCTTGCGCTCCTCGTTCATTAGCGGCAATTTGTGCATTAAAATCTGCAATATTTTGATGAGGATTACGAGCAGGGTAAGGATGATTTAATAGCAATTCTCTAACTGCTGTTTCCTGAAAAAGTCCTTCTTCAACTAAGAGAAAATTATCAAAGATAATTCCTTCTTCTTCTACTGTATTGCTATGGGGAGGCATAGAGCCGGGAGTAATACCACCTATATCAGCTTGATGTCCACGCGCAGCAACATAAAATAGGGGAGTAGAAGATAAAGTATTTTCATGATTGAGAAACACAGGAGTAATAGTTGTGACATCGGGGAGATGTGTCCCGCCGTTATATGGATTATTAGATAAATATACGTTTCCTAGTTTTATATTATTAGCTTTACTATTAATTAAACTACGCACACTTTCGCTCATTGAACCTAAATGTACAGGAATGTGGGGAGCATTCGCAACTAATAACCCAGAACCGTCAAAAATAGCACAGGAGAAATCTAAACGTTCTTTAATATTGACTGATGCTGCCGTGTTTTGCAGAACAATTCCCATTTGTTCGGCAATAAATTGATAAAGGTTTTTGAATATTTCTAAACGAACTGGGTCAGGTTGTGATGTATTGTACATTTTTGGAGATTTACTTTATAAATTGTTGCTAATTACTTTCTCATTTTAATCAATGAGTAAGCAAACCCCAGTTTGTTGACTCATTTAGCTAAAATGCTTTCTCATTTAAGTGTTTTCCGCAAGCAAACCGCAGTTTGTTGACTCATTTAGTTAAAATGCTTTCTCATTTAGGTGTTTTCCGCAAGCAAACCGCAGTTTGTTGACTCATTTAGCTAAAATGCTTTCTTATTTCAGTAATTCGCATATTTGTAACAAATATTGCTT
Source organism: Leptolyngbyaceae cyanobacterium (assembly GCA_036704005.1). GTDB lineage: Bacteria > Cyanobacteriota > Cyanobacteriia > Cyanobacteriales > Nostocaceae > Trichormus. The sequence goes on along the minus strand of DATNQO010000077.1, from coordinate 36,268 downwards.
ATAGTACAATACAGTTCAGTTATAGCTAATAGGACTTACGCATAAAAACGAAAAATCAAGGTTTTTAGCAAGGGTATATTAACAATTCAAAATTCAAAATTCGCGCATTAAAGACATTTTGCCTACGGCACGCTACGCGAACAGACGGGGATTTAAACTCCGACTGAAACTGATACTACGTATAGACGTAAGGGTTTTAAACCCTTTTATTTACGATAAGTCATAATCAAACTAATTGTAGGGTGCGTCAGCTCTAATAATTTTGTACACATTTAAGGATTTTCCACATCTGACGCACCTTACCCCATGTGCTAGTTGCGTAAGTCCTGGTTCTAAAACTTTAAGTAGTTCTAATGACTAAAAATTTTTTGAGGCGTTTCTGGAATACATTATTTGCGTAGAGTAGTATTTAAGTTGGGAGATTTCGCGAATTTATTTCCAGCCCAAGGTGAATTTAGTTTTGTATCAGAAATTATACAAAAGAGTCAATAAATGATTAAGCCCAAACAGATTATTGAAGATATCCGTAAAAACACTTATGGTATTGGTTTACAGACTGACCAAGCCGCTCAAGGAGTTATTGACAGCTTCAGAAGAAGTCTGAACAGCGCACTTGAACGACTTTCAGTAGACCTTTATTCTAAAGAAACTCATTTTGTTTTAGAACTTATTCAAAATGCAGATGATAACCAGTATCAAAGTGGAGTAATTCCTACACTAAATTTGACAATAGAACCGCAAAAAATTATTGTGCAAAACAATGAGCTTGGATTTAGTGAGGATAATGTCAGAGCAATTTGTAATGTAGGACGTAGTACAAAAACTAAGGTAGAAGGATACATTGGGGAAAAAGGAATAGGATTTAAATCGGTATTCCGTATCAGTGATGAACCTCAAATCTTTTCCAATGGATTTCAGTTCCATTTTAAGCGCCAAGATGATGAGAATCAACTGGGATTTGTTACTCCTTACTGGATTGAAGCAATTCCTAAAAATATTGATTCAAATTTAACCAATATTATTTTACCACTGCGAGAATCAGCTAAAGATGAGTTAGGTAAGTTAGGTGAAATTGAACATACATTAATTCTCTTTCTCCGCCAGCTTAAAACTGTCACAATCGATAATAAAGTTACTAATGAATCTCACCAAATCACCCGCTTCGATAAAAATGGAAATATAGAGATAGAAGAAACTCAGAAACTAATCAGAAAAAAATATTTAAATAGAAATGGAAATATAGAGATAGAAAAAACTAGTGAAGTAATCAAAAATAAACATTGTTATACTTTGCTAAAAAACAAGTTAATTGTACCCGAACATATTCAGGAATCAAAAAGAGAAAACGTTAAATCTATTGAGCTAATTGTTGCCTTTAGCTTGCAAGAGGATGGTTCAGCAGATACAAGATTAGAACAAAAAGTTTTTGCTTTTCTTCCTACTCGCAGCTACGGATTTAAGTTTCTGATTCAAGCTGATTTTCTAGTTCCAGCTAACCGGGAAGATATTCATAAAGATACACAATGGAATAAATGGATCAGAGATAACATTGCCACTACATTTTTACTAGCTGTAGAGAAATTTAAACAAGATAGTAATCTGCAAAAAACCTATTATAACTATATTCCCCTAAATAGCGAAATTAAGGATGAGTTTTTTATTCCTGTAGTTAGCGAGATTCACAATAAACTAAAAACTAGTGAATGTATTTTAACTGAATCAGGAAAATGGCAGATTCCCTCTAATGTTGTGCAGGTAGATGAGCAAATTAGAAAGTTAATTTCTAATGCTGATTTGCAACAATTACTCAAAAAAGAGTATATCCACAATGAAGTTAAGGCTAAAACCCTTATTCTCGAATCTCTGGGAGTTAAAAAATTTAGCTTTGATGACTTATTGCAGTGTTTACAGAATCATGAATGGTTACAGAAACAAAGTGATAATTGGTTTGTACAACTCTATAGTTATTTAAGAAGTTGTAATTTAAATGATAACTTTGATTTACCAAGAATTAAGAAATTAAAGATTATTCGCTTAGAGAATAACAAATTAGCTTCAACTGCTGAGACATCAATATTTTTTCCCTTTAATCATGTTGGAGAAGATAGTTTTGAACTGCATTTTATTAAGAGAACGCTTTTAGAGTCAACTTCTGAGTTGGCTGTAACGGAATTTCTCAAAAAATTGGGTGTTCAAAATGCTTCTTGTTATGAAATTATCGAAAATCATATTTTACCCCTTTATAAAAAAGGTACTTGGAAAAGCAAAATCAATCAGCTTTTAAAATACATTTTTTACATTAAAGACAATTTATCGGAATACGAAAAAGAGTTTAATAGAAGGAATAATCCTTACTCTTACTCGTATTTCAAAGAAGATGCTCTAAAAAGCTTGAAAGAATTTATCTTGATAAAAACAGATAAAAATGACTATTCTTCCCCAAGAAATGTTTACTTTCCTGCTAGTTATGGGAATCAAAATGAATTGGAAACATTATTATCAGGAATACAAGATGTCCGGTTTGTATCCCCAGAGTATATTCAAGATTTAATGCAAATTAAAAATCCTAGCGAAAAAGCAGAAAAAATTAGAGAGTGGAGAGATTTTTTTGTTAAGCTAGGAGTACATAATGTACCAAAAATAGATGTAGAAGTAAGTACTATTCATCATAAATCTAATAAAAAGAATGTATATGAGCATAAATATCCTATTTATACGTCATCTAATATTTTGAAAATTATTGAAAGCAATGATATAGAGAAAAATAAAAGACTAGCTCAAATTTTAGACTCCAACTGGAATTACTACAAAGAGTACAAACAATGGTATAGTTATTTATTTGGTGGTAGTCATGGTGGTTGGTATCGTTCTACTGCTAGAAACGCGAACTGGTTTACCACAATTAAAACAGCAGCTTGGCTTCCTACTACGAAAGGCAAGTTAGCTAATGCTTCTGAAGTTTTTCTGGATAAAACAGAAACAGGCGCAATACTAGGAGATAGCGTTCCATATTTAGCCATTACTCTCAATAATCCAGATTTTATTAAAGACTTAGGAATAAAAGAAAAAATAACTGATTCTAAGGATTATGCTGATTTATTGCTGGCATTATCTCATAAAAACAAGCTTGATGAAAAAGAGGAGGAATTAGTCTTTAAAATTTATCAGGAATTGAATAAAGTTGGTATAAATTTAAAAGATTGGTGGAAAACCTTTATCAGTGAAAAAATATTTTGGACAAACAAAAAAATATTTTACACAGCTAGTAAGGTTTTGATAAATGATAATGATCAGGTTTATGAGTTGTTTAAAGACAATCCTCAAATAGCTTTTCTTCAACTCCCCCCAAACTACTATCCTAAACTGCAACACTTCATTAAAGCGACTGGTATTCGCTATCTTTCTCAGATTATTAAGACTGAGTTAGCAATTGGAGAAGTACCAAAAGTCGAGGAAGAAAACCTAACTGAGCAAATTAAAGCTTTGATTCCTTACGTTTTACGTTATCTTTACAAAGTAGAACCCCAAATTTACCAACAGCTTAAAAGCAACCACACCCTCATACAACTCAAAGATTTATTGTGTTACAGGGTGGAAAACTTGCAAATTAAATATATTCTTGATCAGCAATCAGCTTATACTCAGAGAAGTGCTTTCTTGGATAAGGGAAATCTCTATATCCAATCCAATAGCTTGTCAGATATGGATTATTTAGCATTGGAAATTTCTCACTTATTTGGTAATCCAAAGGGGTTGGATGATTTCTTGATTTTGCTGTTTGAAAAAGGAACATCAGATAAAATTGACAGATTAATGAAAGCGAAAAATATTCAGCCACTACCTAATGAAGAAAAGCAGTGGTTTGAAAACTCAAATATTTATTTAGGAGAAACTAACTTTATAGACATAACGGCAGAAAATGATAAAAACATTAAATCTACAGCTAACAAACATCAAAAATCAGAACAGGATAAGCGTTTTTTAAAATCAGAATTAACAACTATATCTCCCAAAGATGAAGTATTTGATGATGCTCAATGGCTACCTGAGTGTGAACCTAGAGAAATTCTAAAACTTGAGGCTATTCAATTGACAAAGGCAAAAATTACATCTCAAGGATATCCTAGCACTGGAAGAGTTACTGAATCTATCATCACTCCATCTTTCGCTGAGTTAATCGAAGACGAAAGTATTTCATATCAGACTACTTTTAGTAATAGCCAATCTAAAGCGCCACAAAAAATTATCCAATTAATCAGAGAACTACGCATAATAAATAGAGATGAGCCAAGTGAAAAGCCTCAACTAAGCGGTATTTGGGGTGAGAAATTTGCTGTTGAATATTTAAAGCGCAAGTTCATTGCTAAGTATTCCCAAGGGATTTTTGAGGAAAATAAATCCGGATTTTCCATCAAAATTAATAGTCAATTAGTAGTTGAAGTTCAGTGGCTAAATGAAGTTCAAGAAACAGCAGGATACGATATCAAGTTAATTGAAAATGGTCGAGAAGATTATATAGAGGTTAAGTCTAGTCAACCTGAAGCAAAGAAATTGATCAAGCTATCAGGGAGTCAATGGAAATTGGCTGATGAGTTGGGAGAAAACTTCCACATATATCGGGTTTATAATGCTGGAACTCAACAAGCTACACTTATTGATATTTCTAATCCTAAGCAACTTTTCTCTGAAGGTAGTCTCCGTATAGATTCTGTTTATCTTCGGATATAGAGGATATTTACCAGCGAAGATATGTCAAGTCTTGCACCTTCTCAATAACTAAGTGGCGATGCACTCCCCACCCTACAAAATAATCAGATTTTCAGCCCGTTATTTTGTCAATAAGAGGCTGGTGCAAGATATAAGATATGTCAAGTATAACTAGATAAAAGGCAGATTTAGAGATGATTTGGACTATATCAGGACTTACGCAAGTGTCACAATTGGTGGTTGGTGCGTGACGCTACAAGTCTCATCACTACGTTCAAATATTATCGCCAGTCACACACCCTACAGAAAAAATATGCTAGTTGCGTAAGTCCTATATATTTTCAATCGTACTTACACAGCAAGAAAGAAAATTTGCAATAATCTGACGCAAGCTGATGAGTAAATATTACCCTAGCGATACCTGCCCTCAAGAAACAAATCTTGAATTGAAAAAATCGGAAATTGACAAGAATCAGTTGTAGTTTAACTAGAAGCTAATACCTATTAGTTATACTGTGAACTGTTGCTTGAATACGTAACCTCAAACGAAGCTATTGTTACAAAATCAACAATTTTTTATCTAGGAGAGGTGCTTGACTCATGACCCAGAGACTAACTACAGAGCAATTAAAGCAGATCATCGCTGAAGTAGGAAACCTGCAAGCACGTCAAGAAGCGGAAATTGAACCTGAACAAGTTAAGCAAATTTTACAGGAATTAGGTTTAGCACCAGATTTGCTAGATGAAGCACTTGTGCAAGTGCAGCGTCGGGAAGCTTTGAAACAACAGCAAAAACGTAATCGGACAATTGCTGCGGGAGTTATTTTTGCGGCGGCGATCGCAATTATAGTTACTGTATTTACTATTGGGCAACATAATTCTGCTCTTGAGCGTGTCTCTACTCAAAGAAACCGTATCACTCTCACTCAAGATAATGGCAGTGACCTAAGAAATATCTCACGTCAGAACGGCTCAGAGGTATTTTACCGTGTGACGTTAAAAGATGCACCTGTGGGTCAAAAACTAGATTTAACTTGCAATTGGATTGCTCCTAATGGGGAAATTGTCAAGCAAAACCGCTATCAAACTCGTGAAATTGACAAATCTATCTGGGATACTTACTGTCGTTATAATATCGGTTCTGCATCGACTCCGGGAAAGTGGAAGGTACAAATGTTTCTTCAGGGTCGCCAACTTAGCGAAACAGAATTTGAAGTGAGATAGTATGCTAAACATTGCGTCGGGTGAGAGGATAAATCAGTCCCAGCAATTTATCGGCTATTGGGGTTATGGTGAGCGACGTGAGTTAGAAGCGAGACTCAATATTATCAAAAGGCTGCATCCTGATTCTCTTCAATTATCAGATATTGAGCTAGTTGATAATAACTACCCTATCAGAAATGTTTTATACATTGGTTATTCACAAGCATCAATCTTACCCGTTGATGATGCAAATCCAGTAGTTGGTATCTCTGCATCTGGAATATATACTTATTTACATCCTTGTGGTTTCTTGTTACCTGATGTTTGGGTAAAATTACAAGGAAGCGATCGCTTAATTATCGGACGAGAACCTTTTGGTAGAGTCCCCCTGTACTGGATGCAGCAAGCACAAGTAATTTGGTTTGCATCTTCTGTGCAACTGCTGTTGCAGGTTGGGGAAAATCCTCAAGTCAACATTCCTGCTTTATACGGTTATTCTTGTTTTTCTTATGTTCCTCATCCCCTCACGCCAGTCAGTCAAATATTTGCAGTTCCGGCGGGAGAGGAGTTAGTCTGGCTAGGTCAGTTTGAGTCACAGAGGCTTTCAGTACCAATTTCTCAACGCTTATTACATTGGTGTGAAGCAGATGTACAAATAAAAGATGAAGCAACGGCTGTTAAACAACTACAAACTCTCCTGCAAACAGCTATTGAACAGCAAACTTCTGACTTAACAGATGAACCTGTAGGCGTTTTTCTCTCTGGTGGTTTAGATTCTGCTGTTGTCGCCGCTTTACTTGTGCAAGCTGGGAGAAAGGTAATTGGTTATACCTTGGATTTTGGCAATGCTGGTGTTTCCGAATCTCCCTATGCGGAAATTGTTGCCCAACATCTACAAATTCCTTTGGTAAAAGTTGATGCCAACCCAACCAAAATTAAGAAAGCGTTAATAGCGACGGTACAGGCGCTAGATGTGCCTTATGGTGATGGTGTGACAGTTCCTTTGTATCTTTTAGGACAGAGAGCTAGCCAAGATACAAGGATAATTTTTAACGGCGAAGGTGGTGATCAATTGTTTGCGGGTTGGACAAATAAACCTTTAATAGCAGCAGGAGTTTACCAGATTGAAAATTTATCTGGAGGGGGAGATTTTCTCCAACAATATCTGCGTACTTTTCATCGTCTTTGGGGTTATGAGGCGCAAATTTACCAACCAGATATTTATGAGCAGATACAAAAGATACATCCAGAAGATTGGATTGCGGAAGCACTTGATCCTAAGTATACTACAAGTATCCTGCATCGCTTGCGCCGTGCCAGTTTGATGCTGAAAGGGTCACAAAATATACATCCCCGTGCGACGGCTTTAGGCTTTGCTCATGGGTTGAATGTGCGATCGCCTTTTTGCGATTTATCATTGGCTCAATGGACGTTTCAGCTATCTGGAGAACTCTGTTTACAGGGAGCTTGTGAGAAATATATCCTCAAGCGCAGCGTCGAAAACTTATTACCTTCAGAAATTGTATGGCGACAAAAGCGGGGGATGGGAGTCCCGCTAACTTCTTGGTGTTTAAACGAGTTTTGGCATGAAATTGGCAGATGGTTGAATCCTGGTAAACTACGTTTAGAAAACCGCTTTTATCCTCATCTTGCAGCACAAATTGCTGAGGTAAAGTTAAGCGGTACTATTCAAGGTCGTCGGGTAGGGGAAATTTTATGGTTGCTAATTATGTGGCAATTTTGGCGTGTGTATGTATTTGGTGAAGAGTCGGGGAAAGAATCTTTTGATCATCCATTTTGGCTACCGCAGAAATTATGGAGATTGCAAAAAAAATGGCAAGCTTAGAAATAAATTATGGCTTAGGAGCTAGTGAGGAATTAAATTTATTATATAAAAATCTTCCTTTTTCCCAAGAACTTGCTCAAGAATTATTAAATACTTACGGTTCACCGCTCTACGTTTACCAAGCTGATATTTTAAATCAAACTGTTACAAACATCACTCAGGCTTTTTTATATCCTCAAACTCAATTTTGCTTTGCTAGTGTGACTAATGGCAACATTTCCCTATTGCAAATTTTTCGTAATGCTGGTTGGGGACTACACGCTAATACCCCTGGAGATATTTATTTGGGATTACAAGCAGGTTTTTCACCAGCACAAATTGTCTATAGTGGTAGTAACTTAAGTCGGGAGGAGATGGAACAAGTTTTAAATTGGGGTGTAAAAACTCTCAATTTGGATAGTATTTCTCAGTTGCAATTGTGTTGCGAAATCTATCAATCATTTACTTGGTCATGTTCTCCGCGTTTAGGCTTACGTCTTAATTTACCGGAAATTGTTGGTGATAGCCGAATTGGTGTATATCCAGAGGAATTTGCTGATGCGATCGCTGTGACTCGTCAAGCAGGATTAAAGATTAGTGGACTGCATTTTTATCGAGGTACAGGTACTAACGCCACAGCAGCTTTTACTAATGTAATTGATCAGGTAATAGCCAGAGCAAAACTTTTACCTGATTGGGAATATTTAGATTTTGGCGGTGGTTTTGGCTATCCATATCATCATGATGGTGCAGCTTTTAGTTGGGAAACTTTTGGTGCTGAATTGAGCGACAAAATCAGGTATTTAGGGAGAGATATTGAGTTAATTATTGAACCGGGACGTGCGGCGATCGCAGGCTGTGCGGTTTTACTTACCAAAGTGGTTTCTGTAAAATGGCAAGCAGATAAACAAATCATCGGACTTGATACCACCGTTGCTAATCTTTCTGTTCCCTCCGTACATGGTGGTTATCGGGAAATTAGGACTTGGAAGAAATTAGTCGATGGCAAAGTTTATGTCACAGATTTATGTGGAAATACTACATATTCACGCGATTTTTTAGGAAAAAATTGCCAATTACCAGCTTTAGAAATTGGTGACATTATCGCCATTTTAGATGTTGGTGCTTATGGCTATGCTATGTCTTCGCATTTTTTACATCGTCCTAAACCTGCGGAAGTTTTGATAGAGAATGATGTACATCGTTTAATTCGCAAACGAGAGGAATATAGTATTTTGTTGAATAATCAAATATTCAAATAAAACAATGTGGCTTAATGTTAAAAAAATTCTGTTAAACAAGGGATAAACTAGTATGAAATGTATTCAATGTGGTACTGATAACACCCTAAAAGATAGAACTGATAATAACGGTTGTTGTAAAAACTGTCATCATCGGTTTGTTTTTGAACCAACTTCTATGACAGGAGTCAGATTTACTGATCCTTTTTTCGCTAAGGCGATCGCAGATATTTCTGCGAATCACACCCTTTTTTTTACACCAAAACAACTTTTTTATCTTCTCGATAAAAGGTTGCGCTCCAAAAACCAAGGTGCATGGGGATTATTCTTATTATTTTTGATTGTAATTAGCTTTTTTGTCTTTAGAGCTTTGGCTATAGCAGTAATTATTTTAGTATTTTTATTCAATGATATACATTTTATGAATCGTTCTTATATCCAGCGTAAAAAATCTGCTAAATACTTAATAATAGGGGGAATAATTACTTTATTATTAGGAAGTATTATAAGTTTATATTTGACTTCCAATATTTCATTGCCGGGTAGTGTAATTATAGGATGTATAGCTATTTATTTAGGTAGTCGTGAACTAGCACAACCTCATCATAAAAGCCAAAAATTGGTAATTAGTGATAGCCAGTTTCAAGGCTGGTTAACATCTTGGATACGAGTTAACAAGAGAATTGACAAAATTTTACCTCTTCCGCAAGAACAAAACACACCTATTACTATCAATCCTGATGTGACTGCTTATAGTTTTGATAGGTTAGTGGTTTGTGATAATGACGCAGTTGCTCAAATGTTAATTGCTAATAACTTTCATTTTGAAAATAACTGTGCAATTCTGAGTATTACTGGTTATCCCCAAAATATTTTTGATACTACTATGCAAATGCTACGTCGCAATCCTGATTTAAAGGTATATGCTTTTCATGATTGTAGCGCCAAGGGAATTAGTTTACTTCATCACCTCCGCAATAGCCCGGAGTGGTTTCGAGATAGCGATATTACTATTATTGATGTAGGATTATTACCAAGCCAAATTTTAGCTGCAAGTCGCGGTATGTTCATCCAAACTTCTCCAGAATTAGCAGAAGCGGCTAAACAGTTACCGCTAGAAGTTCGTTCTAGTTTATCAAAGGTTGAATTAGATTGGTTAGAAGCTGGTAATTTTGTAGAATTAGAATCATTTAGTCCGCAAAAATTAATTCAAATTCTCAATCGTGGCATAATTAATAGTCAAGCTTTAGATGCTGAGGACAGCAGTTTGATTCTAGTTGGTGATTCTGACAATTCTATGTATGCTGTTCAAAGTTTTGGTTAATTTTTACCTTTCGGTTCAGCAGTTGCTTAAAGACGACGCTACTCACTTGCAATTTACTTGTAAGTAGAGAGACTTAATAAAAGATAAGTTTGTAGTAAGGACTTTAGTCCTCTCAAACCCAGCAAAAGAGCGATAAATCGCTCTCTCCGTTCGCGTAGCGTTTCGTAGACAGACGCTACGCGAACACTACGAACAACAACACATCTTACATTTAATTATGTCTACCTACTTAACCAAATTTCTAAACTAACAAGTAGCCACAGTTTTACACCATAACGACTCCAAATATCACCTTCATAGTTTAACCAATTGCGAATCGGTAATTGGTTAAAATAAGGAGCGATCGCAGCATGGCGATTCAGCAATAAATCTTTAGCTTTTTTTTGCCAATATTTACGAAATCCTAACTGTACGGGAACCATCATTCCACTTTTAGGGCGATGAATAATAGCATCTGGTAAAATATCTGCCAGAGCTTGTTTCAAAACAGCTTTTTCTTCTACTCCCGAAAGCTTATATTCTGGAGGAATTTGCATACTAAACTCGACAACTCTTTGGTCAAATAAAGGAGAGCGACCTTGCAAATTGGCTGCTTGAGTCAAGTTACTGACTTTGGTAAGAATGTGGTCAGCACCTTTAAATTTAATATTCATCGCCATCAAACGATTGAGATAGTTAGCTTGAGAATATAAATCTTCTTCAAACACCCAAGGTGCTGTTTGTATTGCTGTAAAAATTTCTGGTTTTAAAAGTTGTGGTAAGTCAGCAGCGCATTTTTGAAAAGAAAATAAATAAGCTTGTAATGTGTCTTGATTTGTGACAGAACCATATAAACTATTAATCAGCATTGGCTGATTTTTAGGCCCACCAAAACAAGGGTCGCCACCTTCACCATTTAAAATTACTTGTACACTCTCCCTTGCTAATCTTCCCAGTAAAAGATTAGGAATAGTTAATGGATCACCAATGGGGTCATCTAAATACGCCATTGTTTCAGGTAAACGTTCCCACATATCCGCAAAAGTAATTTCTAAAATGTGGTGCTGGGTTTGACAATGAGTTGCAACTAGGCTGGAAAATTCTAACTCATTAGGACATTCAGCACCAAAATGAATTGAGAAAGTATGAACTGGGGAATGATGAAATTTTGCGGCTAAAGCAGTGATACCACTAGAGTCCAAACCACCGGAAAGAAAAACGCCAACGGGTTCATTTTGTGGTGGTAAATATTCTTGAATAACTTGGTCTAGGAGTTCTCGCAAACGCGCTCCATGCCATGCTAAAGGTTGATCTATTGCTGTTACCTGTTCTTGCAACTGCCAATAAGCTTGAACCTTGTCGTGAGGAAATTGTAAAATAGTTCCGGGTCGTAGTTCGCGCACATTTTGCCACAGGGTTCTTTCTCCAGGGACAAAAGCACAACAAAGGTAATCACGTAAAGCTATCAAATCTAAATCAGAGGAACGATAAGGTGATAAAGTTCGCAATTGCGGCGCAATCCAACGCACCGCACCAATGTTAGTATAGTAGAGAGTACGGCTACCGATGCGATCGCGCATCAAGTGCAATACCTGCTTTTCCCGATCCCAAATTACTAACGCAAACATTCCCACAAGTTGCTGAAGACATTCAAACCCCCATCTTTCCCAAAGATTAGCAACTAGTTGTAAATAATTTCCTTGAAAGCTATCTGGCTCAATTCCCAACTGTTGTACTAACTGCTGTTGATTTGTTAACCAAATATCTCCAACAACAACATATTTCTTTCCAGCACTAATTGCCAATTTCTCTGTCAGAAATCCAGAGGCTGTGGATGGTAAAAACACAGCAAATTTTTCATCTCGCCAAGCTACATCTTCATAATTTTCCTCAACTCCTCCCCAAGCTACTCGCCAAGTCGGGTTAGTATTCATGAGTAAGTTTTTAGAGGATTTACGTCCTTTAAACACATCAAATAGCATGGTAAAGTTTTAACGCATAATAATTAATTTTAAAGCATTCCTTAATTGCAATATGGCTCATCTACTGTTTTGCTTTGGTTCCTAAACTTATTTGTGTGCGTTACTCGTCACTGTAGAAACGTTATATATAACGTCTCTACATCATTCATTTTATTTGACCCAACTGGATAGAGAATTGGTATGAATCATACCTCTTCTTTTATTTGAAGTGAAATGCTTAGTTTCTCTTCAAGACAGTTGTGGTTGTAACATTTATGTTTTCAGATGAAAACTTTAAATACAGCCATATATAAGTTAGATTAATCAATGTTAAGCCTACATTTAATAACATGAAAGGCAGGCTTCTAAAATAACTTGCCACCATTGGTAAGAATAAGCCTAAAAATCCTACATTTACACCAACTATTAAACACAATGCTAGCAGTAGTGATTGACCCTGGCGGCTCTTTCGAGAAATTAGCATTTGCAGACTTAAAACAATCCCAATAATATTAGTTATTAAAAAATGTACTAGGAAAAGAAAATCATTAACTTGGGTGTACAAAAAATAAAAAATTAAAGAAATGCTTAGTTGTATGAGTAAATATACAACTATATATTGCTCTTGATTTAACTGTGGAAATAGTTCGCTGCGACTGTATTTTAGGGTTTGGAAATGAACTATAAATTCAAGTATTATAAAGACAATCATGGCAACCCAAAAAGCTCTAAATAGCCAATGGTTAACTTCGTTAAACCAGCGATTAAATAATAAAAGAAAAGTAACATCATGCGCTAAAAAGTACATATTGCCTAAAACAGGTATTGCATGAGTTTTATCACGAAATCCCAGCCTAATAGCTTCAATATAGTAGAGGTAAAATGATGTAAAAGTTAATAAACCCACGCAAAATATAGTAGAAAATGATGTGTTAAGGGTATGAATAACTTCGTCTACAGAATACATAACATTTGCCCCATATATTCGATATTAAATGTAAAACTAGCCAGCCATTTTTGTTAAAATCTCTGTCGTTTGATAGCGTTCAGTACGAGAATACCAATTTAGATTACCACTAATCCATGCGTGTAATATTGAAATATATTTGCCTACTTCAGAATCTAAATCCCTGCCAAAACTGGGAAGGGTTGATTCTAATTTCAGAAGATTTTTTAACTGATTTTCACGCATTCTTACAGTAACTTGAAGTGCTTGTGTCAAGGAAACTTTATTGTGATAGCTAATCACAAATACCAAGTTATGAATGTCGCCACTTTGTATTTCCCTATAAGCTGAGTAAACATCATTATCCCAGCATACTATATCAATAGTAGTTTGTCTTAATTTACACAATAATTGATTCTGTCTGAGCGAATCAGGCAGCATTACATGATTACAAAACATTGATAATTCAAGAACGCTATCTACTGCTCCTGTAAGCCTACGTAAGGCAACATAATTATTAATATTTGGTATGGTTGAATTAACTCGGTTCCATGCTTCTTCTACACATCCTTGAAAATACTCTTTTACAGTTTGAACAAAATATGGTAAGTATTTTTCCCCTCCTAATTTTATAATTCTTTGTCTAATGTCATATAAACAATAGCTAATAGCGCAATCTTGCTCTGTTAGTTCTGAGCCATTCAAGATTTCCACAAATCTTTTGTGATAACTTTCTAATAATGTAGGTTGTTTTGTTAAATCTGTCATATCACATTGCTCATCCCAAATAAATAGCCAACTTATCCAGTCATTAGCTATTTTGAGTTCTTCTAGTTGACAATTAGGGTTAGTACCTGCGGTAAGAAGAGAAAATTGAGCTTTGCGGAAACGTTTACAGTCTGATTCTTTGGTTACAAGATGGAATTTATTGAGCCAATCAAGCGAGTGTTGTTCTAAATGGATTACATTCTTATTTAATAAGGATGGAAATGGGTTAGAAAGGCTAACTAAAGCTAATTGTTGCATAAATTTATGAGAAAATATCCTATTTTCAGGGTATTCGCTAAGTTATCAGGGCAGATTGATGATTTTATGCAAACAATTACATAACTAATATTGAAAATTGGCTCAAGCCCTAGAATAAGGAGCGCTCAATGTTGGAAAATCTTTTAACTTGTACATTTTCAAACGCTTATATAACGTGAGTTCGACGTTTAGCCGCCTCACTCCGCGACTGACTCTCCCACACCCTTGCCTAAACCTTTGATTTCTCGTTTTCATCCGTAAGTCCTATGAATACTAGAAGGTCTTGACTTACAGATAATTTATGGTTTAATGTTGTTATAATAATTAGTTGCGATATAGTAGCTTATCGTAATTTACTCAAAATATAGCAGTCGTCTGATAAGTTAAAACATCATACAATTTTAAAACCTTTAGTTTCAAAGGCTTTCAGCCCTGTCACCTCTTATATCTGCTGTTGCACATATACGTTGAATGCAGTAGAAATACTTTCTTTAATTAAAATAATTTTTGTAAAATTAAATGGTTACGTTCATTTAATCTTGCTTGCCAGTTAGGCTCAACTACAATTGTGCTAACTTTTTCGACAATGATAGCTGCACCGTTAATCACATCTCCTAGTTGTAAATCTTCCCGGCGATAAACTGGTGTATCATGCCATTGATCAGCAGTAAACATTTTAACTACTTCTACAGGTTGGGGAGATAATTCTACAGGACGAGTACGAGTAATCAAAGGCTCTTCTAAAGTATCCATTTTCTGAATTACTTCTACAAGCATAGATTCTACAATTAAACCTTTGTCTGGTTGAATGAAGCCATAACGAGATTTATGCTCATCTATAAACGATGTTTGCATTACCATTGCATCAGCATCAAAATCAATGCTTAAAGTTGAATTAGTGCCTTCATATTTTAAATTCACTTTTTGAATTAGTTCAACTTCAAGGCTACTTTCATTTTGATTGAGTTCGCTTCTTGCTTGAGTTTCTAAAGACTTGCTTAACTGCATTAATTGCGGAATTAAATCTTGATTTAAAGGCTGTTCTACTCCTCCGACTCTGGTGGCTCTTACATCAGCTAATCCCATTCCATAGGCAGAAAGAACACCAGCATAAGGATGTAAAAATATTTGTTTCATGCCTAAAGTATTGGCAATTAAACAAGCAACTTGTGCGCCAGCACCACCAAAACAAGTAAGCACATATTTAGTCACATCATAACCACGTTGTAAACTAATTTTTTTAATTGCGTTTGCCATATTTTCTACGGCGATATCAATAAAACCTGCGGCTACTTGTTCAGGGTTTCTATCATTTCCAGTAACAGTAGTAATTTCTTGAGCTAATTGATGAAATTTTTCTAAAACAATATTTTTATCTAACGGTAAATTGCCATTACTGCCAAAAACACTAGGAAAATATTGGGGATGAATCTTACCTAACATCACATTAGCATCTGTGACTGTTAAAGGCCCACCCCGTCGATAACAAGCCGGGCCAGGATTTGAACCAGCCGATTTTGGCCCCACACGATAGCTAGATTTATCAAAGGTTAAAATTGAACCGCCACCAGCCGCAATTGTATTAATTGATAATACGGGAACTCGCATCCGCGCCCCAGCAATTTCGGAGTCTAATTGACGTTCATACTCTCCTTTAAAATGGGCAACATCTGTACTTGTTCCTCCCATATCAAAGGTAATTACTAATTCAAAACCTGCTCTTTTGCTTGTTTGCACTGCACCAACAATACCACCAGCAGGGCCGCTTAATATACTATCTTTTCCCTGAAATTTTGTAGCATCGGTTAAGCCGCCATCAGACTTCATGAACATTAGTCTAATGTTAGGTAGTTGACTGGTTACTTGGTTGACATAGCGGCGTAAAATTGGCGTTAAATAAGCATCGACAACAGTTGTATCACCCCGACTAACTAATTTCATTAAGGGGCTAACTTGATGAGATATGGAAATTTGGCTAAAGCCGATTTCTTGGGCAATTTGGGCTACTTGTTGCTCATGCTGAGGATAGCGATCGCTGTGCATAAACACAATTGCACAACTACGCAATCCTGTCTGATAAACTGCTTGTAAATCTTCTTTTACTTGGGCAATATTCACAGGTATTAATTCATTACCATGAGCATCATACCGTTCTTCTACTTCAATTACCTGTTCATAAAGCATTGTTGGTAAAATAATGTGCCGGGCAAAAATATCTGGACGGTTTTGATAGCCAATTCGTAAGGCATCTTTAAACCCTTTTGTAATCACCAGAACTACTCTATCGCCTTGCCTTTCTAACAGTGCATTGGTAGCAACTGTTGTTCCCATTTTGACTACTTCTATCGCTGTATTGGGAATAGTTTCATTATTAGACAAACCTATAATATCTCTAATACCTTGTATAACAGCATCTTGATATTGTTCTGGATTCTCTGACAGTAATTTGTAAACAATAATCCATTCTTGGTTAGCAAGAGGAACAATTAGAAAACGTTCTGTATGTTTTGAAATTCTGTCTATAATTGTTTGATTATTTGTAACAGCAACAATATCTGTGAATGTACCACCACGGTCAGCAAATACTTTTAACATTTATCGATTTCCTCAATGCTATGGAATTAATTAACCACAGAGGCACATTCGGCAAAGCCGTTCCCGGAGGGTAGACACAGAGATAAAAGAGGTACAATTGGCAAAACTCAATTGTTTCATTGGCGGTTAATTAATAATTTTTTATCATCCAACGGCCATTGCGTGCAGAATTGTTTTGATATTTTTCTGTTCGCCAGTCAACTCTGCAATTGACTGTCCATCACGCAGGACAACGACACGTTGCGAACCTTCAACTAATTCTTCTAGTTCTGAGGAAATCATGAGAACTCCCAGCCCTTGGTTTGCTAGTTCGGCAATGAGACTCTGAATCTCCCGCTTTGCACCTACGTCGATACCGCGAGTTGGTTCATCTAGGAGGAGAAGTTTTGTATTCTTACACAGCCACCTTGCCAGAAGCACCTTCTGTTGATTACCGCCCGATAGCTCATGTATTTTCTGCTCGGCGCTGGCTGCTTTAATATTCAGACGCTGCATAAAACGGTTGACAAGCTCAATTTGGCGTTTTTTGGAAACGATACCCCATTGCGTTAGTTGCGGTAGGGCGGCGAGGGTGAGGTTTTCCCGTACCGAAAGCTCAGGGATGATACCGTCCGCCTTGCGATCCTCGGAAAGAAAAGCTATACCAACGGCGATCGCATCATGAGGATCGCGCAGGGACAAAAGCCTACCTTCAAGTTTTACTGTTCCATCCTCCAGTGGTTCAGCCCCGAATAAAACACGCGCCGTCTCACTACGCCCAGAACCAAGCAAACCCGCCAGTCCGACGATTTCCCCATGCCGCATTTCCAGGGAAACACCGTTGAGGCGATTTTTATATCTGAGCGCCGCAGCTTGTAGTAGCAGTGGCTGAGCGGTGAAGTTTTGCGGCTGTTGGGTGAACGCTGTCAGCCCTTGGCTCACCTCTTCCGGCTGGCGGCCTAGCATCTGGCAAACGAGTTCTAGACGACTGAGCGAAGAGAGCGATCGCGTGATAATATTACGTCCATCACGCAGTACCGTCACGCGATCGCAAACTGCGTACAATTCTTCAAAACGATGGCTGACGTAAACAATGGCTGTTCCCTGCGACTTCAACCGCCGCATGACATCAAACAGCACAGATACTTCCGTTTCCGTCAGCGAACTTGTAGGTTCATCAAGAATAAGTATACGCGCACCAAAAGATATAGCACGAGCGATCGCCACCATTTGCCGATGGGCTATATTGAGAGAATCAACAGGCGATCGTGGGTTGATATGCAGCCCCAGACGCTCTAAAATTTCCGCAGCCCTGGTATTCATCGCCCCTCTATCAATCAAGCCAAAACGATGCGGTTCCCTACCCAAAAAAATATTCTCAGCAACGGTTCGCCTACCCACTAGCTGAATCTCTTGGTAAACAGCCACAATACCAGCCGCCTGTGCTTCCGTCGGGTTTTGGAAGGCAACATTTTTCTGCTCGTACTCAATCACACCTGAGTCTCGTCGATAAGCCCCCGTCATAATCTTGATCAGCGTCGATTTGCCAGCCCCATTCTCTCCCACCAGCGCATGAATCTCGCCAGCCTCCAGTGCAAAATCCACCCCCCACAACGCTGGCACACCAGAAAAGCTCTTTTTTATCCCCTTCATACACAGGACATTTTCAATCGCCTGATTCATTTGCTTTACCTATAGCGGTTTTCAAGTTAGTGAGGTACAGAAAAAATGATTGAACGCAGATAAACGCAGATGGACGCAGATGAATCTGTATTCTATCCGATTGCAATCCGCTATAAGTGAGTGATAACTGCTGAGTCATGAGTGCTAAGTCATAAGTTGGAAGTGGACAATGGACAGTGAACTTAACCTGTCAACTGTCAACTGTCAACTGTCAACTGTCAACTGTCAACTGATAAACTTAATACGCTTCATCAACAAAATCCTTAGCGTTTGTCACATCAAAAAGTCTATCCTTGAGAATAATTCTGGGAGGGATTTTCTCGCCAGCAAAATACTTCTCCATTGTGGCAAAAACAAGAGGGCCAAAACGCGGGTTTGACTCCACACTTACACCAAGTTCACCTCTAATAATCGCCTCAAGAGCAGTTTTCTGACCGTCAATGGAACCGACTATTACATCCTTACCGGGCTGCATACCCGCAGATTTGAGAGCTTGAATAGCCCCTAATGCCATTTCGTCATTGTGAGCATACACGGCGCTAATCTCAGCACCCTTGGACTGAATAATATTTTCCATCACACGCTGCGCCGCCGCCCGCGAAAAATCTGCCGTTTGGCTGGCAATAATCTTCATGTTGGGATAACGCTGGATGGCATCACCAAATCCTTTAGCCCTGTCAATTGCCACCGATGAACCGGCTGTGCCTGTGAGTTCCACAATAGCCGCTTTTTCGCCTGTCACCTGAGCTAACCATTCCCCAACTCGGCGACCTTGGGCGATGAAATCCGAGCCTAAAAAGCTGACAAAATGTTCCCCTGGCGTTCCCGCCGCTTCACGGTCGATGAGGAAAACTGGTATTTTTGCCACTCTCGCTGCTTCTAGGGCGGGTGTGAGTCCTTCATACTCTCGTGGTGCGAGAAATATGGCATCAACTTGTCTAGCAATCAAATCTTCAATGTCAGAGAATTGCTTTGATGTTTGCCCTTGAGCATCCGTCATTAAAAAATCATAAGTTGCCTGACGTTTGGCGGCTTCTTCCTTGATACTGTTTGTTTCGGCAATGCGCCAAGGGCCCATGTTTTCCGTCTGCGAAAAGCCAACAATTTTTTTCGTTTTCTGGCGTACACAGCTAGAGACAGAGAACGCCGCCGCACCTATCATAAAGTGGGTGCTAAATATGAGAAACTTTCGCCTATGAGTCAGGAGTCCTGAGCATCCAAAATAGGTTTGTTTTTTCATAACCATATTTTGTTGGAAGGCTACATTGAGCTTATCTTGAATTGACACTGCTCAGTAAATATTAAGTAGGGTGTGTTATGGCTTTAGCTTAACGCACTGCTACATAACACACCCTACAGTAATTGTATTTTTACAATATATATAACTGCTCAATTATTTAACTTAAGTTAGTCATTAATTCATCTAACCTAAGTTTAATTTAGTGAGAAAGTAGTACATCTTCTGTTACTAAACTTGATCTGCGGAAATAGGAAGCAGAATTGAGTCCCATAGCGTGGCAATGTTCAGCGCACTTACGACAAATAGCAGCACAGCGCATCATTGTAGGATCGTCGCTCATTTGTTCACAAGCCATTGCGGTGCGATCGCAAATTTGAGCGCACAAACTACAGGTATTACCCATAAACTCAGAGCCGTCATTAATCATGTTGATGCACATCATGCACATTTCCGCACAATCCCGCATCATGGACATCATCGTCATATCCAAGTATTGACCGCCTTGGTTCTTGCAGTATTGCAGAGTTTCAATACAAGTTGTTTGGCTTTCAACACAAATTTCTTTACAAGCTTCCATTTGAGCGAGTATGGATTCAGTAGTCATCATAATCAGCCTTCTCCCTTTCTTTTGCAGTTCACGCTTGGTAATCTGTCTCACTTAATTAGCAAGGTAAAACTTTATTTTGGGGAAATCAATAGTTTGTAGAGTTTGAGCAATTTGAAGGCCGCTATATCTATCTACTTGATGTAAATTGAGTAGCTGTTAATGATGTGATAAGTAGCTAATTGGCTGAAGTCTTTGTCAATTCAGGGATTAGAGGCTTTTGTTGGGGATCAATAACTAGTTTATGAGAGTTGGCTATTTTTTCCTACCCTAAATTTACTGCCGAGTCACTAGATTTATCCACCTTCCAAATAGAAAAACCATTGAGGCATAATACTACCTTTATTTCCTAATAAAACCTTATACAGCAAGCATTTCAGCTATCTTTTCCGGTAAGTAAATTGATGATTTGAAAAAAAGTCATGAGTATATTTTCTTATTATCTACCTAATATCAAGATTTCCTGACTTTGTGATGATTTATTGCACTCTTCAATTAGCACGACTCAGTGATGCAACGATAACTCTAGGATTGGCAATTGCTTTAACGTGAGTTCGACAAGCGTTGTTTTGACCTCTCCCCCAACCCCTCTCCTACGAGGAGAGGGGAGTAAGACGGTGATTTTTTCGTTTCTCCTCCCTCTCCTGACGGAGACGCTACGCGAACGCCTTTTAGGAGAGGGAGGTTGGGAGGGAGAGGTTCATCGAACTCACGTTGCTTTAACTGGTGCGATCGCTTCCAAATAAATCAAAGTAATTCCCGGCTACACAAACAAAGTCCCCCTACGGGGATTAACTAAGAATTAGGTCAGTTCCGGTCAAGCATTAAGCAGTCAGTGACTCTGGCTTTGTATCAGCTATCTCTAAAACTCGACTGAGCCAATTTTGTGTTTGGGAAGCTGCCAACTGCCTTTGATCGGAATCAGGCCAGATTTCATCCCAGTGGAATAGCCAACGAGTTAAAAGGCGACCTAAATCAACTAATTCTCCCGCTCGGTCAATGTCGTCGGCTTTTACCATATCAGGTACAGTCCACTCAAGAAAGTATCTGCTTTCCTTAATCAGACTGAGTATCGATTCCTGAGATGATGTTGCCGCCCACAGAGAATGAATTTGTGACAAGTGATTGGCTAAATGATGCAGACGGGTGGACACATCATCTTGCATAAAAATTTGTTGTGGTGTCACTTCGATCATACATTTACCAGGAAATCGACAATAATTTGAGCCACTTTTTCTCTAATGATAGGGTCTATTAGCTCCATTGACCGATTCTGACGCGGACGGAGATTGACCATAGATTCAAAAATCATCCTTCCAGTTAAAGGCATGAAGCTTGCTGCCCAGATATTTTCTTGGCGGCTACCATCATCCAGTAAAGCCTGTTCGCAGTCATAATGCAAATTTCCGCCCCCAGCCAATACTCGACGCTCAATATCTACTGCGGTTTTTATATAAAACTTGTGTTCTAAGAGCATTTGCTCAAGTTGAAAAGGCGTAGCAGGTTCGCGCAACAGCACAATCATTCAAATAACAACCTCTATCAAAAGTAGGTAATTATAGTCTGATATCATGTCCGCTTAAATACTTATCATATCTTGGGGGTTGGTCATTGGTAATTGGTAATTGGTAATGGTAACAAACAATTACCGATTGCCTATTACCCATTACCGACTAAACCAACCATATCGTAAGTAATTAGCCGGACTTGATATGAAATGTCCTGTAGGGAACTGGCGTTCGCCGTAGCATTGCAAAGCAAAGAGTACCCGGAGGGGTTTTGCTTGTGTAGACGCGGTTTCTAACCGCCCATTTGTCTCACGTTTATTTATGCCAGTGCTGACACACCCAAAGGCCCACGAGTTACACCTAGCTGATTTTGCAGCTTTAACTCCCGCCACAGTTGAGAACCTGTGATTTCACCTTTGAGTAACTGACGATAACGCTGTATAGTTTTGTTCACTTGCTCAGGTGTCTCATTCACAAATTCGATGCGGAAGTGACGTAAACCTAAGTCTATTAGACGCTGTACGTATTCGGCTCCAGTTTGGGCAGTGCCATTAAATACAGTATTGCGACAACCTGCATCAGCTTGGAGGACGTGTTCACTACCAACGCGATCGCGCAATTTCACTTCATGCTTTTCGCATGGTCTGCCACAGTTAGTATAGTCTGTGCCTTCCGAAAGAAACGCACAAAATACACAATGCTCCATGTGGAACATGGGGATATGTTGATGAATTGTCACCTCAAACCACTGGGCGGGGGAACTGGTAAGCAAATCTTGTAATTGATTGATGTTTAAGTCGTAAGATGCTGTCAGCCTTTCCAAACCAAATTTTTGTTTAAAGTAGTCTGCGGTTAAGGGGTTAGCGACATTCAAGGAAAAATCCCCAATGCAACGGTCGGCGGCGAAGAACTCTAATTGGTCATAGTTGCGGATGAGATAACCATCTGCGTTAGCAGCGCGGACTTGTTGCAGAATCCAATTTTCCCCAGGTTTGGTAATTCGGGGAAGGGCGAGGAAGATTTGGGGAGTGGGGACTGGGGACTGGGGACTGGGGACTGGGGACTGGGGAGTGGTTTGTTGTGCTTGGCGTACTAGGTTTACGGCTTGTTTGTAGGCGCGGGGGTCTTCAAATTCGCAGTATAGGGTTTCGACTCCGGTTTGCAGGGCGGCTTGGAGTTGTTTGAGGTTGCGGACTAGGACGATGAGGGACGGGGATAGGGGGGATGTGGTTCTCTGCGAGACGCTCCGCGTAGCTTGCTTCCACGGAGTGGTACGACTGCGCTCACCAACCGAAGCGGGGGGGAGTAGGTCTTGGTAAGAGTTACTATGTAGTTGCCAACGTTTGGGTTGACTGCGTAATTCTTCTAGTTGGGTGACGACTTCTCGGCGCATCCGGTTTAACTCGCTGACGGGAACCATCAGATTACCCTTGAGGTGGTTGGTAAGGGTTCCTAAGCGGAAGGGGGTGTTACCTAGACGACCGAATTGTTCTTGTAGACGGGCTGTATCTAGGGGTTTGGTGTGGGCTTCAACTAGGGGAATTGCTGATTCTACTTGTGTAATGTTACCAAGTTCATCGCGGGCGATCGCAATCAATGGCTGCCCAACTTCACCATAAATTTCCCAGTTTATAGGACGTTGGAATTGAGGATTATCCCCCGCAAAGCTTTGTCGCAGTTGTTTATCAAGTTCTGGGTCGCTGGTTTTCCATAGTTTATCGCCTACATGAACCCGGCGGAAGTTCAAGTTCCCCCGACCAAAGGTCAAGACAGCTTCCTTACCTTTGTGTGTGACACCATATACTCGACCGCCTTCTTCCTTAGCCTCTGGATGACCGCAATCGAACACTACACCATCCCCAGGCTTCACAGGCGCTTCGAGTTGAACTATCACCTCTTCGTTACGAATGCGGCTGACTTCCCCCAGGTAAACCCCGCGCTTCTTGCCAAATCTGGCGTGTACCAGTTCTTGATTGTTAATTCCTTTAAACCAACCTGTGTAAAGTCCACGAGAAAAGGCCATTTCTAAGTCGTAGCGTTCTTGGCGTGATACCTGCGCCTTGTCCAATTCCTCCATTACCCGGTCTAATGCTTGGCAATATACGCGGGTAACATTGGCGACATATTCAGGGGCTTTCAACCTTCCTTCAATCTTGAGGCTAGTTACCCCAGCCTTCACCAAATCAGGTAATATTTCTAACCCTGCCAAATCTTGGGGACTGAGTAAGTATTTGCGATCGCCTAAATCTATCATCTCCCCATCAGCGATTAATTCATAAGGCATTCGGCAAGCTTGGGCGCACTCGCCACGATTAGCAGAACGTCCTCCCAATGCTTCACTAGTCAAGCACTGACCAGAATAAGCTACACACAAAGCCCCGTGAACAAAAACTTCTAGTGGTAGGGACGCAGCCCTTTGGGAAATCTGCTGTTGAATCTTGTTAATTTCCACAAGAGAACATTCACGCGCAAGTACCACCAATTCACAACCAACAGACTTAGCAAATTCCACACCAGCCGCGCTAGTGATGGTCATTTGCGTTGAGGCGTGAATGGGAAAATCCGGTGATAGGTGACGGATAAGCCGACAAATCCCCACATCCTGCACAATCACAGCATCCACCCCAGCAGCAATAATTGTGCGGAGATACTGCTGCGCCTCGGCTAATTCCTGGGGAAAAATCAGTGTATTGACGGTGACATAACCCTTCACACCCCGCAGGTGCAGGAATGACATCAACGCGGGTAAATCAGCCTCTGTAAAATTTTGCGCCCGCATTCTGGCGTTAAACCTATCCAAACCGAAGTAAATCGCATCAGCCCCATTTTCTACAGCAGCTTTAGCGCATTCCCAGTTTCCGGCGGGTGCGAGAATTTCAGGACGTTGAAAGGAGGATTGGGGATTTTGTAAGTCAGCGTTCATCAAATTTAGGGACTGGGGGTTGGGTACTAGATTTCGTAGTAGGGTGGGGAGTGCATCGCCACCTGCTTATTGAAAAGGTGCAAGATACAGTCTATTTCCTAATCTATCTGGCAATTCTGATCTCACCATAGTAATTTTATCTAGAGACTAAGTGAGTTGACATGACTATTGAGATTGTTGCTTTGAGTTGTCGGTGGGAATAGGGAAGAAAAATTCAAAATTTTCCCCTCTTTCCCCTCATCCCCCGCATCCACCACATCGCCCACCCTGCGGCAAGCAAGCTACATTCCCCACATCCCCCTCATCCCCTTGTGCTGAGAGGAAAATTTTGTATATAAATAGCAGAAAATATTAATGTAAACAAATACACCTTAAGTAACTTAACTTTTTTACCTTACTTACGGAGGAATTAGTAAGCTGATTAACTCTCTCTAGGAGGAGATGGGTTAAGGGAAATGTCAAATTATAGTGATATTTGACTAATTTTTCTTTTTTTAACTAAATTTGCAACTTAATCTAAAAAGGGTAAATTTATGGCTTTACCTTTTATTGAGAGTTGTATAGAACGTGCAGGTTAATAAAAATAATGTCAAAACATTTCAATAAGCTTCAAGAATTTGAAAATTACGACTTTACTTGTAGTAAGTATTTAACATCGTTTCAGCGTAACGTGCTATTGAAGCATCTACAAAATGATTTGCAACCAGAATACCGTCGCAGGTTGGAAATTATGTTACTGGCAGATATGGGTAAATCTCAAACTCAAATCTGTCAAATATTAGGTTGTTCTCAAGAAATGGCACGGTACTGGATTGCTGTCGCACAGTCTGGGATGGCGCACACATGGAATGAACGCCCCATAGGTAGACCCAAGACTGTTAATGCTGAATATATCGAACGTTTGCAAAAATTGGTGAGTCATAATCCTCATGATTATGGTTATCCTTTTCGGTGCTGGACAGCTCAGTGGTTAAGCAAACATTTAGCTAAAGAATTTGGGGTGGAAATTAGTGTTCGCCATATGTACCGCTTACTCAAACAATTAGGACTTTCTACAAAACAAAAAGACTACGCTAGTAAACAATCAACTAAGGATAAAGATACAGCCATTACCATCTGTGATTTGCAATCTAATGAGGATAGTTTTGATTGGTCATTTGATTTGAACCTAACAAAATAACTAACTCTTGGGTGGAGGAGAAGTAATGGTATCGGTATTTTCAAAGCAACAGGTCGGTGAATTTATTATCCAGACCTTGGGGGAGAGGCTTTCATCAGAGGAACTGCAAACTTGCTTGACAGGGACGGAAATAGTCGAGCCACCAATAGCCAAGCAGTTTTGGCAAGCAGCAGAAGCAGAAAGGGGCATCTATATTATCCTAGAAGGTAAAGTCAGACTGTTGGATAATTCTGACAACTTAATCGTCACTTTATCAGCAGGGTCATCATTTGGGGAAATGACGCTGTTTCCAGAAGCTGACTTTGGATATTACACTGCTAGAGCTTCTACAAATTTAAAGCTTTGTTTTCTCAAGCAAGAAGTATTACAAACTTTAATCAGTAAATATCCGACAATTAGCGATCGCCTATATCATCAAGCAGAAGTTTTTGACTTATTGCTGTTGTGTTTCCATTCTCAATTACCTCCTAATACTAGTACCCAACCCATACTCAAAGCTTTATCACTATTTGAGCGGCACTATTTAGAAATTGGCTCTGTCCCCACAACAATATGCAAAGAATCTAAGTTGTGGTTGCTGCATCGAGGTGAATTATTACATTCGGACGGTCACAAACTGACTCCAGGCAACATCTATCCTGCGAGAAAACGAGGTAGTTGGCAAGCGACACAACCAACAATTGTTTACTGTCTGCGAACTTCTCATTGGCAAGCAGCAAGGCAATTCTGTCCTCTATTGACAGAATTTCTTGGTTCAGAAGACTCAAAAGTTATTGCCCATGAAGGCTTTCAGACTCAGCATAAAAAGTCTTCTCCAAGAAAATTTGTTAACGAAAGAAAAACTATTCCATTTCGCCCGCGCACCTCGCCAACAAAACAAAAGCAGGAATTACGCCGAGTTTATTTTCCTAGCCCCAAGGTGAAAGTCGGGCAATTATGGGGACGCTTCAGCAAGCGTTATCCATACTTTGCTCAACAAAGCGCTTCTGACTGTGGCGCAGCTTGCTTAGTAATGATTGGTCGCTATTGGGGTAAGCATTTCAGCGTTAATCGCTTGCGGGATACCGCTAATGTTGGTCGCAGTGGCGCATCACTACGGGGTTTAACAGCCGCAGCAGAAAGCATTGGTTTTACTACCCGACCAGTTAAAGCCAGTCTGGATAAGTTAGCACAACAACCTCTACCTGCGATCGCCCATTGGGAAGGCAGACATTACATAGTTGTGTACGAAATTACACCTAAAAAAGTAATTGTAGGCGATCCGGCGATCGGTCAACGTAGTCTCACTCATGCTGAGTTTAAAGCTGGTTGGACAGGTAATGCTTTATTATTGCAACCTACAGCTTTACTTGAAGAAACTCCAGAAGAAAGAACGCCATTGTGGCAGTTTCTTGAGTTAGTTAAACCCCACTGGAAAGTATTGTTAGAAGTATTTATTGCTAGTGTATTTATTCAAGTTTTTGGCTTAATCACACCGCTATTTACTCAGCTACTTTTAGACCGAGTAATTGTCCAAGGTAGTATCCTCACTTTAAATGCTGTGGGGTTAGGTTTGGTGATATTTGGGTTATTCCGGGTAGCCATGACTGGACTGCGGCAATATCTATTAGATCACACTGCTAACCGCGTAGGAGTGGCGCTGACAGTAGGTTTTATTAAACATACCTACCGCCTACCTTTATCCTTTTTTGAGTCGCGTTATGTTGGCGATATTGTTTCTCGTGTCCAAGAAAATCAAAAAATTCAACGTTTTCTTACCGGTGAAGCGCTGTCAATCATTCTAGATTTGTTGACAGTATTTATCTATGTAGGATTGATGTTTTGGTACAGTTGGCAAATGGCTTTTTTAGCACTTTTGATTGTACCACCATTTGTTCTACTTGCGTTGTTTGCTACGCCTTTCTTTCGCCGCATTAACCAAGAGATTTTTAATGCTTTAGCTAATGAAAGTAGTTATTTGATTCAATCTTTGAATGGCATTCGCTCAATTCGCTCAATGGCAGTAGAACAGACAGTACGCTGGCATTGGGAAGAGTTGCTAAATAATTTCATTAAAAAAATGTTTAGCGCTCAGGTAATTGGCAACCAATTTCAAATTTTTAGTTCTACAATTCAATCGTTAATAACTACTGGTTTACTTTGGTATGGCGCATGGTTAGTAATTCAAAATCAACTCACAATAGGGCAATTAGTAGCTTTCAATATGTTGTTAGGTAACATTATTCAACCTTTCCAACGACTAACTGCACTGTGGAATCAGGTACAAGAAGTTATTGTTTCCACAGAACGTATTAATGATGTTTTAGAGGCGGAACCAGAAGAAGATTTACAACATCAACCACGCCAGTTTTTATCTAAGTTACGAGGTAATATCCGTTTTGAAAACGTCACTTTTCGCTATCACCCAGAAAGTGAAATTAATGTGCTGGAAAACTTGAGTTTTGAAATTAAGCCTGAGCAAGCAGTAGCAGTTGTAGGGCGGAGTGGTTCAGGAAAAACTACACTTTCCAAGCTAATTTTAGGCTTATATCCAGCAACAGAAGGCAACATATTAATTGATGGTCATGATGTTAGTAGTATTGCCTTGCGATCGCTCCGGGAGCAAATAGGAGTAGTTGATCAAGATACTTTTTTGTTTGGTGGTACGATTCGCGAGAATATTAGTATTGCTCACCCAGAAGCCAGTCTGGAAGAAATTATCGAAGCGGCACGTTTAGCTGGGGCAGATGAATTTATTCAGCAATTACCTTTGGGTTACGAAACTCAAATTGGTGAAGGTGGTGGGATGCTTTCTGGGGGACAACGCCAACGCCTAGCAATTGCCCGTGCTTTGTTGGGTAATCCCCGGTTATTGATTTTTGATGAAGCCACCAGCCATCTAGATTCTGAATCGGAACGCATCATTCAGAAAAACTTGAAAACTATTCTTCAAGGACGTACTAGCTTAATTATTGCCCATCGTCTATCTACTGTCCGCAACGCTGATTTAATTTTAGTTTTGGATCGCGGCGTTTTAGTTGAGAGTGGTACTCATGACGAACTAATTGCCAAAAAAGGACATTATTACTACCTCAACCAACAACAATTAACACAAGTAAGTTGATTGTTTAGCTGATTTAGTAACTATTAATCACTATTGCTTATGCCAAACCAATATCGCAATTCATCATCAGCGATCGCTAAAATTGAAGATGAAAAAACTACAGTTACAAAAACTGATGATACTAACAATTGGTCATACAGTACCGAAGAACTCTTAGATGCTTTACCCAAAGCTTGGACACGCTCTTTATTGTATGCCCTTGTAGGTTTTACAGCGATCGCTTTACCTTGGGCGATGTTATCAAAAGTAGATGAAACAGGTAGTGCAAGGGGGAGTATCGAACCGCAAGGTGCAACCCTAAAGTTAGACTCTCAAGCAGATGGAAGAGTCACATCTGTGAGGGTGAAGGAGGGGGACAAAGTAAAAGCTGGGCAAATTCTGCTGGATATCGAATCTAATATTTTGCAAACCCAACTCCAGCAAGCTGAAGCAAAACTATCTGGACTACAAAATCAGCGATCGCAATTTGATGTCCTCAAAAATCAACTACAATTATCACTGAATGTACAAGAGCAACAAAACCAATCTCAAGCTTTAGAAAAAATGTCTCAAGTCAACCAGGCGAAACAAAACCTGGATGCAAAACAAAGTACATATAACTTACAGAAATTAGAAAAACAAGCATTAGTTAATCAGGCACAACAACAAATTAAAGCATCTCAAGATGCTCAAAAATCTGCGAGAAGTCGTTTAAGTATAGATTCCAGACAAGTTAAACGCTTTAGCAAACTGATAAATGAGGGTGCAGTTTCCGCCACCCAAGTTGATGAACTGCAAAAAGAACAAGAAGAAAGTAAACAACTTTACGAAAAAGCCATATCAGATGTTAAACAATCGCAATTACGTTTAACTGAAGAACAGAATCGTTATCAAACAACTCTCAATCAGTTAGAATCTGATATTAAACAAGCCAAACTCCGACTGCAAGAAGAGGAAAATAGTTATCGGAGTTTGCAGCAAGCAGGTACACTAGTGCTGCTAAAAAATCAGCAACAACTCAAAGACTTGCAAACAAAAATTGCAGATTTAGAATCTCAAATTGCTCAAACGAAAAGCCAAATTGTATCGTTAAAGCTTCAGTTACAACAGAGAATAGTGCGATCGCCTGTTGATGGGATGATTTTTGACTTACCCATTGACAAACCTGGTGCTGTAGTCCAACCAGGACAAAGGATTGCTCAAATTGCCCCAGAAAATACTCCTTTAATCCTTAAAGCCGAAATGCCCAGCACTCAAAGCGGTTTCTTGAAGGAGGGGATGCCAGTAAAAATCAAGTTTGATGCTTATCCTTTCCAAGATTATGGAGTAGTAACAGGGCGAGTAGATTGGGTTTCACCAGACTCTAAAGTTACTCAAAGTAACCAAGGTAACACCCAAAATTTTGAATTAACAATATCTTTGGCTCGTCCTTATATTCAATCTGGAAATAAACGGATTCCCCTAACTCCAGGGCAAACAGCCACAGCAGAAGTAATTATCCGCCAGCGTCGCGTGAGTGACTACATTTTAGACCCATTTAAAAAGTTGCAAACTGGGGGTTTAGAACTTTAGCTATTAGTATTATACAAGTTAATAATTGGAGAATTTCCTGATGGAAAAAGATTTAACTATCTTGAGCAAAGATATTCTTGAACAGGTAAAACTATCATGTCAAATTCCTACTGTAGTGGAAGCGATCGCTACTCGTAAAATTATTAAAGCTGCGGCTAATCAAGTAGGAATTAAAACTGAGGCTGAAGAACTCCAACAAGCTGCCAATAGTTTGCGTCAAGCTAATAAGCTCCTCAAAGCAGAAGATACTTGGGAATGGCTAGAAAAACATCATCTTTCTCTAGATGATTTTGAAGAGTTAGCATATACCAATTTACTTTCTAAGAAGTTGGCAATACATTTATTTGGCAATGAAGTTGAACGCATATTTTACGAACACCAACTTGATTATACTGGAGCAGTTATTTATCAAGTAATTTTAGATGATGAAGACTTAGCCTTAGAACTATTTTATGCTTTACAAGAAGGTGAAATAACTTTCCAAGAACTGGCTCGACAATACATTCAAGAACCAGAAATCCGCCGGGCTGGAGGATATTTAGGAATCCAGCGTCGGGCTGAAATGAAGGCAGAAATTGCCGCAGCAGTTTTTGCCGCCACACCACCACAAATTCTGAAGCCAATTATGACCCAAAAAGGTGTGCATTTAATTAGAGTAGAAGAAATAATTCAACCACAATTAGATGAGCAACTGCGCGTAAAGATATTAGGTGATTTATTTACGAATTGGTTAAAGCAACAAATAGCCGAACTAAAAATTGTGATTCAAATGGAAGATAAAAATCTTCAAACTGAGGTTGATGAGCATAAACTAGCAAATGCAAATTAAGTAAAATCAATTTACAGCCTTTTTCAGTTGAGTGGAGTACACTTTGCAAAGGAACAGAGGCGCTTAGACTAGGGGTTAGAGGCTAGATGAATGTACCTCATCAAGGTGAAAAGTGCTGTATATAAAAGGGATATATTGTCTGATAGGGTAAGAAATTCTCGCCCTATTATTTATTAGGTTCATACCAATATTATATGAGGTTGCACATAATATAAAATCCATTAATTTATCCGCGTTTATCTGCGTGCATCTGCGTTCAATTATTCTCGACATATTATTATGAGGCTGTCACCTGTCCCCTGCTATAACTCAATCCCAAAATCAAAAGCGCCCCCCCTTTGGGAGAGCGCTTTTAATTCACAGTGAAACTATTGCTTTGTCAAGGGTGATTAACCGTTGATAGCAGGAGCGCTGATAGCAACAGGAGCAACTTCACCAGCAGCTAAGTCTAAGGGGAAGTTGTGAGCGTTACGCTCGTGCATTACTTCCATACCCAAGTTAGCGCGGTTGATGATGTCAGCCCAGGTATTGATGACACGACCTTGTGAGTCGATGATGGACTGGTTGAAGTTGAAACCGTTCAAGTTGAACGCCATTGTGCTTACACCCAACGCGGTAAACCAGATACCGATTACAGGCCATGCAGCTAGGAAGAAGTGCAAGGAACGGCTGTTGTTGAAGCTCGCGTATTGGAAGATTAAGCGACCGAAGTAACCGTGTGCTGCAACGATGTTGTAGGTTTCTTCTTCTTGACCGAACTTGTAACCGTAGTTTTGAGATTCGTTCTCGGTTGTTTCACGAACCAAGGAAGAAGTTACCAAGCTTCCGTGCATTGCGGAGAACAAGCTACCACCGAATACACCAGCCACACCTAACATATGGAAGGGGTGCATTAGGATGTTGTGTTCTGCTTGGAACACGATCATGAAGTTGAATGTACCGGAGATACCCAAGGGCATACCATCAGAGAAGGAACCTTGTCCGATGGGGTAGATCAAGAATACTGCGGTTGCTGCTGCTACTGGCGCAGAGAATGCTAGGCAGATCCAAGGACGCATACCCAAGCGGTAGGACAATTCCCACTCACGACCGAGGTAGCAGAATACACCGATCAGGAAGTGGAAAATTACCAATTGGTAAGGGCCACCGTTGTACAACCACTCATCTAAGGAAGCTGCTTCCCAAATGGGGTAGAAGTGTAAACCGATAGCGTTGGAGGAAGGAACAACTGCACCAGAGATGATGTTGTTTCCGTAGAGTAAGGAACCAGCTACTGGTTCGCGGATACCGTCGATATCTACTGGAGGTGCAGCGATGAAGGCGATGATGAAGCAGGTGGTTGCAGCTAGCAAGGTGGGGATCATGAGTACGCCGAACCAGCCGATGTATAGGCGGTTATTGGTGCTGGTGATCCAGTTGCAGAACTGCTCCCATACGTTGGCGCTTTGGCGCTGTTGTAAGGTTGCTGTCATGTCTTTATGATTACGTTGTTTGTATGAATGTTTTAGGTGCTTCCACCTGTTACACATCTTAATCCCACTTATTGCGTTTTGTAAAGTATTTTGAGAAAAATTTTTTCTGTCTAGTTCTCAAAGAGGCTGAAGACCATTAATTACAATAGTTTTAACTTTGAGTGAGAATAAAATTATGTTACTCACACCCAAATTAATTTATATTAAGGAAAAATCACTCTTATGTTAGATGCTAATGGTGCAGGTGCAATATATGGCAACAAGCCGCTCCGCGATTACACTACCTACAGCCCTGCATATACAATCGTTCCCACCTACGACTGTTTCAATCGTTGCAGCTACTGCAACTTTCGCACCAACCCAGGCGAAAGCCCCTGGATGACTTTATCAGCAGCAGAGGAAATCTTAACGCGACTGCAAAAGCAAAATGTCTGCGAAATCCTCATTCTCAGTGGCGAAGTACACCCACAATCACCAAAACGTCAGGCATGGTTCCAAAGAATTTATAAGTTATGTAAATTAGCCTTAAACCTGGGATTTCTCCCTCATACCAATGCAGGGCCGTTGAGTTTTGCAGAAATGCAGCAACTCAAAAGCGTCAATGTTTCAATGGGTTTGATGCTGGAACAGTTAACACCAAAATTATTAGCCACAGTCCATCGTCATGCACCGAGTAAGTTACCAGAACTCAGACTACAGCAATTAGTATGGGCGGGAGAGTTGCAAATTCCCTTTACAACTGGGTTACTGTTGGGAATTGGGGAAACCTTAGATGATTGTTGGGAAACATTAGAAGCGATCGCCAACCTGCATCAGCGTTACCATCATATACAAGAAGTAATTTTGCAACCCCACAGCCCTGGAAATCAGCAAACCTTTGATGCACCAGCGTTTAATCCCCATCAATTACCAGAAATCATTACCCAAGCAAGGCAGACTTTACCCGCCGATATTACCATTCAAATTCCCCCGAATTTGGTTAAGAATGAGCAATGGTTACTCGCTTGTATAGAAGCTGGTGCGAGAGATTTAGGGGGAATTGGGCCGATAGATGAAGTCAATCCCGATTATCCTCATCTTCAAGAACAGGAGTTAAGAGAAATTTTACAGCCTGCGGGTTGGCAGTTAGTCCCCCGTTTACCTATATATCCGCAGTTTGATAGTTGGTTGTCAGAAGAATTGCAAGCGGCGGTGAAACGGTGGAGAAAGGCTCTATTTACGTAGCATGATCAACCAATAAGGTTCAGATAAGAATAATTAACCGCCGATAAACGCCTATCAATTAAGATATTAAATCAATTGCTTCTCCTACTCATTATCCTCGGAAAATGGCAAAAAAAAGATAAGTGCATTATTGCTTTGTTAATAGAATAAAAGGGGACAAGGCAATTTCCTGTCCCCATATTTGTTATGAGTAACTAAACTCAGACTTTAAACATTCAACCTAAGCAGCAGGTTCCAACAACTCAATGTTAGAAAATACAAACTCTTGCACCGATAGTTGTCCTGCTGTTGTGGTGCGAATTTCCCGACGATTGAGAATAAAATAATTCCCAACCTTCTCATACTCATCAACAAAATTGCTAACTCCACCTCTTTGTTCACCAGTTGCTGGGTCATGGTAAACAGAGTCATAGGTGTGAGACAAGTAACCTTCCCCAGTCTCATGAACACTAAAAGTATTGATAGTCACAACCACACCATGAATATGGCGGTGAACCAGAGTAACTACATTATTGTGGACTTTATAGCGATCGCCCTCAGCCTTACCGCCCATCACAATTTCCACAGCCCCATTCTCATCAGTCGCACCATAACGGAAAGTGTTAGCACCGTGAGTTTCCTCAAAAGTGCGGCGGACGCGGTGAATAGCAATTTCCCAAGCTTGTCCGTGAATAGCTTTTTTAGCTGACTCATCATCTACACCCAGAACTTCCGCCTTGAGTTCCGCGTTAACGATGACCTTCCCGGTAATAACCTTATCGTTATCTCTAAAAGTGATATCTGCCGAGTAACCAGGAAAATTCTTATCCCAAGTGTAGCGGTTGTCATAAGCAGCCCGGAAAAGTTCCTGAGCAGAGAGTTGTGTAACTGTCATGTGCTTCTCCTAGCGCAATTAGTTATAGTCGCTTTTTACCTTTACTGGTACTAGCATAGAAGTAATTGTTGAGTCTCGCATAGACCCCAACTGGGTACACTTATGGCTAATACTCTACATGATGTATTTGGTGCGATCGCCAACCTACGTAGTGAGCAAGAATTACAACCAACGCTCATGGATAAGATTGGCGAATATTTTGGTGTGCAACGTTGGGGCATATATCTAATAGATAATGAATCAAAAGCAGACACCAAAGCGCAAACCATCCCCGCCGTCTGCTTAGAAAGCAACCCCGTAGGCCGCTACGTAGTTGAACGCCACGCCCCCGCCCACGAACAATTAATATTAACCCCAGAAGACTGGAAAGACTTCTGCCCACGCCACGACCACGGCCACGTCATGACCGGGCCGATAATCTGCGATGGTCGCCTCATCGGCACAATCAACTTCGCCCGCGACAAAGGCAAACCCGCCTTTACCGCCAACGACCTAGCCGATCTTAGCGCCGTGTGCATTCATCTATCAGCCAAACTCGCCACCCTTAGAACCAACTCCACAATATTCAAATCATCAACATCCAATCCCCTAACACCGCGCGAATTAGAAATAGCTGAACTAGTAGCCCAAGGACTAACCAACGCTGAAATAGCCGAAAAACTGTGGATTACCCAAAACTCAGTCAAACAAGCCCTGAAAAGAATGTTCCGCAAACTAGGAGTCTCAGCCCGTGCCGAAATGGTTGCCAAACTACAAGACCTATTAGTTAATAGATAAATTTTTAGAGGCTGTAAAGCTTGTAAATCATCACTTCCAGCCTCTCGTACTCACAAATTTTGAAAAAACTTTTATTCACCCCTTGACGCTCTCAAAAATACTCGCTATTCTAGATAAGTGTCGAGGCGAGAGAGCCAAGACAACCGAACCGAGAAAAAAGAATACTTTGAAAGCTTAAGAAAAAACCAGTCCTCGTCAAACAAATTGTTTTGGGAAATTCCCAAAAACTTAAAAAATTATAGCAAGGAATCTGAAAAAAAGTTGTTTTTCAGATAACAAACTCAAACACAACAAAACGGAGAGTTTGATCCTGGCTCAGGATGAACGCTGGCGGTATGCTTAACACATGCAAGTCGAACGGAATCTTCGGATTTAGTGGCGGACGGGTGAGTAACGCGTGAGAATCTGGCTCCAGGTCGGGGACAACAGTTGGAAACGACTGCTAATACCGGATGTGCCGAGAGGTAAAAGATTTATTGCCTGGAGATGAGCTCGCGTCTGATTAGCTAGTTGG
>DATNQO010000076.1:0-32291 GCA_036704005.1 Leptolyngbyaceae cyanobacterium | reverse complement strand
TGCTACAACGGGGGAAACCCCCCTCCGGGTTCGGCAGTCAACCCGGCGGCAGAGCCGCACGTGTGGCTGCACTCACCGCAACGCAGTGGCTCCCCTTGTAAAGGGGAGGGAACAGGATTTTTCTTGTTTCCCCCCTTTGCAAGGGGGGATTAAGGGGGGTAACAATGTAATTAAAATCACCGCTAATCACTTTTAAAACAACCTCTTAGGACTTACGCATGAAGACGAAAAATCAAGGGTTTGGGCAAGGGTATAGGGGTGTAGGGGTGTAGGTGTTCAAAAAGTGTCGAACCATTACACCCAATCCCAACAAACAATCTTGGTGCGTAAGTCCTATAACTGTTCACTGATAACTGTTCACTGATAACTGTTCACTGATAACTGTCCACTGTCCACTGTTTAACGTCGTCTGCTACCAAAGCCAGTAGAACGACGGGCGGGAGAACGTCCACTACCAAAACTACTACCGCTAGGGCTGCGTCTGGTGGTGCTGGATCTGCCAGAAGGTCTTAGGGTGCTACCGCCAAAACCAGAACCAGAAGGACGGCTGGTGGTGCTTGGTGCGGTGCGGCGGACGCTGGGATTGCTATTAGGATACCTTCTAATTGTGCCGGTGGTGCGGAAAGCTGTGCGATTTCTCACAGCTGCGGGTGCTGCGTTGTAACGACTGCGGTAGCTGGATACGGCTTGGTCGTAAGTACTACCATAGCCACCAAAGCCGCTAAAACCACCTGGTTGGTAAACAGGGGGAACGTAATACTGGGGCCTAAACAACGCATTACCAATTGCTTGACCTGCAATGCTACCAACAAGAGAACCAGCAAAAGGTGTCCAGAAGCTATTTTCCCGGCGAACTACCACCGTTTCTTGCTGTCCAGTTTGGGGATTAGTTCTATTCTCGGTGACGTTATGGACGTATTCAATCTTAAAATCTTCGGTTAAGTATAAAGCTGGCTGTCCATTTTCTACTTTTAGATAACTTTTTTTACCTTCTTTGATTTCTTCATCGGTCAGCCTTGCCATTTGTAAATTCTCAGTGGAAAAAGTCGGGGGCGTACTATTGAGTAAAAATAAGGTGTATTCCCCGGTGGCATCATCATAAGTAGCTTGTTGTACTTGATACTGACCGTCATTGAGTTTGGTAGTAGCAGAAGTTTGTCTCACACTGCCATTTGTAGAGGTGGTTTGCTCCCCTCCTCCACAGGCTACGGTTGTCAAACACAAACTGACTGCTAAAACAATCACTGTAAATTTTCGTAGTATGGTCATGATCATGGCATTGTCATCTTATTTTCGAGCTTAACAAGTTCTCTGATGGGCCGTCAGTACGGACAACCCCACAAGTTATAAAGGTATCAACTCTGGATAATATTGCAATAGTTGATCGTTACTCAGTTCATCCCCTAACCTTGCTGGTGAGAAATGCACCTGTATAGCTCTGAGTTTGTGTTTGTAATGTAAATTAATGAAGGCTTTTAATCCTTCCTTTAAGGCTTGAATATTCGCCAAATCTGTCTCTAATTCTGGGACTTCACCTTCATAAGCAACTGTAATCATGATGATGATGTTGCGAGTAGCGCTTAAGGAGAGGGACTGATCTAAATCATCGCTATCCAACTCTAAATCAGCGCCATATCTGGCAGCAGAATCACTAAATAAATCGTTGACGTAATCTCCTGCTTCGCCTTCACTCCAAAAGACATCGCCTTCATTGGCCGCAGAAGTCCAATATTCATCATAGCGTAGTAAGGTTTCGCTAAGTTCTACCAATCCTTCCCCTAAAGCCTCTATGTCGCCTTCTGCATCGATCGCATCTCTGGCAATTCGGTTTAATTCTCCCAAAATGGGCGCTACGTCAGACCCACTCAAGTGCAGAAATAAGCGAGCT
Source organism: Leptolyngbyaceae cyanobacterium (assembly GCA_036704005.1). Classification (GTDB taxonomy): domain Bacteria; phylum Cyanobacteriota; class Cyanobacteriia; order Cyanobacteriales; family Nostocaceae; genus Trichormus. The sequence goes on along the minus strand of DATNQO010000076.1, from coordinate 30,403 downwards.
ACTACATAACGAGTCCGACCCATCATTTTATTGAACATCAATTTGTTTCCTCCATAAGTTTGTTTGATAGGGATTGGGGACTGGGGACTGGGGAAAGGGAAAAGTAACAACTATCAACTGTCAACTGTCAACTGTCAACTGTCAACTGTCAACTGCCTTCTACTATTCATTCATATAGTGGAAACTGTTGACAAAATCTATAAGTGTATTTAATGGGGGTAGGGTATTTGTGGCGGATTCAGTATATACATCGGCTAAAACAGGATCGGGGGAGTTAATGAATCGTTTACCAAAGTTGGGGTTTTCATAGACGATTAAAGTTTGAGCGCTGGAATTAGTTAAGATGGTTTGGGTGGGGGTTTGAAAAAATTTGAGTTTAGCTGCTAAGTGTAGGTTTTTTTTGATTTTTTTAATGGTGTTTGCCTGAATTATAGTTTGCGCGATCGCTGTGGACAATTGCTTCACCCGTTGGGGTGTTTTTATGCTAGAGGTGGATAGATTTTCTTTTTCTATCATCGCTAACACTGCATGAATATTTTTTTGTGTATTGCCTGCATCTTGAAAGGGTAGTATTGCCATACAGGCTGTAGGTAATAAAGCCGCATCGCTGTCTACGCGGAATGTAAATACAGTCCGACGGCGACTAATTTCCATGCTGGGGGGCTGTTGCAATAATTTATATTCTTGGGCAATGTGGTAATAAGCGCCAGCTAGGGCAAAGTTGGTTTCTGTTTCTAAGGCTGCATCAACGATGATTTGGATGGTTGGCGGGGTTTCGTTAAAAAAGTCCCGTGGATCTTCTGTGTCGAATTTTTGGATAATGGTGCGATCGCCTGTAGGGCTTAAGTCAATCCATTGACATACCAAACCCTCGGTTTTTAAACCAAATCTTGAGGTTGAGTAAAGTTTAGCACCAGTTAAAATGGCGCTGGTGAGGTCTGCACCCACCCATTCGGTTTTAATTAATTTTGCCTGCATTAAATTAGCATGGACTAAACTGGCATTGGTTAAATTAGCATTGCTCAAGTCTGCGCCAACTAAATTAGCACCACTCAATTTTGCACCGCTTAAATCAGCCCAGCTAAGATTTGCACCGCTTAAATCAGCCCAACGCAAGTTAGCGCCACTCAAATCTGCACCACTCAGGTTAGCCTGGAAAAGATTGACCTGTTTGAGTTCAGCGTCTCGCAAGTTGGCGCTAGTTAAATCAGCACGACTTAAATCAGCCCCATTGAGATGAGCCATTTCCAAGTTCGCACTGATAACTGAAGCACCCCTGAGAATTACGCTGTTCAAATTGGCGTGGCGAAGATTGGTGTGGCGGAGTGTGGCTTCCCGCAAATCAGCACCCTCTAGGTTCGCCTCAGACAAATCAGCCCGACTCAGTTCAGCACGCAGCAACTCAGCACGCACCAGGGAAGCCCCACGCAACTGAGCGCGACTGAGGTCAGCCCGAATTAAATTAGCAACATTGAGGCTAGAATGATTGAAAATAGCGTTTGTCAGGTTTGCACCGCTCAGTCTAGCTACATTTAATTTGGCATGGCTAAAGTCAGCTTCACTCAAGTTTGCCCCACTCAGGTTAATCACACTCAAATTAGCTTGACTAAAATTCACACCACAGAGTTTGACACCACTCAAATTCGCTTCCGACAGGTCAACACCAATAAAATTGATTACCCCATTTGCATATTTTGCTAACAATTCCTCTACATTCATCATAAATTTAATTCGTAATAACTATTGACTAATGACCATTGACTAATGTTGACTGTACAGACGCGATTAATCGCGTCTCTACTTACTAATGACTAATGACAAAAATGCAAATTGGAATTTTAGGTTTAGGCTTAATTGGTGGTTCATTGGGTTATGATTTGCGATCGCAAGGTCATCATGTGTTAGGGGTTAGCCGCAAGCAATCTACCTGTGACACAGCCGTAGCTTTAGGTAGTGTTGATGAAGCCTCTGTGGAGATAAATTTGTTGACAGGTGCTGAGGTCGTATTTATATGTACACCCATCGGTCTTATTGTTCCCCAAGTAAAGCAGTTGATTAATCATCTGTCGCCTTCTACGGTGGTGACTGATGTTGGTTCAGTGAAAGCACCGATAGTAGCAGCGATTTCTCACCTGTGGGAAAATTTTGTGGGCGGTCATCCAATGGCAGGGAAAGCGGACAGTGGGATAGAATCTGCTCAAAGAGATTTATTTGTGGGTAGACCTTATGTCTTAACACCAGAGGCTACAACACCTAAAGGGGCGATCGCAGTTGTAGAAGAAATTGTGCGATCGCTTGGTGCTAATCTCTATTATTGTCAGCCCGAACAGCATGACCTGGCTGTGAGTTGGATTTCTCACCTTCCTGTAATGGTAAGTTCTTCGTTAATTGCCGCCTGTATGAGTGAAGATGATCCTGAAGTTTTACAATTAGCTCAAAATCTAGCTAGTTCCGGTTTTCGAGATACTAGTCGGGTAGGTGGTGGTAATCCAGAGTTAGGGGTGATGATGGCGCAATACAATCGTCAAGCTTTGTTGGGTTCGTTGCAACAATATCGGCGTAATTTGGATGAGTTAATTGATTTAATTGAACAGGAAAATTGGCCGGTTTTGGAAACTAAACTACAAGCAACACAACGCGCTAGACCTAATTTTGTGGATTAGGGATATGCTTGGCGATTACCTGATGGTAGGCGATCGCCAACGCACTTAGTTGATGAATGACGCTAATTAATCTAATCAAAGCAATGAAGATTTTTTTCGTCAATTTACTGCTTTTATGCTTCTTGTTGTTGGTTTAACCAAGTTTCTAAGTCTGCGACTGTGGCAAAATCTAATAATGCTTCTGCAAGATTTTCTAATTGTTCAATTTGAGAAATAGTATCAGGTGTTGCAATGGGATACTGTAGTTAAATTAGCCTGAGCCGCTAATGCGATCGCCTGTGGTAAAATTCGGTGTTCCTGTACTTGAATCCTGGCGTGGAGTGTTTCGGCTGTATCATCTGGTAATATCGGCACAGCCGCCTGCATCAAAATAGGGCCACTATCCACCTCTAAACGCACCAAATGCACAGTGCAGCCAGCAATTTTCCCCCCAGCTTTTAACGCTTGTTCTACAGCATGAATGCCTTTAAAACTGGGTAATAAACTAGGGTGAATATTAATAATCTTGTCAGGAAAAGCATCAATTAAAACCGACGTTACCACCCGCATCCAGCCTGCTAAAATTATCCATTCCACATCATACGCCTGTAGAGTTTGGACAATTTTTTGGTCAAACACTTCCCGATTTTCATATTCACGGTGATTTAACAAAACCGCTTCTATCCCCCTATTAGCAGCCCTAGTAGCCGCTTTAGCTGAGGGATTATTGTAAATTAAAACTTGTATCTGGGCATTAAGTTGCTTATCATCGATAGCTTGAGCAACTGCCTCAAAATTGCTACCACTACCAGAAGCCATTATCCCTAACTTCAATGGAGTACCTGCAAAAAATTTCTGAGTATCAATGCTGGGAGAAACAAGGCTAAAGGTAGAATCAGTGCGGAGGGTCATAACAATTCAAAATTCAAAATTACCGGGATGTTTCAGAGACTAGAGGCTGGAAGTCAAGGGGATAGGGGACAGGTGACAGGGGACAGTTTTAAAAGCTTTAAACTATCGCAGTTTTATGATTATTCCATCTCTGAATCTATCTAAACACTGCTATAAAAAAGTTTTCTCTCTCCTCCCTTTCTCCCCTAGTCCCTAGCCTCTAACCCCTAACCTCTCTTCTTAAACTAGCTAAGAGGAAAATTATAATGCCAAAAATGTCTCCTAAGTCATGGTTAGATAATGATACATTCGCCGCATGGACTTTTCTTGCCCCGGCTGTAATTTTGTTGGGTTTATTTGTCCTATGGCCTATTGCTTATTTGTTTTATCTCAGCTTTACTGCTGGTAGCTTCACTTCTACAGGCATATATTGGGTAGGGTTAAAAAACTACTGGCGATTGTTACTTAATGCTGATTTTTGGCAAGTTCTGGGTAACACCGCTTATTTTACCTTAGCTTCCTTAGTTCCCAGCTTGGTTATTCCTCTGGGGCTGGCAGTTTTATTAAACCGTTCCCTAGTATTACGGGGAGTGCTACGGAGTGCTTATTTTCTCCCATCAATTATCTCTTTGGTCGCGGCTGGTTTAGGCTTTCGTTGGTTGTTTCAAACTTCTGGCCCTGTAAACGCATTTTTAAACATATTTGATATCCCGCCAATTTCCTGGCTAGGAGATACATTTTGGGCAATGCCTGTATTAATTATTGTCAGTATCTGGAAACAAATAGGATTTAATATGGTGGTTTTCTTGGCGGGGTTACAAGCCATTCCTCTTAGCCGCTATGAAGCCGCAGAATTAGATGGGGCTAATGGTTGGCGACAATTTTGGCATATTACCTTACCAGGACTAAGACCTACTTTAATTTTTGCTACAGTCACCACCGCTATTTTTACATTGCGGAGTTTCGAGCAAGTTTACGTGATGACTGGTGGAGGCCCTTTAAATACAACTAACTTACTGGTTTACTACATCTACCAAGAAGCTTTCGCTCAATTTGATTTTGGTTACGCCGCCGCCGCCGCAACGGTGCTGTTAGCGCTGGCTTTAATATTGGTGTATCTACAGTTACGTAGTTGGGAAGAAGAGTAATATTAGCCATCTTAGTAACAACAGTGTTGGTAAACGCACACTTTTAAGCTCTAAATGTATCTATCTAAAGATATATTTAGAGTAACTTTTCTATTCATCTACTGAATCTTATTTATCTATTTTCCAGCGTCATATTTATCAAACTACAAAACATATGTACTGTAATCAAAATCTTTTATTACATACGTCATTCTTTGACATTATTAGTTTTTCTTGACTTTTATGAGGTATTTAAGTTGCTAAAATAACAAACTAAAGATGTTTTTCAAACAAGCAAAGTAAATACCAATTTTTGGGCAATTTTTGCTGTATCTATTTAGAGTCCAGGGTGTAATCTCGATATACAGTAACTTTCACAGTAGTCTTTTTCGCTCATTGACACTTGTAGGTGAATAGCATGATAAATTTTGCTGACTCACAAGCATTAGTGCTGAGTCAAATCAAAGATAAATTTTGTCAGCATCGAGATTTTAGTGGCTGTGATTTGAGTGGAATTGACTTAAGCACGGTTGATTTAAGTGGAGTTAACTTGATAGGAGCAGATTTAAGCTTTGCTAATTTGTCTGGCTGTATTATTACGGGTGCAAACCTCGCTGGGGCAAATTTGCGTCAGGCTAAGTTATATGATGCTGATTTGTCGTCAGCTAATTTAACAAATGCTGATTTATCACAAGCAAATTTGTGTGGTGCAAAACTTTGGCGATCGCAATGTCATAATACTAATTTCTGGGGGGCTTCTTTGTGCGAAGCTGATTTACGTGAAGCTGACCTCACTCAAGCTAAATTAGTGGAAGCCTCTTTAATTCAAACCAATTTAGTTAATGCAAATCTTACAGATGTCAAGCTATCTGGAGCTAAACTACTAGAAGCTAATTTAACAGCAGCCAACTTAAGCAACGCTGACCTGACATGGGCGAATCTCACCAAGGCTAACTTAAGTGATGCCAACCTAGAAGCAACAAAAATAGCTTACACTAAGCTACGTGACACTATTATGCCAGATGGCAAGATTCGTCATCCCCAGATAGTGATTTTTGAATGATCTAAAATTCTCGCCGTGAAAACAGAGAAATAGCGATCGCCAATAACATCACAATATAAATCAAACCATAGCCAGCGTTACTAAACAAGGCAAATGGATCAGGTAGTGCTTGTAGACCATATACGGCATCATTTTTTAAATCTAATCGAGATAAATCTGGCAAAATCAAGTATAAAATCTGACTGATACTTTCCATTACAGGGTTACGACTCAGCCGACTAAAATCTACCAAATTTTGCGTAATATTCCCCATCAAATACACGGCAAAAGTTAAGGCGACAGCCAACAATGTGCTAGTAAATACCCCAAAGGTAATAGCTACAGCAGCCATCAAAGATAGCTGTAAACATAAAAATACGGCGGCGATTAAAATACTTGCTGTTGTATGGGGAATATTACCAAACTGCAAAAATAGCAAATAAATCACTGTCATACTGGCAATTAAAACAGCCAGCACAGAAGATAAACCAAAAAATTTCCCCGTAATAATTTCTCCCCGACTCACAGGTTTAGCAATTAATAACAAAATAGTGCGTTTTTCTATTTCCTTATTAACCAATCCTGTACCCACAAATATGGCGATAATTAAACTGATAGCACTCATCGCCGCCAAACCGAAGTCGAGAAACATTTTATTTTGAGTGGAAGCAGCAAACTCAGGTAAAGCGCGGATAGCGACAGCCAAAGCCAAAACGTAAAAACCGATAATATAGAGAATGCGATCGCGCACCACTTCCTGAAATACATTCTTAGCAATTACAAAAGTTTTCATCATAAATAGTTGACAGTTGACAGTTGACAGTTGACAGGTGACAGGTGACAGGTGACAGTTTTTATTCTCCTCTGCTCCTCTGTCCTCTGCTCCTCATCTCCCCAGTCCCTCACTGCTGCGGTGGTACAGCACCAGAGAACAATTTACTATTGCGATCGCATTGTATTTCTGCAACTGTGCTTTTATCCTCCGGTATTCTACTGTTTGTGGTAGTTCTTGGTGTTGCGCTTACAGGGTTGATTAAACATGATTTGCGGAGAAAGTAACCACGGGGGCTAGCAGTTGGGCCTGTCCAAATGCTGAGTAAATCTAATCTATAACCAGATTTAATATTAAACACCCGTGGTTCTACACGCCAGAGTTCTTTCTCTTCGTACTGCGACAAATTTTTATCTAATACTTGTCTACCCAATTGACCTACTCTGACATTTGCTTCTATCAGCCATCTTTCAACTTCTGACCAAGGTCTTTCACCAATTTGTTCTTCAACTAATGGTTGCAGTCTATCTAAAATTAGCACTCCATTACGGGGAATCTTTTCTCGCTCTATTCTAGTAAGTACAAAACTACTACGTCCAAAATCTTCAGCTAGTAAACTAGGATATTGCCTTAACCAATTATCCATCACAAAATAAAATTGCAGCCAGCAACTAATAATCATACAACTAGCTACTAAAACAATAATTTTTTGCCGAGCGTCTGGTTTAGGAATCCGAGTTTTAGACTCAACATCATTTCCTTCAATAAATTCAGGAATTGCTGTAATTAATGCTGATATTGTCGGCCAAAGTACAATCGTTCTAGGCGTGATTACATCTTGCTGATCACCAAAGGCAAAAACACTAACTAGAAATCCTGTAATTACTGCTCCTACTGGCATAAAAGTACCAGGGACTCTTAAAGGATCATCAGTTGTGTACCAAGCTGTACCTGCTATTAAAAACAACCAACCACAGAGTGCAATAATATCTCTAATGTAACCAGTAGCACAATAGGACATTATCCAAGAAAAAAGACTCAAATAAATAAATGTCTGCCAAGAATAAGCCTTTGGTGGAACTAGTATTTTTCTAGCACGTTCATAAACACCTTCAAAAATATTGAAGATGCCACGAAGGTCTTTAAAGAATAAATTCACAACTTTACCTCCAGCATTTCAGTTATAAAAATTGATAAAAAATAATTAATTTTAACTATCTATTGTTACGAAGCAATAAGACAGCAGTGATAGCAGTGTAACTCAAAGAATTAGCAATAATTGTTGTAGTAACTAAATTGGTATCTTGAAAATTAATTTTACTAATAAAACGATTTCTTTGGCGCGGAACAAGTTCTGATTCTTCTTTCTTTTTACCGATATCTTCACTTAAGGCAAAAACAAAAATCCGCAGCAGGAAAAACTTCATAATGAAGGTAGCGAAGAAAATTATGAATGTAGTTAAAATAAGAATACCTTGACTATTACTGGCTCTAAAACTGTTAAAAAATATGTAGCTAATTAACTCTGCCTTTAAAGGCGCTGCTAATAAAGGCTCTATGAAAAAAAATATTACCCAACCAATTACACCAGAAAAGCAATTGACGGCGATCGCATAAAAAATACTAGTCTTTTTATCAAAGTTCAGCCGCCTGTGGTATACATACCCCTCTATTGGAATAGCTATCAGCAAAAACAACAAGTTAAATAAGATTGTGCCAATCGGCCACACCCTGGGTAGATCCAAATCTTCAAACATAAACACTCACAAAAAGAGAAACTGTAGAGAGTATAGCTGTAATAATGGGGACTGGGGACTGGGAGAAGGGGGAAAGGGGAAAGGCACAACTGACAACTGACAACTGATAACTGACAACTGACAACTGACTCCGGTAAGATGGGAAACTGCCATGATAGAGCTTTTCAACAGATGACAAGGAACGGCATCGGTATCCGCACAGCGCAAGTGCGTTCAGAACGGCTTACTGGCCAAATTCACGTATATGATGGTGTCGGTAAGGGTAAATCTCAAGCTGCTTTGGGTGTAGTTTTACGCTCGATTGGCTTGGGGATAAATACACCAAATAATTCTAATCGCGTATTATTACTGCGCTTTCTCAAAGGTCCGGAACGGGATTATGACGAAGATGGGGCGATCGCAGCTTTACAGCGTGGTTTCCCTCATTTAATCGACCAAGTACGCACCGGGAGAGCAGAATTTTTTGGCCCAGAGGAAATCACAGCCTTTGACCGTGCTGAGGCGGGACGGGGTTGGGATGTGGCTAAAGGTGCGATCGCTTCTGGTTTATATTCGGTGGTCGTCTTGGATGAAATTAACCCAGTCCTTGACTTAGGGTTACTTTCCGTAGATGAAGTAATTCAGACATTAAAATCTAAACCTCAAGAATTAGAAATCATCGCCACAGGAAGAGGTGCGCCGCAAAAGTTACTGGACATTGCCGATTTACATTCGGAAATGAAACCCATGCACCATCCCACAGCCAAAGAACTTTTGATGAACGGGATTGAAATTTACACAGGTGCAGGTAAAGGCAAATCTACAAGTGCGCTAGGTAAAGCATTACAGGCAATTGGTAGAGGAATCAACCATCCGGGGTCAACGCGGGTATTAATTATGCAGTGGCTCAAAGGTGGTAGCGGTTATACAGAAGATGCGGCGATCGCTGCTCTACGGCAATCATACCCTGAAGTTGTAGACCATCAACGCTGCGGCCGGGATGCGATCGTTTGGCGCAATTCTCGGCAAGAATTAGACTATGTAGAAGCAGAAAGAGGTTGGGAAATAGCAAAAACTGCGATCGCCTCTGGACTCTACAAAACCATCATCCTCGACGAACTCAACCCTACCGTAGACTTAGAACTACTTCCTGTAGAACCCATCGTCCAAGCCTTACTCCGCAAACCACGCGACACCGAAATCATCATCACAGGCCGTTGTCAAAATCACCCCGCCTACTTTGACCTAGCCAGCATCCACTCCGAAGTTTACTGTCACAAACACTATGCTAATCAAGGCGTAGAACTAAAACGGGGAGTAGATTTTTAAATTGGTCAACAGTCAACAGTCAACAGTCAATAGTCAACAGTCAACCGTTATAAACTATGGACAATGGACTTTTGACTACGGACTTTTGACTATGGATAATCAAAATCTACTCGACTGGATTACAGGAGGATTGGCGCTGACGATTTTTATCGGTGGTATTTTGATGATGTTTACCACCATATTCACCACCAAAAACAAATAACTATACTTAACTTAACGTGAGTTCGATGAACCTCTCCCTCCCAACCTCCCTCTCCTACGAGGAGAGGAAGGAGAAACGAAAAAATACCTCACCCCCAACCCCTCTCCTACCAGGAGAGGGGTTGGGGGTGAGGTCAAAACAACGCTGGTCGAACTCACGTTAACTTAGTTATATGGGGTATTGGCTAATCCCAATCCCCAATCCCCAATCCCGAAACATAAGTTGAAAAATTGATAAAAAACTTTAAAATAAGGATTTGGTGAAGGTGCATTATGAAAGTAGCAATTACAGGCGCAACAGGATTTGTCGGTACTCGGTTGGTACAACGACTACACAAAGAAGGTCATCAAATCATCATCTTGACCCGTAACACTACATCAGCTAGGAGAAACTTTCCTGCTCAAACGTTTCCCAATGTAGAAATTGTGGCTTATACACCCACCACATCCGGGGCGTGGCAAGATGTAATTGCTGGTTGTGATGGTGTGGTCAATTTAGCAGGAGAACCCATCGCCGAAACTCGCTGGACACCAGCACACAAAAGAGAAATTCTTAACAGTCGTCAACTAGGTACACAAAAAATAGTTGAAGCCATAGCAAAAGCCAATCCCAAACCTACAGTGTTAGTTAATGCTTCCGCGATTGGTTACTACGGTACAAGTGAAACAGCTACCTTTGATGAAAATAGTGCTTCTGGTCGAGATTTTCTCGCCCAAGTTTGTCAAGCCTGGGAAGCTGAAGCCCAAAAAGTGAGAGAATTAGGGCTTCGCTTAGTGATACTGCGTTTAGGTATTGTTCTAGGCTTGGGTGGCGCTTTAGGAAAAATGATTACCCCGTTCAAACTCTATGCTGGGGGGCCTATAGGAAGTGGTCGTCAATGGTTTTCTTGGATTCACATTGATGATGTGGTGAATCTGATTGTGCAAGCTTTAACCAATCCCCAACTAGAAGGGGTATATAACGCTACTGCACCAAACCCTGTACGCATGAATGATTTAAGCCAAACAATGGGTCAAGTAATGAACCGTCCTTCATGGCTACCCGTCCCTGCTTTTGCTTTAGAAGCTCTTCTAGGAGATGGAGCGATCGTTGTGCTAGAAGGTCAGCAGGTACTTCCCAAACGTGCTTTAGAAGCGGGGATTAAATATCAGTATCCTAATTTACAACCAGCACTACAAGATATTTTGAAATAATGCTGTTGGTCGGTGGTCAGTGGTTAGGAAATTATTCTTTTTTTCAGCTCAATCTCTAATTGTTCACCTGTGCTAACCACTACTCTATTAGGCTTGGCTCTCATAATCTTGAGATAATGCTGAAAAGCTTCTTCGTCTTGGGGATGACGTTTTACGTACTCCCTTAATTCTCCTTCAGATAATTGCAAATAATCGGAATCACTCATTGTATTATTGTCTCACCGTTACTTAAAATCTCTACTTGAATTGTTTGTCCTATCAGTACCACTATTCTTTGCGATCGCGTATCGTATCTAGTTAGCTCAATTGTTTGAAATAGGTTGCTTATTCGCACACACAAAGCTTAGAAAGCCTTTAACTGTTCAGTTGTAGGTTCCATTATAATTAAAACCTCATATGTCTCAGTTTCAGTTCCTCCCTTACCTATTTATCAACTGAATTATCAACTATTGACTAGAAAGGAATTTCCGAGACACCCAACTGATTAAACCACTGAGAATTGCACCACCCATGAGGATACCAATGGCTGGGTTGAATACAGGTTGCCAGAGTTTGTGCCACAAATCTAGACCTAGATTAATTCCTGCTGCTTCACCGATGACGGCGATCGCAAACCAACCAAAGCCTAAGAATACCAAAAATACATCCGCTACTAAAATTAAGTTGAGCCAGTTTAGTAATTTATCTTTCATAAGGGTATTGGGTATTGGGTATTGGGGATTGGGTACTGGGTATTTCAGTTATCAGTTAAATCCCTGGGAGAAACATCACGCCAATAATTTGCGTTAGGTTGAGTAGCGGTTCTAAATCCTCCACTATACCCGTGATAACTGTTCACTTTTCACTGTTCACTGATTGAGTCCCCAGTCCCTAGTCCCTAATCCCTATTCATTAAATAACCAGTTTTGGACTTTCGCCAAGCTTTGCCAATCAGGTTTTCGGCTAAATCCGTCTGCAATACTATTTTCCAGGTCTTGTTGCCATTCGGGATTGACAAGAATTAACTGTTTTGCAATGTCAATATGTTGACGTAAACCTTTTTGACCAGTTTCCAACATAGCCACAGCGAGATTTACCCTACCTTGTGGGTCTTGGGGATTGATTTTTACCGCCTTTTGTGCAGCCTTGAGAGCTAAGTTTGGCTTATCTTCTAGGAGATACAACCAAGCGAGGCAAATCCAAGCTGCACTGGCTTTAGGAGCGCGATCGCACACTTCCTTAAACACAGGAATCAAGTCAGCAGCAGGCTCTCCCGCCTTATAGCGTTCTAAACCTTTATCAAATAGAGAATCAACGTTATCAGTCATTGGTTATTTAGTCATTAGTCATTAGTCATTAGTCAGTAGTCATGAGTAACTAACAACTGACCACTGACAACTGACAATTCTACACCCCAAATGACTTACCGCAACCGCAGGTCTGAGAAGCATTAGGATTGGTGAATTGGAAACCACCACCGATCATGGCATCGCTATAATCAAGCATTAAGCCGTAAAGATATAAAAGACTTTTGCGATCGCAGACAATTTTAAAGCCATCGTAATCAAAAACTTCATCCTGGGGAGTGATCTTACTTTCTTGCTCAAAGTCCATGATGTAAGACATCCCAGAGCAGCCACCTTGGCGCACTCCTACCCGCAAACATAAATCTTGACCTTGCTTTTCTTGCAGGGCTTTTACTTGTCGTAAAGCCGCTTCGCTCAACAGTATGCCGCGTTGTTGAGGCTGAGTTGCTTGTGTCATGGGATTTTCAACTCCTTAGATGATTTAATATATCCGTTTTGGGCTAGGAAAAGCCCTTGGGTGGTTTTTCAATTTTTGTATCCATTCTAGCGACATTAATGACGCTAATTGCCAAATTGTAAACAGTCTGTCAAAAGCAGGCAAAGATTTTTATTCTAGAATTGAGAGACTCAGTGTGTTTAAATCAATGAACAGTCAAAAGTAAACAGTTATCAAGTATGGGGTGTGGTGTGACGGCGCACCAAGGCTTTCCACCCTTATAGTAGGTAAACCGTTACCTAATTTATTCATCAAACTGATAACTGATGACCTATAACTGTTAAAGATTTGGTATTTTGAGAGTTCCAGCTACCTGACAGCCTGAGCCACAATCAAGCCAAGAAAAATTGTTTCCTGGCCAGCCATCCCCAAAATGTTCTGTTCCGCTTGTTTCTGACTAACCCATCTCTATGACAAGTTTTAATCGCTCTACCAGTCGTCGGTTGAAGAAATTAACCCAAATTCCTTCTGTATGGGAGGGCGATCGCCGTCCGTTATCATCACCGCATACGCCAAATTTTCCATCAGAATCCAAGGGTGATTGTATTTTGTGGGTGGACGGCTCACAAGGCATTGTGCGGGGGATGGATGTTATATCAGAAGAAACTGGCCCAGAAGCAATTGTTCGCACCTTAATGCGAGCAATGGAGCATCCCCAGAGTCCCGCCAAACCCGCGCGACCTCAAAGAATTGTGGTACGCGATCGCGAAATCCAGTTTTATCTGCGTGGCGTACTCCAAGATTTGGATATCGCCATAGATTATGCACCAGAGTTGCCCTTAATTGATGAACTGTTTCGTGGATTTACCGAAATTATTGATAGTCAAGTTCCCGATATCCCTCCCCAGTATGCCAAAGCTTTACACGAAAAAGCGTATGCTATGTGGCAAGCAGCCCCTTGGGAATTTATAGAAGAACAGCAAATTATATCTATAGAAATTAATAAATGGGATGTCGGCACAGTCTACGCCTCAGTTATGGGAATGCTGGGGATGGAGTATGGAATCTTGTTTTATCGTTCGGAAGATTCTCTCAAGCAATTTCGTGCAGCAGTTTTAAATAATGAAGAATCCCACGGACATTTAGAAGAGGCTTTTCTCAAACAAGACTGCTTGTTTCTCACTTTTGAGCATGAGGATGACATTGATGATGAAGATGGATTTGATGATTTAGGTGATTTGGCATTATCAGACCTGACTCCTACCTTTGGCAACATCCATCCTTTAGAAGGGTTACGCTCTGTTTTGTACGATGAAGAGGCGGCTGTCGTCTTCTTAGCTTTAGAAAGCTTTTATCGCTTCATTCGTGACCATCGTCGGCAATTGTCGAGTCAGGAGTTTCCTAGCCTGAGTCGTCGCTATCGCATTTCTCTGCCTGCATCCGATGAAGCAACTAAGGCAGTGTCTGTCACTGTTTCTACTATGCCACAACTCGCCGCAGAGTTAGAAGAAATGGCAGATGTAATTATGGATGAGGAAGATTTTGAGGAATTAGCTTCCCTAGAGTCTCGTTCCTTGCGTGATGATTTAATCCCAGAAGACTCCTTTCTCAGTTTGGGTGTAGTTTCTTGGGAAATGTTAGATTATCTGCGCCAAGGGGTGAAATATCATCAAGTGGGTGAATTTAAACAAGTGGGTGATGGTCTACCTGTAATTTTAATTCAAACCTCCCGCCCCAAAGCCAAAACTGTGATTGAAAATATTGAAGCCGCCGGGGGATTGAAAGCTATCTGCTTTAATCCTGGTGCTGACCCCTTTGATGGCGATCGCTACGACTTGGGTTTACTGCAAACTGAAAATGGGGAACTCTTCCTATTTGGTGAATTTTTGGATGATGATCCCGTCCACGTAGAAGCCAGACGTAAGTGGAACCAACGCTGTAAAAATACTAAAGGTTTCTGTGGATTAATTATTGCCAAAGGCTTGACAGGCTCTTCCCGTGGTAATCCCCAGTTGCGAGATATGATGGCTTTATTTGAAGCGCGATCGCTCTCCCCCAAAGATTTAGGTCTGGGAACTCTCCAACTTATGCCCCAGTTTCAACTGGAATAAATGCAAATAGGGAATAGGAAACAGGTGATACCGTTTCACTTTAATATTGATACACACAGGCAGCAGGGGGGCAGGGAGCAGGGGGAAAGAATTAGAGGTTTGTCATGTGTATCAGGTATTTCGTGAAATGGTATAACGCAGATGTGGAAAAACTGACACATCACCCAAAGTATAACTTTGTGGTGTTTACTCACATAAAGCATAAGAGCGATCGCTTAATGATATCTATATAAATCCAACTTAAATCCTAAAAAAAGTCAAATTTTGTAGTATTTGTAGGAATTTCATTGCCCAACTTATCATGGTTTTCTGGGCTTCCAGAAATTAAATTATTCAATGAGTGAAAGCTGAGAAACTGATTATATTCTTACTCCCCTGCTCCCCCGAAGTTCGCCCGGAGGGAAACCCTCCTTGCGACTTCTCTTCCTGCTCCCCAAAGTGATTGTATATTTTTTTAGTTAGAAGTCCCTTATGGGTATTCTCCAACCTAAGTGTATTTTAAAAATCAAATATAAAACCTCTGGTTGAATGTGATTACTTATGGAAGATGATCTATCCAACTGGTAGGTGATATGAGATGAACTAGTTACCTACTTTAGATAATTTAAATTTGGTAAAATTTAACTGAGTTAACATTAAATAAGTTAGACTCATCTATACAATTTAGTTGCCAAACTTCCGGTTCCTATTGTTAAGGTTATTCTCTAAAAGAGTCACCTGACAGTATTATTCTTTCAGCAATAGTAATTAATTCATTATGTTTTCTGGAAAAAGGATGAATTTTTTGATAAACAAAGCATTTTTCTGATTAAAGGTATCGCTTGTTTCGTGTCACAAATTCTGATAATCTGATCATCCTCATGTTTGATTGAGTTGTTGTTGATGATGTCAATGTATAGCAAATAGCATGATAATGACTAATAAAAAATGGGCGGTTAAACGCATAACAGTTAACTTAGCAGCACAAGAATCAGAAAAACTGGAAAAATATTGTCAGCAGACAGGTAGACCAGCAACTGATGTAATTAGGGAGCTTATTAGAAGTTTACCCACAACAGATGACAACAAAGAAACAAGTCATTAGCAGGTAATTCAATTTTTGTGGCGATTTACATCCATGCTTTTTTAGTCTGTTTTGACTAACGAAAGTTAGCTGACTGGAATACACAAGCGTGGAGTCCCGTGTATCCGGTTAATAAATTCCAAGGATTAATAAAAGCATATTGATCATCAGGGGCATAATCTTGTTGTCTGGCAACATCTGCTTGAATTTGTACAAATAGCCAATTCCGACACCAACCCAGTTACAATTTGTAAAGAAGGTGAATAAGGAAGGACGGAATGCGCGTTGCAATCGTAGGTGCGGGATTGGCTGGGCTAGCAACCGCTATAGATTTAGCTGATGCTGGCTGTGAAGTCCAAATTTTTGAGTCCCGTCCGTTTGTTGGTGGTAAAGTTGGCAGTTGGATTGATGGCGATGGAAACCATGTTGAAATGGGTTTGCACGTCTTTTTTGGGTGCTACTACCAACTGTTTGAACTGATGAATAAGGTGGGGGCATTTTCTCATTTACGTCTGAAAGAACATACCCACACCTTTGTTAATAAAGGCGGAAATCTTGGTGCTTTAGATTTTCGCTTCTTTACAGGTGCGCCCTTCAATGGATTGAAGGCGTTTTTTACTACCTCTCAACTGTCATTACAGGATAAACTGCAAAATGCGATCGCCTTGGGTACAAGCCCCATAGTCCGGGGGTTAGTAGACTTTGACGGCGCAATGAGAACCATTCGCAACCTAGATAAAGTTAGCTTTGCCGATTGGTTTCGCAGTCATGGTGGTAGTAACGGTAGTATCAAACGGATGTGGAACCCCATAGCTTACGCTTTGGGCTTTATTGATTGTGAAAATATCTCCGCCCGTTGTATGCTGACAATCTTCCAATTCTTCGCAGTCAAAAGCGAAGCTTCCGTGTTGCGGATGTTGGAAGGTTCGCCGGATGAATATCTACACAAACCCATCCTGAAATACTTGGAAGCCAGAGGGACAAAAGTATATACTCGTCGGCAAGTGCGGGAAATTAAGTATGCCGAAGTAGAAGGACAAACTCGCGTCACCAGCATAGTAGTTGCCCAAGGCGATGAGTTAGAAGAGATTACCGCCGATGCCTATGTCTGTGCTTGCGATATTCCCGGAATCCAGCGAGTTTTACCCCCAGAATGGCGCAAATGGTCAGAATTTGATAATATCTATAAGTTAGATGCAGTACCAGTCGCTACTGTGCAGATGAGGTTTGACGGCTGGGTGACAGAACTGCAAGACCAGGAGAAACGCAAACAGCTAAACCAAGCAGCCGGGCTAGATAACTTGTTATATACTGCAGATGCTGATTTTTCCTGTTTTGCTGACTTGGCTTTAACTAGCCCCAGTGATTATTATCGCCCAGGTCAAGGCTCATTATTACAACTGGTGCTGACACCGGGAGATCCGTTTATTAAGCAAAGTAACGATGCGATCGCCCAACACGTCCTCAAACAAGTGCATGAACTGTTCCCCTCATCAAGGGAACTAAATATGACTTGGTACAACGTAGTCAAACTAGCGCAATCTCTCTACAGAGAAGCCCCAGGTATGGATGTTTACCGTCCCAAGCAGAAAACTCCCATAGCAAATTTCTTCCTCGCAGGTAGTTATACCCAGCAAGACTACATCGACAGCATGGAAGGCGCAACACTTTCTGGACGGCAGGCAGCAAAAGCTATCCTAGAGGATATTAAAAAATAGAGTTATAGCTGCTAATCTAATCACATCTCAAATCCGAAATAGAATGTCTAACTGGCTAGAACATAGCGTACAGGTAGAAGTAGCAGCCCCCATAGAACTAGTATGGGGGTTGTGGGCTGACTTGGAGCAAATGCCCAAGTGGATGAAGTGGATTGATTCTGTGAAAGTACCACCAGAAAATCCCGATCTATCACTGTGGAAACTCAATACTGGTGGGCTGGAATTTACTTGGAAATCCCGCATTACCAAAGTGATACCCCATCAAATCATTCAATGGGAATCGATTGACGGTTTACCTAACCAAGGCGCTATCCGCTTTTACGATCGCCACGGTCATAGTATCGTTAAGATGACTATTTCCTATGCTATCCCTGGCTTTTTGGGCAGAATCATGGATAACCTGTTTTTAGGACGGGCGGTGGAATCAACAATTCAAGCTGACTTAGAAAGATTTAGGGAATATGCGCTAAATCTCCATCAGTCATCAGTTAACACGTAAGCAGAGGGTGGGCAATAATGCCCACCACATCATGGATAGAACTGGGCGCAAGTAAGAAAAAATTAAGAAGAAAATATTGTCCTGAGTTCAAAAACTCTAATGAAGGGGAAGATGAAGTCGCACTTTTTACAGTGGGAAAATACGGTAACTTCCTCTTCTATCTGTGAACTTGATGATTAGTTATTTCTATTCTCTTTAACGAACACCCAATGTAAAATATTCCAAAATTAGCCATGACTTTGCCTAGAAGAACTCAATTTAGGCAAAGTTTAGGAACTACAGAACGAAAGAATAGGGGTTTTAGGCATCATTTCTCAGGTGTGTCACCTTCTGTTTTAGATACAGTTAGCTATATTGCTCTTCATAATAGCTAGGCTATATCTACCTCTAGTAGTAGTTTCCTGTAACGCTAATAATAGGCGCAATACCTATTTCTGCAATCCTAAAATTTTTCTTGCCCGGTTTGGAATATTTTGCATTGACTGTTCGTTTAAGAGAATAGGAACGGTTCACGATTAAGTTCACAAATAGACAAGGAAGTTTGACTATCAGCAAACATTTTACTTGGATATTTACCTTGATGTGAACTGTGACTGGTAGCGATGTGTGTACCTTTTCGCTATGAAAAAGTGCCACTTCACTTTTAATCCTGATGCTGTTAATTAAGGAAAACATAATTATGTTGCAAATTATCGACCTCGAAAACAACGAAATGTTCACCCAAGTTTCTTCTGAAGAATCTGCTAGCGTCAGTGGCGGTAATCTCGCATCTGCTGCTAATTATCTAGCAGTTACTAACGCCTTGATACCCGGATTAAGGAACTCTGCTACTCAACTAAATACAGCGTTCTTGTTAGCAACTAACCCACAGATATCCGCACATGGAACATCAATTTTCGGTTAAGGAGGAAAGGGTAAATTCCAAAGGTTTGAATTCACTTTTATCCCTTGCCCTTTAACCTTTTACCAGACTAAAAGGGAGTAGTTTACGCTTATCCAAAAAGTATTTACACATGGATAATCATTTTTTAACCTCCCTTTAGCTTGTTCATCAAATGAGGTGAAGAACGCGCCCTTGCTCACTCTTAACAAATTTGACAGAGTACTCAACACTTAAGAGTGAGTGAGGTGTCCGCGTTTATTAAACCTCCTATGATAATAGACGGCTTCCTCCTTAAATATTCACTATCCCTACCTTCTAGAATAAATTAAGTTTTTTGGCAATTTTTCAGAGGGTAGAGTAGTGAATAATTACTTGACTTTTTGGCTAATAATAGGCGCAATGCTATTCTGCACTTACCCCATTTTTTTGTGGACTATTTGGAGATATTTTGCATTAAATATTCGTTTTCACTCTTCATTTCCATTCTATTAATTAAGCAGAAGATATTATGCAAATTATCAATCTCACAAATAACGAACTGTTCAACCAAATCTCTAATGAACAATCTGCTATGGTTAGTGGCGGTGGTCTCGAAACTGCTGCTAATTATCTCACCGTTTTACGCGCACTCAATCCTCGTTTAGCAGCTAGCCCGGAAGCACTAAATACAGCGTTTCTGTTTTTAATTGATGTGCTGCCCGCTCCTGGCAGTAACAAAAGCCCATAATTGGTATGTAGCCATCCATTAGCTTATTTCCATCATCTATGGCTAAACTTCCTCATACTTCTCTAACCGCTTCGTCGCCCATTCAGCATTAATTTTGTTCAACTACTTATTAAAGTGAATCTTTGAAATCTCGTATATATTTTGATATGTGACCTGGAAAAATCCAGGTTTTTTTATGTTAGTCAAAAATTTAACTGGTGCTGCCTCTGTGAGAGTAAGAACTTCAAATCCCTGTTCCCTCCCTACGCAAATACGTTCAGTAATCAAACCGGATTCCTATATTCAATAAATTCTTCTGTAAGTAGGTAGACATAATTAAATATAAAATGAGTTGTTGTTCGTAGTAAGCGATTTATCGCTCTATTGCTGGGTTTGAAAGGACTAAAGTCCTTACTACAAACTTATATTTAATTAAGTGTCTCTACTTATTAGAAAATTATAAATCTTTCATCCGTTAATAACTTAATATTAATATATTCCACTTAATTGCCTAAATATAGTCTAAAAAATCCTTTGAATACATTGAAAAAATGAGTTTTAAGCAATGAAAATTATAAGTTTAATTAAAATTAAAACTTTTTTCATACTGAATTAGCGGAATATAAATCTTTTTTTTATATATCGCTGAAGAAGATAAGTGCAATAGTCTATGTATTTTTGTCCACTTACGTTGTCCAATAATATTGATATTTTTTTGGATAAAAATTATTTTAGAAGTTAGGAATTTACTTGATAGCTTCAAGATTTTTTGGGCATAAAACATAACTAAATATATGCATTATAAAAATTGAGAGCCATATAGTTAGTGTGTTTTATAAGGTGTGACTGCATCTAGCTTCTCAAATTAATTTTACCTAAGAACTTATGCTATTAGAACAGGAGTTATTGTCTTCTTATCAAGGCATTCTAGTCAGCGTTGACTATCAGCAGAGATTAGAAAAGATTGCTCGTAAATACACTAGAGAAACAGGTTTATCTTGGGAAGATGCTTTTCAGGCTGCCTATTTAAAAGTATTATCGGCTTTGCAATCAGCAAAGTTCCGAGAAGGGAGTTTAGAACAGTTTTATTCCTGGGCTGTTGCTGTAGCTAGATGTGTAATTATTGATTTTGTTCGTAAAGAAAATCTGCGGAAGTGCCAGAGTTTAGATGATAACATCCCAGGAACAGATATGTCTCTATTAGACACAATTCCTGATGATTTTAGCACATTAGATGTAACAGAGCGTGCAGATTTAATTGTTAAAGCACTAGAGTCTATTTCCCAACTTGATAAATGCTATCCACACCGAAATTATCTCAAATTATGGCAAGGAAAAGTTGATGGTAAAACACAAACTCAAATTGCTGCTGAATTAAGAATTAGCCAGGGCGAAGTCTCCAAGAGATGGCAAGAACTCTTAGGACGTATTGCTGAGTTATTAGGACTATTGGAAATTAAAGATGTGAAGGAGAAACAGCTAGAAACTCGTCAGCAAAAGACAGCATATAAGCGCTCAACAAAACAGTGGTAAGACAATAAAAACGCGCCTCATAGCCAGATTATCTGGATTAGAATGAATTATCATAATTGAAAACTTCACTTGTTAAATAATATATGGATTTGCTACTATCGTATTTTAAACATTGCCTTTTCAGTCATCGTTATATAAAACTACAAACATATGCAGATAAACTTGGGTGAATTTAGATTTTTAAATAAGCAAAGGTATAATATATCAACGCCACAACCCGGAGAAATTTGGGAAGTGAGTCGCTTAGTACAAAGTCCTTTAAAGTTCTCAATTCAAGAGCAACAAACTTTGTACTCTCCCTTAGCACAAAGTTTTTTAGCAGGCAACTCACTACCGCGCTATGTAATAATTGTCAAAGAACCTGAACTGTCCATAGAAATAGAAGAGCAATGGTTGATTGTTTCTGTGATGTTGCTATCAGTAGAAACCGATTTGATTAGTGATGTAGATTTACTAATTCCTGCCAAAATATTTGGATTATGTCAAGATTTGTTGGCAGAGACTTGGCATATTATTCCTGCGCTAGTTTGTAACTTACTACAGCCCGTTGGTAAACGACTCTCCCGCCAGATTTATGACTATCTGCTGACGGTAAGAGACTATCATAATGGGTTAATTTCTGAATTGCCATCAATATCAGAAATCCAGCACTTAGGGTTAACAAATGAGAGCTTATGCTCTGCAAACAACTCAAAAATTCAATATTTTCATCAAGCAGAACAAGCCTGGAGTGATGTATTGACAGTGCCAGTGGCAGCTTACCATACTTACTTAAAAAGTAGAAAATTTACAAATGCAATAGTAGATGAAGCATTGCAATTAGAACAAGACTTGCAACCTGATAGATGATTTACCATGTATAGCAGGGGACAGGTGACAGGGGACAGGGGACAGGCGTTTAAGCTTCTGTCCATAAATATTTTACGATTTATCAATGTCCTAACCTATGTGGCTACTGCTATATTACACGGGTGCGAAGCAAAATTTATTGATAGCAGCAGCGACCGCACAATAGAGATGCTCGGTCGAACCTCGCAAGCTGGGGGAGCTGGGGGAGAAAGATGTTTTCAAATCTACTAATATAGTTATTAATTATACTTATGCTTATGTAGATAATTAGAATTTTCTGACATCCATAAATAGTTAATAAATTTAAATTTCCAAGATAATATAACTAGGAGTAAGCGCCACCAGCCCGAAGCGATCGCTTTCTGAAAACACCGAACTCAATTGATTAAGATGAGCCGAGAAAAATTTAGAAGTCATGAGGATTTGGATGTATACAAAAAAGCGTTCGATGCTGCCATGCGACTTTTTGAATTATCGAAAAAGTTTCCAGTAGAGGAACGTTATTCATTAACTGACCAAATCCGCCGCTCGTCACGCTCTGTATGTGCAAATTTTGCAGAAGCCTGGAGAAAGCGTCGATATGAAGCTGCATTTGTAGCTAAACTTAACGACTGCGAGGCTGAAGCAGCAGAAACTCAAACATGGATTAAATTTGCAGTTAAATGTGATTACCTGGATATTGAAACAGGTAGAGAAATTTATGGAATTTATAACCAAGTTTTGGCAGGTCTTGTAAGCATGATAAATAGTCCATCACCTTGGTTAATGCAACACTAATTTTGACTATTTTTTAGCTTTTAAACTTTCCCTTGATTGCATAATTATCGGAGAAAAACGTCCAGTTAATTATGTATATTGGAAAACTTCTTTCTCCCCCAGCCTCCCCAGCTTCCCCAGCTACGACCTTGCAATAGAGATACGCGTCCGCTTGACCTACTTCGTTTTTCATTTGTGCGTACCGCTACAGTTATACTACCACAAAAGCCGCCCTTCTAGGGCGGGGCTTTAAACCCAATTTTTCGGTAAATAAGCCAGCATTACTCAATCGAGTTCAAAAAACATGATGGTAATTACCAGCCCCAACTACCAGGAATACCCTTAAAAGGCCCAACAACATCGCTAGTTATCCAACCACCGTAAAAGTTACCTGGCTGTGGTTCCACTTTTTCCCCATTTACATAGCAAACATCCATCAGATGGGCATAAAATGCTACATGATCTTTAATTGAGGCAAAGTTGGCTGTGGGACTGGGGTAAAACCAAGCTGCATTTTGCACTTCTTTATCTTCTACCCTGATTGTGTAGTAACCAGCACGTCCTTTCCACTCGCAAAAACTGGACTGAGGGGTTAAAACAAGGTATTCCATTTTGATATCTTCGGGAGGGAGGTAATAAGAAGGAGGATGGCTAGTTTCTAAAACCCTTTTGGCGTTGCGGGTATCGGCTATGATTACTCCGTTAAAAATAATTTGAATGTGTTTGCTTGTGTCTTCCAAGCGCGGGGGACGGGGATAGTCCCACACAGATTCTTGTCCAGGTTGAGGTTCGATGCGTTGTGGATACATAGGATGTTTCTAACTTTGTTTCTGCAATTAACTGTAGCTGAGAATAGGGGTTTTGGTTTGCTGTGGGAGAAAAAAGCGATCGCCGCCAATAAGTTACACCGATAAAATTGACTAAAAGTAGAATTATGCTACTTTTAGGCTGGGTGTATCTTCATAACCATTAAATAAATTTATGAAAACTATCTTTGTGTAACGTCATACAGCAGGGAAAAGGTAACTTGTAACTCTTAACAGAGTGGAAATTCTGTTTTATAGCAGTAGCCAGATAGGTTAGGACATAGATAAATCATCAAATCCTTCCACCAAGCTGCTTGTAAGGCTGTCACCTATCACCTATCACCTGTCACCTACTATATATGAGTTTTTAGAGAAAATTTCTCCCTCATTCACCTGCAATCTGCTGTATGTGAACCTGTTTACAGGTGCGCGGACTTGGCGGAGAATACACAGTTAACATGAAATATTTTATCTTTCATCGAAAGATTAATCACTTAAAGTTTTTAGTCTGCTAACCTCTAAATTATTCAATATAGAGATAAATATTTAACAGCATCAAAAATGACTTATATCAAGAGCGCTTTTCAAGAGTTTCTTGTCAGCTTGGAGGGATTTGACCAACTCCCGGCGACAGAACTGAATCATCTTTTAGAAAAGATACAGCCATTACGCTACCGAATCGGGCAGAAAATTATTGGTAAAGAAAAAACGCCAGACCGGATCACAATCATATATGAAGGACAGGTGCGCCTGTTGGGATTTGACCCGCAAACGCAAGTTCCTAATACCCTCCAGTTGCTAAAAAAGGGGGAAATTATTGGTGAAATCGGGTTATTGCGTGGTGTGGCTTGTGAAACAGCGATCGCTTCTAGCGATGAAGTGATAGGTTTAACCTTAAACGCCACTGATTACCTACATCTGTTGGAATCTTACCCAGCCTTTGCTCATGGGCGACAAAACCGAAGCTACATTATCGAGGTTTTCGATGTTTTGAGTTCCCAGTTAGCCGAGCAAGCGCAAGTAGTAACTAATCTTGACCAAATGGCTATACAAGCTTTGCAAAACGCCAAAGTCGATTATCTTACCCCTGGGCGAAATTTTTACCATCAATTAGATAGTGAAAAGGTGTGGTTTGTCAGTGGCGGTACAGTGACAAATTACCCAGTTGGTTCTCGCCTCGACTGTGAAGATGGTAATCGGGTAATTGAGGTCACAGGAAAAAGTCCGGCGCGGTTGATGGGTTTATCGCCGTTAGATTTATCATTCCTGCATAGCGATTATCACCAATTTGGCGAACTGGCTGTTAGTGATAGCCAGTCAGTGGTTGCAGAAATTCTGGATATTCCCTACGCCAGCGAGGAAGAAATTCCCTCATCAACTTCCTCCAACTACAATACACAAAAGCAAAAATTCCCCTTTATCCGGGGTAAGGGAGAATTAAATTCCACATTTGCTTGTTTCCAAATGCTGACCAAGCACCTGCAAATTCCCTTCCGCAAAGAAGTGGTGCGCCGCATTTTAAACGAGCAAATTAAACGTCAAGGTAGCATTTCCTTCCCAGCTTGCGCTTACCTCTCAGAATTAATTGGACTCAAAACCAATCTAGTAGATTTACCTGCGGCGGCTATTACCCGTGTACCTACCCCTGCATTAGTCCGCTATGGTGATGGTTATGCTGTTTTATATGCAGCCGATGCCAATAAGGTAGTTTTAGGTGTACCATCCCAAGGTATAGTAAGCTGCAAACCCGCGCAAATTATCGAGCATTTAGAACTTGTCCCAGACAGTTATCCCCCACAAATTAGGGTGTTGCTGCTGTCTTCCACCAAAGAAACACCAAAAGAACGCTTCGGTTTGCGGTGGTTTCTCCCATACCTATCGCGCCATCGGCGAGTTCTCATAGAAGTTTTTATTGCTTCCTTCTTTGTCCAACTAGCAGCCTTAGCCAATCCTTTAGTTATTCAGCTAATTATTGATAAAGTCATCGTCCAAAATAGTATCAGTACGCTGAATATTTTGGGGGTTTTGCTGTTAGTTGTTGGTGTGTTTGAAGCAGTCCTCACCACCTTAAGAACTTACTTATTCGTTGATACTACCAACCGCATCGATATGGGTTTGGGGTCACAAATTATTGACCACTTACTCAGGCTACCCCTACGCTACTTTGAAAAGCGCCCCGTGGGTGAACTCGCCACCCGCATTAACGAATTAGAAAATATTCGCTCCTTTCTCACAGGTACAGCATTAACAGTAGGGTTAGATGCCGTCTTCTCGGTAGTTTATATTGTCGTCATGCTATTTTATAGCTGGCAACTCACCTTAGTCGGGTTAGGGACAATTCCTATATTTGTCGTCATCACCCTCATTGCATCGCCGACTGTGAGTAGACAGTTACGAGCCAAAGCCGAACGCAACTCAGAAACCCAATCATATTTAGTTGAGGTGATGTCGGGTATTCAGACAGTAAAAGCGCAGAACATCGAACTGCGATCGCGCTTTTCTTGGCAAGAGCGGTATGCTCGATATGTAGCATCTGGTTTTAAAACCGTTGTCACCTCCACCCTAGCTAACTCCACTAGTCAATTCCTCAACAAACTCAGCAGCTTACTCGTGTTGTGGGTGGGTGCTTATCTGGTACTGGAAGGTGACTTGACTTTAGGAGAATTAATCGCCTTTAGAATTATCTCAGGTTATGTCACCAGCCCAATTTTACGGTTAGCGCAACTATGGCAAAGTTTCCAAGAAACAGCTTTATCCTTAGAACGATTGAGTGATATTGTTGATACACCCCAAGAAGCGGAAATCGATCGCTACAATATCCCCCTCCCAGAGATTCAAGGGTCTGTCAAATATGAGAATATCTCCTTCAGATTTGCCCAAAGCGGCCCCTTGCAACTATCCAACGTCAATGTAGAAATACCAGTCGGTAAATTTGTTGGGATAGTCGGACAAAGCGGTTCCGGTAAAAGTACGATGATGAAATTACTGCTGCGCTTGTACGACGTAGAAGCCGGGAGAATTTTGATTGATGGGTACGACATTTCCAAAGTCGAACTCTACTCATTGCGACGACAAATTGGTGTAGTACCGCAAGAAACCCTGTTATTTGACGGGACAGTGCAAGAAAATATTGCTCTAACGAACCCCGATGCTAGCACCGAAGAAATCATCGAAGCGGCGAAAATTGCTGCTGCCCACGAGTTTATTATGAGCTTACCGAACGGTTATAATACCCGTGTCGGCGAACGTGGTGCGGGGCTTTCTGGGGGACAAAGACAAAGAATTGCGATCGCCCGTTCCATTCTCCAAAGACCAAAATTATTAGTATTAGATGAAGCCACCAGTGCCTTAGACTATCCCACAGAAAGACAAGTTTGCTTAAACTTAGCCCAAGCCTTTCGCAGTAACACAGTCTTCTTTATCACCCACCGCCTCAACACCGTCAGTCATGCAGATATCATCATCGTCATGGACGGTGGGAAAGTCATAGAACAAGGAAGCCACCAAGAACTAATGGCGGCTAGAGGTCATTATTTTTACCTGTATCAACAACAGGAAGTCAATTTGTAATTGGTCAATAGTCAATAGTCAACCCTTCTCTGCGAGACGCTCCGCGAACGGCTTCGCTCAGGGTAAACAGTCAACAGTCAACAGTCAACAATCAACCACCAAAATTTTATGACTCAACTAAATGGTAATCGCCTCAATGGTAATAATGGCAATGGCAAAGAAGATAAAGTTGTCAAGCTTGACTCGCAACTTGTGCCAAAAACTCAAGTAGATAATCAATCTTTAGCTAACTTTAATAATCATGAATTTGAACAGTCAGTTGTCCTGCGTCAATCTCCTATTTGGTCGCGAACAATCATGCTGACCCTTATAGGATTAGCCTGTGTAGGGATTGGTTGGGCATATTTTGCCAAAATCGAACAGGTAGTACCAGCAACTGGTCAATTAAAACCAGAGGGAACTGTCAAAGATGTACAAGCACCTGTCAATGGTGTGGTCAGAGAAGTCTTTATCAAAGATGGGCAAAAAGTTAATAAAGGAGATTTATTATTAACTTTTGAAACCGTGGCTACCGTTGCTCAATTAGAGTCATTAAACAAGATTCGCTCGGCTTTAATGCGGGAGAATCAAATTTATCGCCGCTTAATGGGAGCCACTTCTGGTATTACATCTGAACTGGAATTTTTACGCAGTCAACTACCGAAAGATGCCGTATTTCTGTTGAGAAGTCGAGCAGCACTAGTTGCAGAAAATGAATTGTTGCGTACTCAATTAAAAAACTCTACTACAGGTGTAGGCTTAGATAAAGATGAACAACTACAGCTACAAATCTCCAAAACAGAACTAGAATCTCGTGCTGCTGCTGCTCGTTTAGAAGTAGCCAAAACTCGCAAACAACTATCACAGACAACAGTCAAACTCCAAGATACACAAGCAAGTTTAGTTATTCAACAGCAGATATTAGATAGGCTCAAAATATTAGCCGAAGAAGGCGGTATTTCTCAGTTACAATACCTTAACCAACAACAGCAAGTACAAAATCTCACAGCAGAAGTCGCCCAATTAGTAGAAGAACAAAAACGCCTAGAATATGATATTGAAAAAGGGAAGCAACAGTTTACTAATACTGTAGCTGCTTCTGATAAAACCATCTTAGAAAAAATAGCTAGCAATAAACAACGCATTGCAGAAATAGACAGCCAATTCATGAAAATTGTGCTAGATAATGAGCAGAATTTAGCAGACATCAACAGCAAAATTTCTCAAGCCCAGTTGAATTTAAAATATCAAGAACTCCGCGCCCCCGTCTCAGGTACAGTTTTTGATTTACAGGCAAAAAGTCCTGGTTATGTAGCTAACCCTACCCAAAAACTATTACAAATCGTCCCCAACGAAAATTACATTGCTGAAGTTTTCATTACCAATAAAGATATAGGCTTTGTGCGGAAGGATATGAAAGCAGATGTGAGAATAGATTCCTTTCCGTTTAGCGAATTCGGCGATATTAAAGGTAAACTAATTAGCATTGGCTCAGATGCCTTACCACCAGACGAAACACATAAATTTTACCGCTTTCCTGCCAGAATCAGTCTAGATAAACAATATTTGGACATTAAAGGTAGAAAAATTCCCTTACAGTCTGGGATGTCAATTAGTGCCAATATCAAAGTTAGAGAAGAACGGACTGTAATGAGCTTGTTTACCGAAATGTTTACAAATCAAGTTGAAAGTCTGAAGGAAGTCCGTTAACTCATAAGTTGTAGAGGCGGAATTAACCGCCCCTCTACAATATTTTTATTTTAGCTGAACGACAAACTGTCATAATTAAAAATTATATCAAATTCGGCGAATTGCTTATGATATGGTTGTTTTGGTGGGTAATTGGTAATAGTTAATAGGTAATTGTTTTCAGCCACTACCGATTACCAATTACCAGCCCCCAAGATATGATAAGTATTTAAGCGGAATTCAAATTATGCTCTATTCGCTTCCACAGTTTAAATATCGTGTTCTACTTGTCTTAAAGTAAAAATACAACAGTCTGTCGCCTGTTATCTGTATTCTTTAAACCCCAGTAAATTTGCTGTTAAAAATACTTGAAAGGCTATATATAATACCGAAAATCCTATTCAAGTAACTCATCATCAATGCCCCAATTAACCGAGACTCAAATAAACAATGATGCGTTTGTACAATTTGTCTTTATGCAAATGGCTACAAGTAACTGGCTTTCCCAGTCATTGTATGCAGCAGCGAAGTTAGGTATAGCGGATTTGTTAATTGATGCGGAAAAAAATTATGAAGAATTAGCGCAAGCTACAGGAACTCACGCTCGTTCTTTGTACAGACTATTACGATTGTTGGCTAGTGTGGGAGTCTTTGCAGAAACTCAAACAGGTAACTTTACTCTGACACCATTGGCAAATTATCTA
Organism: Leptolyngbyaceae cyanobacterium; assembly: GCA_036704005.1. Taxonomy (GTDB): domain Bacteria; phylum Cyanobacteriota; class Cyanobacteriia; order Cyanobacteriales; family Nostocaceae; genus Trichormus. The sequence goes on along the minus strand of DATNQO010000076.1, from coordinate 881 downwards.
CGCAGCGATATTCCTGATTCTCTGCGAGCAATGGCAATTATGAATGGTGAAGAGCAATATCGAGCTTGGGGAGAAATTGTCTATAGTTTGCAGACGGGAAAAAATGCTTTTGAGCATTTATATGGCACAAAGATTTTTGATTATTACAATCAAAATTCTGAGCCAGCAATGATTTTTGACCAAGCCATGACGAGTTATTCTGTAGTGCAGAATCCAGGGGTAGTGCTGGATTATGATTTTTCTGGGATTAAAACTTTGGTAGATGTTGGTGGGGGAAATGGCAAATTACTTACAGATATTCTTGCCGCAAACCCTCAGATGAAGGGAATTTTATTTGATCAACCATCGGTAATTGCTAGAGCTTTATCATTAATTGAGTCGGCTAGAGTACAAGATCGTTGTCAATTGCTGACGGGAAGTTTTTTTGAATCTGTACCTAGTGGCGGTGATGCTTATATTCTCAAAATGATTTTACATGATTGGGATGATGAGCGGGCGATCGCAATTCTCAAAAACTGCCACAAAGCAATGCCAGAAAACGGCAAACTATTGATAGTCGAGCAAGTTGTGCCACCCGGTAATCAACCTTCTTTTGCTAAACTTATAGACCTACATATGTTGATTATGTGCCAAGGTGGGCATGAGCGTACAGAAACAGAATATCGCCACCTTATGGAAAAAGCAGGATTTCAGTTAAAAAGAATTGTTCCTACTCAGTCTGGTGTTAGTGTAATTGAAGGTTTGACACTCTCCGCCCTATAAGTGCGGAGATTCTTCATTCATAGACCCAACTTGCTCACACAAGATTTCTCCAGCATGAGTAGAGGTCGAATCTCCTGAAGCGTTCGGATCATAGATCCAGGTTCCTACGTGACCCGTAG
>DATNQO010000075.1:0-23271 GCA_036704005.1 Leptolyngbyaceae cyanobacterium | reverse complement strand
AACGGATCTTGTACTCCGACCAATTGAGAACGCCCTAGAAGGGCGGGGCTTGATACCCATGTTCCGCTCCGCTTCACGGCTTCGGGACAGGGATTGCTCCCCCTGCTCCCTGCCCCCTGCCCCTCCGCCTCTTCGGTCAGTAGATAAATTCAAACAAAGAAGATTAAATAAATTAAAAAAACAATTAGATGGTCGTGCAATTACATTAGTAATAGATGAACAATGCTTATGGAATTTACGCTAACATAACTTTTCCGTTAATCTTTAAAGTATTTAAACCAAAAGGAACGCTAAAGGAGTCAGATAAATATAAAACTAAAATAGAGTTAGCATCAGAGATAATTACAGAATTAATGGAATCAGGCTTCAATATTAAATTAGTAAACGATCATCCCACACTCCCCTGGCTGGACAGATGTAGGATGAATTGCGGTTCAAGCTAACTCTAGACCCTGATTGCTAATTCGGGCTGGTTCAACCATCACTCATAATCAATTAACTCAACCGCATCTCTACCATCGCAGTCTTGCAAGTATACTTTAACTACCTCTTCTTTAGCTGTGGGTAACTGCTTACCAACAAAATCTGGATGAATGGGAACTTCCCGATGACCCCTATCAACCAAGACAGCTAGACGAATTAACTCTGGTCTACCATACTCATTAACAGCATTCAAAGCTGCCCGAATTGTTCGCCCTTTAAAGATAACATCATCTACCAAAACAACTGTTTTCCCTGTCAAATCAAAAGAAATGTTGGTTTTAGCTGGAGTCCGCAAACCTATTTGATCAAGATCATCTCGATAGAAGGTAATGTCTAAAGCTCCTACCGCTACATTAATACCTTCAAGGGTTTCAATCTGACGTGCTAACATTTCAGCTAGCGGCACTCCTCTAGTATAAATACCTAAAAGTACCAATTGAGACAAATCTCTTGTTCTTTCGATAATTTGAGATGCCAATCGCGTTAAAGTACGACGGAGGTCTTCTGCGGAAAGGATTTCAACAACTTTAGCAGGTGGCGTAGTCATAGAGTTATGGAGAGGGGGGAGTGGGGGGAGTGGGGGAAGATGCAGAATAATTTTTAATTATTTTGTCTCCCTCATCTCTTTAGCTTAATCAAAAAGAAGCCCCACATCCGACCCAAAGGGCGGTGTGGGATGAATTTTTGGGTGATGACGAATTTAACCCTAACCAAATCAAACAAACCGCTCTTTTGAGAGACTTGGGGTCGATAAGAAATCACCAATTTATGTGTTTTTCTGGTAGAATTATTTTGGTTAACTTCACCCGTATTGGTGTCTGATAAGCCTCTGCCCAGTGGCACTGCGATCATTGGTAAGCGACTCCGTTGCACAGCATAAAAGTAAGTAGGCACATCTTGATTAATACAAATTACCTCCGGGTTTGTCCGATAGCGCGAATAAGCCAGCATCTCATCCAAGACAGTAAAATTTGTAGGGTACAAGGTAAGAAATTTATGGTCTGCGGTGGGGCATCTCGTGGACTTTAAACAAAGCTCATCGCCTCCTAAGCAATAGCTGGATTGGATGAGAAGCCCACACTGTACTGCTTGCAGTGAGTGTGGGAGTATGTCACAGTATCAGGAGTATTGCGATCGCCAACCCTAACCACAGCAAAAAGCAATATCTAGTTAGTTGTAGGGCTGTTTGTATGTGGTTGGGAGTGATAGGAGAAATGGGATCTCCCAAAAGAGGTTTTTGCTTGGCTACCCCACGATACCAATTTGTACCCCCCATCTGCACACCCAAAATTGCAGCATAGGCGCACTCACTCCAGCCAGAGTTGGGGCTGGGATCTTTAATTGCATCGCGGCGACAAATTCGCCACACATCCCCAAGTTTGCCTGATAATAATCCTAAAGTTATGACTGTGAGGCGACAAGGCAACCAAGTTAAGTAATCTTCCAGTCGCGCACTGAACCATCCCAAATATGTATAAGGTGCTTCTTTGTAACCCACCATTGAATCAAGGGTACTGCTAGCTTTATAAGCTAAAGCCAAAGGAACCGCCCCGACATGGGGAATACAACTACCAATCAGGGCGTAAAATAGAGGAGCCATGACTCCATCGGTGGCGTTTTCTGTTACGGTTTCTAAAACCGCGCGGAAAATTTCTGATTCGGGTAGGTTATGAGTATCTCGCCCAACATAGTTACTCAAAATTTGCCTAGCTGCTGCTAAATCTCCTGCTGATAAAGGTTGTAAAACATCAATAGCAGCTTTACGTAAACTTCTCAAAGCAAAACAGCTAGCTAACATAATACTTTCAACAGCAATAGCCAAAACAGGATTGAGCCATCTCGCCATTTGTATTATTAGCCAACCTACCCCACCACTACCAATAATCAAAATTATTGCCAGTACAATTCCAGCTAGACGTTGCGTTAGAGATTTTTGACATAGTTGGAGAAAAATTTTGCTCAACCGCGAAATCACCCAGCCCATAACTTGCACTGGATGAATCCAACCCCAAGGATCACCTATTAGATAATCTAAAATTGCGGCGATGATTAAAACGTAGATATTATTTGTCATTGGTCAATAGTCAACAGTCAACAGTCAATAGTCAACAGTCAATAGTCAACAGTCAACAGTCAACAGTCAACCTTTACTAATAACTATGGACTATGGACTATGGACTATGGACTAATGACTAATGACTAAACCACAAAATTCGCTTCTTCTCCAAGGGAAGCTTGCCAACTACGAGCATCGTAGTACAAATCTGCCAGAGTAATACTGTCTAAAGCTTCTTTTAGTTTTTGGTTGAGTCTTTGCCAAAGGCTAAATGTTACCCAATCTTCTGTTTGTCCTGGGGTTGGGGTATGGTGGGGTAAATTAGTCAGGCTTTCACCAACAGCCTCTAAAATTTGGGCTATAGATATTTTTCTAGGTTCTCGTGCTAGTTGATAGCCTCCTACACTACCCCGAATTGATTTTACTAATCCAGCACGACGCATTTCTATTAGTAATTTTTCCAGGTAGGGGGCAGGAATATCTTGACGTTTAGCGATGGCTTTCACAGATGCAGGGCCATAATTCGGCTGTAAACTCAAGTCCAGCAGAGCTTTTACACTATAGTGTCCTCTGGTTGTTAGTTTCATTTTGTTAGTTGTCAGTTGTCAGTTGACGGTTGTCAGTTGCTTTCTCATGACTACTGACTAATGACTAATGACTAATGACTAAGGATCAGTTTTACTTATCATTTTTCTGCTCAACAATCAAGCCGACTTAGTAGACAAGTTACTCCTTCAGTTTAGAAAACTTAAATAAATATAGTTTAGCAGTGTTTCATTAACTATATATAGTTATCAAGATTATCAAAATTAAATTGTGTGGTAAATATTGGTAATTAGGTAACATTTTTGCCGATGATGTAATATACTTGGCTAGGGCTGAGATAAAAACTAAAGGATACTGTTCCTATTAGCTCAAGGTCAGCTAAAATAAAATCGATTCAACTACTTAAACCATTGATTTCTGCCATAAGTTGATGCCTAAACAGAAAAAGATTGAACCCCTAGTCGGTGAAGAACTGCTCAAAAAAGTTAAAGAGCTTGAGAGCCTGAGCAAAGAAGAAAAAGCTAAACAGTGTGGCTACTATACCGTTACCAAAAATGGTATAGAGCGTGTCAATATGATGAAATTCTTGAATGCCCTAATTGATGCAGAGGGCATTCAGTTAGACACCTCTCCTAACGCCAACGGCCGTGGAGGAAGAAGTGCTAGCTATAGAATCAGTGTGCAATCGAACGGTAATTTATTGATTGGTTCAGCTTATACAACACAGATGAACCTCAGACCAGGAGACCAGTTCGTCATCACTTTAGGCAAAAAGCACATTCGTCTTAGACAAGTAGATGAGGACGAAAAAGAAGCTTTGGACATTGCCGAAGCTACAGCATAATTAATTAGTCAACAGTCAACAGTCAACAGTCAACAGTCAATAGTCAACAGTCAACAATCTGTGACTACTGACTAATGACTAATGACTACTGACTAATTGAGAAAGCGTTTGCCTTGTGGCGGCTAAGTTGCAGGTTAGGGCAATTTGCTCCCTATCTAGCAACCCTAGAATATGGTCATGGTTGTCTCGCGCTACTACTGGTAACTGATGCAAACCTCTAACTTCCATGCGGTCTAAAGCCTCAGATAAAGGTTCGTCGCGCCAAGCATAGAGGATTTCTTTTGTACAGATATCGATGATAGTTTGATTGGTTAAATTACTCGGAATTTCGCTTGAGAGATTCGGGTAATTTTGCCATAGAGAAAGGGTACGATTGATGTCTTCTAGGGAGATAATACCTACTAGTTGTTCGGCATCGTCTATAACTAAAGCGCTACGAGTGCGATCTCCTAGCATTTCCTTAGCAGCTTCTACAATGTCCATAGTAGCGGATAGCTTTTTGGGACAAGCCAGCATCGCATCCTCTACTAAAATTTGTTGCAAAATTTCTAACTTTTGGTCTTTGGGAATAGAAAGACCTATTTGTTGGAGGTTGGTATTAGAGTTAGTGATGGGTTTCATCATTTCTACTAACCACACACTTAAACCCACTGCTGCCATTAAAGGTAAAACAATTCGGTAGTCGCGGGTGAGTTCAAACAGCATTAAAATTGAAGTTAAAGGCGCTCTCACACTTCCAGCTAATACAGCCGCCATCCCCACCATCGCATAAGCTGGAGGTGCTGCCATATATGCACTAATGCCTGGGGCGATGAAAGTCAGTATTTTAGCATAAGCCGAACCAAAAGAAGCACCCAAAAACATTGCTGGGGCAAATACACCCCCTACGAAACCGCTACCTGCACTAATTGCTGTCATCAGCAGCTTGAGGAATAGCAATATTAACAACAAATCTAGAGAAAATTTCACATCTTGTAGCATTGCTTGCACAGTGCCATAACCAATACCCAAAATTTGCGGGAATTGTAAAGCCACAATGCCGACAATTACACCCCCAATAATAGGGTGTATTGGTTGAGGAATTTTCCCTAAAAAGTTAAACCCAGGAACAGCACCAGCAAAACAAGCCTTTGCCCAATTGATTGATTGTTTATAAGCCAAAGAAACCACACTTGCACCCAACCCCAAGCCCAGGTAAAGAGGTAATTCTAGAGGGCTACGGACTTGGTAAACAGGTAAAGCAAAAGCAGGCTGTGCGCCTAAACCAATTTGCGCGATTAAAGCCGCTACTACCGCAGCTAACAGCACTACACTCACAGCCGAAGTCGCAAAAGATGTGGCCCCCATTACTACTTCTAAAGCAAAAAATACCCCAGCGATCGGTGCATTAAATCCAGCCGCCAAGCCAGCCGCCGCACCCGCACCCAAAAGTAAACGCTGTCTATCTTGTGAGACTTGTAATATTAAGGACAACAGCATCCCAAAATTAGCGCCAATTTCCACGCTTGGCCCTTCTGGCCCCAAAGAAGCACCGCTACCCAAGGAAACAGAAGCGGCTAACATTTTGGTGACAGGTCGCAATTGTCCCTTAATTTCCCCACCCTCCGAAGCGGCGATGAGAGAGGATAGTCCGGGGCCAAAGTCTTGAGTACGCCAGCGCATTAAGCCGACTATCAAGCCTCCTAACGTGGGGACAAGGGCTAAAGTCCAAGCACCCCAAACACCAATCGCACCCATCAAATTTTCTAACATCAGGCGGTGAATCAGCTCAATCAAATAGTGAAAAGTCACCACCCCCATACCCGTACCACCGCCAATGAGTACGGCTAAAAACAACACAATTGTTTCTGGGGATAGTTGAAAACGGTTAATCAAATGTGTTAAGTGGGCGGAAGGTGTAGGGAAAACAGGTGCTTCCGTTACCTTCCTCAGCTCGGTGGGAGGCAGTAGAGTCATTGAAAGGCGGGGTAAATGTAGAAAGAAATGTAAACTTTTATTTGTTATTTCTCATTGTGAAACATTATTTATCAACCAGACAAGTGAATTTAGTAAACTAAATTTCCAATCTGGAGCTAGAAAAAATTTTGCTATACCAAGTTTTTCTAGCGATAATGGTTAAATGAGAGAAAATTAATCAGTAGTGAATAGAGCTAGAGGTTAGAGTGCGAGATTTTTACTTAGCAAGGCATTAACCTTTGTGAGCAATCCAGGTTACGCCTTATACTCTACTAATAGAATTTTTTAAGTCACTAATCTTTTTCTCTCAGCAGCAAGAGTATAGTATCTAGCCACTGAGTGGATAGGCTACAAATTAGCAACAAACAAGAGACATCTTTGCTGAAATCTAGCTATACTCGTGGTGCAACCACTAAGTTATCCTTGGTAGAAATGCAACTGTGTGTGATTAAAGGGTACTTTTATCCTACACTGACGTATCTACTAAGTATTGCTAGGGAATTCAATATAGGTATCCTTAATAGAGCGAGTAAATTGACTAGCGGACGAGGTAGATGAATACACACACCTTTGATAATCATTATGTTACTTGCCCCATTTGCCAAAGATATGGTAAGGGAAAACAGATAAAAAGTTATATAGGTTTATATAGTTGTCCCTATTGTCAAGAACGCTTAGTCGTATGTCAAAGCGGACATTATGTTCGTGACCCTTTTACACTGAACCAGATTATGATCTGTTCAGCGCTGCGCCGTCAAAGCAGCCCTATATCTAGAATTATAAGAGATTTTATCCTTTTTAAGCGTCCTTTGTTAGCTTTTGCTGTGGGTAGTGCGGTTTTCTTGGGCATGATGTCCATGACGCAACAGGGGACGAGTTTTAAGCAGCACCCACCAGGGACTGAGGAGGTAAGGTAGGGACTGGGGATTGGGGATTGGGGAGATGTGGTTCTCCTTCGGAGACGCTAACGCGAACGACTACGCGGTAATCGAGCGGAGTCGAGATTCACCAACTGGGAGTGGGAGGAGTAGGTTTTGAACTTAACAACAAGTGAAGGCTTTGACTCTCACCGGACTAAAGTCACAGTGATTCAAACTGTTGTTCCGAGCAAGTCTCAAGACGTTGCTCTCCACAGTTATCTTCCAAGGAGTGAACCTTGCGGGACAGTCAAACGTCTCCTAGCGTACTTGGCTAAACGCTCCGTGGTTTAGCTGTGACGTTACCTAGTTTCCCTTTCGCGAGTCCGCATTTCACAACTTAAGAAAGCTCCCAATCCTGCTATTATTTGCCAGTGGTATAGGCGACTATTATCACGGCTGACTTACTGTGCGGGAGTTTCACCCCTACTAGGATTGTTCAACGCGCTGCGGTTATTCCTACTCATGTTGAAACTAAAGCTATTTTACCAAAACTGGTAGGCTTTAGCCTACCAAATAGTTTTCATCCCTGGACTAAAGTCACAGGGTTTTCAACATATCCTTTATAAAACCAATACTTACACTTATATATAGGACTCCTACTTGAGTTTTGAAAGATACGTAGTAGGGTGGGCAATGCCCACCAAAACTATAATACGGTGGGCATTGCCCACCCTACAGGTACTATTCTGTGGACAAAGGTCAAAACCCAACCCAATACCCAATCCCCAATCCCCAGTCCCCAGTCCCCAGTCCCCAGATCCCTCACAACCGATTAGTTTCTTTGGTAATTAATTGCCAGCCTTCGGCTTTGGCGAGTGGCTTGATGGAGTCTAATTGCAGGTGTTGGAAGTCGGCGGCGTTGATGAGTAGGTATGGTTGTCTGTCGTAGTGCCAACGATATTGTAACTCTTCAATGGAGGCGGGAATGATGTGGCGATCGCTATAAAAATCCAATGAGGGGCGATGATAGGCAAAGGATGTATAAACTTGCTTTACTGGTGGGTTTACTTGCTGTATCATGCCAGCTACGGGTTTGACTGGGTAAGCTTGCCATGTTTCCCAAACCCAGTAGTTAGATTTCATCAACAATAACAGCGAAATATAACTACCCCAAAAGAGTATCTTGAGAAATTGTCCGTCGCCTCTTTCTGCTATAATCGCCCCCATAATCATCGTTAAGGCTACTGCGGCAAAAATTAACTGTAAGTCTGTTTTTGCTGCTATACCCCAACTAAAATGAATGCTAAAAGCTGAAGCGACTACGGCGAGAATTGACAACCCAGCTACCCATGCACGGGGGTAAGATGACAGTAAAGGCAAGTTTTCTATTTGTGCTAACTGTGCGCCGAAAGCTAAGGCTAGGCTGGGGTAAATGGGCAATATATACCAAGCGAATTTAGCACTCATTAAAGAAATAAGTAGTAAATATACTCCACTCCACACAAGTATGAGCCTTGCCCAGCTAAGATTGCGATTTTCCCAAAGTAACTTTGCCGTTTGGGGTAAAAATATCAGCCAAGGCCAAGTCCACTTGAGGAGTTCGATGATATAAAACCAAGGTGGTTGATTATTCTTGCTGCTGAGGTAGGCTAAATTAACACCATAACGCAGCCATTGAGCGCCATACCAACCAACTACAGGCAAAAATCCAATGGCGATCGCAATCCATAGATAATAACTATTAAGTAATCTTGGTGTATCCCAAAACAAAAACACTAAGACTACTGCACCTAACAACAAACCTGATAGTCCCTGAGTTAGGCAAATCAACCCTAAACTCAGACCAATACCCAAACAGTAGCGTAAATCCCGCCGCGATCGCAAAACACACAGCATCATCACCAACAAGAAACTCACCACCGCCCCATCTAACATCGCCAACCGCCCATAACGGACTACAGGCAACATAGTTAAATAGATTAAACCACTATAAATTGCTGCCCAACGTTGGCGGAATATCTCTCTACCAAGACAATACAGTAATGGTACGGAAAAAGCAGTTAAAATTGCTCCTGGTAAACGTGTCGTCCATTCATTTACGCCCCCCAAAGAGTAAGCCCCGGCAATTAATATGTGCATCAGGGGTGGTGTATCACGGTAAGGTTCCCCTCTGAGGGTGGGATAAAGCCAACGCAGCGAATCAAAAGATTCTCGCGCTATTTCCTTGGCAATTTGGGCGACAGTTCCCTCATCCCAATCTTGTAGGGGTAATCCTCCCAGATTAACGCTAAATAATAGTAGTGCGGCAATGAGCAACACTACTAGCCATAAGCCATCAATCCATTTGTCAACCGCACGGTGCTGTCTTTCTAGATGACCCCAAATAAAGCTTCCTTCCTGCATATTCTATGATAATCATTTTACTTGCTGGTTTGATTACATAGAGATTAAAGTGAATCTCTAATGTTGCCACCCAGTAACAACTTGTTTACTGCGTCTTGCTTGTCAGTTGTTCTGACTTTTCACGGGATCTAAAAGACCCCTCTCCAAACCTCTCCCCTAGAAGGAGAGAGGCTTTAATTACTCCCCCTTCCCTTCAAGGGAAGGGGGCTGGGGGGTTAGGTCTGTCGTTAACTTTTCCACATGACGTGAAAAGTCAGGTCAGTTGTCAGTTGTCAGTTGTCAGTTGTCAGTTGTTGGTTTAACCTGAATTTGATCCTCTTTTACAAGAAGAGGAGAGTGAAACCCTGATTTTTCTTGACTACTCACTTGCCTTTTAAAAGCGGGAGTGAGGGTGAGGTTTGTTGAACTCACGTTGGTTTTATACCTTTGCTACTGACAACAGACTACAGACCACTGACCAAAACTCTATCCTCTTATGGGATGAGATTTCTAATTAATAAATACTAAATCCCCAGGTTAGCTTAATTTTCTTTAGTCAGCGATAATTTTTTTAAGAAATTTTTTTAAAATTTGCTTCAATTATGAAAATAATTGTACTCATATATAGCGGGGGATAGGTGATAGGGGACAGGTGACAGGTTTAAAACCTGCTTACTATAAAGATTTTGTGATTCTTCAATGTCCTAACCTATGTGGCTACTGCTATAAATAATGATACAAGCTTTCGGTAAATTTAGGAACTGGAGATATAGGGTGTGATGACTGTTGACTGTTGACTATTGACTGTTGACTGTTGACGCTAAAAAATAAAAATTACTTGTAAATCCCAGTGTTGATTTTGACGTATGATTTCAATTTTGCGGATAAATTCTCGCAAGTAAAATCTGCGCTCAGATTCTGATAAATCTAACCAAAATTGAGGAAGGGAAACGGCTTGAGCAACAGATAGCAAATTTACTGGAGGAAGGGTTGCTAATTTTGCTTGTAGTGTAGAAATTTCTGTACGGAGTTTGTAAGTTCTTAACTTGGCTGTTTCGGGATCTAAAACACCAGTTTCTAATAAATTAGGTAACTGTTGCAGGATGTTTTGCTGATGAGCGATCGCTTCTTTTAAACTATTCTTAACTGTATCTAATTGGGGAAAATTGATCCCGGCTACCGCCAAAGGTAATTCACTACAAACCTTAGCAATTGTACATTCTAAAATTTCCTGGTAAGCAATAGCTTTACACTTGGGGTTTTGGGGACAGTTAAGAGGGCGTAAGTAAAGATACTCCTTATCTTGATGACGTTGAGTCACACGGGTAACTGTCATGTGTGACTGACACTGATGACATACAACCAAGCCAGCAAGGGAACGTGGGGCGCTAGCACTGCGAGAGGGTAAACGGCTATTACGGCGTAATAGTCTGTCAACTTGGGCGGCTTCTTCTCTGGAAATAATAGAGGTATGGGTATCAGAGATAATTTCTTGATTTTGATAAGCAGTATCACCCCGATAAACGGGATTAGTTAACCAACGCTTACCAGTAGTCACAGAAATTTTCTTACCATATTTTTTGGCTAAGTAACGGACTGCACCCCGTAGAGAATTATAAAGTAAAAAGTTGTCAAAAAAATCCTTAACCACTGGGGCTGTACTGCGGTCAAGGATATATTTATCCTTACCTCTGCGATAACCATAAGGAGGTTTACCTGGAGGCGGCGCAGCATCAAGACGTTTACGGGCGTGTCCTTGACGGATGCGGCGACTGCGTTGTTGACGTTGAATTTCTTGGAGTAATTTCAGTAGATCAGCCCGCAGATGCGAAGTTTCTGAGTTGTAGGCTTGTTGGGTGGCGATGATTTCTATACCCATAGCTTCCAACTGATTGAGGCGATCGCTAACTTGGGCTAAATCATCCCCTAATTCCTCCAAACGCCGTACAATTAAATAATCGCAAGATTCAGTTTGACAATCAGTAAATAATTGTTGCAATTGCGATCGCTCACCCAAATCCTCATATACCCGTTCCACCTCCCACTCCCAGTTAATCTGCACAGGAGAAGTTTCTAGTAGCGGATCAGTGTATGTGTAGGCAATAATTTTCATTAGTCAGTTATCAGTTATCAGTTGACAGTTGTCAGTTATCAGTTGTCAGTTATCAGTTATCAGGTTTTGTTAACTGTTCACTGTTAACTGTTCACTGATAACTGTTCACTGCTGACTCAACTCGATAATATTCCCATCTGGGTCTTGAGTGAACAAAGCAGGGCGACCGGAAGCGCTGGGTTGAATAGGATAATTTTGACTGAGTAACTCTTGCTTGGCGGCTTCTAAGTCGGCGACGGAAAAAGCAACGTGGGGGTTGCGTCCCCATTTTTCGTTGGGGTTGTCGGTGGGTACATCTGACGCAACTATCAGATGAATTTGATAATCGCCAACTTGATACCATGCACCCGCATATTTTAATGAGCGGTCAATTTTGGATAATCCCAATACTTGACCGTAGAATTTTTCTGACCGTTCTAAATTGGTGACGAGTATGGCTGTATGGAGACTTTGGGTAATTTGCATTTTTTTATTTGGTTAGTTGACAGTTGACAGTTGACAGTTGACAGTTGTTATCCTCTGCTCCTCTGCTTCCCCGGTCAGCGTCAGAGGTTCCTGCTTATGTGACTTCATGCTCCTCTGCTCCCTCATCTCCCTCATCTCCCTCATCTTCCCAGTCCCCAGTCCCCAATCCCCAGTCCCCAGTCCCCTAACTAAGTAGTATACTCAGCGTTAATCTTCACGTAGTCATAACTTAAATCGCATCCCCAAGCTTTCCCAGTGCTGTGACCATTGCCGATGTTGACGGAAATTAAGACGGTATCTTGTTGAAGATAAGCACCTGCGGCTGCTTGTTTCATATATGCGCTGGCGGCGGTGCGGTCAAAGGGGAGGGGTTGACCATTTTCTAATAGTAAAAAATCGCCTAGCTTAATTTGCAGGTTCTCTTGCTCGAAGGGAACACCTGCACGTCCGGCGGCGGCGGCGATGCGTCCCCAGTTGGGATCACGACCGAAGATTGCAGACTTAACTAAGGATGAACCAGCGATGGTTTTGGCGATTTGTCTAGCGGCTTGTTCATCATGTGCGCCTGTGACTTCCACTTCTATGAGACAGGTTGCACCTTCACCATCACGAGCGATCGCTTTGGCTAAATGTTGGCATACTGCTGTTAGCATGGCCTCTAATTTTTCCGATTCTACACCAACATCAGTAATGGCTGGGGTGCGGGATTGACCGTTGGCTAGGGCTATTAAACTGTCGTTAGTGCTAGTATCCCCATCTACGGTAATGGAATTGAAGCTTTTCTCTGCTGCTCTAGTTAACATCTGTTGCCAAAGATGGGGGTAAACTGCGGCATCACAGGTAACGAAAGCTAGCATGGTTGCCATATTAGGATGAATCATGCCTGAACCTTTGGCGATCCCACCAATGCGGACTGGGCGATCGCCTATAGTTGTTTCTAGGGCGATAGATTTTGTTACCAAATCTGTAGTGATAATTGCCCCGGCGGCTGCATCTGAACCTGTTGGGGAAAGGGAGGCTACTAGTTGCGGTATACCACTGCGTAATGCGTCCATTCTAATCCGTTGACCAATCACACCAGTGGAAGCCAACAGAATCAATTCGGGGGAAACATTTAACTCTTTTGCTAATAACTGGGCGCTTTCTTGAGCATCGTTAAAACCGGGAATTCCTGTAGCTGCGTTGGCTTGTCCGGCATTGCAGAGAATGGCGCGGGCGCTGGGCTTGGCTTGTAGGCGTTGACGACAGTAGTCTACACAAGCAGCTTTCACATGGCTGGTTGTAAATACACCAGCTGCGATCGCTTCTACATCTGACACAATCAAAGCTAAATCTGGCAACCCCGAAGGTTTCAGTCCTGCTGTAATTCCCGCCGCCTGATACCCTTTTGGTGCTGTAACGCCTCCGCTAACTTCCCGCCAGTCTGCCATCTTCTTTCCACCCCTACAACTAAATTAGTTGACTGACTCGCGATTATATCAAAGTCCGTTATCAGTTGACAGTTGACAGTTGACAGTTATCAGGTTATTTCCACTGACACACCCAATCCCCAACCAAAAAAGGAGAGCCACTTGGGCAGCTCTCCAGATCATCAGGGTGCATCTACTTAGCACAGTATACCATTTTTGCACTGAGGAGTAACACCCATCATTTATTTTTTGTATAAAGATCATTAAGAAATTTCACGGGTGATACCAATTTGAGAAAAGAATGCAACAAATACATGGGTAGGGGCGCACAGCTGTGCATTGGTGTCAACTTAACGTGAAATGGGCGGTTAGAAACCGCATCTACACAGACAAAACCTGCCTCCGCAGTTTAAAAAACTTGAATTTGTCTTAAGTCCGCGTAGGCGGACTTTGCTTGTGTAGCCGCGAATTAACGTGAGTTCGATGAACCTCTCCCTCCCAACCTCCCTCTCCTAAAAGGCGTTCGCGTAGCGTCTCCGTCAGGAGAGGGAGGAGAAACGAAAAAAATCACCGTCTTACTCCCCTCTCCTCGTAGGAGAGGGGTTGGGGGAGAGGTCAAAACAACGCTTGTCGAACTCACGTCGAATTCCATTCGCCCTGGCTTAAGTTGACACCCATGACAGCTGTGCGCCCCTACAGATAATGGATGTATTGCGAAAATTTTTCAATTTAAAAAACCTACATCTGTCAGGACGAATAGCCGACGGGTGTAGGTTTTTGAACAGAAGGTAAGTATTCGGTTTCAAGATTGGAAAATACAACAACAAGGACAAGATAAGTAGGTAGACATAATTAAATATAAAATGAGTTGTTGTTCGTAGTCAGCGATTTATCGCTCTATTGCTGGGTTTGAAAGGACTCAAGTCCTGACTACAAACTTATATTTAATTAAGTGTCTCTAGTTAAAAGAGAGTCAAATTGTTAGGGGGAGATGAGGAAGAATTGCTGATTATGGTCTTCCTTGTCTCCCTGATCTGCCATCTATTCCGCAGCTGTGGAACTAAGACTCATCGTCTCCCACAGCACCATAGGAGGGGTTGTAGGTACAGGTTGATGTAAAGCTATTAATTGGGATAAGGTGTTTTTTAACTGGGTTCGGGGGACTATTTCATCGACAAAGCCGTGCTTGAGTAAGTCTTCTGCTGATTGAAAGTCTTCTGGCAGTTTTTCTCGTAGGGTTTGCTCAATTACGCGCCGACCAGCAAAACCAATTGTGGCTTTTGGTTCTGCTAATATAATATCTCCCAACATGGCAAAGCTAGCAGTTACGCCGCCTGTGGTAGGATTGGTTAATACAGGAATGTAGAGTAATCGAGAGTCTCTGTGACGTTCTAGGGCAGCAGAAATTTTCGCCATCTGCATCAGAGAAAGCATACCTTCCTGCATTCTCGCTCCCCCGGAGGTGCAGACGATGACTACTGGGTAATGGCGTTGGGTGGCTTGTTCAATGAGGCGGGTGATTTTTTCGCCTACAACTGAACCCATGCTACCGCCCATGAAGCGGAAATCCATCACTGCTAAGGCAATGGGTAAGCCGTTGATTTGCCCCAAACCGGTTTTTACTGCGTCTAATAAACCTAGTTTATCTTCCATTTCCCGCAGGCGATCGCTATAGGGTTTGCGATCGCGGAATTTCAACGGGTCGGTAGCGCGGAGATTTTCATCCATCGGTCTCCAAGTATTTTGGTCTATCAATTGACGGATGCGCTCATCACTATCTACTCGATTATGATGTCCACATTCAACGCAGACCATTTGATTGGCTCGGAGGTCTTTTGTATATGTCAATACACCACATTTAGAACACTTATGCCATAACCCATCGGCAATTTCACGTTCTTGGCGTTCGGGGTTGGTTGCGCCTGCTTTACGTCGGTTTGCGAACCAATCAAACAGAGACTTTAAACCGCGTGATTCTTCGTTGTTTGCCATTTTTATCTTATTCAAGTGAAGGTCAAAAACAAGTCAAGTAGTGTTGGGAGTTAATTGTTACTAGTGCTTAAACTAATAACTTTTTACCCTAGACTGTTGACTACATCGTCAAAATACGCGTTTAAGCAAATTTAGACCTTAATTTTGGATCTTTGGTTGCCAGCTTAACGAAAATATTGATACCAATACAAGTGTCTGGTTCATGACATCTTGTAAATGTATCAGCTTAAACTTACGGGAATCTAAACCCTTCAACAAGAAGCTTTTCCCCAACCCCAGCTTGAATCCTTACTCCAAATATAAAAGTTTGTCTTGCTAGTTGATGAGCCATCAGCATCTTAGTACATTTAGTGGCGCTAACCAACAGTACTTTTTGAGGACTTCCGTAAGAAAGCGAAAATCAAAAATTTGGGTAAGGAGTTTACGTATAGTCCTTACACCCTCCCAAAGCAAAGAATTTCCGCAACGTCAGTCCTATCTCGTTAAGGGGGTGATCCAAGTCACAAGCTAATATTATCAAAATGTCAAGTGTCAATTGGGTAATGAAAGTTACATTTAGGGGAATAGGGTAAGGTGATTATATGCCAGTTGACAGTTGACAGTTGACAGTTGACAGTTAACAAATTTTATCAGTGGCTATATGATTTACCCCTGCTAGACTTTTAACTACAGGTAATTGATGTGAGCAACTCAGGCACGAGGAAGGTTTTGTGGAAACTGTTGTGCTAAATCTAAAACCGATCGCTCATTTAACCGATGAGCAATTTTATCAATTGTGTGTTGCTAATGGTGATTTAAACCTGGAAATGAGCGCAGCAGGGGAGTTAATTATTGTGCCACCAGTGGGAGGAGAAAGTGGGAATCAAGAAGCAGACCTAATTACAGACTTAAATAATTGGAATCGTCAAACTAAATTAGGCAAAGTTTTTAGTTCTTCAACTATTTTTATACTTCCTAATGGCGCAAAGCGATCGCCTGATGCAGCTTGGATAAAATTAGAGCGATGGGAAGCTTTAACACCAGAACAACGCCAAAGGTTTCCGCCTCTTGTACCAGACTTTGTAATTGAACTGCGTTCTACTACAGATAGGTTGGCAAATATTCGCGAGAAAATGCAGGAATATATAGAGAATGGTCTACGTTTGGGTTGGTTAATTAATCCCCAAGATGCCAAAGTAGAAATTTATCGATTAGGAAAACCTGTGGAATTTGTACAAATGCCAGCTATGATTTCTGGGGAAGATGTTTTGCCTGGATTTGAGTTGCAGGTGTAGGTATTGGGGATTGGGTATTGGGGATTGGGAAATCTAAATAAATATTTATCGAAAATTTGGGTCTAAAACTCAGTCCTTGTAGCCTGTAGGATGGGCAGTGAGTGCAGCGCCAAAATAATTCTATCCCCAGTCCCCAGTCCCCTAAAAGAACAAGCCTAAATAAGCAGATAAGATTGGTTTACCACCCAATAGGGTAATGAAGGTTCCTAACGCTAGGAATGGGCCGAAGGGGATTTTTTGCCCCCATTTGCGTTTTGACAGGATAATGGCTGAAATTCCTACAAATGCGCCTACTGCACAGGCTATAAATCCAGCTAGGAGCAAGTATCGCCAACCTAACCATGCGCCCATCATGGCGGCGAGTTTGGCATCTCCTGCACCCATTGCCTCTTTTTGTAGGAAGATACCTAAAAGAGCGATCGCATCAAATAACCATAAGCCTAATACTGCCCCAACTATCCCCATCATCAGATGCCTAGCTATTCCTGACAAGCTGGCTTCGTTCGTATATCCCATGACTATTTGATAAATCAACCCTAATACCAACCCCGACTTAGTTAAGGGACTAGGTAGGGTCATAGTATCTAGGTCAATCAGGGTTAATGCTAACAACCAGCTACATAATATCCAGTAACCTATGGTAATAATAGAAAATTTAAATATGAAAAATATGAGGAAAAAAATAATCCCTGTTGCAGTTTCCACCACAGGGTAACGCCAAGAAATAGGACTTTTACAATAACGGCATCGTCCCTTTAACCATATCCAACCTAGAACAGGCACATTATCATAGGCCTTTAACCCCTTTAAACAATGGGGACAACGAGAGGGCGGCCACAGAAGCGATAAGCCAGCCGGTAATCGATAAACTACCACATTAATAAAGCTGCCAATAGACGCACCCAAGGCGAAAACAAACACACTCGCCAGGGTAACTATCAAAGTATCCATAAGTCATTTGTCTGAAGTTCTGAGTCATTTGTCGTTCATCTTTTGCTGAATGTCGAGTATTACTCTTGACAACTGACCACCGACTAATGACAACTGACTAGTACATATAGGATTCAATTTGACTTAATGGCACAAAACATTCTTGTGGTAAGAGTACGGGCTGGCTTGTAAAAATTACTTTACCCCGATGAGTTACACGGTTAATTGCTACGCCTGAAGGCTGACCAACAATTTCTGGATGTACTTCACAGTGGATATAGTAAATCTGCCCCGCAGCTCTGATGATGGCTGGATCAATCAAAGGGGAATGGCTCCTTGGGGCAGTGGAATTAACTTTTCCTTGTTCTTGTTTTAAAGCGTACACTATGCTGTTATGTGTGTGATTGCTAGATTTTGGTAACAGTTTAGCCGAAACATCTAGAATTGGTTGCCAATTTGGCGATTTTTCATGAAAGATTATTCTTTTTCTAAAGCTTTTATTAATGAGTCACCCATTGCCCGGCAACCTAAGAGATTCATACCTTCTGACATTATATCGCCTGTGCGATCGCCTTGCGCTAAAACCTGTAGTACAGCTTGTTCTATTTTGTCGGCGGCTTTGGGTTGGTCTAGGGCGTAGCGTAACATCATTGCTGCACTCAACACTTGGGCGAGGGGGTTGGCTTTATCAAGTCCCGCGATATCTGGGGCGGAACCGTGGACTGGTTCAAAGACTCCCGGCCCGGATGCGCCAAGGCTAGCGGAGGGTAACATCCCAATACTACCTGTCAGCATGGCGGCGGCATCGGAGAGGATATCACCGAATAAGTTACCTGTAACGATGGTGTCGAATTGCTTGGGGGCGCGTACCAACTGCATAGCGGCATTATCTACATATAGATGGGAGAGTTCCACATCTGGGTATTCTTGGGCAAGTTTGGTGATGCGATCGCGCCACAATTGAGATACTTCTAATACATTAGCTTTATCAACTGAGCAAAGTTTACCCCGGCGTTTGCGTGCAGTTTCAAAAGCTACCCGCCCAATTCGGTCAATTTCTGATTCGCTATAAACCATTGTATTGACACCGCGTTTCTCTCCAGTCTCAGTCTCAAAAATTCCCTTGGGTTTGCCAAAGTAAATTCCGCCAGTGAGTTCACGCAC
This sequence comes from Leptolyngbyaceae cyanobacterium, assembly GCA_036704005.1. Classification (GTDB taxonomy): domain Bacteria; phylum Cyanobacteriota; class Cyanobacteriia; order Cyanobacteriales; family Nostocaceae; genus Trichormus. Next base: position 4,797 of record DATNQO010000075.1, on the reverse strand, counting down.
CACCATAATATCTACCCCTTCCACGACTTCCCGCTTTAAGGTGGAAGCGTCGATTAGTTGGGGTAAAATTTGGGCTGGGCGTAAGTTGGCAAATAAACCTAAGCCGGCGCGTAGTCCTAATAAGCCTGCTTCTGGGCGTTGGTGGGAGGGTAAAGAATCCCATTTATAACCGCCAATGGCGGCGAGTAATACAGCATCACTATTGCGACAAGTTTCTAAGGTAGCGGCTGGTAGAGGTTCGCCAGTAGCATCAATTGCTGCACCGCCAATTAAAGCTTCTGAGAAATCAAACCCAATATCGAATTGTTCCCCTACGACTTTCAGCACATCTACCGCCACTGCCATAATTTCGGGGCCAATACCATCGCCGGGAAGTAGGGTAATTCGGTAGTTATGAGTCATAGCTAAATTTCTTTTTTAGTAAATGCTTGCAAATTAAATATCATACCGAGCAAGGGTAACAATTTGACACTCCCACGGCTAAAAGCCGATGGGCTTTCTGCTCCATAAGCTGTAATTTGAGAAGAATTGTATGGGTTTGTAGTAAGGACTTTAGTCCTTTCTAGAGGACTAAAGTCCTCACTACGAACCTTAAATTACTAGTTTTTTTGCTCAAGTTCTTGAACAACTCGTGTAAACTCCTGTGTCATCCAATCTGAACCTGTTTCATTGTATATTTGCTGCAACTGTCGATAAAACCATAAAGTACCTTCTCTACCTGCTTTAAACTGACTCCAGATGTTGCTACCCTGTTGTTGATAGTCGGTGAGTAATGAGCGGGCGTTGTGTAGTTTATCTGCTAAAGACACCAACCGGACGGAGGGCGAAGCATGACGTAAGTTAGCTAAGTATCTTTGTTTACGTTCTTGCCAAGGTGGTTTCGGTTCACTATCGCATTCTGTGCAACCATCAACTATGGCTATGACTGTCTCACCAAAAAGTTGACGGACTTCTTCACGGGTGGATTTACCACCTTGGTCTTCGATGCTATCGTGCAGTAATCCAGCGATCGCTTCTTCTTCTGTTCCTCCAGTTTCTAGTACCAGTGCTGCTACACTCAGTAAATGCGCTATGTATGGAACGCCGCTAATTTTGCGGGTTTGGTTCGCATGAAGGCGGGTAGCGTAGATTAATGCTGATGCAAATTTATCTGTTAATTTTAATCTGGTCATTAGTCATTAGTCATTAGTCATTGGTCATTAGTCAGTTGTTCTCCTCATCTCCCCCTACTCCCTCATCTCCCTCATCTCCCCCTACTCCCTCATCTCCCCCAGTCCCCAACCCCTGATGATAAAGCTGAAATTCTTTCGCTACATCCGCCGCGATTTTTTGTCTTAAATCAAAGGGAAAAATTACTTCACATTTAGGTCGCCATGCACGTAGACGCATGATAATGCCATTATCTTGATCGCGATAATAAACTTGGTAGTAAGCGTCTTGTGGAGAACGGTTGTTTAATATATTTAATAACTCTTGTTGGTTTTCTGGTTGGGTGACTTCACGACGAATTAGACGCTGTGCTTGCTGGTAAGTGATGGCTTTAAAAGTTTTGTGGCGGATGGTATTTTGAATGTAGCGATCGCTATATTCACGGTCAAATCTCAGCAACATCAGCCGGGATGGTAAGTAAAAATCAAACCCCCAAGCATTCCCCATTTCCTGGGCAATATAATCTGGGCTTAAGGAAGATGGTTGTTGATAACGCTGTCGCAAATTTTGAGGTATGCGTTCATCATCCCATTCTAAGGATGTGATGTTTTGAGTCCGGTCAAGACGAAAATTATACCAGTCAGTTTTTCTGTCTGGACTTTCACCATAAGCACAGAGGTAAACTGCTCTTTGCACATAATAAATGCAAACTGGATACACAACACAGGTCACAAATTCACCTAACCTGGCGCTGTCATAGGTGAGTTGAATGGGAGGTACGGGTGTGTTTGTCCATAGTTTTCTTAATTCGTCTTGCCAATCTTCAACTAAGTCAATGCTGCTCAGGGGAATGACGTAATCTAGTTGCAGGAAAAAACGCTGGATACCGTTAATTTTGTGAGAATGATTTTGCGCGATCGCAACTAAGTCTTCGTGCAGAAAGTTCAATTCATAAGCCCCGATTTTACTATAACCAGTGTCATCTTTCACAGTAATTGGACGGGGGGGAAATTTTTTTACACGGTAATATTTTTCATTTTTATATTCCAGCCAACCCAAATCTGCTAGGGTTTCTAAATCACCTTGTAAAGAACGGCGAGTGATACCAAAGAGTCTTTTGTTTAATATGTCTGCCAATTTAGATTCTTCTATGCCAGTGTGAGCTAATAATATTTTTTGCCACTGGTTAGCGTCAATTCCTGTTTTTTCATTAAATAGCCACTGGGCGCTTGTTTTGGCGCATGGACATCGAGGATCGTGCAGTTGGGGAACTTCGTCTCCTGTGGGATGGGTGGGACTGAAGAAGGTGATGCGCCATTGGGCATAAATAAACCCATCATGCAATGGTAAACGGTCTTGAGGGTCTCCGTAAAGCGATCGCAACCACACCCACAACCTAATAGCCCGCAGCAGGTTTTGTTTGAGTGAACCGCGTGCTAGCCATTGTAATAATTCTACATGAGGAACATCTGGAAATATTAATTCAGACACTGGATCAATCTCAACTAAATAACTGTCTTTAGAATACCAGTGCTTGGAAAAGGCTATTTCCAAGCACTGGTATGATATATCTGACTTTTCACCCTATGTGAAAAAGCGCTCCGCCAGACCTCCCACCTCCTTCCCTACTAGGGAAGCTACGGTGTACACACAAGTCGTATAAACTTGTCCCACGGCGTTTTGATCCCCCCTAACCCCCCTTAAAAAAAGGGGGAACATATATTTTAGTTTCCCTTTTTAAGGTGGATTTAGGGGGATTAAATGATCTTTTTGGCTCAACATAGAGATGTGTGTACACCGTAGAGTAAGGAAGGGGGAGAAATCAAAGCTTTTCCCCCGTGGGTAGAGGTTTGGAAAGGGGTTTTCCAGATAGGGGGAAAGTCAGATGATATATCCAGTAAAACTAGTGAATAAATATGAGTACTTATAAAATCGAGCTAAAAGATGCCATTATGCGAGTCAGTTTTGGGGAACCTGCCCAAAATGACCAGATTGTACGTGATGCAGCCGCCAGATTAGAAGAAATGGCTGCATCGGGAGAACTGGCTGGCGGCCCATTGCTGAGAATTAATGGCCCGATATCTATCCCTGTAGCATTTGTTCTCGCGCATAAACTGGCGCATATCTATGGTGCGGTGGCTTTTTATGATCCTAAAATAGCAAAGTATGTGATTTGTATCACGCATAACCCTAGTTATAAATTGGGAGACTTGATAGATTGAGATTTAGGAGAAAAGTAGCTCAAAGATTAGTCTTGGAGCTGTTTTAAGCTGCCATTATGAGTAACTATCAGATCAGGCTACAAGGTGATATTCTCAGAGTAGGATTCGGAATTATACCAGCAACTGGCGATCGCATAGTCCGCGATGTGGCGGCGAAGTTAGATGAGATGATTGCTACCGGGGAATTACCCGGTGGTACTCTCATCAAAATCAATGGGCGAATTTCCGTATTAGTGAGTCAGGTGTTAGCGGATAGGTTAGGGAGATTGTATGATGCGATCGCCTTATTAGATCCGAAAATAGGCGCACCAGGAATTGATAGATATGTAGTCACAGTTAGCAGAAATCCTAACTATCAAGTTGGGGATGTGTTGGATGTGGTGCGAGAGTCGCAGTCGCAAACCAGTCTAAAAGTTGTCTTATGTGGCTTTGCAAATACAGGAAAGACCTGCTTCCGAGAAGGATTAAAACAAGCACTATCGCAGATTCCCGATGCGCCTGAATCCTACTGTATTTCTGGCTGTCCTGATGGTGACGGTTCTTGGTTTAGCGAAACAGCTAGGCGCGATCCTGATTTAGCGGCTTATATGAAAGCACAATACAAAGCTAGATTTACGCCAGAGTTCGCCCAAATGAAGGCGCAGGAAGTGAGGGGAGTGAATACACCAATATTTGTCTTTGATGTTGGGGGAAGAATATCCGACGAGAACCGCTTGATTATGGCGGAAGCCACCCATGCGGTGATTTTAGTCAAAGATGAAGCGGAAATTGAGCCTTGGCAAAGGTTATGTGATGAGTTGAAGTTGCAAGTGATTGCGATCATTTTCAGCGACTTCTTGGGGAACAATGATGTAGTTGCGTCAAATAAGCCAATTTTGCGCGGTACGGTGCATAGGTTAGTGCGCGGCGAGGATGTATCGCAGCGTCCGATGGTTCAGGCTTTAGCCCAGGCTTTGGTCGGGTTGTGTAGGGGATGATTAGGCAGGAATAACCCTGATTTAATCTGTAAGTTTTTCATCAACTGGTTTATTGAGAGATAGCTTATGTTTTTAGTACTTATAGAAACGTCTGGAAATCAAAACTACATTTTTTCAACTAATAAACTTAAAGAAAACATTGGTGCTTCTGAGTTGACCTATCGTGCTGGTACAAGTTGGGTTTTAGAAGCTGTTGATAAAATACGCAATACATCAATATCAATTAACGAGATTGGTAAATACGTGGAAGAAGTAATCGACAACCTCCTAAACGCTCTCTTGCTTTGAGCGTAAAAACTCCAGTACCTTTGCTAAACCTTTTTTCTCGATGATTTCGTAATTCAAAGCCAACCTTGCGATTGATTCGCTGTCCCCTGCGTGTACGACGTAACTCTGAGCGCTTAGACATTTTACCTGTTACTGATTGCCTATCTTTGCTAGTTCTCTTT
>DATNQO010000074.1:0-19990 GCA_036704005.1 Leptolyngbyaceae cyanobacterium | reverse complement strand
GTTGTGAACTTTAGCAACTTTAATCCGTGCTTTATTGCGATTGTTAGAGCCTTTCTGCTTGCGGCTAAGTTGTTTTTGTTTCTTGGCTAACTTGACTTCATATTTGCGGTAGTATTTGGGGTTGCCATGCTTACTCCCATCGGACGTAATAGCGTAATGTACAAGTCGGCAGAGCCGCCCAACGCACTGGCTCTTTTATCGGCGGTTAAATATTCTTATCTAAACCGTACTAATTTATACTCCAGATTTCTAGTTTTATTTTCTGGCGAAGAGACTAATTACTCACACATATATCAAAAACCAACACTTGTCAACACCCCCCAATTCAACCCATGAAAGCAACCAATGGCTAATAATATAAGAGGGCGCTTTACAGTTCTTAAATATTTAGTTTGACTATGGCCAGAGACTTACGGGGATTTATTAAGATTTTAGAAGAAAAAGGGCAGTTACGGCGAATTTCTGCTTTGGTTGACCCAGATTTAGAAATTGCTGAGATTTCTAACCGGATGTTGCAACAAGGCGGGCCGGGTTTGTTATTTGAAAACGTTAAAGGTTCTTCTTTTCCCGTGGCGGTCAATTTGATGGGAACGGTGGAGAGGATATGTTGGGCGATGAATATGCAGCATCCCCTGGAGTTGGAGACTCTGGGTAAGAAGCTGAGTATGTTGCAACAACCAAAACCGCCAAAGAAAATTTCCCAGGCGATAGATTTTGGTAAAGTGCTGTTCGATGTGATTAAGGCGAAACCAGGACGGGACTTTTTTCCTGCTTGTCAGCAAGTGGTGATTCAAGGTAATGATTTAGATTTAAATAAGTTGCCTTTAATTCGTCCTTATCCTGGTGATGCTGGCAAAATTATCACGCTAGGACTGGTAATTACGAAAGATTGTGAGACGGGTACGCCAAATGTGGGTGTATATCGCTTGCAATTGCAATCTCAAAATACGATGACAGTCCACTGGTTATCAGTGCGGGGTGGGGCGAGACATTTACGTAAGGCTGCTGAACGTGGTCAAAAATTAGAGGTGGCGATCGCACTTGGTGTAGATCCTTTAATTATCATGGCAGCAGCTACACCTATTCCTGTAGATTTATCAGAGTGGTTATTTGCTGGATTATACGGCGGTTCGGGTGTGCAGTTAGCTAAGTGTAAAACTGTAGATTTAGAAGTACCCGCAGATTCTGAGTTTGTTTTGGAGGGAACTATTACCCCAGGGGAAGTTTTACCAGATGGCCCCTTTGGCGACCACATGGGCTATTACGGTGGCGTGGAGGATTCTCCCTTGGTTCGCTTCCATTGTATGACGCACCGCCAAGACCCGATTTATTTAACCACATTTAGCGGTCGTCCACCTAAAGAAGAAGCCATGATGGCGATCGCGCTTAACCGTATTTATACCCCAATTTTGCGGCAACAAGTCTCAGAAATTGTTGATTTCTTCTTACCAATGGAAGCCCTCAGTTACAAAGCGGCGATTATTTCCATTGATAAAGCATACCCCGGACAAGCAAGGCGGGCAGCTTTGGCGTTTTGGAGTGCGCTACCCCAATTCACCTACACTAAGTTTGTCATCGTTGTTGATAAAGACATCAACATTCGTGACCCACGTCAGGTAGTATGGGCAATTAGTTCTAAAGTTGACCCCACAAGGGACGTATTTATTCTACCAAATACGCCATTTGATACTTTAGATTTTGCTAGTGAAAAAATTGGCTTAGGTGGACGTATGGGAATTGATGCTACAACTAAGATTCCTCCAGAAACAGACCATGAATGGGGTGCGCCTTTAGAGTCTGATGCAAATGTAGCCGCGATGGTAGAAAGACGATGGGCGGAATATGGTTTAGCCGATTTGCAATTAGGGGAAGTTGACCCTAATTTATTTGGTTACGATGTGAAATAATAGCCTGTGTAGTAGGGGCGTACATCTGTGCGACCCTACACAAATATTGCCTAATAACGATTAGGAGACTTATTTCCTCTGCTTGCCAACCCATTGTTTTATTTTTCTAAATCTTCCGAATTATCATCACCATCCTGAAATGGGTTCTCGCCAATTTGCAGTTGCTTTTTTGTGCGTTTTAACTGTTTCCACAAGGCTTTGATTTGGTCGTAAGCGTCTTCAGGTGATAGTTTACCATTAGTTTCTAAGTTGCAAATGTAACTTATTCTTTGAGCAAATTCTTGTAAATTAGCATTAAAGACTAAGTTTTCTGGCTTTACTTGACCATAATAACGACCACGAGGATAGAGAAAATTGTCTTTGCTCATAGTTGTTTTTTCCATGTAATTAGACTCCTTTTTGTTTTATAGCTGAAGCTTAATTACTAGCAGCTTGTGCAATTAATTGTGGTTTGTGCTATGCACAGCGCTATTAGCAACCGCCTCATCATGAATTGAAACGAAACCAAAATAATAGTATTTGATTATTTAAAAATGCTTAATTGAGTTGCTCGTATCTTAGATAAATTTTCAAACTATCCGCTCAAAATTTTGTCGATGTTTTACAAAGTTGGTTTTCCAAACCCAGATTCAGGTAAATTTCATTGATTGACTTACAGCCTTTTTCAGTTGAGTGGAGTACACTTTGCAAAGGAACAGAGGCGCTTAGACTAGGGGTTAGAGGCTAGATGAATGTACCTCATCAAGGTGAAAAGTGCTGTAATTTAGTAACCAGACTAACAGGGAAATTCACTATTTGGACATTGAAAGGTGGAGCTAAAACTGAAAATGCTTAAATTTTCAAGCATTTTCTCCAAAACTGGTTGTCAAAGCTACAAAACAAAGCAGTTGATTTTCCTCCTAACTAATAATTAACCTCACCTTATTGCCGCTCATAATAAGGCATTTTTTGTTTGATCCAGTACAAGTTGACACAGAGGAGAGGCTAGATATCAGCGATTAGAGGTAGGAATTTTATCATCCACGTGAAGAGTGCCTGTAAATTGCTTGACAATTTTTATTGGCACTATAAGAGTATATATATACTTTTTATTAAAAAGTATTTAAATAGTTACAAAAGTTATTTTTTGCTCATATATTTTAATACTTATGTAAATAAATACACTAATAATAAGAGAATACCGCATACAAGCAGTGATGCCTTCTACCTGAAGGAGAGAGTTGATATAGTTTTCAAAAAAAGACAGTCTGAAGCCCTAAGTTAAATATTTCTGCTCTTTTGTGTGTATTCTAATTTTGTGAAGCCAAAATTGCTTACTGACACAGGCGAATAGCTAATCGTGAATAACTAAAGATAAAATGGTGAAGCCCGAAAGGACAAAAGTTGCTCATTGCTCAAACTTTACCTGCCACCATGTCTGTTTATTCCAAGCTATACGAAGGCAAAGCGAAAATTCTCTACGCTACCGACGACCCAGAAATCTTACTGGCTGATTTTAAGGATGATGCTACTGCTTTCAACGCGCAAAAGCGCGGCAGTATCCTTGGCAAAGGGAGGATAAACTGTAGCATTTCCAGTCAGCTGTTTCAGCAGTTGGAAGCGTCTGGGATTAAAACTCATTATATTGACAGCCCTAGCCCCAATCAAATGCGGGTAAAAGCCGTGAAGATTCTACCCTTAGAGGTGGTAATTCGTAATATTGCGGCTGGTAGTTTATGTCAGCAAACAGGCATAGAACTGGGTACAGTTTTAAAACAGCCTCTAGTAGAGTTTTATTATAAAAACGATCAATTGGGAGATCCACTATTAACACGCGATCGCCTACTGTTAATGGAACTAGCCACGGCGGAACAAGTAGACGCAATTACTCATCTTGCATTGCAAATTAACGAGTTCCTCAAGGAGTTCTGGCAACGTTGCGGTATTACCCTAGTAGACTTCAAACTAGAATTTGGTTTAGATTCACAACAACAGTTGCTGTTGGCTGATGAAATTAGCCCTGATACCTGTAGGTTGTGGAACAGTACAGAAACAGATCCCAATCGTCGAGTTTTGGATAAAGACCGTTTCCGGCGCGACCTGGGAAATGTAGAAGATGCTTACCAGGAGGTTTTACAAAGAGTACTACAAGCAGTAGAAATTGAAAGTTAAATTTATGACAACCCAAGTTAATAAATCAAATTGCTAGTCATGTGAATATACTCGCTGATGTGGTGTGGGGTAACTGGGAATGGGTAATTGTTAAACTCATTACCCATCACCAGTCCCTAAATTGCCTACTAGCAACTGACGTTAATAAGCAATAATTTTTGATTATTACCAAACAAAAAAGTATATTTGTTTTTTTACCTTTGGCAGAAAACAGCAATTGCCCGGTAATGGTGTGTGTGGATGTGAAGAGGAACAAAGGAATTAAATGAAGATGCGTTTATCTCCCGTATTTGTGGCGGCTGTAGCAATTACAGCACCTTTGACCAGCACTTTAAATGCAACTGCCCAAACTCCTAGCAGTTTAGAACAAACATTAGAAGCGCTCCCACCTGCGACAAATCAGCAGCCAGAACAAAATATTAGTTTGCCAACGGTTGAAGCGCAGGCAGATATTTCATTCCCATCTGTAGAAGTTTCCGCAGATAAATCAACAAAAGCCGCAGAAACGGCAGAAAAAGAGATAATCGTCCCGACATTAGAAGCATCAGCAACGACAAACCTGCCTGTAGAACAGACACAGGTGAATAACGTTTCCCCTGTGGAAATCGGCAAATCAAAATTAGCTGCGGCTTTAAGCAAGAATTCTCAGACAATTAATAGTAAGCGATCGCTCACAGTAGCACTTACCCCCTTACAGCCACAACAGAACCCCAGTCCCCAGCGACGCACTGAGCTTGTCGAAGTGTCCTCAGTCCCCAACCCCAAAACTGTAACTACATCAGCCAAACAGCTTGTACAAGCGCCACAGCAACAACCAAACACCCAGCCAGAAGTAGCCCCCCCAACCACCGAACAGCAGCCAACCACACCAACACCAACCCCAGGAACTACACCAGGGACAGAAAATTTCAACACTCCCAGCACCACCCCAGCAGAAAATGCTGAACCTCGTGTATTGGTGTCAGAAGTCCAAGTCAGAGCGCAATCAGGACAACTCACACCCGAATTAGAAACACAGGTTTACAATGTAATTCGTACCCAAGCAGGAAGGACAACCACCCGTTCCCAGTTACAAGAAGATATTAATGCCATCTTTGGTACTGGCTTTTTCTCCAACGTCCAAGCAGCACCAGAAGACACGCCATTAGGGGTAAGAGTTAGTTTTGTTGTCCAACCCAACCCTGTATTAACCAAAGTCCAAATTCAAGCAAACCCAGGTAGTAACATTCCCTCTGTACTACCCCAAGGAACTGCTGATGAAATTTTCAAATCCCAGTATGGTAGAATCCTCAACTTACGGGAACTACAAGAAGCGATCAAGCAGTTAACTAAACGCTATCAAGACCAAGGTTATGTCCTAGCCAACGTTGTCGGATCGCCCCAAGTTTCCGAAGATGGAGTTGTCACCCTACAAGTAGCAGAAGGGGTGATAGAGAATATTAACGTCCGGTTCCGCAACAAAGAAGGTCAGGATGTCAACGAAAAAGGAGAACCAATTCGGGGACGGACACAGGAATATATCGTGACGCGGGAATTGCAATCGCAACCAGGACAGGTATTCAACCGCAACACTGTGCAGAGAGACCTGCAACGAGTATTTGGCACAGGATTGTTTGAAGATGTGAATGTGTCTCTTGACCCTGGTACTGACCCGACTAGGGTGAATGTAGTCGTCAACGTGGTTGAACGCAGTAGCGGTTCCATTGCGGCTGGTGCTGGTATTAGTTCTGCTAGCGGCTTGTTTGGTACAGTCAGCTATCAACAGCAGAACCTCAACGGGAGAAACCAAAGACTAGGTGCAGAAGTACAGTTAGGTGAGAGAGAATTACTGTTTGACCTGCGCTTTACCGACCCCTGGATAGCTGGAGATCCTTACCGTACCTCTTACACAGCCAATATTTTCCGCCGTCGTTCCATTTCGCTGATTTTTGACGGGCCAGACGATGATTTAAGAACATTTGACCCGAATAATCCTACTGATACAGATAGACAAGACCGTCCCCGTGTGACTCGGTTAGGTGGCGGTGTCACCTTTACTCGTCCTCTAACACCTAATCCTTTTGAAAGAGCAGAATGGACAGCTTCAGCAGGTTTTCAGTATCAGCGAGTCAGTACCCTTGATGCTGATGGCAGAAGAAGAAGCGAAGGTGCTGTATTTGATGATAATGGCAACCGTATCAGTGAGCTTGTTGACCTTACCGCCTCTGGTACAGGTCAAGATGATTTACTACTACTACAACTAGGAGCGCAACGCGACCTCCGCAATAACCCCTTGCAACCAACTAGCGGTTCCTTCCTCCGTTTCGGCATAGACCAATCAGTACCAGTAGGCTCAGGTAATATTTTCCTAACTAGACTGCGGGGTAGCTATAGCCAATATGTTCCTGTGAGATTCACAGGTTTTGGTAGAGGCCCGGAAACCCTAGCTTTTAACATCCAAGGCGGTACAGTCTTTGGTGATTTACCGCCCTATGAAGCTTTTGTTCTGGGTGGTAGTAACTCTGTGCGAGGTTACGAAGATGGTGCTTTAGGGAATGGACGCAGCTTTGTGCAAGCCACTGTTGAATATCGTTTCCCGGTCTTCTCTGTTGTCAGTGGTGCTTTATTTGTCGATTTCGGTACTGACTTAGGAACTAGCACCAGAGTAGCTGAAGTGCTGAATAAAAACGGTACTGGTTATGGCTATGGTCTTGGTGTGCGCGTGCAATCACCACTGGGGCCGATTCGCGTTGACTACGGTATCAATGATGATGGTGAAAGCCGGATTAACTTCGGTATTGGGGAAAGATTTTAAGTTGGTCATTTGTCAGTTGTCAGTTGTTAAAAGTTAACCGTTAACACCAGGGTCTTTACCAAAGATGATTGATCAAGGTATTAAACAGCACTCTCTTGCGGGGGCGATCGCTCGTGAGGGAGTTGGTCTGCACAGTGGTGTGACTACTCATGTACGGATACTGCCTACTGAATCTGGTAATGGTCGTTACTTTGTGCGCGTGGATTTACCAGATTCCCCCATAATTCCGGCTCAAGTAGCGGCTGTGCATCAGACTGTTCTTTCCACTCAATTGGGAAAGGATGAAGTCAGCGTCCGCACAGTCGAGCATTTATTAGCAGCCTTAGCAGGGATGGGTGTAGATAACGCCCGTATCGAAATTGATGGGCCGGAAGTACCGCTTTTAGATGGTTCAGCCAAGGAATGGGTAAGTAGTATTGCTGAAGTTGGTTTAGTAGAACAAGCAACCAGTCACTCAGATTACTTAGATATTTCCGAACCAATTTGGATTCGTCAAGACGATGCTTTCGTCGCTGCTATTCCAGCAACAGAAACTCGTTTTAGCTACGGTATTGATTTTGACTTACCCGCAATTGGTAATCAATGGCACAGTTGGTTACTCACTACCGAGCCAAACCAAGCTGCGTCAAGCTTTGCCCAAGAAATTGCCCCCGCGCGGACTTTCGGTTTATTGCATCAACTCGAATATTTACAGAAATCTGGGTTGATTAAAGGTGGTAGTTTGGATAATGCGCTGGTTTGCGGCCCTGATGGTTGGTTAAATCCACCGTTAAGATTTGCAAATGAGCCAGTACGTCATAAAATTTTGGATTTAGTAGGGGATTTGAGTTTATTGGGGTATTTTCCCCGCGCTCACTTCTTAGCTTATAAAGCCAGCCACAATTTACACATTCAACTGGCACAAAAAATTTTAGCTGTAACTAAGTAAATCCCCTATTATACCAGTCAACCCCCAGATTACCAATTAACCACACCGCTAATGTCAACTCTCTCTGAAGTAACAGCACCCACATCTACTGAACAACCACCAACTCAGGAGGAAACAACGCCTCCTGAAGCAAAAAAGACTTTTACATCTGAAGAAATTCAGCAATTATTACCCCACCGTTACCCATTCTTGCTTGTAGACAAAATTATCGACTACACACCAGGAAAAAGTGCGGTAGGTATTAAAAACGTCACTGTTAATGAACCACACTTTACAGGACATTTCCCCGGTAGACCACTAATGCCCGGAGTGCTAATTGTTGAAGCAATGGCACAGGTTGGTGGTATTGTGATGACACAACTACCTGATTTGAATGGTAGTTTATTTGTGTTTGCTGGTATTGATAAAGTCCGTTTCCGCCGCCAAGTAGTACCAGGAGACCAACTGGTAATGACGGTGGAACTGTTGTGGATCAAACAGCGTCGTTTCGGTAAAATGCAGGGTCGTGCTGAAGTTGACGGACAACTGGCAGCTGAAGGCGAGTTAATGTTCTCCCTGATTAACTGACGATTAGCTTTCGTGGCGTAGGTACAGCCGTGAAGTACCTTAACTCAATCCTGAAGAAGGATAGCAGTAAAGAAAAATCGCCACAAGAGCATCTTATAATTTCTTGATTTTCGCCGCTCACACACTCAACTTGCTTCGCCCGACATATCGGTCACTGAACACTCATACACTCAGCAACGCTAAGTGCTGAAACTTTGACAATCAAAGCAAGGCACTGGCTACTTAAGACAGTTCTGGAGATTCACCTTGAAGACGCTTATTCACCCAACTGCTGTAATTCATCCAAACTCGGAACTGCACCCAACAGTGCAAGTCGGTGCTTATGCTGTGATTGGAGCGCAAGTCAAAGTCGGCCCGGAAACAATTATTGGCGCTCATGCAGTGCTAGAAGGGCCTTGTGAGATTGGGGCGCGAAATCAGATTTTTACAGGTGCAGCTATCGGTATGGAACCCCAGGATCTCAAGTTTGTGGGAGAACCAACTTGGGTCAAAATTGGCAATGATAACTTGATTCGAGAGTATGTGACGATTAATCGTGCTACCGGAGCGGGAGAAGCCACGATTATTGGCAATAATAACTTGTTAATGGCTTATGTCCATGTCGCTCACAACTGCGTGATTGAAAACTCCGTAATTATAGCTAACTCCGTAGCCTTAGCGGGTCATGTCCACATAGAATCATGTGCCAGACTAAGCGGGGTTTTGGGTGTCCATCAATTTGTACATATTGGTAGACAAGCAATGGTAGGCGGGATGGCACGTATTGACCGCGATGTGCCGCCATATATGTTGGTAGAAGGTAATCCTGGGCGAATTAGAACCCTGAACTTGGTAGGACTCAAACGCTCTGGTATGGACGCTAGCGATTTGCAACTCCTCAAAAAAGCCTTCCGCATTTTGTACCGTTCTAACCTCACCTTCAAGGAAGCGTTAGAGCAGCTTGAATCTTTAGGAGACACGGAACACCTGCAAAACCTACGCCGTTTTCTCTTACTGTCGCAAATGCCTGGAAGACGCGGCTTGATTCCCGGTAGAAGTAAATCGGGCGGGAGTGATGAGTAGGATGCAAGGGGAGAGGGGGGAGATGGGGGAGAAATTGTCCATTCCCAGTCCCCAGTTCCCAGTCCCCAGTTCCCAGTCCCCAGTCCCCAGTCCCATACGCATATTTATCAGCACTGGCGAAGTATCCGGCGATTTGCAAGGGTCGCTGTTGATTGCGGCGCTGATGCGTCAGGCTGCGGCTATGGGGCTGGAGTTAGAGATTGTGGCTTTGGGTGGCGAGAAAATGGCAGAGGCGGGGGCGAAGATTTTGGGCAATACAACTAGTATTGGTTCAATGGGGATTTTGGAGTCTCTGCCTTATGTCTTGCCTACTTTGAGAGTACAGCGTCGAGCGATCGCCTATTTAAAACAATATCCCCCAGACTTAGTAGTATTAATCGATTACATGGGGCCAAATCTCGGTATTGGTACGTATATGCAACAGCATTTACCAAACGTACCTGTAGCATATTATATCGCGCCCCAGGAGTGGGTCTGGTCGATAAGTTTGCGTAACACCTCTCGCATTGTCGGCTTTACAGATAAGCTGCTGGCAATTTTTCCAGAGGAAGCGCGTTATTTTCGTAACAACGGCGCTAATGTTAGTTGGGTAGGTCATCCCTTGGTTGACCGGATGCAGGATGTTCCTAGCAGGGAAGAGGCGCGAAATAAGTTAGGAATTACACCAGAACAAAAGGCGATCGCTCTGTTGCCTGCTTCCCGTTGGCAAGAGTTAAAATATCTGTTACCAGTAATTTTTCAAGCTGCCCAAACTATTCAAGCTCAACTACCAGAGGCTCATTTTTGGATTCCTTTATCTCTGGAGGTTTATAGACAACCAATTGAGGAATCTATTAAGAAATATGGTTTAAGGGCGACAGTTGTTTCCGGACAACAAAAAGAAATCTTTGCCGCAGCTGATCTCGCAATTACTAAATCTGGCACAGTTAATTTAGAACTAGCACTGTTAAATGTGCCGCAAGTTGTAGTTTACCGCTTGAATCCTGTTACAGTTTGGATTGCCAGGAAAATTCTTAAAGGTTCTATCCCCTTCGCCTCACCCACTAATTTAGTAGTGATGAAGCCAATTGTACCAGAGTTGTTGCAAGAAGACGCAACGCCAGAGAATATTACTCAAGCTGCAATGGAATTATTACTTAATTCGCAACGGCGATCGCAAACCTTGGCAGATTATCACCAAATGCGCAATTGTTTGGGAGAATTGGGAGTGTGCGATCGCGCGGCTCAAGAAATTTTGCAAATGCTCGAATCAAAGGAGTAATAACTGTTGACTATTGACTATAACAAGATAAACTCAAACTAAATCCTGGTAATATATTTTCACCTGATAATTCTGTTGGCAGATTTCGCACTTCCACTTCTTGGCTTTGACGATAAATTTCTACTTCCTGCTGTTGAGGATTAATTAACCATCCTAACTGCACCCCAGCATCTAAATATTCCAGCATTTTTTGACGTAGCTTTTTTAAATCGTCTGTTGCTGACCTTAACTCAATGACAAAATCTGGTGCAATGGGGGGAAATCTACGTTTTTGTTCAGGAGTGAGTGCTTCCCAACGTTCCCGCCGTATCCAAGCTGCATCAGGAGAACGGTCTGCGCCATTGGGTAACTTAAATATGGTAGAAGAACTAAAAGTATAACCGAGTCCCGTTTGCCGATTCCAAAATACTAAATCAGCGATCAGGTCTGTCTCTCTATTTCCACTTTCGCCACCAACAGGAGGCATAATAATCAATTCTCCAGTAGCCGTGCGTTCAAATTTTAATTCACTGTTATTTTGACATAATTGATAGAACTGTTCGTCAGTGAGATGAACTGTGTCTAAGTTCAATGTCAAGGGACTAATAACCATACAGATAAGTGAGATAGCGGCGACAATACTATGCTAATTTCTGTTTCATTAGATTATGGAGATGTTTTACAAAAATACTTTTTGGGTATTTTATGTGATATAGTATACTAAATTTAGATGTATGTAATAATTTCCCTACTTGGTGCTTTTAATAATTATTTTACTTTTAAAGTAACACTTAAATCAAGAAAAATATTGCATTGTAATAGATATTATTATTTGCAATTCTGGAACTTTGAGCTAAAGGCTTTAAATCTACAATCGGTATGATTAGCACCCAGCACTTAGAACTCAAACCTCTGTCAAAAAGACCCATTGCTGTAGATTTGTTTGCGGGTGCGGGTGGAATGACGCTTGGTTTTGAACAGGCTGGCTTTGATGTTTTGGCGGCGGTAGAAATTGATCCAATTCACTGTGCAGTCCATGAATATAATTTCCCTTTTTGCTCAGTTTTGTGTAAAAGTGTAGAAGATACGACAGGAAAAGAAATTCGCGATCGCTCGAATATTGGCAATAGTGAAATTGATGTGGTAATTTGCGGTTCACCCTGTCAAGGTTTTTCCATGATGGGTAAAAGGGCTTTTGATGACCCTCGTAATTCTTTAGTATTTCATTTTCATCGGTTAGTTTTAGAATTACAACCAAAATTCTTTGTCATGGAAAACGTTCGAGGAATTACAGTTGGCGAACATAAACGAATCCTCAAAGCTTTAATTGATGAATTTAAAATCAAAGGTTATCAAGTAGAAGAAAATTATCAAATTCTTAATGCTACCTATTATGGAGTACCGCAAGCGCGGGAAAGATTATTTCTCCTTGGTGCTAGGGAAGATGTGGAATTACCAAAATATCCCCAGCCAATAACTAAACCAGTCAATACTAATAGATTAAAAGCAAAGCAATTATCTAATCTACCAATTTGCCCTACTGTTTGGGAAGCTATAGGAGATTTACCAGAGGTAGAAAAATACTCAGATTTGTTGACAAAAGATTGGATAATTGCCGAGTATGACAAGGCGAGTAATTACGCTGCAATACTTCGCAATATTAATAGCATAGCAGATGATTATTCATACGATCGCCGATTTGATTCTCGTCTGCTTTCCTCCAGTCTGCGAACCAAGCATTCACAAGCAACTATCGAACGTTTTGCAGCTACAGTTCCAGGCGAAAGAGAACCCGTTAGCCGTTTTTATAAATTACATCCTGCGGGTGTCTGCAATACCTTAAGGGCTGGAACAGACAAGTATAGAGGTTCTTTCACTTCACCCAGACCGATTCATCCATTTACGCCAAGATGTATTACAGTCAGAGAAGCAGCAAGATTACATTCTTATCCAGACTGGTTTAGATTTCACATCACCAAATGGCACGGTTTTCGTCAAGTCGGTAACTCTGTACCGCCATTATTAGCCAAAGCTGTCGCCGCAGAGATAATTCACAGATTGAATATATCACCTATTAAACCCAGTACTTGCTACGAATTGGGAGCTGAAAAGCTGTTACAACTAAATATCTCCCAAGCCACACAAAAATATGGACTTGTTAACAGTTGACTATTATAGCAGGGGACAGGTAATAGGCTGAAAAGCCGCTTGCCATAAAAATTCTATGATTCATCCTTGTCCTAACCTATGTGGTGAATGCTATAATTACCAGTTACAGCATTCACCACATAGATGAATCATCAAGTCTTGATAAAAAACCGATTTTGAAGCTGTACCCTGTCCCCTACTATACTACGACCAACTACGGAAGAATGTACCATCTTCCCAAATGCTAGCAGTACGTTGAGCGATCGCAGCCAATTCTTTTTCCGGTAGAGGTTGAAAAGCACGGGCTACTTTCACATTACTTTCTAATTGTGCAACAGTTTCCGCCGCAATTACACAACAATGAACTCCAGGCTGAGATAAAGTATATCCCATCGCTTGTTCCATCCCTGTCAAGCCATCTGGTTTAAACAAGCGTCCATAAGCTGGGACTTTCATCGCAACTACACCAATATTTTTTGCTTTCGCTACTGGTAACACTACAGGGATGAAAGGACGCGGGTGATGTTTGTCAGCAGCATTAACTGGTATAAGTGTTGTATGAAAAGGATAGCGGCGTAAACCTTCAACAATTACTTCAGGATCACGGTGTCCGGTAATACCTGAAAATCTGACTAATTTTTGGGTAATGGCTTCTTCTAAAGCTTTAATTGCACCAGAGGGACTAAATATAGTATCGAGTTCTTCGGGAAAAGAAACATGATGTAATTGCCACAAATCAAGGTAATCTGTATTTAGACGTTTCAGCGATCGCTCCAATTCTCGCCATGCACCATCCCTATCTCTTTGATCAGTCTTACTAGCTAAAAATATTTTACTGCGATGGGGTGGTAAAACCTTGCCTAAATAATCTTCACTCGGCCCGTAACTTGCAGCCGTGTCAAAATAGCGAATACCCAGTTCTAAAGCTTTGCGAATAATTGCTTCAGCATCAGACTGTTTTCCTTCCCAAGATAGCGGAGTTTGTCCTGCGCCTCCCAAGCCAAAAATAGGAACTTTCACTTCTGTACGCCCTAAAATGCGTTCAGGCATTATTACTGGTGGTGTAGCAGTGTTACTAGCATTTTGTGGCAAAGCACTTGTCACCATTATACCTCCAGTTACAGCAGCACTAGTCAACAGAAAGTTACGCCTGGTCTGTTTTGCTGTCATAATCTAGGTGAAATCGCTATTCTGCTCGTATGCTAACAAAAATGCGATAGCTTTACTTAGCACCTTGAGTATTTTTTTCTGCATAACCCAAGCTTTTTTTATACTCAGTAATTTGTTGCTGGGCTATTGCATAATTAGGGCTAGAAGGTGGTACTGTTTTCATAAGTGCGATCGCTGCTTGCCATTGAGTGATAGCAGTTTTCCATTCTTTGTGAGATTTTGCTGTTTTTGTTAAATTAGCTGCATTAATTGCTTTATTTAACCCTTTTTGAAATATGCCTGCATCAGGTTTAACAGGGTATGACAACTGTGGAGAAGATATATAAAGACTTAAATTATTTTTCATTTCTGGAAACTTAAAATACAAGTATATTCCTACTCCACCAAGAATTAATAAATTAAAGATTAATCTTACTATTCTGAATCTTTTAGCTTCTGGTCGATAATGCTGGTCATTTAATCCAACTTGTCCCTGTTTTTTATTTCTCTTCTTGGCTGGTACTACTGCTATCTCATTCTGGACATCATATCCAAACTCTAAATTAGAATCTTTTGGAGAAATATTTTTATTTTTAAAGATTGCTGTTACTTGTTTATGCAAGAACTTCCTAAATAAGTACTCAACTTGATAAAGATAGCTAGCATTGAATAACCAAACTATAAACCAAGGCTTAAATAAAAAATCTCCGTCACCAACACTGTTAAAAATTAATTTTAATGCTCGTTCAGTAAACCGTCCGGTACATACATTTAAAAACTCTACCTTTTCAGAACCTTTACAATCTAAAAAGGCTAGTTCTGAAAAAACAGACATGATAATAATAAAAGATAATGCTAATACAAAAATAGTATATAAACCATGCCAAAAGCTGATAAAACTGGGCATAAGCTTGGATAGGTAACTTTCTGAGCTACGCTTATGCCATATATACCAAACAAAGTGATAAAAGAAAGCTAAAACACTTGCTGGCAATATTAAGCCAATTAAAATTGAAAAACATAAAAGTAAAGGACTATTTTCAACTATAGATATAATTATGCCCGTTAAACCAAATACTACTAAATGCGTACTTGGTAAAGCAATCGGCACTAAAATTAATGCTCTTAGCCAAGAACTAGGATATGGAAACCATACAGGCCAAGAAAAATCTCTCAGGTTATGCTTAGCCTGCTCTAAAAAATTTGGCTTTGTCATAATCAGTTAATGCTAAAACCGTCACGATCAATTTACCAGCGCTACGATTACATATTTAAACTTAATCAAACAGATTTATGATTTAAACATATCACCTCTAAAATTCTAATTAACAAAATTATATACAACTTGTAAATAACTCAGAAGCCTTAAAATAATTAGCAGCTTTAAACTTCCTTCGTTATTACAGATACGCCATCACTTATACTTACTTTTTTAATCAAAAAATCTTTACAAGATGACAAAATATCATTTGTCATTAAATTAGCAATGCTTTCAAAAGTTTGATTGTTTAAACCGCATTCACTGTTCCCATTTAAAATAATAGAAACAGTAAAAACATGATTATCTTCTATCTTTTCTATTGATTCTAGCTCAAATTCTTCAGCCCAAACTGGTAATTCCTCGCCAGGTGTTTGTCCGTATACTTTCACCTTTTCAATAGATGTAATGCCTAAACTAGTAACTCCCTTATGAACAAACGCTACTAAAGCTTGTTGATTAGAAAGATTAGCAGACTCTAACATGACCTGTAAGCAAGCATCTTTCAAGATAACTTTTGCCGTGATACCTTTAGGCTTTAAGAAACGATTCATCAAGAATGCGATCGCCTGAGTATTTCCCTGTTTAGCAAGTTTTACTAGTTTTGCCTGTGTCATACGCAAATCAAGCCCAAAATTAGCCAATAAATCCTCTATACTTAGGATTCCCCATTCACCGACACAAACAACACCAGATTAAAAATTTAAAAATCTTGACTATATCTAAGTAAATTTATTGAAATTGTTAAAATTATTATTTATACGTAATCTTTAAGTATGAAGATTTATCAACCTCATCCTTGGCCTTTGACAGTAGAGGAAGCCATAGCCATTCAAGAAGAATTACGCACCCAAGTAATCACAGAGGATCAGTTTAAACAACCTGTAGAGTATGTAGCTGGTGTTGATATGGGTTTTGAAGCCGATGGTACAATTAGCCGCGCAGCAGTTGCAGTACTAAGTTTCCCCGAATTGCAAGTTATCGAAACAAACCTAGCATATCGTCCTACATCATTTCCTTACATTCCCGGATTCCTCTCATTTCGAGAAATACCAGCAGTACTTGATGCCTTAGAAAAAATTAAAACCACACCAGATATTATTTTATGCGACGGTCAAGGAATTGCTCACCCTCGCAGATTAGGAATAGCCAGTCACTTAGGTGTGCTGCTCAACATACCAACAATTGGTGTAGCTAAATCATTACTAATTGGTAAACATGAAGAACTACCAGACACAAGAGGCAGTTGGCAACCATTAATACATAAAAGTGAAACCATTGGTGCAGTGTTACGAACTCGTACAGGAGTAAAGCCTGTCTATGTATCCACAGGTCATAAAATTAGTTTACAGACAGCTATTGACTACGTATTACGTTGCACACCAAAATACAGACTACCAGAAACTACTCGTGTGGCTGATAAACTAGCATCCAATCGATAAAACAATACGCTCAATACCTTGATCAATTACTAATGACCAATGACCACCTATAACGAGAGACTTTATTTGTACCAATCTAATATAAAGTTTATTCTCAAACCTTGCCTGACACTCCTGACTCGTGTTAGGAATCGCACAGAAGGAAGTTGAAGTAACTAAATCAAAGAGTTACCCAAGTTAAAACAATGAACGCACTAACTCTACAGTGGCAAGATTCTGGACAGAATAAAACTCAGCAGATTTACGAACAACAACCAAGTAAAAATCCTGGTACTGTCCGCATTGGTCGAGATCCTCTCCGGTGCGATATTGTTTTAACTAACCCAACAGTATCAGGTTTGCACGTAGAAATATTTTTTCACCCACAGCAACAAAGTTTTTATATCAGAAATTTGCGATCGCCAAACCCCCCGCTTGTAGACAGACAGCAACTCATACAAGGCGAAAAACCCTTAAACCAAGGAAGTATCATCCACTTAGGTCAAGTCAAACTCCAAGTTACTGCTATTACCATCAACACCATTCCCGCCACAATTCTAGCCCCACCACAACCACCTATAGCAAATCGTCAACCAATTACCCCTCCTGTACGCCAACAGCCAACACCACCGCCAATACATCATCACCATCCAACACCACCACAAGGAATGTACGGCTTAGAGTGTCCAAAATGCCATCGCGTATCCTCACTCGAAAATTTGCAAGTCGGTTGCCCTTGGTGTGGCACATCTCTAGCCGCAGCCGTCAGCGTACTCGTCACACCAAATTGAAGAGATAGGACTTGGGAACAATAAGGCAGATAAAACAACTGACAACTGACAACTGACCAATGACTAACCAACAAATTCAATTAAGTTGGGAAGACCCAACAACAGGGGAACGGCGAGAACCAAAGTTGAATGCGCCTATAGCCTTTGGTCGAGAATTTGCCCGGTTGCCTGTGGAACAGGGAGGACAGCGTGTTTCACGAATCTTACTTAATAGTAGTGAAGTTTCTCGTTACCATGCCCTGATTGTTTGGGAAAACAATCAATTGGTAGTAATTGATCAAGGCAGCGTTAACGGTATATTCATCAACAGCCAGCAACAAAAGCACGGTGTTCTTGCTAACGGTGATACATTACAAATTGGCCCCTACATCATCAAGGTGACTCTGACAGCCAGTGTTACAGTACCAGTCACCAGTCCACCTTCCTTAATTCAATTCAATCCCAATACCAACATTCCCGATCCCCACATACCACAAAATCCTGCCTTCACACCTTTAGGAAGTAATTTTCCCCCACCAGCATTTCAAGCAGAACAAGTTTCAGTACAAGCACTCCACGCCATAAGACTACCTGTGGATGAATGCGACTATTTAACAATTGGCGGAGGACTAGGTAGTTTCATTTGGGCTGATTTATTGAGAATAAGCGGTGTCCGTACCGAAAAAATTGTCGCATTGGGCTTAGAAGCCGAACCTTACGCCCGTTACAAACGCCTTTGCCTCAACTCCCAAATACCCCTACATGAAAGACTGCGTTCAAACTCAGACTCCTGCCCTGATAATATCTGGGGTTGGCCGAGTTACGCTTGGCGAGAAGCTTGGCGAGACTTCACCAAAGGTAAACTAAACACAGCACTACAATATTTATGGCAAGTATTCGCCGAACCCACCTTTGCCGAAACTTATACTCCCCGCGCAGGTAACGTCTTCGACTCCATCGACCGAGAAACCAAACGTATCGGCTGGAGTCAAATTTATCGTTATGGGCGAGTTAGAGCAATTCGCAAAACAGATGATGGTAGATATTGTGTAGCCTATTCTCGCGGACAAGGCAATCATGCCTTTTTTGTCAGTAGCTATCTACACCTAGCTACAGGGTATCCAGCAATTCAGTTTCTCCCAGACTTGCAAGCTTATAGAGAAAAATATCAAGACTTTAAATCTGTCGTCAATGCTTATGAAGCACACGATCATGTATATGAACAATTAGAACGCCAAGGTGGTACAGTTTTAATTCGCGGACGGGGAATTGTCGCTTCACGCATAGTTCAGCGAATTTATGAAGCAAGGCGGAAGAATCCTAATATCACAGTTTTACATTTGATGCGATCGCCTAAACCCCAAGGCAACAAATTTCAAAAAGCCACACGTCTAGTCAAAAACCATTACGAATTTCAACCCTTCAACTGGCCAAAAGCCTGCTGGAGTGGCGAACTCCGCGTCATGCTAGAAAAAGCCACCCCAGAAGAACGCAAACGCTTACTAACAGACTGGGGTGGTACAACCACAGCCGACCGCCACGACTGGCAACGCATTACAGAAGCAGGATTAAGAGAAGGCTGGTATCAAATCACTTTCGGCGAAGTTTTGGGAGTGGAAAGAGATTCACAAAATCGCACCATCACCCAAATTCAAGAAAAAGGCTTTGGTCAAATGAAACTCACAGCTGATTTCATTGTTGATGCCACAGGCTTAGATGCCAAAGTACAAGCCAGCCCCCTATTAGAAGACTTAGTAAAACAATACAACTTACCCTTAAATCACCTGGGACGCTTAACCGTAGCCAATAACTTTGAAATCCCAGAGATGCGAAATGGTAGAGGACAAATCTACGCAGCCGGCGCAATTACCCTTGGTGGCCCTTACGCAGCCGTCGATAGTTTTTTGGGCTTACAGTACGCCTGCCTAGTCGCCGTCGATGGACTTGCCTCAGCCCACGCGCCTGGTATTAAACATTTAAATGCAGTTAAATCCTTTGGGCAGTGGTTAAAGTGGGTACTCAACCAATCACCATCATGAGAACAGAAAATTCTATTTAACAGTAGTCCCTCAAATAGACTCTACTCCATACCCGTGGCAGATATGATCTCACAAGCCTTGCTGTAGGCTGATTTGCAGAGACGAAAAAATATTTTCCAAGAATTTTGGAAAAAAGGTTGACAGTCCCTTGTAGGTTAGCTATATTGAATAAGTGCCTGAGAGGCGGACGCGGAAAAGCGACGCTTCGGAGGGAGCCGAACCTTGAAAATATTATAGTTTGAAAGCTAGTATACAACAATAGCCTGCGTCAAGAAAATAAAAAACACCGGGCTGAGGTGTAAAACCAGCCAATTGAGCTAAAAACAAATTCTACAAAACGGAGAGTTTGATCCTGGCTCAGGATGAACGCTGGCGGTATGCTTAACACATGCAAGTCGAACGGTCTCTTCGGAGATAGTGGCGGACGGGTGAGTAACGCGTGAGAATCTGGCTCCAGGTCGGGGACAACAGTTGGAAACGACTGCTAATACCGGATGTGCCGAGAGGTAAAAGATTTATTGCCTGGAGATGAGCTCGCGTCTGATTAGCTAGTTGG
>DATNQO010000073.1:0-11972 GCA_036704005.1 Leptolyngbyaceae cyanobacterium | reverse complement strand
CTCATCCCCCTCATCCCCCTCATCCCCCTCATCCCCCTCATCTCCCTCATCTCCCCACTCAGCTAAATACAGAACAAGCAGCCACGACTTAATCATAGCTGCTTGTTCTGTTTGAAAATCAATTAACTATTTTGCTTTAGAGATTGAGCAAAAGCCATCATCTCACCAGAGAATTAAGCTTTGGCGTAATTTGCAGCAGCAAAGTCCCAGTTAACCAATTGATCTAGGTAATTCTTGATAAAGGCTGGACGAGCATTTTTGAAGTCGATGTAATAGGCGTGTTCCCATACATCCAGAGTTAGAAGTGCTTTTTGTCCGTAAGCCAAGGGATTTTCGGCGTTAGGTGTTTTAATGACTTTGAGTGTACCACCATCATCAATCAGCCAAGCCCAGCCGCTACCAAATTGAGTAGCAGCAGCGTTGGAAAATTCTTCTTTGAATTTGTCAAAGCTACCAAAGTCTTGATTAATCTTGTCTGCGAGTTCACCTGTAGGTGCGCCACCGCCTGATGGTTTGAGAGAGTTCCAGAAGAAGGTGTGGTTCCACACTTGAGCAGCGTTGTTGAAGATCCCCGCTTTGGAGGAATCTCTAAAGGAGGTTTTGATGACTTCTTCTAAGGACTTATCAGCCAGTTCTGTACCATCGACTAGCTTGTTCAAGTTATCTACATAGGCTTTGTGATGTTTGCCATAGTGATACTCGAAAGTCTCACCTTTCATGCCATATGGCTCTAGAGCATTAAAATCGTAGGGTAGTGGTTCCTGTACAAATGCCATTTTGTGAAGTCCTCTCTTTACCAGTTTCCATGCAAAGGCTATTGAGCAGCCTGGGAAATTACAGGTTTGTGCTAGGTAGTTTTATATCTTTATTGCTGGGATATAAAACTTAACATCGTCATTCTACTACCAAAGTGAAGATTCAGACAAAATAGTTTTTTTTCATAAGTCAAAATCTGGTTAATTAATGGTTATAAATAAAAACTGCTAATACTTCTTATGTAAGGGTTAATAAGAAACTGTTAGCATGATGATTATTGATGAACAACATAGGTTTTTAAACTGTGGTGTCTATTTTCTCAGTGATGGATTAGCAAATGTTGAATTTCACAAACTCAGCACCGTTAAGGTATTCAAGGCGATATAGCTATCACGTGAAAATAAGTCACGATTTTGGGAAAACGCAAAATGGCCAACTGCTTAAATTAATTTGTTTAAGTTTTTAGTTTTGATAAGAGTGTTTACAAGTTATAGTTACTAAAAATATAGTCAAATATTTATAGCTTGGTAAGGTTTGCACCTTACAGGGCTAACTACGAGCCGCTCTATTGAGTTTCTATCAAAGATAGAGTCCCCAACTACTTTTCTTAATATGTTCAGAGAACCATTTAAGTCAGCCGAATATGTTTTACCACAGTGAGACTTAAACAAACCTCTTTTAACTCTTTTCCCTAAATATTGCTCATGCTTTTCGATGGGTTCAAAATCCAGAAAACTACACTTTGATGTATAACTCTCCTGGGTTATTTGTACCTTAATTCCCGCCAGTCTAGCTTTATATTCTAGCTGTTGAATAAATCTAGCATGAGGAATTTGAGTGAAGTTTTGATTGTTGCTCTTTCCCAAGTTGATTTTTTGTTTCCAATTTTCATTTTTCCCTATAATCAAATGTGTAATTTTTTGGCTCACTAGCTGATTAATAATCCATCTACTAGCTGTGTGGAGGTAATAATCCACTTTGTGATTTCGTTTCAGTGTTAATGCTTCTATTTTTCTTGAAGTTTTTTGACTCGTAGGTAACTGAGATTGGAGACTTGCTTTTACTTTATTGTAAAATTGATTACAAGCCTTTATGGCTTTACCGCAGACAATAAAAGGTCTAAAGTCTAAACAATTACTACTCACGGTTGCTAAGTTATTTAAACCTATATCAATTGCTGCTTTTCTATTATTGCTCTTGCTTTCTAGGGGGGTAACTTCTTGTTCATAAACTGCCTCTATGATGTAGACATTATTTTTCGGGATGATTCTAATTTCTGCTATTTGTTTCAGTTGGGTTTTCACCGCTATTGCTAATCCCGAAGGGCAGATTAACCCTTTTTTTAAGCTTTTTTGGGAGAGCGCCTGATTATTAAAACTTAATATATTTCTCCCCTGTAGCTTCTGTTTATATTTAGGTAACTTCGGTTCACCTAAAAACTTTTCTGGATTTATTTTGTATTCTGCTTTCGCTGACTTGTAGGATTTAAAGCATTTATCCACTTGTCTCAATACCAATTGTGCTAATTTACTCGGTAACGCTTGATAATCAGCACTCTTTTTCACTGCGTGATATATTTGATTCCATGTTGGTATTTGTTGATTCTTAAAGAAAGCTTGACGACATAAATAAACAGCACTGTTAAACAGGTTCTTTGATAAGAATGACATTTTATCAATTTCTTTGAACCATTGATGATTTCGCTTGATTATATGTCGCTCTACTAATCGCATTCTGACTCCACACGCTCTGTTTACTGATTGATGAGTTATTTGCTTTAGTCAGATAATTGCATTTCCATAATGCTACCATAGATGTTAATGTCTGACTATTTTTGACTAGATTTTTGTTATTTAAACCCAATACTTGAATTCAGGAATTTTCTTTATACAAATTTATTTAGCTATCTCTTAATTCTCTGTACTTCTGTCTTTAGGAGTAGGATTTCATCAATAAAAGTATATCTAAAGTTGGATGAATCCTATATCAAAGACTTTACAATGTTTTCTACTACGCTTGATATGTTTTAAATATAGCTGATTGTGAAGTTTTTTGCATGACATTTCATGGAAGACAGCCATTGATTAGTAGGGGCGGGTTTATGAAGATACCAATCATAGATGAGGATATCTATAAACCCGCCCCTATTAACGACCATGTGCGGTAATTACCATTGAGACAAGCGTTGTTGATAGTAGTCAACAATTTTTGAGGTAACTTCTGAGATGCTGAGTCCATCTGTTTGCAGTTCAATAGCATCTACGGCTTTCTTCAAGGGGGAAACTTTACGAGTGCTATCTTTCCAATCACGCTCAGCGATGTCTTTTTCCAGTTGTTCTAGGCTTAC
This sequence comes from Leptolyngbyaceae cyanobacterium, assembly GCA_036704005.1. Lineage (GTDB taxonomy): Bacteria > Cyanobacteriota > Cyanobacteriia > Cyanobacteriales > Nostocaceae > Trichormus. Next base: position 8,869 of record DATNQO010000073.1, on the reverse strand, counting down.
CTCTGGTTGACCTTGGGTTTTAAAGTCCTGCTGGCGGCGACGAGCGCGTTCACCTACTGAAGCAGTTAAAAAGATTTTCACTTCCGCGTCAGGGAATACATGAGTACCAATATCTCTACCTTCGGCTACTAGTCCACCGCGTTTACCCCAGTTTTGCTGTTGTTTGACTAATGCTTGACGTACAGCAGCTTGAGCCGCGATCGCCGATACTTGAGAAGTCACCTCAATTGAGCGAATAGCCTGGGTAACATCAGTATCATTAATCCACACCCGCACGGGGAATTTGATATCTTGGCTAGGAGTCAATTCTATTTTGCACTTGTTGGCTAATTCAGCGATCGCACAATCATCGTCAATGGCAATACCCTGTTGTAGCACTAACCAAGTGACAGCACGGTACATGGCTCCCGTATCTAAATAAACTAGACCTAGCTGAGTTGCCACTTGACGGGCGACGGTGGATTTTCCCGCACCGGCAGGCCCATCAATAGCGATGATAGGTTGGCGATCGCTCATGATGGTATTATCAATCAAACGGGTAGCACCAAGACGAGCAGCGATCGCGAGCATTCCTTCCTCCTGAATTTTATTTAATGGCATTAACGTAGTCGGATTAACTAATTCAATATATTCAACTAAAACACTACTAACCTTCGCTAATTCCTGCTGTACCACTTCTAGCAACCTACTGCGATCGCGAACACCAGCCTTAAAAGCAGCCTCAGCTTGCAACAAACCGCGATACAATACAGCTGCTTGCTGTTTTTCTTCGGCAGTTAAGTACTGGTTACGAGAACTACAGGCCAAACCAGAAGCTTCTCGCACAGTCGGACAAGCAACAATTTCTACAGGCAAATTTAAATCAGCAACCAGCCGTTTAATCACCGCCAACTGCTGACCATCTTTCTGACCGAAATAGGCTCGATCAGGTTGTACCAAGTTTAAAAGCTTGGTCACAATCGTCGCTACACCCTGAAAGTGACCTAACCGAGAACGACCACACAAGCCAGATATCATAGCAGATGGAGGGATCACTTGTGTAACCTGAGACTCTTGTATATTTTTCTGCGGTATTCCCAATTCGTCCGGAGAAGGTGCAAAAATTGCATCAACTCCAGCTTGTTCGCACAATTGTCGGTCTTGTTCTAAAGTGCGGGGATAACGTCCATAATCCTCATTAGGGCCAAATTGCAGAGGATTGATAAAAATACTCACAATTACAGTCGAGTTTTCTTGACGCGCCCGTTCAATCAAGCTTAAATGCCCTTGATGCAAATTACCCATTGTGGGAACCAGACCAATAGCCGTTTGATACCAACTGGTCATGCCATCAAGTATCTGTTCTTCTAATACTGTTACCTGACTTTCCCAGCGACGTTTAATTAAATAGCAGCGTAAAGCCGCAACTGTTGTCAACAGGCGCACAAAAAAATACCCCTAGTTCTTTATTGAACCTCTTCCCCGTTAGTTTATATCTGAATTAGGGGCAAGAGATGAATGAACTAGAGGAATTGGAGATTGGGGAAAAGGGGAAAAGGGGAAAGGGGAAAGGGAGAAACCTTTGCTCTTTCTGTGGAATATGGATTGGGGATTGGATATATTCTTTTCTTATTCTTATTACTTTTGTCTGAGTTCTGATTTTATTCCCTAGTCCCCAGTCCCTAGTCCCTAGTCCCCAGTCCCCAGTCTCTATCTTCCCAAAACTTCAATCCTTACTGGTGCAATACCACTGCCAATCATGCCTAGCATCCTGGCTGCACCTGTGGATAAATCAATCACTCTACCCCGAATAAATGGCCCCCTGTCGTTGATTCGCACTACCACCGAACGACCATTGCGGGTATTGGTAACACGAACTCTTGTACCAAAAGGTAGGCTACGGTGGGCAGCTGTCAGCCCATTAGGGTTATATCTCTCACCTGTGGCTGTCGGTCTACCTGCGAACCCATCTCCATGTCCGTAAAAGGAAGCTATGCCTTGGAAGGTGAGTCTGATGGTGCTAGCAATTTGCTGTGGTATATTTGCTATGGGGTTTGATGACTTTGGCGATCGCCTCGGTAAATTAGCAACTTCTTTTAGAGGCGAAGCATTGCCTATAAGCCTGCGTAGACGATTGGTGGCTTGCAACGCATCGCTAGCAAGATTATTGGTAGAATCCGCTAGTCTGGTATTTTGATTGATTTCCACCAATTCTTGATTGTTGACTTTGATGGTGTAGCGGTCTGATTGTTGTTGACTGGAAGAATTTCTCTTTTGAGATTGGGAGGCAACTGCGGATGGGTCTTGTCCTTTCCAACTGACGGTAATTTTGTCAGCTTTGACGTTATCCCTGATTAGCTGGTTGATTCTTGCTGCTACTAAACTAGCTTTCTTAACTGGATCATCATTCGACGAACGGTTCTGGTTTCTGGCATCCGCTAAATTCCCAACACTCGCCACTTGAACTGAGTTTTCTGCATTCGGGGTGTACAACTCTACGCCCTCGGTATTTCCAATTGCACCTACTTTCGTGTCTGCGCTGGCAACTGGCTTAGAACTCAAAAATGTGAGAACTGGAATCTGGCGGATAAATAGGGTTGCCGCCCTACGACCTCCAATGTTGTGAGGATGAATGCTCGTGATCACAGCATCCGAGGTTGTTTTGCCTTCTCTTGATTGAAACTCTCCTACCTTGACTGCATCACTAGCTAGAATTTGTGCAGCTGGTGCTGTGGTTTTAGTAGTTTGAGTCCGACCGACTGCGGGCGTACCCAAAACAGTTACAGAGAGGGCGACAATAGTCCACAAATGTCTTTGATTCATGCGTCCGATTTTCAAGCGACTGTAGAACAGCAGTTTTTGAACTCATCAGAGTTTTGCTCACTTTTTTGGTGGCTACTCCTATGAGTTTGGTTCACTTTTTAGTGGCAACACCTAAAAATGCAAACTCGTTCCGCTTTCACTTTCTTGGTTTGTAACTGCAACAGACTAACACGAACTTCTGGAGTTGGGGATCAGGGTTTTAGCGTAGAGATCGACCCTTTAAACAAATTTTGTTTCTGTGAACAAGGGCGAAACCTTGTTCAAACGCGGATTTTGCCTATGTAGCGTTTTTTTCGATCTACTAGGATTTTTTTTATAAAACTTAATAATTTCCTGATAGTAAATAACCTTTTATTGGTTATAAAATTTAAGTGACTTTTCTAGTACCTTATGTATTTTTTGAAACTTATAAATATTTTTTATGTTAGCAATAGCAATCTTTTATACTACATTATTCTCTTATTCAAATTTGTGTTATTAAGTTATTTTATATTTACTTTATATTAGCCTATAACCAAGATATGTCAATGGTTACAAAGTAAAAATTTTTATAGGAATCTATAAATGAGTATTTACTACCATTGATTTTTTATCATACATGGATATGTATTACTACTTTTAAATTTGTAAAAAAACGTGATATGGGTGACAACTAAAGGCAGTAAAGCTAAGTAAAAAAAACTGCCTACTTTTGTAGCTATTTTGTTTTATTTTAAAAACTGAATTGCATAGTAAGATAATGGGGAATAAGGCGTTGGTTTGAGTAAACTAACTAGCAAATGTATAAAAAATAACATTTACAGAAAAACCCCAAATTACTTAATAAAATTCAATTTTCGAGAGCAAGCTATTAGCTGATGACCAATAAAGTAAATCAGGGAGATTTAGAAATACTTCCCTCTCCCTTGTTAACGGTGATTAATGATTTGCATTCTAAATACAAGTCATTAAAGGAAGGGATAGTAGCAAACTACATACCAGAACTAGCCAAAGTTGACCCGGATCTATTTAGTATTTCCATCGTTACGGTAGACGGTCAGGTTTATCAGGTAGGAGATTATCAACAACTTTTTACTATTCAGTCAATTTCTAAAGTTTTTGCATACGGACTGGCTTTAGAAGACCACGGACGAGATTATGTGTTAACCAGGGTTGGTGTGGAACCAACAGGGGACGCTTTTAATGCGATTATTTTGGACGAGCAATCGAAGCGACCTTATAACCCGATGGTAAATGCTGGTGCGATCGCCACTACTAGTCTCATCAAAGGGGCGGGAGCAACAGAACGCCTCAATCGCGTACTGGAAATGTTTCGCCGCTATATCGGCCATGACGTATTTGTGGACATTTCCGTATTTACTTCCGAACGCAGCACGGGACACCGTAACCGAGCAATGGCGCACCTCATGCTCAACTTTGGCATGATAGATAAAAATATAGAAGAAGCCTTAGACTTATATTTTCAACAATGTGCTGTGATGGTGAATTGCCATGACTTAGCAGTGATGGCGGCTACCTTAGCTAACCGGGGTGTAAACCCAATCACAGGAGAACAAGCCGTAAATAATAGATATATAAAAGATATCCTCAGCGTCATGTACACCTGCGGGATGTACAACTTTGCTGGCGAGTGGGCTTATAAAGTGGGGATTCCAGCCAAAAGTGGCGTTTGTGGGGGGATTTTGGCGGTTGTACCCAATAAGATGGGAATTGCTGTATTTTCCCCGCCTTTAGATATTAGAGGTAACAGCGTGCGGGGGGTGAAAGTTTGCGAAGAATTGTCCCAGCAGTTGGGCTTACATCTATTTGAATGCGGGAAATTTGGGAGTGGGGAGTAGGGACTGGGGAAAGGGGAAAGGGTAAAGGATAAAGGATAAAGGGGAAAGGAGGAAGGTAAAAGACTGTCTCCTCTGCTCCCCCGGTCAGCGTCAGAGCTTCCTGCTTATGTGACTTCATGCTCCTCTGCTCCTCTGCTCCCCTGCTCCCCTGCTTCCTCATCTCCTCAACAGCAAATAATATAGTGAACCAGGTCCGCCGGTAACGCCTGCGCGATCGCCTGCTTGTTTACCTGTTCCCATGAAGTAATCTACTCTGCCTGGGCCTTTGATGGCGTTACCTGTATCTTGATCTAAAACATAGCGGCTGACGGTGCGATATTCCATCCTGCCACTATCGGAGGGGAAGGGAATGGAAGTATGAATCAGCGCGAGTGCGCCTGGAGGCATTAAAGATTTATCTGTGGCAATGGAACGTTCTGCTGTTACGGGTACGTTAATACTACCTGTCGCTGGTCTACTACCTGTTTCTTGGAAGAAGACAAATCTTTCCCAACGTGGGAGATAAACATTCAGTTCCTCTGGTTGTTGGCGGAAGTAACTCAGCATTTTTGGTAGCGTCATTCCCGATAAGGGCAGTTTGCCATCTTTTGCCAGTTCTCGACCGATACTAGTCCAGGGGTAATCGGTTCCGCCTGCGTAGCCGATCGCAGTTTGGCCGCCATCAGCTAACTTAATTTGGGCGGAACCTTGAATTTGCACCATGTACGCATCTAGGCGATCGCTAAACCAGAGCAATTCATAACCACGCAACAGACCTTTATCCCCTTGTAAACCGTCTTCCCCTTCTAGTTGCAGCCTTGTGGGGTGTGGTTTCCGCCACTTGCTGAAATTAGAAGGTAATCGATAAACAGGATACTTATATATAGATGTCCTAAAACGGCTAGCGTTATAAACTGGCTGGTAGTAGGAGGTAAACTTGACAGTACCCTTGCCATCGTTACCTACAGACTGGTAAAAAGCAAACTCTCGTCGCACAGCAGCTTGTAGTTGGGCTGGAGTTCTAGAGTTGACAACTAGTTGGCGGAAACGTAACAAACTCCGCCGTACACGACTGAGGGTAATTCCTTTGACAGGATAATTTTGATAAATTCGTTTGGCGGTATTAGTTGTTAAGTAACGCAGACTGTGATCAATTGACGCTAGTAGCGCTTGGCGGTCACTTGGTCTACCCATACCAAAAAGTTGCTCATCGAAACCCAAACAGGGATTTTGGGTAACACAATCATTGCCAACCTCTACAAGTGCGAGTGGCTGACTTGTTCCCAATGAGCGTAGTACAGGTTTGCTCTGGACTGGTGACGGAACATTAATCACCTGAGCTACTGCGATCGGACTTACACAAGCAATTCCCAGACTCAAGGAAACCAAAGCAAGGGTTTTTCTCATCATTTAGTTGAATCTTTCAACACTAGAACTAAACACAGGTTCTACCCGAATTGCCACAATCCGGGATGGACGCACCACCATATACTCTCCCTGAATATTTTTGATTGGCACGCTAATAAAATCACTAGAACCACATTTGGGTACAAGCTCCCCACTATACCATTTTTGGAAATCCTGAATCGTGGGAAACCGGACTTCCTCACGATGACCACTTTCCAACATCAGGTGTACGGCGTATTCACTCGGCGTTCTCGGCATAAGGTTGAATTCCTAAAATTATGTTCAACCCATTGTTAACCACGTTTTACCAGAATGAAAAGGGTAAGCATACGGGAGAGTAATCAATTCAAAATTCAAAATTCGTGCATTAAGAATCTCTCAGCACTCATCACTCTCCAAATGTTCTAGCTATAGAAACTCATGAAGCATTACTCCTAAGTTTTCCTTTCCGCCTATGACGGTTACTCACTAGGAGACGGTTCCCAAAAATTTTAAAGCCAGTATATGTGTTAGTGGATCTGACTTTTCAGGTCATGTGGAAAAGTTAACGCCAGACCTAACCCCCCAGCCCCCTTCCCTTGTAGGGAAGGGGGAGCAATTAAAGCCTCTGGACTTTTAGGGGAGAGGAATGGAAGTGGGGTTTTTCAGATCCCGTGAAAAGTCAGGACAACTGTCAACTGTCAACTGACAACTGACAACTGACAACTGACAACTGACAACTGTCTACCCTCCGACATGAATAGCAGGCCGTCTTTGGGAGTTCTTCTCTGCCCGGCGCAGGACTTCGCGGGTAACTACGGCGATATCACCTTCACCAAACAGGATAAAACGCAGCAAGTATTGAATTGGATTGCCTTCTACCCAGCCGAAGTAAGCATGAGGGATTTTCCCTGTTTGATCACGTATATATAAAAGTAAAGCAGCGATCGCATTCGGTACGGCTGCACTCTCAGCTCGGAGGATGCGGTAATCTCCGACTTGTACGCCTTTGACTTTGATGACTTCAGCGAAGTCTGAAGCATCGGAAACGATGATTTCTAAAAAGAGAATGGGATCTGTTGGCGGAATATGATTGTCATCGCGTACTTCTTTCTCTTTGGCAGAATACTCTTGTTCATTGCCCTCACTCAATCGATTGGCAATGAGGCGAATTGCTCCTTGGCTTTCTTCGGCAAGAAATTGGTGGGCGAGTTCGTCAATTTCAATTTGCTCTACCCGTAACTCAGTTGACCGCCAAACGCGGGAAACTAAGGAGGTAATAATAATTGTACCGATGAAGAAACCAGCAATTCTAATCCCTTCTGGTCTTTCAATGATATTGACAATAGTCGTATATATAAATACAATTGTAATACTAGCAAAAATAAATCTGCCCTTTGTTGAACGCTGACGGTGGGCGGAGAGGGTGACGGCGAAGGCGGCCGAAGTGATTAACACTAAGACACCTGTAGCGTAGGCTCCTCCTTGGGCTTCTACATTTGCCCGGAAGATAATGGTAACTACAAAAGCGATCGCTGTATATACCAATACTAAAGGTCTGGCTGCTAATGCCCAACTGGGAGCCATACCATAACGTGGTAGGTAGCGAGGCACAATATTTAGTAGTCCTGCCATTGCCGATGCACCAGCAAACCACAGAATGGAAATGGTGCTGAGGTCATAAATTGTGCCAAAACTGTTACCTAAATATAGATGTGCCAGATAAGCTAAGGCGCGTCCGTTGGCTTTACCGCCTGTGGCAAATTCTGAAGCGGGGATCAGCAAGGTGGTAATAAAGCTGCTGGTGAGTAAGAAGAAACTCATAATTAAAGCCGCCGCCGCCAATAGCCTACGAGTATTGCGAATGCGTCCTCTAGGGTGATCTGGAGTATCTTCGCTACTACCTTGAACCAAAGGCATAACGGTTACACCAGTTTCAAAACCTGATAAACCCAGTGCTAAGCGGGGGAATAACAAGATAGATACACCAAGGATGGTAAAAATATTGGAGTGACGGGCAAAAACTGCTGCTTGCCAATTGGCGATCGTTGATGGATTAATCAGAATTTGATACGACCCAACCCCAATTACAATTAAATTTAGCAACAGATAAACGCTTACCAAAACCACTGCAATACCAATTGCTTCTCGAAAACCCCTCAAAAAAACTGCCCCTAATAACGTCACTAGTATCAGGGTGATAGCAATACTTTGATTGTGCAATAGATGGGGTGTGAGAGGATTTTCGATGATGTGGGCGGTAGCATCAGCAGCAGACAGAGTAATTGTAATGATGAAGTCCGTCGCCACAAAACCAAGTAGGCATAATACCAGTAATTTCCCTTGCCACCAAGAAAGCAAATGCTCCAACATGGCAATAGAACCTTCGCCATTGAAACTTTTACCAGCAATGCGGCGATAGATTGGCAATGCACCAAAAAGCGTTAGTAAAACTAAAATTAAGGTAGCTATGGGAGAAAGAGCGCCTGCTGCTAATGCTGCAATACCTGGTTGATAACCAAGGGTAGAAAAATAATCTACACCAGTTAGACACATTACCTGCCACCAAGGATGCTGGCGATGTGCATCTTCCTTGGGGTAAGGCCCTTCTTTCTTGCGTCTGTCTTCTTCTAGCAACCAGTCTATCAACTGTCTGCCAAGATGTTTTGTGGAAATAGTTTGTTTAGCCATTAAACACAGTTTTTTTGTAGAAATCGCTGGGATTTGACACTCTCCGCCCTATAAGTGCGGAGATTCTTCATTCATAGACCCAACTTGCTCACACAAGATTTCTCCAGCATGAGTAGAGGTCGAATCTCCTGAAGCGTTCGGATCATAGATCCAGGTTCCTACGTGACCCGTAG
>DATNQO010000072.1:0-40145 GCA_036704005.1 Leptolyngbyaceae cyanobacterium | reverse complement strand
ATTTTCCCCTGCTCCCTCATCTCCCCCCACTCCCTCATCTCCCTCATCTCCCCCCACTCCCCATTCCCCAATCTCGTGATAAACTGGCGCGTAACTGCAACTGCCATTAGTGGAAAAGTTGCTGCGTAGTTGATAAAACTTGTTGTTAGAATCAATTACTTCCTGTTGAACTGGAAAATGTTTTATGGCTGTTTTAGATTCCAAAGGTCGCTTGTTTGGCAAAGTAAACATCCTTGATTTAGGCGCTTTGCTAATTATTGTGTTAGTTATATTTGGTATTTTCGTATTTCCTGGTACTTCCAGCACTGTTGCTCAAATCAATGCTAAAACAGTACCCATAGAGGTAGATTTGGTTGTTCGCGGTTTGAATGTGCGCGATCCACAACAGTTATTTGCTAATGGTTTTCAGAAGGGTGGTAAAACCAAAGTCATCATCCGCAATCAGCCTTATGGTGAGATTGAGATTAAATCTATAAAAGTTCTACCCAGAACAGTAGTAGTTTCTCAACCAGATGGTTCTGTTAAAGAATTACCAGATCCCAAAGCTAACAACTTTAGTACAGATATGCTTTTAACCTTGAATGGTAAAGCACAAGTGACTCAAGACGGCCCAGTTTTAGGTAACAGTAAGGTGAAAATTGGTATGCCTTTTGAATTGGAAGGCTTTAATTACAATTTTAATGCTACTGTCATTGATCTGAGATTGCAAAGTTAGGGGCTGGGGATTGGGGGATTAGGGACTAGGGACTAGAGACTGGGGACTAGAGACTGGGGATTGGGAAGAAAAAGCTGTTACCTCTAACCTCTAACCTGTTACCTCTAACCTGTTACCTCTAACCTCTAACCTGTAACCTCTAACCTGTAACCTCTAACCCCTAACCTCTAGCCTCTAGCCCCTCTAACGATACTAACTGCGGTTTTCCCCAAAGGATGCGTTCTTGCTTGTAAATGGCAATTCCTGGTTTAGCGCCTTTGGGTTTATAAACATATTTTGGTTCGGTGTATACGACTGGTACTTGGTCACTTTGGCGACCACGACTGTAGTAAGCTGCTAAATTGGCTACACATTGCAAGTCAGATGCTTCTGGAACTGTACCAGGGTCTAAACGTAATAGTACATGACTGCCGGGGATTTCTTGGGCGTGGAACCATAAGTCATAATCCCCAGCTACCCGAAATGTTAGTTGGTCGTTTTGGCGATTGTTGCGACCAATTAAGACTTGAAAGCCGTTAGGGGTACGATAGTTGTGGAAGTTAGTGCTAGTTTCGTTGTTATTGTTGCGGCTGCGGTACTCTAATTCTTCTAAATATTTTTGTCCAATTAGTTCGTCGCGGATTTCTTCTAAAGCTTGCAAATCTTCTGCGGTTTGGTAGTTATCTATTTGGGAAATTGCGGCTTCTACTTGTTCTAAATAATCGATTTCTGCTTGTACTTCTTGCAGTAATGGTTCGACGGCTGCACGGGCGCGTTTGAGTTTTTGGTGCTGTTTGTAGAGATTTTGGGCATTCAGCACCGCATTTTTATCTGGTTGAAGTGCGATCGCTACAGGTTCGCCTGTCTCAAAATCAGGTAAGATAATCTCTTTCATCCCCGGTTGCCAATTTTGCAAATGCGCCATCAATAAATCAGCTTTTTGGCGATACTCATCGGCTCGATCTGATTGTTGCAGGCGATCGCTAAATGTTTGGGCTTTGTTACGTAATTTACCTAAAATATTACTCAATTTCTGAGTTAATTGATGCCGTAATTGGGCAAATAATTGTTGATTTAGCTGTGCTGTATAGTATTCGTTGATTAATGTTTGGATATCTTTTGCTGGTGCAACTGCACCCCAACCCATGACTGTATATCCGTTCGTCATCCAAGCTGGGTGATATTTGCCACTATCTAAAGCCTGTAGCCATTCTTGCCAGCGTGTAAATAATCTTTGCCAGTCTTCAGTAATTAAGCTATCGGTGGAAGTTTCTGGTATGATATCGGCTGCAAATAACATCGACTCTACCAAAACCGCACTCAAGCCGCTATAACTTTTGAGCAACTGACGCTTAATTGCGCCTGGAACTAAACTCACCCTTTCTTGCCAACGTGCTTGAGTTTCTGGCAAACTGGGGATAGTTCCGGTGAGTTTTGGCGGTGTTTCGTAGGGTTGTCCGGTGAGGATGGGACGCACGCTGGATTGTTGCTGACTTACTTGATGGGCAGCAGTAATAATTGAATTGTTGGCATCGGTGAGGATGACATTACTGTATTTGCCCATGATTTCCGCATAGATGTGATATAGCACCTCATCACCAGGGCGACGAGCAAATTGTAAATCAATTACACGCTCCCAGGGTGCGATCGCCTCAATTGCGACTAAGGCTAATCCTCCCAACTGATGAACTAATTGTTGGCTGAAGGTAAAGGTATCTGGGGCGCGTGGTGGTGGATCACCAATACAAATATGAGCTGCTTGAGGATGCCAAGATATTTGTAACCACCCTCTTTGGTTGAGGGTACGTAAGGCTATGGCAATAGTGTAGCGATCGCGCTGATAAACTTGCTCTAGACGCGATGGTAGCCACTGAGCGCGGAGTTCGCTACAAGTAGCTGTCAAGGTTGTAAAGTCTACTGGTTGCACAACAATTAGTCAACCCCATCGGGGAAATTTAAAATTAACAATGAATACAGTATCAGCCTTTAGTTGATTTGGAACGGGTGATTATTTTACCAAGTTTGGCAGGGTGGAAACCGATACCGTTCAATTTACGCTTTGTGTAGTCATCAACCTCTAGCTTATATAATTCTTGGTTAAATCAGTTATCAGTCAGCCAGGGCGTATGGTGGGGGATAAACAAGCGCCAAAATAAGTCTTCCACCAATTTGTGTGGTGTTTCACCAATCTATTTAAGTGATAACTGATAACTGTTCAATGTTAATAAAATCTTTATACCAGTAACAGATAATTAGCTGACTATGACAGCAACCGGGCTTAACATTAGAATACCTATAAATTATAAATTAAAAGTATTAAAGCCATGTCCACTTTAGAGCATGATCCGTTAGAAGCAGGACGTGTATATAAAAGTATAGGCGCATTACCAGAGAAAATGCTGCGTTCAACAATTTATCGTGCGTGGGAAAGATCCCATTTACAAGGAGCCAACCCCCGCGCCCTGCAAGCAGAAAAACTCTCAAGTGTAGAGACAGAGCGTCTAGTACAGCAGCATAGCCATTTGTTGGATGCGGTGCTTCCTTATTTCCAAATTTTATCGCAGGCTGCGGGCAAAGAACCTCATGCGGTAATGTTAAGCGATCGCCAGGCAGTATTGCTAGGTTTAGCAGGTGATGAACAAACCATAAATACAGAATCTTTTCCACAAGCTGGTTCTTTATTATCTGAAAGTGTAGCCGGGGCTAATGGTATTGGTACACCCTTAGCAGAGGAAGACTATATAGAAATTGTCGCCGCAGAACATTTTATTGATGGCTTTCATCCTTTTACTTGTCAAGGTATTCCCTTACGTAACGAAAAACAAGAAATTGTCGGAGTCCTAAGCATTTCATCACAACGCCAAGATGCAGGACAGCGCTTAAAAGAAATATTACTGTGTGCGTCTCATGCTGTTGAAGCAGAATTTTTGATCACAAATCTAGAAGAAGATATTCATCGTGTACTAGTGTCACAACCCGATGACTATCAATCATTAGAAAAACTACGTCAAGATATCATCCAAGCACATCACGCCGCACGCCTAAAATTAGAAGTCGGCTCTCGCATGGTAGCAGGGAATCGCTTAGATTATGCCAAACAGCTACTGCAACAGGCGGAAAAATCAATTCGCATATTTCAGCATCAGGGCGCTATCTGGCGTAACTTAGCTTCCAATGATGTTGGTTGTGTCGAAACTATCTCCCTGACTGACACCATCCAAGACGTAGTGGAATTACTATCTACTGAAGCCGCCATCCGTGAGGTAGAAGTAATCACGAACTGGCAAGAGCCAATTACAGTAATTACCGAATCGGCAACTCTTCTCCGCCGTTTGTTACGATATTTTTTGCAATCTTTAGAGAAGGCAGGTAAAGGGGGAACATTAGAAATAACTGCACATAGGATGGTAAATTCCGAAATTATACTAGTGAGGTTTATGCCCCTTGCAGTCTTAAATACATATTCAGAACCAACCCCATTGATATTTTCTCTACCAGCAACAATCAAGAAATATGAATAATCAAACTTTAGGAAGAGGGAAAGTTTTAATAGCTGATGATGATGATGACAGTCGGATCATGCTCTCTTTTATATTGCAGGAAGAAGGTTGGGATGTATACGAGGCTTGTAACGGTAAAGAAGCTGTGGAAAAAGTCATAGAAGACAAGCCTGATCTCTTGATTTTGGATAATAGAATGCCGGAGTTAACTGGAGTTGAAGTGTACCAGTATCTACAAGCAAAAGGTATTGATATAGCCGTGGTTTTAGCTACAGCACACGGCTATCTGGACGAATTAGCTTCTTCTTTAGGTGTGACTCATTTTATTAAAAAACCCTATGAAATCCCTAAATTATTGAAAATGGTAGAGTCGGCTTATGCCACTTGCCACAACTAAGCCGACTCCTTCAGCGTGGCGGCAGGTTATTGGGATCAACGCCAAGACTACGCAAATATTCTGCTAACTGTTCGGCACGTTGACGCTCTTGTTCTAACAACAACTCAGCTTGTTCTGCTCGTTGATCTAGTTCTATCAAGGTTAAAAATCTTTGCCCATCTGGACGGTAAATTATTGGCTCTCCCAGACCAGTCTCAAATTTAATCCCTAAATGCGGACTAATCCAGCCGTCCATTTGCCACAATTTAGTTAAATGCTCATTTTGCCGCACCCAACCATTTAGTTGAAAACTTTCAGGGTCATATAAATAATATTTATCCGTAGACAGTCATAGGATTTAACCCAGTGTTGATTTTACCTTCAATTATGGCAGGAAAAATCTGCCATTTTTTGTTTTTATGCCTAACTCAGTTGACTGTTAACGGTTAACCGTCAACAGCCTACAAGAAGGTGTGTGCAGCTTAGATCCGCAACAGCTTATAATCAGTTTGTGTTGAAATATGTAACAAATATTTATGCCTCCTCGTTGGCCTCGCAAACCCGATCGCAATGATCCAGAATTTCGCAAGTTAGATGACCGGATGAATTTTGCCGTCCATGTAGCTGTGGCTGCAACCATTAACTCCGGTTTATGGTTTTTTCATAACCTCACATATGCTACATGGGAATGGCTACCGCCTGTAACTGGTGGTTGGGCTATTGTATTGTTAGGACATCTAATTTATATTGCGGCGATCGCTGATTACTCACCCACCCCGCCTAAATCCACCTGAAGATGGACTAACCAAGCTAGGGCAATTGTAACCTGTGGTGGTACAGTCATCTGTTGAATTGCGCGATAATGTTGAGTAGTTGTTATGGCAGGGGACAGGGCATAGGTGACAAGTGACAGGCTCAACAGCTTTTGCTATTAAAGTTTGATGATTTGTGCATCTCCTAATCTATGTGGCTACTGCCTTATCAACTACATTCACAAATTAGCAAAGAAAAAGAGGTTAGAGATTAAAGGCTAGAGGTTATATCTCAGCACTTAAGACTCAGCACTTTTTCATATAGGGTGATTTTTATGGCTAAGACTAACACTACAGAGTTGCTAGAAGCCCTAGCAGCCGAAATTGGCGAAAATGTTTATATAGATATTGCCAAATGGCATCTATATTTATCTGATGCCAAACTACATACCGTCGTTGCTGAACAGTTGTATCCTTTAATTACTACTAACTCCATCACTGAAGACAGAGTTATCAAAATACTAGAATCTATTACAGTAAAAATTGGTGGTGGTAGAAGAGAACTGCCTTTAATTGATTTACTACCACTACAATGTCAGGTAAATCTGGTTGATATTTTAGAAAAATATCAACGCGAAATATAATTTTTCTTTGAGACTATTAAAGCATTTAACGTTGTTACACCCCTGGCTTTAGGAGGTGATATATATAGTTGCTCATGAATTTCACGATGAATATACTCTAGCAGAAACAGCAGATAAATTAGGGAAGGAAGCAGTCAAACTAAATCTAATACCTAGTTTTGTCGTGCGTTATTTTCCTGATAGCCGACAATATTACATCCCTAATGAAACCAATGAACCTTTAACGCCAGAGGAAGCGTATATGCCCTTTAAAAAGTTAATCGAAGAGTCTAATTAAACAGTTAATAGTGAGGACATCTGTATGCTTTTACAAATCAAAGACAGTAGCGATTTAGTAAAAATTGTTGACATTCAGGAATTGATTGATCCAAATATTGATACTGTGCATGGACAAGAGCAAGAAGGACAAGAAGAACAAGAGACTGATGCTTTCAAAAAAGAAAGTCTTGTTTTTCCCTCTGGCGAAAGTCTACCACGTTGTTGGTTGGATGCAAACTATAGGAACGCTTAAGTTTTTTAGCTTAGCTCATTAATAACAAGACCCTCAAGTTTTGATAAAAATTGGGGGTTGTTTATCTGAGTTAACACCAAACTATCAACTTGCACATTTTCAAACCCTTATATAGTAAGGACTTGAGAAATATCATCAAAATGTGCTTGTTTCATATTTTGCGGGAGCGTTAATCGCGCCCGTTGGGCGCTCACATCTTGCACCTTCTCAATAAGCAGGTGGTGGGCGATGCCCACCCTACGAAATAATAAGGGTTTTGGGCTTCGATTTTCGAGTGGAAGGTAATGGTGCAAGATATAAGTAAACCTAACCCCCAGCCCCCTTCTCTTATAGGGAAGGCAGATCAATCAATGTAGAGCCGTTGCATGCAACGGCTCTACATTTGTAGGAGAGGTTTTTTTAGTAGGGTGGGCAATGCCCACCAAAACCATGATATGGTGGGCAGTGCATCGGCCTACGTATCTTTCAAAAATCAAGTATGAATTCCATATCATCAACTACCTGTTGAAGAAACAGGTTGTTCTGATGATGTACCACCACTGGAAAAATTGGGAGAAATAGCTTTAGTAATCCAATAAGTAAAGATGTGAGATAAAACGCCTAAAGGGCCAGCAAATAAACAGAGTATGAGAGAATGAATTGTCCAAATTCCGGTTTTTTGTCCCTCCCAATATATCCAGCGACCGACAAATAAATCCATTACGAGAAAATGAATCCAACCAGTTGCAGCGGCTTTTTCATCAGCAAAGAAACGAGCGATATCTGCTAATTCCGGGTTAGATAAAGCTTGAGCATTTTCGGGTGTAATGCTGGTGATAAACAGATATAAATATGCTCCAGCTAAAAACAAAAAAGGTATATATGATTCCATGACTCGCCTTGTAACTTTCCAATTGGGGAGAAGAATCATTAATGTCCAGAAAGGTAAGACAAAAATATTAGCTATGTTGAATAGTTGGGTGATGTTCATAGGGGTTAGAGGTAACAGGGTACAGGTTACAGGTTACAGTATATGGGGTAGGCGTTTGCAGATATAGCCTTTACCAGAAATGATAAAACCTGGACAATAAGGCTTTTTACTTGTCCCCTTTCACCTGTCCCCTGTCCCCTTTCACCTGCCATAAATTACAAGCTTACTAATTGTGACTCTATTTGTGTTGAATTTAAATCACGACCGATGAAAACTAGGCGGGTTTGTCTTGCTTCTTGTGGCTGCCAAGGGCGATCATAAAATTTATCAAATCGATTACCTACGCCTTGCATGACTAGACGCATGGGTTTGTTGGGAACTGAGACAAAGCCTTTAATTCGGTAGATTTCTTGCTGGTTTGCTAGTGTTTGCAATTGTGCTTGCAATTTTTCGGGGTCAAAGTCTCGGTCTAAAATCAGGTGCGTTGAGGTGATGTCTTCGTCGTGGTCGTGGTCTTCTTCGGTGTCGTGATGGCTGGGACGGCTATCTAGGTTGTCTTCTACTGCGGCTTGGAATCCTAATAGTATAGATGGGTCGAGTTGACCGCGATCGCTCTCTACCATTTTCACCACTCTCGGCAATTCCTGCTTGACTAATTCTTCCACTTGTGCCTTAGTCTCGGCATCAACTAAATCAGTTTTGCTTAAAACCACCAAGTCTGCACAGGCTAATTGGTCTTCAAACAATTCTTGCAATGGTGTTTCATGTTCTAGACTATCATCTGCTTGGCGTTGAGCTGCGATCGCATCCAAATCACTTGCAAAAGTCCCCGATGCTACCGCCGCACAGTCTACCACCGTCACCACAGCGTCCACAGTGGCTGCGTTGCGTATTTCTTGCCAACGAAAGGCTTTAACTAAGGGTTTGGGTAAAGCTAAACCAGAAGTTTCGATGACAATACAATCAATGCTATCTCGGCGTTTGAGTAACTCCTGCATCGTCGGGTAAAATTCCTCTTGGACGGTGCAGCACAGACAGCCATTGGTTAATTCAAAAATATTATTCCCGCCTTCCTCATCTTCTGGACAAATTTGACAGGATTTTAACAAGTCGCCATCTATACCAAGTTCGCCAAATTCATTGACTAAAACTGCTATGCGGCGACCTTGGTTATTTTGCAGTAGGTGGCGAATGAGGCTAGTTTTACCACTACCTAAAAAGCCTGTAATGACAGTAACGGGGATTTTTTGAGCCATGATCTAAGTAAGCCAGCAGTTAGGCGAAATTTTACAGAACGGACTATAGTCATAGTACCTGAGTTCTGTGGAGAAACTGCGATCGCTCTACGGCTTAACTGTTGAAATAACTCAGCGATAAAGTTACCATCGGCTATTTTTCTAGTTAAATTACTTAACGTGAGTTCGACAGATTTCAAAAACCCCTCTCCAAACCTCTCACGCCAGTTTGCTCAAGTCGGGAAACCCGCCCACGCAACTGCCTCCCCTGCCAACGATCAAATCCTTACATAGCCGTAACACACCCTACTTAATATTTACTTTATAAATAACCTCTTCAGGTTTCACAAATCATTCTCCTAAATAAATATAAAACCCGCCGAAGCGGGTTAAAAATTTACTAAATACTTCTTTTTAGAAACAGAGTTTAACTCTGCGGTTAATTATAATCACTCTCATATCTAACCCTAATAATTATGAGCTAGTAGAGTGTGAATCCGCGATTGCTTGCTAACAAGAAGACTATATAGAAGAAGCTTTCTTTGTCCGACGACGGCCCACTAAAGCAAGTGCAGCTACTGAACCTAAGCCGAGAACAGTGGTAGGCTCAGGTACGGATCTTCCAAGGAAATTACCAGCATACACTTTGAAATCAGGGCCGTTGAAGTTGTTAGCACCAGTGCCGTTTAGAGCTATCAATTTAATACCGGAAATAGTTTCTACGGTATCATCTAATCCTAACTGTGCGAAGCTAACTCCATAGGAACCAACTGCTTGAGCGCCTGTAATTTCTAGGGTATCGATACTATAGCCAGCGTCGCCCCACAAATTTTCGGTAATTGTAAATCCAGTACCGATAGTCTTTCCTTCCGCATCCAACGCTTGGACTCGAATCTTGCTGTTTTTACCACGTTCATAGAAGAACAGGTTGTCGAATCCGTTAGCACTTCTGCCAATTGATTCACCAAAGAACACGTTCATTTCAAATGCACCAGCATCTTCAGTATCGATGATGTTGTTTAAATTGTTGTTCCCTAAATATTGGGCAGCTTTTGTGTCACTTGCAGCATCAGTATCTAGATTATCTAGGTTGATGCTAGGCTTAGAAGCATTATCACCTGCATCAGCGCCGGCTCCACCAGCAGAAAAAGCAGAAACCCCTGTATTACTAATTATGTCAACTGATGTTGCTTGTAAAATACTAGTACCATATGTAAATGTTTGACCATTCTGGGTAATGGATTGCAAGAAAACATTCCCTTTTGGAGGATTAGAACCTGGGCCAAGGTTGGTTTTGAAGCTGGCAGCTTGAGCAGCGCCAGATACGCCTACAACTGCACTCAGAACAAGTCCTGTAGAAAGTAGTAATTTTTTAGCTATCATTTTTAATCCTGTATGTGTTGAGTATTGGTGAAATTACCAATTCGGCTTTTACTTACATTACAGAGTCTATCAGCAAAAAATTACTTACGTAAGATGTCTTTGTTGAAAATTGTATAAATTTGACAGTAAATTGTGTGTTTTTTACATGAAGAGGTATCGAAACATTTGGAGTATAAAGCGTGATACTACCATGATTATCTTTCAGTAAAGCGTGAATTTACTTAATATATAGTTAATATTACTTAAATATTGCTGGTATTTATTATTTAAACTTAAAAAATCAAAAGGTAGATTTACGTAAATCTACCTTTTGGATGATGTTATCAAATAAAACTTACTGGTTAAATACTTGAGGCCAAGTTGTGAAAAGGAAAACAGTAACAGTAGCGATCGCCAACACCCCTTGAATTAAATTTCCTACCAAAGTACCGACAACAATACCGATACCAGCTTTCACCGCAAGCCAAAATTCACGTCTATATATATACTCGCCAACAATTGCACCCAGCAAAGGCCCAAATAAAATTCCTAACAGGGGGCCGCCAAAAGGTAAAGCTGGTAACAATCCTAAAAACCCCAACACCAAGCCAACAAATGCACCAATTTGTCCCCACTTACTAGCACCTGCTTGTTTTGCACCTAAATATCCAGCTAAGAAATCAACTCCAATACTTAAAATCAAAACAATCACTGTCACAATTAAGGGAATTTTAATCGCTGCAAAGGAACTACTGACAATTCCCCAAATGATGACGGCAATTAAAATTAAACTCGTTCCGGGAATGGCAGGAACTACTGCACCAACAACGCCTACAAGCATAACAGCAACGAGTAGCCAGTAGATGATTTCCATAATTTGTAATTAGTAATTAACTATTTTTTATAGTAATATTTATTCAACAGCATAACCAGTAAATTGGCGTTTAAAAGGAGAGTGAAAGCCAATCACTATATCTAGTGGGGGTACACCTAAATCTACTAGCCTTTTTGCTAAGGATGCTTCTGTACCATTATACTGAATCCAGATTTTCCCATTTTGAATATCAAAATGTATGACGGGGCCAAATACCCGTTTATTTCCTTGCCAACCAACATATGTTAGTTGATAATGATCATTTTCATTATCAAAAATAAGTTCTGATTTGACGGTATCACTAATATTTGAACTAATTTGTTGATGTTCACTGAGAATTTGTTTAATTATTTGCCTATACCGTTCTATTTTATCCATAAAATAATTTCCTCCTGGTCTGGAGAATAAATTATTAATTGCACTTGATAACGCTGAATGGCACGTTGTATAAAGGGAAGTTGGAAAAAATCTTCGTAGGTTTCAATAGGAACTGCTAAATAAACTGTTCTATCTGCTTCTTGTTCTTCTAAAGCTTGACAATAATTGAGATATTGACCTAGTGCTGTATGAAATTCGCTAATATCTGAGTCTGCAACAAAACTCTTAATCTCAACTGCTATTTTTTCGGAATTACGTTCTGCTGCGATCGCACTTTCAGCCGCTAAATCTATTTGTAATTTAACTGCTTCACTAATACGTATTGTGAAAGGGTCATGAGTAATTATCCAGCCATCTTTTATTAAGGCTTTTTTCACTTGCTGATGGAAAACATCTTTAGCCATTTCATTATTTCTTAATTATCCCCCTATCATATATTTATATTTTTTTATATTATTTTTCTAATATTATACAGCTTTTCTTAGCCCAGTGATGTAGAGGCAAGAATAATTAAACACAGATGCAAGCAGCGAAAAGTTCTGTAGGAGGGTTAGCCCGACCTAGTAAACTTTTCAAGGCAGATGAAAGCTGATAAATTTGTCCCTCAGCAGACTAGGAAACGCTATGGTGTCTTTTGTACCTTCCCAAACAGTCGTAGAGAACTTAGAAATTTGCATATATTAGATAACTATATAGATTTGAGAGTTACTGCTAATTTATCGGCAATTCCTGCAATCCAATTTTCGTCTTGTTTGGTGTAACTTCTAGGGGCATTTGCGCCTAATATTAATACTCCTTGATCGCCAATTGGTTGACAAATTACACCTTGGGTATTTTCTGGTAAATAATCAAATTCGATGCGTCCTGGGTAGACATTTAAAGCTACTAAATAAACTGGTTGTTGTTTTTCCAAAACTCGTTTAACTATTGGCCCTGGTGTGACTTCTGCTTTGGGGGCCAGAATACCGCGACGTAACAAAACTTTGCCTTGATAGTAAACCACCAGCGATCGCGTTACCGTATTAGTCAATAACAAATGGGATGCCCAAGCTAGTTCTGTTTTCACGGCTTCTGGTAAATCTGCTGCTAACACAAAACCTTCTTCACCAATTAGTTCTACAGCATCCGGCGATCGCGGCTGCACCTGTTGCCAAATTAAACCTGTTAAAATCAGTACGGCACTCAAAATCACACCCAATACATCACCCCGCGCTTGGGAGTTGGTTAGTTCTGGTGTTAACAAACGATTAATCAGCAAAAGTGTCGCGCCCATTCCTCCAACCACTAGAGGTAAGCGCCGCAAAACTCGATTGGGGTCAGATTTTGTCATTAGTCAGTTGTTAGTTGTCAGTTGTCAGTTGTCAACAGTCAACAATGTCTACTCTTCTCCTGGTTCAATTATGCGTTGGAACAGGTAGCCAGTACCGCGTGCAGTGAGAATCAGTTCTGGGTTACTAGGATCATCTTCTAATTTTGCCCGTAGCCGAGATATGTGTACATCTACTACGCGTGTATCTACATGGCGTTCTGGAGTGTAACCCCAAACTTCTTGTAAAATTTCCGAACGAGAAAATGCTTCCCCAGAGCGGCTGACTAGCAACTCTAGTAAACTAAATTCCATGCCTGTTAAACGGATACGTTCATCGCCTTTATAGACTTGACGCTTGTTGGTATCGATTTTAATATTACCGACATGAATCACTCCCGAACTGGGTATACCCGAAGCCCCGGTTTTATCTACCCGGCGTAATACTGAGCGAATCCGCGCTTCTAGTTCTTTGGGCGAGAATGGTTTAACTACGTAGTCATCAGCACCCAATTCTAAGCCGGTGATGCGATCGGCAACATCCCCCAGGGCTGTTAGCATAATGATAGGGACATCTGACTCCTTACGTAGTTCTTGACATACACCGTAGCCATCTAGCTTTGGCATCATCACATCCAGAACTACTAAGTCGGGATCAGACTTGCGAAAAGTGTCTAATGCTTCTTCGCCGTCGCCTGCTGTCACTACATCGTAGCCAATCATCGAAAGGCGCGTTTCTAAAATTCGGCGGATGCTAGCCTCGTCGTCTACTACCAGGATTTTTTCTTTATGAGTTTCCAAGTTTCTCAACGCTCCTTAACTAAAATTTCTCATGATTAATTTTTAATACCATAATATTAAGATATCATTCCCTCAAATGATTTGGAAAATGCTGTAACTCTTGCTATTAATTGGATCTTCAATTGGGCAATAATTAAGGAAAAATTAAGATATTTAATATTAGTTAAGAATTAAGAATGCCAAAGCCTAAAACCTTTTACATTTGTAACGAATGTGGTGCAGAATCTCCCCAATGGTTTGGTAAGTGTCCTGCCTGTGGTACTTACAACTCCTTAGAAGAACAGATTACTATCCAATCCTCCGTAGATGTACTTAAAGGGGGTGTCAGTGGTTGGCACGCAGCGCAAAATAATGGTAAACCAGTAGCAAAGCCAGCAAAACCAAGGGCTTCATTAACATTTGACCAAATTAGCGATCGCCAAGTCACCCGATGGGAGTCTGGTTATGGAGAACTAGACAGGGTACTCGGCGGCGGCGTAGTTCCGGGTTCTATGGTACTGATTGGTGGCGACCCTGGTATCGGTAAATCTACCCTATTACTACAGGTATCTAACCAATTAGCGCAGAGATATCGTATCCTCTATGTTTCCGGCGAAGAATCAGGACAACAAGTCAAGTTAAGGGCTTCACGTTTGGGTGTGTCCAAACAGCTAAGTGTGGTAGGTGATGAAGAAGGGAAAGCTGAGGATGGTCAAGCAGCAGCAGTATCTCAACCACAACATATTGAAGGTGTAGGCGCAGATTTATACGTCTTGCCAGAGACAGATTTAGAAGAAATCCTCCGTGAGGTCGATTCGCTTAAACCCAATGTAGCAGTTATTGACAGTATTCAAACCGTATTTTTCCCCGCACTTACCTCTGCACCCGGTTCCGTCGCCCAGGTGCGGGAATGTACAGCCGCCTTGATGAAAGTGGCAAAACATGAAGATATTACCATGTTGATTGTTGGACACGTTACCAAGGAAGGGGCGATCGCCGGGCCGAAAGTTTTAGAACACCTAGTAGATACGGTACTATATTTTGAAGGCGATCGCTTCGCCTCCCATCGGTTATTACGTACAGTCAAAAACCGCTTTGGTGCGACTCACGAAATCGGCATCTTTGAAATGGTGCAGAACGGACTCCGTGAAGTCTCCAACCCCAGCGAGTTATTTATCGGCAACCGTGATGACCCCGCACCGGGTACAGCACTCGTCGTTGCTTGCGAAGGTACACGCCCCATTGTAGTTGAATTGCAAGCCTTAGTCAGCCCCACCAGTTACCCATCACCCAGACGTGCCGGCACTGGTGTAGATTACAATCGTTTAGTGCAGATACTTGCTGTATTGGAAAAGCGCGTAGGTATACCCATGTCCAAACTAGATTCCTACGTCGCCTCGGCTGGGGGGTTAAGTGTAGAAGAACCAGCCGTCGATTTAGGTATCGCTATAGCCATTGTTGCCAGTTTCCGCGATCGCATCGTTGACCCTGGTACAGTATTGATAGGCGAAGTCGGCTTGGGTGGACAAGTCCGCGCCGTTTCCCAGATGGAACTCAGGTTAAAAGAAGCCGCTAAACTGGGATTTAAACGTGCGATCGTTCCCAAGGGTCAAAAATACCCCGACTTTGACATCGAAATTCTCCCAGTTTCCAAAGTCATAGACGCAATTATCGCCGCCATCCCCCATCAGGAACTCACAAGCGACGATTTAGATATGGATGAAGAGTAGGTTACAGGGGACAGGGGACAGGTTACAGCAATTCCCCTACACCCCTACACCCTTATACCCCCACACCCCTAATAAACATGACAGCCATCATCACCCCCGACTATCAAATCACCTGGGAAAAACTCCCCGATGATTACAAGCTACCAGACGACCCAGTGGATAACATCAACCAACCATTTCTCGCCGCCGCCCTGACTGAAAGCTTAGAACTTGCGGGAAAACTACCCGCCAACGCCCTAACAACCACAAATTATGGCATTTGCGCTACCTTGAACGGCAAAACTGTCGTTAAAGCCCCAGACTGGGCATATATTCCTCAAATCAAAGTCAGCAGAGAAGAAGTCATCCGCAGTTATACTCCTCAACTAGAAGGAGATATCCCCGTAATTGTCATGGAATTTTTGTCTGATACAGAGAGGAGTGAATATTCTGTCAAATTTACTTATCCCCCTGGTAAATGGTTCTTTTACGAAACTGTATTAAAAGTACCAAATTACGCCATCTTTGAACCAGTTAGTGGGGGCTTAGAAGTATATCACCTAGATCAAAATGCAGATAGATACAGCCTACAAACCCCCAACGAAAACCAACATTACTGGATAGCTGAAATGAATCTTTACCTTGGTGTATGGCAAGGTACAAGAGAAAACCGTACAGGTAATTGGTTACGCTGGTGGGATGAAAGTGGACAATTACTATTATGGGGTTCAGAGTTAGTCGAACAAGAACGCCAGCGTGTCGAACAAGAACGCCAACGTGCTGAACAAGAACGCCAACGTGCTGAAAGATTAGCCGCACAACTGCGTGCTGCGGGAATTGAACCCCAAGATTAGGCTTTTGCTCAAAATTGAAAATGCGATCGCCTGCTAGATTAGCTCAAATGCTCAATCTAGCTTTTTTATTTGCAATGTCGTCAATTGTCAGTTGTTTTTTACGCAAGATAGATAACATTTGACCCCTCTCCAAACCTCTCCCCGACGCGGGGAGAGGCTTTAAAAACCAACAATTACATTACTCCTCCCTCTCCTCGTAGGAGAGGGAGGCCGGGAGGGTGAGGTCAACCAAAGTCTCTTTTAAAACATAACTATCCCAAACAAACACCATACCGACCTCGCAAAGCCCTTCTAATATAACTTAGCTAATTTAAAAAATACTATTGACACGTATAAAAATATACCTCAATATAAAATCAGCATGATAAAGGCGATCGCGGAATCCGACCAAGAATTGTGCGATCGCCTTTATTGGCTCCCATATTCAGGAGTTGAATTATTAGGTTTTTATATAGTGCGAGAACGCGAGCATATTGTGATGACTCGACGAAATGATGATGGTACAGAAACACCATTAGTCATGCCAAACCACTCTGAGATTAAATCTGGCACATTAAGAGCAATTTGCACTCAAATAGGTATTTCACGCGAAGAATTTTTAGCAGTCTATGAGCAAACTTAGTCTGGTAGAATACGTTAAAGCAACACGTAACGCACCGCATGATCATGGTGTGTTACGACTAATTTCTACTCTTTCTAATACTTAAGTCTTAATGCTGCCGTAACACCCCCTAATTAATATTTAATTGATAAGTTCTCCTCAAAGGCTAAACTGTCAGCCTCAAAGGCTCAACTGTCAACCTCAAAGGCTCAACGTTCAACCTCAAAGGCTCAACTGTCAGGCTCAAAGGCTCAACGTTCAACCTCAAAGGCTCAACGTTCAGCCTCAAAGGCTCAAAGGCGAAGATATATATAAGAAGAGACACAAAAATTTTGTGTCCCTAAATCAATATATGTGGTGCGATCGCCTATCTTCAACCTTATCCCGATACAACCTCGGTTTTCTTTTTCTTAGAACGGCGAGTAAACCTGCGTCCCATTTCATCAATCACGCCATCTAAACCAGTAACATCACCACTAGCCTTAGCATATTTATAAACCGCCAATGCTGCTGTATATGCTTCACTGCCAGAAGCTATACAAGTATCATCCACCAGTTCTTGGAGTTGCGTCAGAGACAACAGCACAGGATACAACGCTTCATACAGTTCTAAATCCCGCCGCATTTCTTCAATATCAAAAGAACGGGGTAAAAAATTGGGGTTTTGCGTAGCTACTTCCAAAGCTTTACTGACAGATGCGCGGCTTTTATCCCCCATTTTAACTATACTACGTCGGTCTTCCGTGGTCAAATCAATTAAAAACGGTAAATTT
Source organism: Leptolyngbyaceae cyanobacterium (assembly GCA_036704005.1). Taxonomy (GTDB): domain Bacteria; phylum Cyanobacteriota; class Cyanobacteriia; order Cyanobacteriales; family Nostocaceae; genus Trichormus. Next base: position 22,886 of record DATNQO010000072.1, on the reverse strand, counting down.
TCGCGGATAGTGGCGATCGCTTGCACTACGCAACTACCCAAGCCTAACCCAAAATGATCTAAAAGCTGCATGGAATTATTATGAACAGCACCGCGAACAATTAGACCAAGCAATCATCACATTCACACAAGAATACCCAAGATAAACTCTTCTGAAACGATATTATGACTACCTTTCCTAAATATATTCCTCAATCTGATCCACCTCGTCCCCCTTGGGAAACCCTACCCACAATGTACGATTTACCCAGCGATAACCCAGAGGAGCCAGGTTTGCCAGACGATTTTCACTTTTTACAGCCTTTACTTTTATACTTAACCTTTCAACCAACTAATTGGCATCCTGAATTAGTTTATAGTGCAGCCGACCTCAATCTTTACTACGATGTCGAACATCCATTATGGTACAAACGCCCTGACTGGTTTGGCGTTGTCGGCGTAAAGAAATTATATAAAGGTGAGGATTTACGTTTAAGTTATGTCACATGGCAAGAACCAGCTAACCCATTTGTTGTAGTGGAATTATTATCCCCAGGCACAGAAGACGAGGATTTAGGTAATAGTCAAAAAGCCGAAAATAAACCGCCAACTAAATGGGAAGTTTACGAAAAAATTCTCCGCATTCCCTATTACATTGTTTTCAGTCGCTACACCAACGAACTGAGAGCATTTCAGTTAGTAGGCGGTCATTATGAACCGATAAACTTAACTGAAGGAAGAGTATTAATGCCAGAATTGGGTTTAAGTTTAGGTGTATGGCAGGGAGTTTTTCGAGATATTGAAAAACTATGGTTACGCTGGTTTACCTTGGCGGGAGAATTAATTCTTGAACCGACAGAAGAAGTTATTGTAGCCACAGAACGAGCGATAATTGCAGAACAAGAAACTAGAGAAGCAAAACAAGAAGCAGAACAAGCCAAAAGAAAAGCCGAACAACTAGCAGAACGTTTGCGCCAATTAGGAATAAACCCCGATGAGGTATAGAAAATCTCTTAACTCTGTGCCTCTGTGACTCTGTGGTTTAATTATTTTTACCACAGAGGCACAGAGACACAGAGATGTTTCCTACTCCCCAACCTCCAGATAAACCCGTGGATAGAACTGCGATCGCCTAAAAATTGTCACAATAAGTGCGTAGGCGTAGCCCGTCGTAGACATCGCTCATTTTAGGACAAAAAAATATATGGGATTTGGTATTGGTGATTTATTCTGGATTTTTCTCTTACTATCCTCCCTACAACCCCTCTGGCAAAAGCGCCAAATAGAATATCGTCGTCTTCGTGCCTTACAAGAATTTCAACAACAACGCAAAAGCCGCGTCATCCTCTTAATACATCGTCAAGAGTCCATCAGCTTACTAGGTATCCCCCTCTCACGCTACATCACCATCGAGGACTCTGAACAAATACTCCGCGCCATTCGCCTCACACCCCCCGACGTACCCATCGACTTAATTCTCCACACACCAGGGGGTTTAGTTTTAGCCACCGAACAAATTGCTAGAGCTTTAATTCGTCACACTGCTAAAGTCAGCGTCTTTGTACCTCACTATGCCATGAGCGGCGGCACTATGCTAGCCCTCGCCGCCGATGAAATAGTCATGGATGCCAACGCCGTCTTAGGCCCCGTTGACCCCCAATTAGGTAACTATCCCGCCGCCAGCATTCTCAAAGTCATCAAAGATAAACCCATCGGCGAAGTTGACGACCAAACCGTAATTATGGCAGATATGGCAGGTAAAGCTATCCAGCAAGTACAGCGCTTTGTGCGGACTCTGCTTAAAGATAGTATGCCTCAACAAAAAGTTAGTCCAGAAAACATCGAACCCATCATTGATGCTTTGACAACAGGACGAGTCACCCACGACTACCCCATCACCGTAGAAGAAGCGACAGAAATGGGGCTGCCAATAACAGTGGGACTGCCCCATTCTATCTACGCACTAATGGATTTATATCCCCAACCCCAAGGCGGTAGACCCAGCGTGCAATATATTCCCATGCCTTACGACGGTGGTCGTCCCATTCTACCTACACCAAAAGGTAGACCTTTAGAAGAACCGACTCAGACTAATTCTTAAGACTGGAGAATTAAAACCTTTGAGTATGCTTAGGGTGTCCTTGTTGGTGATGCCGTTGGCGACGCTGTAGGCGATGCTGTAGGCGATGCCGTTGGCGATGCTGTAGGTGATGCCGTAGGTGACGCTGTTGGCGATGCTGTTGGCGATGCCGTTGGCGATGCTGTTGGCGATGCTGTTGGCGATGCTGTTGGCGATGCCGTTGGTCTTGTGGTTGGTTTTGTAGTTGGTCTTGTAGTTGGTTTTGTGGTTGGTCTTGTGGTTGGTGATGCCGTCGGTGATGCCGTCGGTGATGCTGTTGGTGATGGCTGAGTACTTGGCTGACTGATAACTTGTTTAGCTTCTTCGTTCAGTCTTTGGCGGAGTGCTAAATTAGCAATACCAGTTTCTTCTAACTGGTACTTTTTTTGTAATTCCTTAACAACTGCTTCAGTTCTGGGGCCGTAAAATTGATCGCGGGGCAGAGGAGGATTTGGCTTCAGCACCGCATTTAAATTTGCTTGCAATATTTGAATGATATTTGCTGCATAATCTTGAGTCTTTGGCCCCGCTATGCCATCAACTGGAGTTAGTTTATAGCCTCTTTGAAATTCAGCGATCGCTTTTTTCGTGTCTGCATCAGTCAGAGGCGTATTTGTGACTTTTACGTTATAGCCCAAACCTCTTAACACAGCACGAAATTGTTCTGGCGTATAATTACGTTGACGCGCAGCAAAGGTTGTATTAGAAATTACTACAGTAGAAGTAATTAAGCAAGTAGCAGCAATTGCCATGCTTGATTTTCCAAATCCACACCACATAAAGAAACTCCTTCGGCTTAAATCAGCAAAATGATAAAGCTTGACAAATCAAATATTCTACTCTGCTTTGCCATCTTTATTTTAGCTTTCATGATTTTTGATTAAATCTAATTGATAGCTCAAAAAATCTTACTATCTTCTGCCGTAAGTAATAAATTTAAATCAGTTATCAGTTATCAGTCCTGACAGCGTATGCTGGGGGATGAAGCAGCGCCAAAATACGCCTTCCACCAATTGGTTTGGTATTTTACTTTCCTATTTAACTGATAACTGTTCACTGTTCACTGTTAAAGTTATTTATTTTCAAGTCTTAAATACAAAAGCTAGTATAATATGTAACTACAAATGGCTAACCACAAACCAATCAGAAAGCCAAATTTATACTTTGAAAAATTGATGGCAACTATTGCCACCATTAATTTATGCTTAGTAATATTTGATTTAAGCTACGTACCTTGGCGAGATTTTTACTTGCGAACACTACCGCAAATCACTCAAATATATGACCCAATCAAAGGTATTGAAAAACACAGAGAAACTCAACAATATTTAGATGAAGTTAACGCCCTACAAGAACAAGTCAGCCAGACAGGTTTAACATCACCCCAAGTTAAGGCACAATTAGAAGAAATCCGTCGCCTTAGTAGCGAGATGATTGATAGCAACCCATTTGCAGCCGTGGGTAAAAGCGGGACATTAGAGAGAATCAAAAACCGGATGCGCGATCGCATCGGTAACAATTCCGCAAAAGAGTCTTTCGCTACATTTTGGAGCCAGCCTTATTTAAGTAAAAGAGGCTGGATACAAGAAATTAACTTTTTCAATCAAGAAGTACGTCCCTTAATTGCTACCAACTACTACCGCAGAATTGGGGAAAATGGAGAATTTATAGATAATTTTTGGTGGAGAATTGATTTACCCTTCGTTTTATTATTTGCCCTAGAATTATTAGCCCGTGTAAGATATATCAAAAGTCGCCATCCGGGTTTTAGTTGGTTAAATGCGCTTTTTTGGCGTTGGTATGACTTATTTTTATTAATTCCCTTCTTGCGGTGGTTGCGGATCATACCCGTCGCCATTCGCCTAGACCAAGCACGTATAGTCAATCTTCAACCAATTAGTAAACAAGTCAACCAAGCACTAGTAGCCAACTTCGCCGAAGAACTAACAGAAATTGTCGTTGTCAGAGTCATCAACCAAATTCAGGGTTCGATTACTAGGGGTGAAATTACACGCTGGCTGCTACAAAACGAGAAATTGCGTCCTTATATAGATATAAATAACGTGAATGAAGTAGAGGCGATCGCAGGTCTTCTCATCCAGACCATCGTTTATCAAGTATTACCCAAAATTCAACCAGAACTCATTGCCCTACTACAACACAACATCAATAACGCCTTCCACCAAATCCCCATCTACAAAAACCTCCAAGCTTTACCCGGAGTTGGACAAACCCAAAACCAAATCAACCAACAACTAGCAACTCAAATCACCACAAATCTTTACAGTGCCATAGTCAGCGCCGTCGAAGATCCCATCGGAGCCAAACTCACCGCCAAACTCACCGAAAGCTTCAGCCAAGCATTAGGAACCGAAATTCAGAGAAAGCACGTACTATCAGAAATCCAAACCCTACTGTTTGACCTGCTAGAAGAAGTCAAACTCAACTACATCAAACGCCTATCTCAAGAAGACATCGACCAAATAATCGAGCAAACCAGACAAATTAGAGCAACTCAAACTTCCAGACTAACCAGTGGGGAGTAGGGACAGTGGACAGTGGACAGGGAAGAAGGAACAATATAAAAATTAACTGTCAACTGATAACTGATAACTGTCAACTGTCAACTGTCAACTGTCAACTGACTAACTAAAAAATGCGCTACACTCAAAATAGCGGCGAACTATCATCGGTTCGTCACAAGACTTCTTGGAAGATATCCCTATCGCAGGAAGTGGGTTTACGCCCACTTTTTTTATTGTAATCGCACATGACTCATCCTTTAGTTCCACCAATTACAGATTTGGCAATCCCAGTAGCGGAACAACTGGGATTGGAAGTTGTTGGCATTGTGTTTCATACTAACCAACGACCACCAGTATTGCGGGTAGATATCCGCAATCCTCAACAGGATACTGGTCTGGATGATTGTGAGCGCATGAGCCGTGCTTTAGAAGCTGCCTTAGATGCAACGGACATCATTCCAGATGCCTATGTCTTAGAAGTGTCCAGTCCTGGTATTTCGCGGCAACTGGTGACAGACAGGGAATTCATCTCATTTAAAGGTTTTCCCGTCATTGTTTCCACTTCCACACCCCACGAAGGACAAAAAGAGTGGATAGGTCAGTTGATTCGCCGGGATGAGACAAAAGTTTACATAAATCAAAAGGGTCGCGTCACAGAAATACCTCGTGACCAAATTACAAGGGTATTGCTAGATGATGCTCAATAGATTAGGGACTGGGGACTAGGGACTGGGGACTAGGGACTGGGGACTAGGGACTGGGGACTAGGAGGAATGACGGGTAATTTTCCTTCTAACCCCCCTGTTACCTTATTTCTCTATTTTCCCAATCCCCGATCCCCAATCCCCGATCCCCAATATTTAAAGGAGAATGCTTATGTCAATGGTTAGTTTACCAGGATTGAAAGATTTAATAGAAAGTATAAGTCGGGAGCGCAACTTACCCCGGTTAGCTGTACAAGCAGCTATTAGAGAAGCATTGCTTAAAGGTTATGAACGTTATCGCCGCGCTCAAAACATCGAGCGTAAACAGTTTGATGAAGATTATTTTGATAATTTTGAAGTCGAACTAGATATCGATGATGAAGGATTTCGCGTCCTCTCAACCAAAACTATTGTTGAACAAGTTAGCAATACAGATCATCAAATCTCCTTAGATGAAGTGCAACAAGTAGCACCAGAAGCCCAGTTAGGGGATTCAGTGGTACTAGATGTTACCCCAGATCAAGGCGAATTTGGGCGCATGGCAGCCATGCAAACCAAGCAAGTACTAGCGCAAAAACTGCGGGATCAACAGCGCCAAATGGTGCAAGAAGAGTTCCAAGATTTAGAAGGAACTGTTCTCCAAGCTAGAGTTTTGCGGTTTGAGCGTCAATCAGTAATTTTGGCAGTCAGCAGTACCTTTGGGCAACCAGAAGTAGAAGCCGAATTACCCAAGCGCGAACAACTACCCAACGACAACTATCGCGCTAATGCCACCTTTAAGGTCTATCTGAAAAAAGTCTCCCAAGGACAGCAAAGGGGGCCGCAGCTATTAGTCTCCCGTGCAGACGCAGGTTTAGTCGTTTATCTATTTGCCAACGAAGTACCAGAAATTGAAGATGAAGTGGTACGGATAGTTGCCGTAGCTAGGGAGGCAAACCCCCCTTCCCGCTATGTGGGGCCAAGGACTAAAATAGCAGTAGATACCTTAGATAGGGATGTAGATCCAGTAGGGGCTTGTATTGGTGCTAGGGGATCGCGGATTCAAGTCGTAGTCAACGAATTACGCGGCGAAAAAATTGACGTGATTCGTTGGTCGCCAGACCCAGCAACATACATCGCCAATGCCTTAAGTCCGGCGCGTGTGGACGAAGTGCGCCTCATGGATCCCGAAACCCGACAAACTCATGTACTAGTCGCAGAAGATCAATTGAGTTTGGCTATTGGTAAAGAAGGGCAGAATGTGCGCTTGGCTGCTCGGTTAACTGGCTGGAAAATAGATATTAAAGATAAAGCCAAGTATGACCACGCCGGCGAAGACGCAAAATTTATGGAAGCTCGTGCTAAATACCAACAAGAGCAACAAGAGCGCGAATTAGAAGACGAATATGAAGAATTTGAGGACGAGGACAATCAACCAGAAGAATTAGAAGACGAATCTTTTGCAATCAACGATGATGAGTAATTTATGAGCCTAAACAATTTCTGGTAAGATTAAATTCAGGATTAGTCTTAAAGATAACTGGGAATTAGGCAACTAAAGATAAATCATACTTGGCATTGTCAGGTTTAATTATCATCAACAGTTCTGTTAAAGTGACAGAAGACCGATGCAACCAAATTATCGACGTTGTATTAGTTGCCGTAAAGTTGGACTAAAACAAGACTTTTGGCGAATTGTCCGTGTCTTTCCTTCAGGGAATGTACAATTAAATGAGGGCATGGGGCGATCAGCCTACATTTGTCCACAAGTGAGTTGCCTACAAGCGGCTCAGAAAAAAAATCGCTTAGGGCGATCGCTACAAGCAACGGTTCCAGACAAACTGTACCAAACATTGTGGCAAAATCTCGCCCCAAACGATCCCCAAAAACAAAATTAGGCTAAAAAACATTATTGGCGGTAATTTGACTGAGGAAAGTGGCACAAGCAGAATATTTCGGCTATGACCACACCCTCTGCATTTTTTGGGGTTAGTGCCAAAATAGTAAATGGGTGTAGTTAGCAAGCGGCTCTGCCAAAATTTAAGGGAAGCAAAGCATTACTCCCAAAAATTTCACTAAATAGTGTTGTGGAAGGCTCAGAAACAGCAAAACAAAAACCTACAAAATGGCAACCTGGTAGCGCTCAGGCGCAGTTCGGCATCAATGGACATCATAAAAATGATTTATTAAAAAAATTTTTATGGGAGTTCGCTAACCACCGCTTACGGTGGCGATGCCAGCATTAACCCGAAACATCTCTCTTTCCTGATTGGAGGCACCGGCAAAATCACCAAGGGCAACCTAAAACAGTAATCAAAGGATGGAGATGTCGCACTCCCAGGCAACCATCCGCAAAAAAACTGTAACTTAAAGGGGAAGAGTGGATGAACAACGGCAAAGTTAGAATCTACGAATTATCAAAGGAATTGAATTTGGATAACAAAGAGCTATTAGCAATTTGCGACCAGCTCAACATTGCGGTCAAAAGCCATAGCAGTACTATTTCAGAATCAGAGGCAGAAAGTATCCGTGCAGCTGCGGAAAAACTAGCAGCTACCAACGGAGCATCTAAAAAAGAATTCAGCACGAGCGCTAATAAACCAAATTCAGCACTAGCTGGCTCGCGCAACCGACCTGCGCCCCCACAAAAACAACAACAAATTTTGGAAATTCGTAAACCCAAAATATTGAGAAACACTACCTCCAACGCTCCCGAAGCGTCAGTTGCTAATAACCAAATTGCTTCTTCTGAAGCCAATTCTCCCACACCTCCAAGGCCCGCCACACCAGTCTCACCCATGAAGCCGACGGCACCATCTCGACCTGTACCACGGAATACATCTGAGGCCCCACAAAAACCAGCTGCACCAGAAGCTGATTCAGCGCCAAAGTCTCAGGCTCCAGAAAAAATTGCAGCAGAGAAGCCAGAAAAAGCCGCTCAACCAAGACCAAGTAAGCCGGAGAGAGCGCCAAAACCCCAACTGGCAGCACCACCAAGCAGACCAGTGGCGGAAAAAGCCAATCTCCTAGCGGAAGTCACAATTGCTTCAGGTGAGAAACCAATTCTCAAACGCGATCGCCCAAGGCAAGAAGATGAGCGCGACCAAGCTAAACCCAGAGTCGCCAAGGCTGTACCGGGAGAAGCATCAACAGCACCCGTACAAAAACCATCTCGTCCCGGTCAAGGGCCAACCAAACCAGAACAGCGCAGCAATAGACCAGGCGAAAGAGCAGGGGATGGGGTACGTCCTCAAAGACCCGCACGCCCATCGGTAGTAGAAGCTGCACCACCAGTGGCGACACCACCCAGAGCGATCCCTGGTGGCCCTGGTAGAGGAGAAAGAGGAAATGTAGATACAGCAGCGATCGCTCCCGACCTCCTCGACTTAAAACGCCCCACACCACCCCGCATTGGCAAAGGTGGCAAAAAGTGGCAGGAAGAGGAAATCATCGACGAAATCAAAGAAAAAGCTGGCAAAGCGGGCGTTAAAGGCAAGCGCGTCAAGCCAATCATGGAAGATGATTTTGAAGATGAAGACCTACTAGATGAAGAGGGTTTAGAAATACCCGCAACCGTCCAAGTTAGTCTATCCATCGCTCGTCCTCCCAAACCCAAAGCTGCTAAAGCTGCACAAACAGCAATCGCCGCCCCCATCAGTGGCCCAACTGCCCGTGGTAAGAAATCCAGCAGTAATAACCGTGACCAAAACCGCCGCCAAGAAACAGAAGTCAAACGCGAGCGTCCCCAAAAAGTTGAAGTCACCGGGCCTTTGACCGTACAGGAGTTAGCTGACCTCCTGGCAGTAGCTGATACAGAGATTGTCAAAATCCTGTTCATGAAAGGCATGGCGGTGAGCATCACCCAAAACCTCGATATCCCAACCATTACCTTAGTAGGGAAAGAGCTAGAGGTAGAAGTCGAAACCGTCGAGCCAGAAGCCGAAGCGCGGAAAGTCACCGAAATGATTGAACTCGGCGACTTAGAACATCTAATTCGTCGTCCGCCAGTTGTAACAATCATGGGTCACGTAGACCACGGTAAAACCACCCTCCTCGACTCAATCCGCAAAACCAAAGTGGCAGCAGGTGAAGCTGGTGGGATTACCCAACACATTGGCGCGTACCACGTCGATATCGTCCATGAGGATCAACCCCATCAAATCGTCTTCCTTGATACTCCTGGTCACGAAGCCTTTACCGCTATGCGGGCCAGAGGCGCTAGGGTAACAGACATCGCTGTGTTAGTCGTCGCTGCTGATGACGGTGTACGTCCGCAAACAGTAGAAGCGATTAGCCACGCTCAAGCCGCCGAAGTACCCATTGTGGTGGCAATCAACAAGATTGATAAAGAAGGCGCACAACCAGACCGGGTAAAACAAGAACTCACCCAATATGGTTTGACCCCAGAAGAATGGGGCGGTGAAACAATTATGGTTCCCGTCAGCGCCATCAAGGGCGAAAACCTGGATACGCTACTAGAAATGATTCTCCTAGTAGCAGAAGTAGGTGAACTCTCCGCCAACCCAGACCGGAACGCCAGAGGAACAGTAATTGAAGCCCACTTAGATAAAGCTAAGGGCGCAGTTGCTACCCTGTTGATTCAGAACGGTACGCTCCATGTGGGAGATATGCTCGTTGCTGGTTCAGCATTTGGTAAAGTCCGGGCAATGGTTGACGATCGCGGTAGAAGAGTAGAAGCAGCTGGGCCTTCATTTGCCGTTGAGGTACTCGGTTTAAGTGATGTACCCGCCGCAGGTGATGAGTTTGAGGTGTTTAACAACGAGAAAGAAGCCAGAGCCTTGGCTTCAGACCGCGCCGACAAGCAACGCCTATCTCGCCTACTCCAAGGACGTGTCACCCTCACCACCTTATCCGCTCAGGCTCAAGAAGGCGAGTTGAAAGAACTCAACCTCATCCTCAAAGCCGACGTACAAGGTTCTGTCGAAGCCATTGTGGGATCACTCAAGCAGATTCCGCAAAACGAAGTACAAATTCGGATGCTGTTAACGGCGGCTGGCGAAATCACCCAAACAGACATCGACCTAGCCGCAGCCAGTGGAGCCGTAATCATTGGCTTCAACACCACCTACGCCAGTGGAGCCAGACAAGCTGCTGATGAAGCAGGTGTAGATGTGCGGGAATACAACATCATCTACAAACTGATCGAAGATATTCAAGGCGCATTGGAAGGTTTGTTAGAACCAGAGTTGGTCGAAGAACCCCTGGGTCAAACCGAAGTCCGCGCTGTCTTCCCAGTTGGTCGTGGTGCTGTTGCTGGTTGTTACGTCCAGTCTGGCAAACTCGTCCGCAACTGCAAAGTGCGGGTACGCCGTGGCGGTAAGGTAGTCTACGAAGGCGTGCTTGATTCCCTCAAACGGATGAAAGACGACGCGCGTGAAGTCAACGCTGGTTATGAATGTGGTATCGGTATTGATAAATTCCATGACTGGGCTGAAGGTGACATCATCGAAGCCTATCAAATGGTGACAAAACGCCGTACCCTAGCGCTAACAAGATAGTGCTGAGAAACGAGTGCTGAGTTATGAGTATAGAGTTGACAACAGTTTTTCACTGTAGCAACTCCCCACTCATACCAATTTGAATCAAAACAACAGATGGAAAGCTGGAATCCCAGATAATATCTGACTGTAAAAAATCACAAATTGGTGTCATACCCATACTCAGCACTTATAACTCATAACTTATGACTTCTTTATGCCCTCATTTCGCTCTGAACCAATACTGTGGATTCATATTGCTGGATTGGCGACATTACCAATCTTCTTGCTGCTGTGCTTATTGTTTCTATCTGTAGGTGAACCTATTTTGCCTGTGTGGGCGGAACTTTTGTTAGTAGCAGCTGCTGGCGTAATTCCACTTTTGTGGATGCAGTTACGCCGACCGTTTTATATATATGCCATTTTAGGAATTGCTCTCAAACCAGAAAACCTGACTGAGCAGCAAAGAAAAATACTTTGTTTAATTAATACAAAATTAAACCGTGTCTTGGCACTGTTGGCAGCAATTGTGTCTTTATTTGTGTTGTGGCAGTTATATCAAGCAACGCCGTTAGTTGTCACTATTACAAGTCATTTACCTCAGTGGCGGATATTGGGGTTAATACTGGCGGCTTTGACCTTTTTAGCAAGTAATCTGTTTCTGCAAATTCCCGTGAGTGTTGCTAGGATTTTAGTGACCAATGACACAGAATTTGCAGCGATAGAACCATTACCTTTAGAGAAGATTAACCAGGATTTTACAATTTTAGGGGTGCGGGTTAATAAAATCTTGCCCCAGTTGCCTGCGGATATAAAAACAGAGGAATGAGGAACTATGGCTAAGATTCCAGCTACCAGTAATTATAAATTCTCTAGTGATTCTGATATTTGGAGTAATCTCCAATATGCGATCGCAGCTAGTTCTGGTTTTCAGCGTTGGCGCTCAGAAAGTAATATTCACCTCCAAGAATTGCGTTTAGAACAGCAAGTACAGCGTTATTTAAGAGAAACTTTAGAAACTTTAGCTTATTAAAAACCTAATTTGTTACTGGTCAGTGGTAAGTGGCAAACATATTGAAGAACCGCTTACCAAACAGGGACTAACCCAGCCCAAAAACAACTGACAACTGACAAGCGCTAGCGTAAGAAATTTTCTAACCCAGTTTGTAATCTACGAAGTTGACGGTAAGCACTCTCCAAACGCTCTCCGTCAACTTTGACATATGGAGTTGGGTAATTTTCGATGATTTCTATTAAACTAACTTGTTCATCACCAACAGCAGACAGTACCAAAGCTGAACGCAACGCTTGTCTATCTGCTCTGCGGGATGGTGTATGAATAACTTGACTTAGCTCATCAAGAATAATACCACCAACAGGGCTATTTAAAACTCGGTCTAAAAATACGGGGCTAACTTTGACTGGTGTTGTTAAATATTGACGGATAACTTGAGGCTCTTTTCGTGCTAAGGCTAAATTAATTCGGAGTGAATTTGAAAGTTTGCCAGTTCTGGCAAATGTTGACAATTCATCTACTGCAATGCTTTCATTGAAAATTTTATACTCTACTACTACTGTTTTTGCCGCTAGGACATAGTTGCTAGTAAGTAGAGTATTGGGTTTATTCACTGAAAATATAGACAGATATGTTCAATTATTGACAAATCACCCACATAAGTATGTTATAATTAACGATTTTCAAGAGGCGTTGATCTTTGGAAAGGGGTGTAAGTCCTGATTTGAGAGTGCGGAGAGTTAAAATTAATCTAACCATAGCTTCTATGTGGCAGAAAATCCTATAAATCAAACAAATTAATACATTTCCAGAAGGAGCTAATCAAATAAGAACTCCAAAACAGGCAAAAAGTAGTCGAGAACTTATCTGTAAATACAGATAAAACCCGGTAGAGAGGCTCGTAGTTAGTCCGGTAAGCGTAAAAGCTTACAAAGCTAAAAGTAATAGCCAAAGTAATATTTGTCTATGAAACTAGTAACTATAGTCACCAAATAAAAATATCATACTGATTTGTAATTAAGCATCATGGTTTACCTTACATCTTCAATAATCAAATGAGAATCTTACAAAACAAGTATCAACTGGAAGATAAATTGTCTTAATTACAAATCATTGCCACTTTAATTACTTTCCGCGCCTTCATATCATAAAAAACTTGTTCTAAGTCTTTTAATGGACGCTGTTCACTGATGAGTAATTCAAAAGGAATTTGCCGACTAGCTATAAGTGCCAGCGCAGACCGCACATATTCAGGGGTGTTGTGAAATACACCTTTAAGGGTGAGTTCGCTGTAGTGCAATTGTTCTGTATTAACTGTGATGGTTGTATCTCTGGGACAGCCACCGAATAAATTAACAGTAGCACCAGGACGAGCGCAGGCGATCGCAGTTTCCCAAACGCTGGGTACTCCGGTGGCTTCAATTACCACATCTGCACCCCAGCCTTGAGTTAATTCTTTCACCACCCCAGGAATATCGGGATTTTGATGATAGTTAAAAGTCTTAGCTGCACCCAGCTTTTTGCCAATTTCTAGCCTTTGGTCGTTACCGCCCCACAACAACACCTCAACAGTATCAGCTAAAGCAGCCACAAACATTAACCCTATCGCCCCATCCCCCAACACCACAACCCTATCTTTAGGTTTGATACCAGAACGGGCTATTCCATGTAACACACAAGCCAAGGGTTCGGTCATCGCCGCTAATTCTAACGGCAGGTCATGAGGAACCTGTAATAAGTTATGCTGGACTATCGGCGCAGGAATTTTTAAGTATTGGGCAAATGTGCCATTATTCCAGGTTAAATTAGGGCATAGGGAATATTCTTGGCGTTGACAAAAAAAGCATTTCATGCAGGGTGAAGAATTATTCGCCACAATGCGATCGCCTACTTGCCAACCCGTTACGCCTGCGCCTACTGCTACAATTTCCCCGGCTGCTTCATGACCAAACAAAGTAGGCGGTTTCAGCATCTTGGCGTGACCACCACGCCGCCAGACTTTCAAATCTGTACCACAAGTTGTCGCTACTCCCACCTTAATTACCACTTCCCCAGCATCGGGAGATGGGTCAGCAACTTGTTCTAAACGTAAATCTTCCTGGCCATAAAGCAGGGCGGCTAACACAGCTTTACCTTAAAAATTGAGCATCTCAGTAATTGTATCAGGGACTGGGGATTGCGGAGATAGAAGAGACTGATAGTTGGCAATCTTCCACAGAACTACAACTTGGGTAAAATTTCTGGTAACAAATGACCAGGAACCTTTGACAAAGCTAGGTTCTGCCCTTGGATACCCAACTCATTGTGAAAAGCTTTAATTGTTTTCACAACATAGGCAAAGGTTGCTTGATAAGCCTCTGGTTGTTTACTCAAACCATTCAAGGCTTGCAAATGATTATCTAGTGCAGCTTCTAGGTGGTGCGATCGCTTATTTTTATCCCCATTAAAAGAATTATCCGTCACTAACTGATAATGAGCCAGTCCCAAATTATTATGTGTAGCAAACAAATCAAAGCTTAAAGCTACATTACCTAATGAATGGGCTAGGGCGATCGCTTCTTCATAAGCACTTATACATAAATTTAGCAGCTTTTGCCGCGCTTCTTTGGTTGTTTGAGACAAATTGGCTAAATGCCAATATGCCGTACCTAAATTATTCTGAGTTGCAGCACAAGCACTAGGAACCGTCGCCGCCGTGCGATATTTCAAAGCTTCTTTATATACATTAATCGCTAACTGAAGATTTTCCCCTGGTTGTTCGTACTGTGCCAAATTCCAGTAGCCAGTGCCGACATTATTTTGAATCATCCCATATTTTAGGGGTTCGTCTTGGGGGTTATAATGAGCTAGGGCTTGTTTGTAGGCGGCGATCGCTTTCTTCAAATGCTCCACAGGTTGATTATACTGAGCTAAATGCCAATATGCCGTACCAATATTATTCTGAGTTGCAGCATATTTTAAAGCGTCTGATTCCACAGTCCGGTGGCGTAAAGCTTCGCTATAAGCGACCACAGCTTGCTGCCAATTTTCCGCCGGACTTTCAAACCTTGCCAAATCCCCATAAGCTGTTCCTAAATTATTTTGCACCCTTGCGTAAGTTTCCGGGTGTGTCTGTGGAGAAATTATTTTTAAAGCTAACTGATAAAATTCTATACCCTGCTCAATATAAGATTTCCCCTCTTCTAGATTGGGTGGTGTACGATACAGCATCCAATAGAGAGTACCTAAATCATTCAAAATATCCGGCAGTTGTGGCGAGTTTTCGTCATAACTAATTGACTCTTGATAAGCAATAATTGCTACCATCAGATTTTCTAGAGTAGACTGTCCCTGCTCAATTCGCAGACGGTATAAATTACCTAATTGATGATATGCAGCCGCCAGTATGTCTCCAGCAGCTGATTGTGAATGCAAGGACTCAATCTCCAACAGCAGTTCCTGTGGTTGCCAGTCGCCATCAACCTCTGAAGATGCTGGTGTATTAATTGTTGCCAGAACTAACTCCGTTAATTCCTGGCTGACATAAGATAAAGATGACAGCGATAGACTATTATTAGTATTAGACCTAACAGTAAACTCTTGTGACTTTTGCTCAGTTGTGGGTGATTCTGAGATTAACAGTGGAGTTTCCTCTTTTTGTTGTAAATCATTCCCTGATATTTCTGTGGGTAAACCTAAGTCTTCCCCAAAATTTAATTCTGTATTAGATGGGCTTCTGATCTCACCTTCCATACCTAAATCATCTAGTACAGACTGTTCAAGATTGCCCAATTTTACGTTTCTAGAATTAGATAACCGTTCTGGTTGACCCAAATTTTGTGTTGTAGGCGTGGGTTCTCCCGCAAAGACAAACACACCAGTCCGCCAACGCCAAAACTGTGGTGCTGACTGCTGAATAGCTGATAACCAAGGGCGAGAAACCCATAACAATATACTAGATTCGAGAAATCGGCTAGATTCTTGAGCGGCAAAAAACTGTTCACTTAAACGTAAGTAGTGTAAAAATAAACGTTGACTAGCTACAGTTTGTCTGGTGAGTTGTTCCACACCTACAATTTGAAACGTCGGTATTGGTAAAGGTCTGCCTGGTGTATCCTTAGAAGCACCGACAATGGGCGGTGGATAATTAGCTAACCACTGATTAATTTGAGCTATCGGATTTGGTTCATTTAAGTTTAACCGTAAGGTAACTAGCCTGGGATAAGCCGATGTACTCGCTTCCTGTCCACTTGATGGCTGATACAGCACCTGACTTACAGGATAAGCCAAAGTAGAATGCAGGCGGGCTGCTACTTGATTTCTTAGGTGTAAATCATCACACACAGCTAAAAAAAGTTGTCTTCTTAAGCCAAGGCTGAGGGCAAGTTTTAGACGGTGATAGACTTGCCGATTCCAAGCAGAATTATCAGGTAGTCCAGTATCATTCACGGCTAGGGATTGGGGATTGGGGACTGGGGACTGGGGAATAATCTTTATCAAGAAAAATTGAACACCGTAGAGACGTTGCATGCAACGTCTCTACATCATTTATTTGGTGCAATTGCAGAGAGAATTGGTATAAGGTCTTAACTATAATCAGAGGGTTGGTAATCTGTTCAGGATAATTTAGAACTTTTATATTTAAAATGCTTAAGTACAATCACACACAAATATTTATTTTTGTATTACAAAATAAAACAGGTTCTCAAATAAATAGAACCTGTAGTAATAATAATTAAATTTTTTAAAGGTTTATCCTTAACTGAGATTAGAAACAGAGAAGGCGACAAAAATTAAACCGCCAACCAAAATTGTGGCGGCGACTCCTAAAATTACGTAATTACGTACTTGTCCTGCTGTGGGAGGTTCTGCTTGATAAACTTTAGGCTCCTTAGCAAAATTGTTTAGAAGTCCGCCTTCTTCGTTTGTATAGGGCATGAATTAGTTCCTTGCTCTGAATATTTTTTTAATTTTATAAAGACATATATCTTTTACTCACACAACCAGAGACAAATCGTTACATTTAGTCATTAGTCATTAGTCATTAGTCAACAGTCATTAGTCAACAGTCACATTTTTTTGAACTATGAACTATGGACTATGGACTATTGACTATGGACTATGGACTATGAACTAACCAATCGTACCCGTTAGAGGTGAGCTAGCACTGGCATGGCTTCTAATGGGCATTCTGCCGGCGAGGTAGGCTAGACGACCAGCGACGGTTGCTAAGTTCATGGCTTGAGCCATTGCGGCGGGATTTTGGGCGAGGGCGATCGCACTATTAATTAACAAAGCATCTGCCCCTAATTCCATCGCTTGGGAGGCTTCGGAAGGCGCACCAATGCCAGCATCTACCACTACTGGGATGTTGGCATTTTCGATGATGATTTGAATGTTGGCGGTGGTTTTTAACCCCTGTCCTGAACCGATGGGTGATGCTAAGGGCATAACTGTGGCACAACCGACATCTTCCAAGCGTTTGGCTAGCATGGGGTCAGCGTTGATATAAGGTAGTACGGCGAAACCTTCTTTTACTAGTTGTTCGGCGGCTTGTAATGTACCGATGGGGTCGGGAAGTAAATATTTGGGGTCTGGTATAACTTCTAACTTGACAAAGTTATTATCCTCTTGCCCCAGTAACTTTGCCATTTCTCTACCCAAACGAGCAACCCGAATTGCTTCTTCTGCGGTTTGACAGCCGGCTGTATTGGGCAACATCCAAATTTTTGACCAGTCTAAGGCTTCGGCTAAACCCTCATGTCCGGGGGCTTTGGTTTGGACTCGCCGCACCGCCACAGTCACAATTTGGCAACCACTTGCAACAACGCTTTGCTGCATTTCTTCAATACTGCGGTATTTGCCTGTACCAGTCATCAAGCGGGAGTGGAAGGATTTCCCGGCGATGATTAGGGGGGAGTCGAGATTGGTTACTGGGTAATGGGAATGGGTAATGGGTAATGGGTAATGGGTGAGCATGGGGGGGGTAGATGGCGGTTTTTGGAAGCGAGAATAGTGGAAGTGAGAGAGTAGGGGGTCAGATTTTTGCTCCCAGATTAAATCGGCTATGATTGTGGCAGTTACTGGGGTTAGCAAGATGCCATTGCGATAGTGACCAGTGGCTAAGGTGAGGTTGGGACAGTGGCTAGTTCCTAATATGGGTAATTCGTCTGGGGTGGCGGGACGGAAGCCCCACCAAAAGTCTTGAATGGGATAGTCTTGTAATTGGGGATAGAGGCGAATTGCGCCTTGCAATAAGGTTTGGATGCCAGTGGGGGTATTGTGGGGAGTAAAGCCTACATCTTCACTGGTAGCGCCAATAATAATAGAGCGATCGCGCCTCGGTACTATGTAAATATTTTCACCAAATAACACCCGCTTTAAAGGCAATTCCGGTACATAATCCGGCACTCTCACACGCAACATTTGCCCTTTGCGCGGACTTACAGGTATGGGTAATAACTCATTTGCCCAAGCACCTGTGGCTAAAACATAATGTTCAGCGCGGATGATGCCAATGTTGGTTTGTACACCTAACACCTGCCCTTGCTGTTGTATTAATCCTTCTACTGTAATCCCATCTTTGAGTTCCACACCAAGAGTTTCCGCCGCCGCCCACAGCACACGCACCAGTGCTTGATTATTAACTTGGGCATCCTCTGGATACCACCAACCACCAACCACTTCTGCACCTAATCCTGGCTGGTATTGATGGATAGCTGCCTGTTCTAGCCAGTATGAGGGAGATGAGGGAGATGAGGGAGATGAGGGAGATGAGGGAGATGAGGGAGAATTAGACCTGCTGCTGGCTTCATAAACTGGGGCGAGGATGCCACAAGGCCAGTAGCCAGTGTTTAAGCCAGTCAAATCTTCTAGCTTGCGCGTCCATTCTGGGTATAGAGAACGCGATCGCCAGCATAGCGACTTCATCGCCCCATCTGTGATTTGTTCAGCATCCGGCGCTAGCATCCCGGCGGCGGCGCTAGAAGCAGCAGCTTGCAAGTCACGACAAAGCACGGTGACTTTTGCCCCGCGCAGCTTTAATTCAACAGCGATCGCCAAGCCAATAGCGCCGCCACCAATAATTACAATGTCCCTAGTCATTAGTCATTAGTATTTAATATCAGCTATCTACCATTAGTACATAACTCATAACTCATAACCTGTAACCAACGACTAGTACAAGTGGGAATTGGGGATTGGGTATTGGGGATTGGGGACTGGGCAATAGGAATTAGTTTTGTGTACTTTAAACTCATTACTCAGCACTCAATACGGGCTAAACGCCCCGCTTTTGCTAACAGCACTCCCTTACCACAAAGCCCGGATTGGTTCTTTTTCCTGATTTGTGTCGCCTGATGAATTGTCTGTTGATTGAACTTCTGTAGTATTGGTGTCTGATGTATTGTTAGAAGGTGATTCAGTGGAATTGTTATTTTGCGCTACAGTTGTTCTGTTACTGTTGTTTGTGCGCTCTTCTTGATTGCTGGTGCTTCTTTCTTCGGCAGTTCTTTCTTCAGTATTTCTTTCTTCAGTATTGGTGTTGAAATTATCCTGGGCTACACTGCCTCTATTTTCATTTGTATTAGCAGTGCTGCGATTACGATTATTAGAGGAGCTATTAACATTAATGTTAGCTGGCAGGACTTTCGATGCTCTGCCTGTGGGATTGTTACTGCTAGTGGGAGTATTATTACTAGCGGTTTGTTGCTGGCCGCCCATTGGGAAGTTAATGCCTAGCAAAGTTCCCATGAGGATTGCCATACCTCCAGCCATAAGAATTAACGGTGTCCATCTACCCATCTTGATTTTCTCCTTGTTAACCTAACCTTCTGGTTGCCACACTACCTGAGAACCTTGACCCCAAAAGCCATCAAATTTTGTCACCTTCACATCACCTAAAACCTGAGTTTGACAAGCTAAACGCAGGTCTTTTGTAGGAGAATGAGGAGGAAGCGATCGCCGTCCTTGATCTCGCCAATTCGCCGCCGACACTTCACCTTCTATCTTGACAGCACAGGTTCCACAACTACCGATACCCCGACAGTTTATTACCTTAGCACCGCCATTGTAGAGGTCAATACCACTTTTTAGCAGAACTTTGCGTAAATTTTCTCCGTGATGGCATTCTATTGTCTTACCCTGAGCTAATACCTTTGGCATATTTTAATCAGCAAATTGGCATTTTCTTGTATCTTGGCACATTGCCTTTACAGTTGTCTCCACAGTCTTAGTCCTATGACCAAAAATCCCTCTCCCCACATTTGGCTTTATGACACCACACTACGGGATGGCACTCAGCGCGAAGGGCTATCAATTTCCATAGAAGATAAGCTACGCATCGCCCACAGACTCGATCAATTAGGGATTCCCTTTATTGAAGGTGGATGGCCAGGAGCCAACCCAAAGGATGTTCAATTTTTCTGGCAACTTCAGGAAGATCCGCTCAAACAAGCAGAAATTGTTGCATTTTGTTCAACTCGCCGCCCCCATACCCATGCCGCCGATGAACCAATGCTACAAGATATCCTGACTGCGGGTTCTCGCTGGGTCACGATTTTTGGCAAATCTTGGGATTTACACGTCACAACGGGCTTAAAAACAACTCTAGAAGAAAATTTAGCAATGATCCGCGACACTATTGAGTTTTTTCGCTCTCAAGGGCGGCGCGTGATTTATGATGCCGAACACTGGTTTGACGGCTATAAGCACAATCGAGACTATGCTATGGAGACTCTCAAAACAGCAATGTTAGCTGGTGCAGAATGGCTAGTCCTGTGCGATACCAATGGCGGTACTTTACCTCATGAAGTTAGCCAAGTTGTGCAAGATGTAGTATTAGGGACTAGGGACTGGGGACTAGGGACTAGGGACTGGGAAATAGCAGGGGAGCAGGGGAGCAGGGGAGCAGGGGAGCAGGGGAGCAGGGGAGTAATACCCAATCCCCAGTACCCAATCCCCAGTACCCAGTCCCCAATCCCCCAAATCGGTATTCATACTCATAATGATTCAGATATGGCGGTTGCCAATGCCTTAGCAGCAGTTATGGCAGGGGCAACAATGGTACAAGGCACTATCAACGGTTATGGCGAACGTTGTGGCAATGCTAATTTATGTTCATTAATTCCTAATTTACAGTTGAAGTTGGGTTATAGCTGTATCGCAGAACACCAGCTAGCGCAATTGGCTGAAGCTAGTCGCTTTGTCAGTGAAGTTGTCAATCTCGCCCCGGATGAACACGCCCCTTTTGTAGGACGTTCGGCGTTTGCTCACAAAGGTGGTATTCACGTCTCTGCTGTGGAAAAGAATCCTCTGACATACGAACACATTCAGCCGGAACAGGTAGGAAACCGTCGCCGGATTGTCATATCTGAACAATCGGGTATAAGTAATGTGTTAGCTAAAGCCCGGACTTTTGGCATTGAACTTGACAAACAAACCCCCGAAGCCAAGCAAATTCTTCAGCGCCTCAAGGAATTGGAAAGTGAAGGGTATCAATTTGAGGCAGCAGAGGCGAGTTTTGCTTTGTTGATGTATGAAGCGTTGGGGGGAAGACAGCAGTTTTTTGAGGTGAAGGGGTTTCAAGTCCACTGTGACTTAGTAGAAGGCAAGGAAACGACGAATGCCTTGGCGACGGTGAAAGTAGCTGTCAATGGTAAGAATATTTTGGAAGCAGCAGAAGGTAACGGCCCGGTAGCTGCTTTGGATGCAGCCTTACGCAAAGCTTTAGTCAACTTCTATCCGCAAATTGCCACCTTTGAGTTAACAGATTATAAAGTGCGGATTCTGGATGGACACACAGGCACGTCCGCAAAAACCCGTGCTTTAGTAGAATCAGGAAATGGTCATCAACGCTGGACAACAGTCGGAGTCTCACCAAATATCTTGGCTGCTTCTTATAAGGCAGTAGTCGAGGGTTTGGAATATGGTTTATTGTTACACGCTCAGGCTGAGGCGGCGGTGAAGGGATGAGGGAGTGGGGGGAGATGAGGGAGTGGGGGGAGATGAGGGAGATGAGTGAGCAGTATTTTTCTTTTCCCCTTTCCCCTTTCCCCTTTCCCCCTTTACCCCTTCCCCAGTCCCCAGTCATCTAAAGCTCTCCCAAGCTTGGGTAACTACTTTACTCAGCCAACGGCGTTGTTGTTGGTCTAATAGGGGGTCATCTGCTAGTAGCTGGGCGGTTAAGTCTTCTAAGGATTGACCTTGCGATCGCACTATTTTTATTACTCCGGCGATCGCTGAGGCTACTAATTCTTCATCTACCGGCTGTTGTTTTAAAGCAAAAATTTCTTGGGGGCTATCTGGAATGGGATAATTCATGGCGTAGGTTTATAAATCGATAAAATGAGTAAAAATTTTTGACAAAATTATTAAAAAGTCTTTACTGAATCTTTATAAAAACCGATAAGGCGGAGTTTATAGCATTTACTGCCTTTCGCATATCTGTCTTAGTGAGTAGATCGACGGAGATGTCAGCAAAACATGAAAGAAATTCTGTATTTAGAAGTGCCAATTACGGATATGGTATCTGTACGCAGTTGGTTGCAAACAGAGTTTGATCCGGGAGATTGGGAAAAATTACTGACCCCTGATGGTTGTCGCCTGAAAATATCTAGTAAATATACAGCAAGTGGGGCAAAATTTACCGAAAATCTACCCAAAGAATTTTCTATATTTGTGTGGTCAGTCCAAAGAACTACTTATCTTAAGGTTTTTCGTTGGGCAGAACAGCCATTACCACAAGAGAAGGAAGTCTTACAACGCTTAACCAGACAAATTCGCCAGCGCTTTCCGCATCAATACCCAGAACCACCAGCTATTGATTTATCCCAGCAATCAATTTTTACGGCCTTAGCTCCCCATTACCCTTTAACTGTTAAATACTTCCAAAAAATGCCCAATGGCGAATATGACCTCACACGCGCCTATTGGTGGGAACAGCGATGGCGTGAAGGAGTGCAAAATCCCCAGCAGCCGCGTCAAGTGGTGTTTTCAGGGGGAAGGAACAGGGAACAGGGGACAGGGAACAGGGAAGAAGGTAAAAGTATTTCTCCCTCATCTCCCCCCACTCCCTCATCTCCCCCCACTC
>DATNQO010000071.1:0-6131 GCA_036704005.1 Leptolyngbyaceae cyanobacterium | reverse complement strand
GCGAAGAAGAAGCCTATCTCGAAAAACTCAAACTCCAGAAAAAAGGACTAATGCACGACTTATTAACTGGAAAAGTAAGGGTCAATCAGGTTAAAAATAATTTAGCCATACCTGTAACTGCATAGTGTAATGCCTACTCCCATCTACCACATCACCCATATCGACAACTTACCCTCCATTCTCAAATCAGGTGGATTGATGTCAAATAGTAGGCTAAGGCAAGAAAAAACTAAATACCTTGATATCGCTTATGAACACATCCAAGATAGGCGAGGAATGAAACGTGTTCCTTGTGGTGCTGGTGGAACTTTACATGATTATGTACCGTTCTATTTTGCCCCACGTTCGCCTATGCTCTATGCCAATCACAAAAAGAGCGTGGATAAATATAGCGGTGGACAAATACCAATTTTACATTTAGTTTCCAGTGCCGAAGCTGTTGACAGTGCCGGACTATGTTTTGTAGGTGCGGACGGACACGCAGCTATGGAATATACAGCTTTTTTTGATGAAATTGAATATTTGTATCTAGATGGGATAATTGACTGGGAAATTATGGAAGCTAACTACTGGGCTGATACAGAAGAAGACGGTGACAGAAAACGCCGAAGACAAGCGGAGTTTTTAGTGCATCAGTTTTTCCCTTGGCAACTAATTCAAGAAATTGGAGTTATTAACACCACAATTCAAGCACAAGTTAGAGAAATATTACAAAACTTTAAAGTTCAGACCCCTGTTGGGGTTTACTCTAAATGGTACTATTAAAAGTTTTGAGATAAAAGTACAATTATAGTACATATGTATGGCAAGTGAAGGGAGATGATTGAGTTTAAGCAAGGCAACCTATTAGAAGAAAACGCTGAAGCCCTAGTTAACACCGTTAATAATGTCGGTGTCATGGGTAAAGGTATCGCTTTGCAATTCAAGCAAGCTTATCCTGACAACTTCCGCCAATACGAAAAAGCCTGCCGTGCTGGAGAAGTGCAGCCAGGAAGGATGTTTACTGTCTCAACAGGTAGCCTATTTAATCCCAAATACATCATTAACTTCCCTACTAAACGTCACTGGAAAAGCAAATCCAAAATAGAAGATATTAAAAGTGGATTGGTGGCTTTAGTTGCAGAAGTACAAAGATTAGGTATTACCTCAATTGCCATTCCCCCGTTAGGATGCGGCAACGGGGGCTTAAATTGGCTAGAAGTTAAGCCTTTAATAGAATCAGCCTTTGCCCAACTGCCTCATGTGCAAGTAATCATTTTTGAGCCATCAGGCGCACCCGCAGCAGAAAAAATACAGGTGGCAACCAAAAAGCCCAACATGACCCGTGGACGTGCCTTAATCATTCGGCTACTGGAAGCTTATGGTATCCCTGGCTATGAGTTAACTAAGCTAGAAATCCAAAAACTGGCCTATTTTCTCCAAGAAGCAGGAGAATTGCTCAAGTTACCCTATCAAAAGCATTTCTATGGCCCCTACGCAGATAACCTTAACCAAGTTTTGAAACATATAGAAGGTCACTACATTCGTGGTTATGGTGACGGTACTGGTAGAGCAAGCATTTATGTATTGCCAGAAGGAAGAGAAGCAGCAAAGACTTTTTTAGAAACACAAACAGATGCTCTTGAGCGTTTAGAGCAGGTTAGCAAACTTATATACGGATTTGAAACGCCATACGGGATGGAATTATTAGCGACAGTTCACTGGGTAGCTACCAAACACCCCAACCCAGCAAAAGATAGTGAAGAAGCGATCGCCTTGGTGCATGAATGGAGCGATCGTAAGCGTAAACTATTTAAGCCGGAACATATTCGCAAAGCTTGGCAACGTCTAGGTGAACAAAACTGGTTAACCAACAATTCAACTAATATGATGGGATAAAAAATCACTCGTAATTTCCCCTGATGTTAAACGAGTACAGCCTGGTTGAACTTCCTCTCATCAACCAACTCAAGCTTATGGGTTGGCAGCATCTTGAAGGTGACATTGGTGTTCCTTACCTCACCGAAAGGCAAAGCTTTCGAGATGTACTATTAACGGCAAGACTGCACAAAGCCATCCGCGAAATTAACCTTGATGAACAAAGACAACCTTGGCTCGACGATGGACGCATCAACACAGCCATCGGTACTCTAGAACGCTTGGGAACAGCCAAACTCATGGAAGCAAATCAAATAGCCACCGATTTGCTACTCAAAGGAACTGTAGTCGAAGGTGATCCACAACGTGATGGTGGTAGAGACCAAACGGTTCGCTTTATTGATTTTGACCATCCAGAACGCAATGATTTTCTCATCATCAACCAATTTCGTGTAGATGTTCCCGGTGGACGCAATTACATTGTTCCTGATATTGTTCTATTCGTAAATGGCATCCCTCTCGTGGTAATTGAGTGTAAAAGTCCCTTGGCTACAGAACCAATGGCAGAAGGAATTACTCAGTTACGCCGCTACTCCAACCAACGCGAAGAAATTGCCGACAATGAAGGTGCAGAAAGACTATTTCATTACAACCAATTCTTAATTTCAACATTTTTTCATGCCGCCAGAGTTGGCACAATTGGCTCATCCTATGAGCATTACCTGGAATGGAAAGATACCAGCCCTGTATCAATGGCTGAGGTTGCAGCATCATTAGGTGAGACAAAACTTAGCAGTCAGCAAATTCTCGTGGCGGGAATGCTACGCCCGTCCCATTTACTTGATATAGTTCGCAACTTTACCCTGTTTCAACAATCTGGGGGTAAAAATATCAAAATTGTTGCTCGTTACCAACAGTTTCGTGCAGTACAGGAAGCAGTCCGTCGCTTGCAGAACGGTCAAACTCGCCGTCAAGATGGCGAAAATGACCAACGAGGCGGTATTATCTGGCATACCCAAGGTTCAGGTAAAAGCTTGACAATGGTATTCTTGGTACGCAAGCTGAGGACTTTACCAAAATTACGGCGTTTCAAAGTTGTTGTAGTGACCGATAGAGTTGACCTAGAAAAACAACTGAGTAATACAGCCAGTCTCACTAATGAAACAGTCCACAGAGCAACCAACACCGAAGAACTGAAAGCACTGCTGCGTCACTCTAGTCCAGATTTAATCTTTGCCACAATTCAGAAGTATCAACAGCGAGATGAAGACACGAGCGAAGATAATAGGATAGTATTGCCATCTGTTTCCACTAAGCGAAATCCTGCCGTTCGCAAAGTCGCAGAAAATTCTGCTAACTACAACGTCAATTCAAATGTGCGCCGTCTGGTGACAGAAACAGAGCAATTTCCTATCCTCAACAATTCTGAAGATATCCTAGTGCTGGTAGATGAAGCGCACCGCACCCAAGCTAGTCAGTTACACGCTAATTTGATGAGGGCGTTGCCCAACTGTGCCAAGATTGGTTTTACGGGGACTCCGATTTTAGTAGGCGATCGCAAGCGTACCTACGAAATTTTTGGTGAATTTATTGACCGCTACACCATTCAACAATCAGAAGCCGATGGGGCTACAGTGCCTATTCTATATGAAGGACGCACGGCTGAGGCAGAAGTGGCAGACGGGCGATTCCTTCGGAAAGCTTCGCTAACGCTAGACCAACTTTTTGAAGATATGTTTGGCGATCGCACTCCCGAAGAGTTAGCAGCAATTCGCGCCAAATACGCCACAGAAGGCAATGTCTTGGAAGCACCAAAGCTCATAGCAGCCAAGGCAGAGGATATGTTGCGTCATTACGTTGATACGGTATTACCCAATGGATTTAAAGCCCAAGTCGTCGCCAGTAGTCGCCTCGCCGCCGTGCGTTATCAACAAGCTTTTGTGGCTGCTCATCAAAAATTGGTGACAGAGTTAGAAAACTTTGACCCAAATCAACAGTTGTCAAATCCCGAAACTGAGTTCTTA
The DNA here is from genome assembly GCA_036704005.1 of Leptolyngbyaceae cyanobacterium. Classification (GTDB taxonomy): domain Bacteria; phylum Cyanobacteriota; class Cyanobacteriia; order Cyanobacteriales; family Nostocaceae; genus Trichormus. The sequence goes on along the minus strand of DATNQO010000071.1, from coordinate 2,250 downwards.
GCTCGTATTTATCCTCGATTAGCGCAAATTAAACAACTAGAGTTTGCCACTGTAATTTCTAGTAGTAACAACGATGATCCAGCTTGGAAGCAGTGGAGTGATAAAGGCAAAGTAGAGGAATACATCAACCGTTTTAAAAAACCACTGGTACATTCCAATGCAACCAAACAAGACGGTTTAGCATTTCTCATCGTCAAGAGTATGCTGTTAACTGGCTTTGATGCCCCCATTGAGCAGGTTTTGTATTTGGATCGCTCAATGCAAGGACATGAATTATTGCAGGCGATCGCCCGTGTCAACCGCACATACTACTCTAAATCCTGCGGCTTGGTTGTAGACTACTACGGTGTTGCCCGACATTTAAAGGAAGCCTTAGCAGTTTATAGTGCTGAAGATGTCCAAGGGGCTTTAATTAGCCTGAAAGATGAGTTACCTAAATTAAGCGATCGCCATCAGCGCGTGCTGGCAGTTTTCCAAGGGCAAGGTATTCCAGATATTGCCGATGTCAACGCTTGCATCGATTTGCTGCGAGATATGAAAATTCGCGCTGAGTTCGTGGTGAAGCTCAAGCAATTCTTGGAAAGCCTAGATATTGTCATGCCTCGCCCAGAAGCATTACCTTACCAACGGGATGCGAAGATTCTCGGCTATATTAACAAAGCTGCTGCCAATCTTTACCGGGACTTCCAACTCAATATTTATGGCGCAGGAAATAAAGTTCGGCAGCTAATAGATGAGTACATCATCGCCAGTGGCATAGATCCCCAAGTCCCGCCAATATCGATTATGGATGCTGAATTTGAGAGTGCTGTTAACTCTCGAACTTCAGACCGCGCCAAAGCATCCGAAATGGAACACGCTGCCCGTTACCACATCAGCCAACACTTTCAGGAAGACCCAGCATACTATAAAAAATTAAGTGAACGGCTAGAGGAAATTTTAGAGAAGTTTCAGGATAAATGGGCAGAATTGCTGGAAGCACTGCGTCAATTCACTCAAGATGTGAGGCGAGGTCGCCCAGCCGATGAAAGTGGTCTTGACCCTAGAACTCAAGCCCCATTCTTAGGCATCCTAGTAGAAGAAATTGGCTTAGGTCGAGAACTACCTAAGTCAGAACTTGATAAATTGGCAGCAATTACCGTGGAAATAGTAGAACATATCCGCCAGGAAATTCGGATTGTAGATTTTTGGCGAAATGCTCACGCGCAAAACGTGTTGAGGGGTTGGATTGTCCGTGCCTTAGACGACCATGATGTGATACCCTTTTCTCGACAACAGGCAGTAAGCGATCGCATCGTTGAACTAGCAAAAGCCCTCCATGCAAGATTAACCACATGAATGAATCTCTGGTCATTGATGATTTATACTTTGTTTTGCAGCGTAGTGACAGCCGTAAAACAGTAGGCATTACCATTGACCGGAGTGGAGAATTAATTCTCAATGCTCCCTCTGACTGCCCTTTGGAAATAATCAAGCGAATTGCCCAACAGAAACGCTTTTGGATTTACACCAAGTTAGCCCAAAAAGAATTACTCTGCCAAAATCAGTCACAAAAAGAGTTTGTTAACGGTGAAGGATTTTATTATCTAGGTCGCAGCTATCGACTCTTGCTAGTACAACCAAAATCAGCAACTCCTCTACGTCTTTATCAAGGTCGATTTATGCTGAGGTCTAATGAAAAAAACCATGCTAGGGAGCATTTTATTCATTGGTACACACAACACGCTGAAATTTGGTTACAGCGTCGGCTAAACCTGTTCTCTGCCAGACTTGGGGTCGCTCCCGGTATCATCAAAATTCAGGACTTAGGTTTTCATTGGGGATCATGTGGTAGTCAAGGAAACATTTATTTTCACTGGTTAACCATCCTCCTACCACCTCGAATCATTGATTACATTATTGTTCATGAATTAGTGCATTTACACGAATCCCATCATAATCAACAGTTCTGGCAGTATATAGAGCGAGTTATACCAGATTTCGCCTTACGTAAGCAGTGGTTAGCTGAAAATGGTAGCCGCTTTGTATTATGAGAGGCAAGACAAGCATTCAAAACTCTATCAATTCCAGATTAAACTCGATGAGTCAGCAGAGATAATCTCTGTGCTTTTGACATCCTCACCGCCCTAAAAGTGCGGCGATTCCTAAACCTCACGATTTAGGTTTCTGTTTCATAGCAACTGCCTCCACCCACAAGGAGTTTTGGTCTTATGTTCGCTCCACAGACTGACACGGTGAGTCCCACCGCCA
>DATNQO010000070.1:0-2572 GCA_036704005.1 Leptolyngbyaceae cyanobacterium | reverse complement strand
GCTAAACGTACTTGCATTTCATCACATAGCTAACAATGCTTGAATGTTTGATAACTGTGGATTCACGGGAATATAAAATCCTGGTTTGGCGCTTAATTTTTGGCGTACTAAATTGGCACATCCACCAATTAGCATGATGTTGGTGACATCGGCTAAGTAATCATTTGCTGCTGTTGTAATGCCATCCATCAGCCCGTTGAACCAGTTTTCTAGAAGCCCAGGAAAGACAGAACTAAAATCATATTTCCGCCCATAAGTTAAGGAACCGTCAGCTACAGCGTCCATCATCTTGGCTACCTTGAAGGCGACGTTATCGCGCTTGGCGTGACTCTGCATTAGGTCTGAGTTGATGATGTCGTTAGCTAAGGAGACTCCGCCAACTTTGGGGATTGAACGACGGGTGAGAACTTCAGCACCGCTTGTCATAACGACGTAGTTTGTTGTTCCTCCGCCGATATCAATAGCGAGTGTGTCTCCTTCTATGTCCAACTTGCCTGTTTTGTAGGCGTTGACTACCGCCACATCTGTTTCTAGGTAAAACTCAACGTTTTTGATGCGGTGTTTGTAGCTCTTGCCGTTGACTGTGACTTGATGATCTGCAATCAGGGTTTGACGGATGGTGTCTTCATCCCATTGATTACGTTCTGGGACTAAGAACCTGACAGTACCCTCAAAGTCAGAGCGTAAGCCTGCTAGGGTGAAGGGTTTGACAAATTCTGGTAACTGCTTTCCTCTTTCTGCTGCTGTCTGTGGGTTTTTCTGCTTGGTTGCTCGTTCTCCGAGGACTAATACTTTATCGTCTAGTTTGACGCTGGGGGAATCATCTGTTTCTGTATCCCTGGCACTGGTGTAGGTGACATCTTGAAATACTGAGCGCATCACACGGGGTTTTTCTCCTTTGAGGGCGGTGATGCTGGTGAAGTTGCCAATATCTGCAAAGTAAATGTTGATCATGGCTAAATCTCCGTTTTAGAGCTAGTAGCAGCCATATATATAGATGTGGCTGTTGCTAACTCTTGAGGGTAGTAATTCCGGTTGACCTTTTCCCGGTTATCTTCTCCACCTGGAGAAGACAGAGTTTTATTCACGCTAAAAAATTGGATTACCTCTGAAATACTTTTTGCTACCTATTGCCTAATTTCATAGCTTTAATTTTTTGGTTAAGTTGGTTGAGCTATAAGGACTTAAGCTGATTTTCAGGTATTTACCCTGTCACACACCTATTGATCCTTAAATTGGTTTTTCTTGCTGGTATATGTTCGTTTCGCGTTCTTAATGTTAGGATAGCAGTGCATCAGTGCATTAGTCAACCAAGGCATTTTTCCTCCTTATGCGCCAAATCACCAATAAACTGGTGATTAGGTTGATTAACTAGGAGTAAGCAATGTGGCCCAAGGTGAAGCGTCTATTAGGGTTTACCTGTCACCTGACGTAAAAAACAATTTCAAAACTGTTTGCTTTCTCAAAGGTGTCAATATGTCTGACATCGCAGCAGAGCTAATCGAAGAATGGGTCAAGCAAAATGCTGAATATTTACCAATTCAAAGTAAAAAAACAGATAAGGGTGAAAAAGCACAATGACTACTGAACAAGGGGTTGACTGCCAACAAGAGAAAGTAAACACTATTCACTAACCATTGACACCCTCTGTCACTTACTGTTAGCGATTTCACTCTCAGCTAAGAATATAGATGAAAGCTGATGCACTTACAGTTGGCAATAAATAAAAGCTAAAAATTATACTAATGGAGGCTGATAAAATTTTCAAAAACTAATTTTTTTAGAAATAAATATATATATTGTGTGCAATAATCGCACTGTATTGTAGGTAATTATTAATCGGCATTTTTAAAATTTAAAACGCCGAATATATTATCATGCAAGGTTTATAGTGTTTTATTTTTACTATTTTAATGGTGACAAGATGATACTTAAAATTTTGTAAATTCCCTATAATTAGTAAGCTCGATAATTTTTATTACTATTACAATGTTTAAGGACACTTGTATTTCAAGGTACATGAAAAAATATCGATTAAGTCCCAAAAGTGCAAATCCCTAGCAGCATAGCTACTAGGGAATTCCACTTCTATTCTTTTCTATAAAATCCAGTTCTCCCAACGTCGGAAAGTTTGGCGACTAGAAAACGCTGGGACTGGCACAAACTACAACTCAATTGGAGTAACTATGAAATTTACTGCCCAAAGGTTGCAGGGTGTACCCCTATTGTACATCCACATTTTTAATAACTTCAAGCCTTTCGCAACATCATTGGTATGCGAAGTATACACCAGTGAAGTATTTTTGATTTGGTTTGGAGGTGCAGCATAATGGTTGCAGAATTTGCATCTACCCAACCCGCCATCGAGATTAACCAGACCGAAATAGCGCAACACTTAGCAGCGCTTGGTTACAAAGCGGGAGATACAGTTTACCTACGCAGTTTTTACCCCAGCAATGACTCACGCAAGATAGGGGATAAAGGTAGAAAAGCCGAAGCGAAAAATATTAATCAGTTAGTGCAACAGGCGGCACAATTCCAAGCCGAGGGCAGAGGAGTGTACTTTGTCGTC
>DATNQO010000069.1:0-6370 GCA_036704005.1 Leptolyngbyaceae cyanobacterium | reverse complement strand
AGTATTTTCCCTAATTCACATTTGTTATTGGGATTCAATCATTTAATTGCAGCAATGAATCAATTTAAACCCTATTATGCTTCTGGATGATGTAGCTCCTGAACTACTTGCTTATTCCGGAAACTGACAGAAGAGGGTTATTATGACAAGGTGCAAACAATGAAGGAAATTTTCTGAATTGCTCGTAACAAAAATTAATTAATTCTGTTCTTATAGAAGCAAATGCTGCTGCAACTCCAAGATTGCTTGTAAAATTATTAAATACGAACTGCTCAATAACTGGTAGTTTAAGGTTAAATGAAGATACTTGCTTGCTAAAAGTTATTATATCTTCTGCATATTTTCTTAGTGCAGCAGAAGGATACTCCCCATAAAGCAACATAAAAATACCTTTTATTCCTTCAAGAGAACTAAAATCCGCCATCATTGGAATGACAAGTTTATCTGAAGAAACCAAAGCCATTTGTGTATATATAGAGAAACTGGGATTACAGTCTATAAAAACAACCATGTTGCTATATTTTTCAGTATCATATTCATATTCACATAACCTTTTTATAGCAGTCATATATTCTGCCCACGCTTTTGTATTCGCTGGGTTGATAACAGCATAGTTTAAAGCTAATGAAAGAGATTCTAAGAAGGAATCACCAGCAATTAGATACAAATTAGGCGAAATATTACTATTATAAGGAGCAACAGTAACTTTATATGAAGTATTAGGCTTCCTTCTAAAATTTGAGTTACCTTGCAAAAGCCAATCTGTAAAGCCAACTATATTTTTTCTAGTAGCTGAAGATTGTAATTTCTGATTAATTTCATAACCTTTTTTTCCTCCTCCAAGCAAAAACTGAGATATATTTGCTTGAGGACACATATCAATAACTAATACCTGAGTATTTGGGTTATTTTTGGCATAAAGTGTTGCGGCATTTGAACAAAGAGTTGTTTTACCGACACCACCTTTATTATTGTAAAAAGCATAAATACTTATACTCATAATTATGTACCTAATAATACATGATAAAAGAAATTAAGTATAAAATATCATATAGTATATAAAAATTGTGTTTTTTTATTAAATCATTATTTTTAATGAGATTTTGATTCAAACCATGAAATAAAAGAACAACATAAGTATTTTCACTGAAGAACAGCTTTTTATGAAAATAAAAATATGAGTAATTTTTGCAATCTTTTTGCTAAAATTTGAGTTTTATTGGATTGGATGGAGCATAGCGAGAAACAAAAATGATGTTAGATGCAACTAAGTAAAACTCAAGGTATAGTAATTATAACTATTTAGCACAATTATAATATGGCTGAAACTTTCTTCTACTGTTTGCTTAAGTAGTCGAAATTGATTTAACAGAATATTATATTAATAATATAGATAAAATCTTAGGTATTTTATCGCATATTTTGACAGAATAACTATTGTCATATGCTCATACAGTTAACACCTGCTGAACAAAGAACAGTCTTACATAACATTAGCTGGGAAACCTTTGAGGCTTTGCTGAAAGATACAGGCGAAGACAGAGGTTCGAGGTTTGCTTATGACTGCGGTACTTTAGAAATCATGACCCCACTATTTGAACACGAAAATCCTAAAGGTAATTTTAGTAACTTTATTATTGCTCTGGCTGAAGAATTAGGAATTGAAGTCAGGAATGCTGGTTCTACAACCTTGAAACGGAAATTAGCCAACCGAGGGATAGAGCCAGATGTTTGTTACTACATCCAAAATGAGGTGGCTATTCGCGGTAAACAAAGATTAGATTTAGAAACTGATCCGCCGCCAGATTTAGTAATTGAAATCGATATAACGAGCAGTTCGGTTAATAAGTTTAGCATTTATTCAAGTTTAGGCGTACCAGAACTGTGGCGATATGATGGAGAAAATTTGAAATTTTATCAATTAGTTGATGAGCAATATATTGAGAGTAAATTCAGTCTTGCATTCCCTATAGTATCTGTAAATGATATGAGCAGATTTATTCAATTGAGTAAAACTATGGGCGAAATTGCCTTACTTAAGTCATTCCGTAATTGGGTAAGGGATAAAGTTAGCTGACTCCATAGAAAATGTTGTTATTTCAATTTGGTCTAGTTCAGTCCAAGTATCACTTTTGTTGATAATGGACAGATTATTTTGAACTAAATCGTTAATAATTAAGTTTGCCAAACGTAGCCTTTCATTCGGTGACAAGTTACGAATGACTTGGTTGTATATCTCTTGAGGAACTGTAGGGTGCGTCAGCCCCAATCATTTCCTACACATTCAAGGATTTTCTACATCTGACGCACCCTACTATAGTGCCAGTTGCGTAAGTTCTGAGTAGTTTTAATCGGCGTTTATCGGCGGTTAACTCTCTATAACTTTGAACTTTTGCCAGAAGCCTAATATTAACAGTTGACTCTTGAATATATACTAATAACTAACTGGCAACCAAATAATAAATGTTGTTCCTGGTGCGTTAGGTGAATTTAATTTAGCATTAATTGCTGGGCTGAAAATCTCTATTTCGCCTTGCATTTGCTCGATTAATTGTTTAGCTATGGCTAACCCTAAACCTGTACCAGGAATATCCGTTTGTGCTTGTACCCCTCGGTAATGTCTTTCGCCTAAATGGGCTAAATCTTCTGGAGGAATACCAGGGCCATTATCGCTAATAGCAATTCCTTGAAAGTTGGGTTTTTCTTGCCCTGCTTGAATATAAATCCTCCCGCCTTGAGGAGTGTATTTTAAAGCATTATCAATAATATTGCTCAATACCTCTTGTAAGGCTTTGATATTAGCTTTTACTACTGGTAAATTTGGCGGAATATCCGCTTTTAATTTAATTTGTCTTTCTTGGGCGATCGCTTTTGCCGAAACTAGCAACGGTGTTAACAAATCAGCCACATAACAATCGGTTACTTGTTCTCCTGTTCCCGGTAATAATAACGCTGGCTTCTCTTTATGAACAGTTGCTTCCACAACGCTTTCATTTTCAGGTAATGAAAGTGTGGCTAAATCCGCTTCTGTCCAATCAATCACCTGTTCAAATTTTTGCAGCAATTCTTTGAGGCGATCGCTTTCCCTGACAATATTTTCCCCCACATCCCGATTAGGATCGCCTGGGCGCAGTCGTTTTAATAACAGCTTACCAAAAGTTCTTAAGGCTGTTAAGGGGTTGCGAAACTGATGTAAGAGGTTATCTAGTAAATCTTGCTGCTGTTCTTGGAGAATTTGCTGCTGATGTAGTTGATGTTGCAACCATGCTCGACGCTGATCCAAAATACAAGCGATCGCTAATGTTTGTCCTACCTTCTGCACTTGGCTTTGCTCTTGTTCACTCCAAGGGCGATCGTCCCGGCTTGTTACCAATAATCCCATCATTACCCCCTCATGCGCTAGAGGTAAGACTATTTGGCGCTCATCCAACAAGTATTCCTCACCAAAAGGCGTTTCCGCCTCTGGTGTTTCCTTGACTGGCGCTACCGTTAATGAATTGTCCTCTTGTTGAGGTAGCAACAGCACATCACCTACTTGTAACTGTTTACGTGCAGTTACTTCCGCAATCTCTTCCCCTGGAAGTATCACTGCTGTCTCTGGGTAAACCACCACAGGAATTAGTTTCGCCTCTCCCGTTGGCGAGTCTACCAATTCTTGCGTTAGATAAACTACACTTAAAGAAGCACCTAGCCCTTGGGTAAGTAATGCTATTTGCTCTCGACATAGAGCCACAAAATCCGGACTGGCAGACATTAACATTTTTCAGCTCTTGCTCAGGATCACAGGATTTGAGGAAGATAAGAGACAACCCTTATTATCCTCAGTCTATTTAATAAAGCTTAACTAAAACTTTTCATTCATGGTTTTTTCCAGGCAATGGTGTACTAATTAGCTTTTGAATTATCTACCGTCAATAGTAATATCTTTCTTGTATCTAAAGTTAAAAAACTATTGATCTTTTGAACTAGAACTTATATAATGACGACGGATTTTGTAGCTATCACTACAATCTATAGCTTGAAAGAGGAGGAAAATAGGTTGGCAAGGAGACGTAAGAGGAAAAGTCGTCGTCGCCAGGAAGGACGACGTATTTTGGAACACGTGCCTCAATATAGCATCGAAAGCGGCGAAGAGAAACCCGTGACAGCAGCCAGAAAATTTATTCAAGCTGAAGGTATCTTGCCACCGGCGTTGCTACTCGTAAAGCGAAACGAACACACTACAGATCGTTACTTTTGGGCAGAGAAAGGGCTGTTTGGCGCTCAATACGTTGAAGAAAATCATTTCTTATTTCCTAGCCTCCGGGTGTTAGAGTCCCCCGCAGGTGCAGAACCAGTGGCAGTAGGCAGTCGCTGAATTATAGATGATTATCTTACGGATTAAGTGCAGCTTCTGACAATCATTTAACTGGCAAAAACGTTCAGTTTATCCAAAATTTTCGTTTTTTTTAAGTTTGTAACTGATTTGCCAGTACAGCTAGTCCAAGCAATTGGAAAGTTAACTCTCAACAGACCAATTTGGTCTGTCTTGGTTGATTTCTGGTTTCATGATGCAGAAGGAAATCAGGATAGAGAAAACAAAGCCCAGAAGCGAGAGTTGAACTTTACTTTCCTCCTGTGGATTGTTCAGAAACCTCTGTCAGTAGATTACTATTTTCCCTACGACCTTATCTCGTAGGGAGAAAGAACACTAGTACAAAAGGCGCAGGTAAAAAGCAAAGGGCGAAACATTGGGTCATATCAATTCAAAATAAACAAAGTAAAATCTACAAGGATTTTCGAGTTTTGTGAAATTGATATGTCAGAGAATATCATTGTGCCATTTAGTACTAGTGATTCTTTAAATTCTCTCTCAAACTTCTTTACAGGAAGAAGTTTAAACACATCAGGCATCTACATACTTATTCAGCAGGCTTTAAAGGTAATACTTTTTGTAGCTCAATTAGTTCGTCACGGTGAGCAACCACAGTGATTTTACTAAAAGATTGCTGCTGATTCGTCTGGGGTTCTAGCTTCAGCAACACCTTTTCTACCCTGCCAGCTTTTTGCCAATAAAAAAGACCACTTAAAGGCGCAAATAATACTAATCCAAAAAAAATCTTACCAAATCCAGGCAACAGAAGCGCAAAAACCAAAGACAAACAAATTAAGCCTACAGATGCTAGCAGCGTCAGGAATGTTGCTAAAAAGATGCTAGGTTTGACGAACCCTTCAAAAGTCACCTGGTTTTTGTCATGGTCTACTTCTGCCACTCGGTAAGACCGAGAACGAAAATACTCTTGTAACTGTGGCATAAAAACAGCTTCCTCTTGGTCAGATATTAATTTTGCTGTTTCTGTACGGTCTTTAGTCGATGCTCGAATAAAGAAGAACAACCCAACCGCTAGCAACAAGGTGAGTACAAACGTGGATGGCAGAATAGCAGTATCCATAAATAATTACTAAGGTTCAATAGGGGGAGACTTATTCATTATTAATTATTAGTTAATTTGTCCTTCCATGAATGTAATTTTGCCAAAGCTGAGCTAATTCTTGGGCTTGCTGCTGCCATTCTGGAGAAACTTGATACATCCGCCTGGGGCGGCCTCTTCCTTCCAACTTCTTCCAATACCCAGTAATAGCCTTATTGTCTTCCAGAAATTTGATGGCACTATAAAGCACAGTATCTGAAAGCCGATAGGTTGGGTGTTCAGTTTCTATTTGCTGAATTAACTCAGTTCCGTAAGATTCACCTTGAAGTAAAACATACAGAATGTAACAAATTGCTACTTCCTGGCAAAGGTAAGTTGGCGGAGGATTTTCAAAGAACTTATATATATCCTCAAGTTTCATAAGTTGGTGATGGCTTAAAGTATGGCTTTAGTGCGGAATCTACAGGTTTTTAGTTAGTGTATAACACTACTACCAAAGAGGTAAGTATATAGCACTACTTGGACAAGATTTTTTTCGGCGTAAATAATAAATCATGACCCACGCCATAAAAAACGCAGGACAGATACGAAAGTTTGAGAAACGCACAGATAAGTGCGTCCCTACCTAGCTCTAAGTTAGTGTGGTGAGGAGCCATCAAGACAGTGATTTTGCCACTATCTTGGTGTTAAGTAATGCCGATCTGGTTGAGAACTGCTGAAACGTAAGATGCTATCGAAGAAATTTTACAGGGAAAATGCTGTTTTGTCTGTAACTTTAATAAATAGTCATTAGTCATTGGTCATTGGTCATTGGTCAACAAGAGGAAAAGGGGCTGCTCTTGCAGGGAGCAAGGGGGAAAACCAAGACAGAAGCTCAACTCCGCCCCGGTCAAGCGCCCGCTTATGGGCGGGGCTTGTACCCATGTTCCGCTTCTCTACGAGACGCTGCGCGAATGCAC
>DATNQO010000068.1:0-7508 GCA_036704005.1 Leptolyngbyaceae cyanobacterium | reverse complement strand
GCTAAACGTACTTGCATTTCATCACATAGCTAACAATGCTTGAATGTTTGATAACTGTGGATTCACGGGAATATAAAATCCTGGTTTGGCGCTTAATTTTTGGCGTACTAAATTGGCACATCCACCAATTAGCATGATGTTTGTGACATCGGCTAAGTAATCATTTGCTGCTGTGGTTATACCGTCCATCAGCCCGTTAAACCAGTTTTCCAGAAGCCCAGGAAAGACGGAACTAAAATCATATTTCCGCCCGTAAGTGAGAGAGCCATCAGCGATCGCGTCCATCATCTTGGCGACCTTAAAGGCAACGTTATCGCGCTTGGCGTGACTCTGCATTAGGTCTGAGTTGATGATGTCGTTAGCTAAGGAGACTCCGCCAACTTTGGGGATTGAGCGACGGGTGAGAACTTCAGCACCAGGAGTCATAACAACGTAGTTTGTTGTTCCTCCGCCGATATCAATGGCGAGTGTGTCTCCTTCCATATCCAGCTTGCCTGTTTTGTAGGCGTTGACTACAGCCACGTCTGTTTCTAGGTAAAACTCAACGTTTTTGATGCGGTGTTTATAGCTCTTGCCGTTGACTGTGACTTGATGATCTGCAATCAGGGTTTGACGGATGGTGTCTTCATCCCATTGATTACGTTCTGGGACTAAGAATCTGACAGTACCCTCAAAATCAGAGCGTAAGCCTGCAAGGGTGAAGGGTTTGACAAATTCTGGTAGCTGCTTTCCTCGCTCTGCTGCTGTCTGGGGATTTTTCTGCTTGGTTGCTCGTTCTCCCAAAACTAATACTTTGTCGTCTAGTTTGACGCTGGGGGAATCATCTGTTTCTGTATCCCTGGCACTGGTGTAGGTGACATCCTGAAATACTGAGCGCATCACACGGGGTTTTTCTCCTTTGAGGGCGGTGATGCTGGTGAAGTTGCCAATATCTGCAAAGTAAATGTTGATCACTTGCTTTCTCCTAAAGCTAGTAGCAGCCTTAATTGGCTGTTGCTAACCCTTGAGGGTAGTTATTTTGGTTATGGCTTTCGCACTTATCCTGATTTTTGATGAATTACTTTATTTACAAACGTTTCCGTTTATCTAAAGGCTAAAAATATTCCTACCAACATATCAATGTGGTTTTTTTACGCCTTTTATAGTCCGTCTTGCGCTCACATCTATACAATAACACCTTTTATGGATTAATCCGTTAACGGATTAATGGATTAATATACTAATAAGTTATAGATTCATACGTAAGATAAAGTATTAGTTATCTGATGGATTTATCCGGTAAACCGATATAAACTTTATGGAGAGCGAGAAACAGTACTTAAGAACAAAAATCGATAAAAAGTTACACAAGGAATTTAAGAAACTCTGTACTGACCTAGAGGTGACGATGGAACAGGTTACAGGACAATTAATAGAGAAATGGGTAGAAGAGCAGCAACAAAAACAGAAGGGTAAAAGCTAACGCCTCCAACCTCAAAATAGTACATAATTATCAATATTTAGAATTTGTCTACGGCTAATTCATTAAATTTGATACAATACCAATTTCCAAAATGTCCGCAAAATAACCAAAATTCTATTTAATATCAGTGCCATTAATAATATTATTAGTGGTATTTTTTCATGTTTATAGTATTTTTTAAAAAATTTCAAAAGCTTTTATTATCTGGATTTGAAGAGAATAAATACATTATTTTGTTTTTGAAATTGACAATTCACTATTTATTTTTTATTAGATCAATTATTATGAAAGAGGACTATACCCTTAGTCCATCTTTTCTAAGTATTTTGTCTTTAAATATACATAAGAAAAGAATGCCTCCCCAGGACTCAACTTGTTAGCGCAAGTTGTTTGATAGTCTGAGAAGACACCCCTCGCAAAAATATTTAAATTTCTTTATAACTTAATGCTATCAGTTCCGATGAGCAGTAGCAACGGGTTTAAGAAGAAATTTGATTAAAGCCTTGGTGAATCTTTAGGGGAGGTAAAGCCCACATCATTTACCTCATAAGGATTTGACAATGGAAGCTCTTTTCAAAGGAAACGAGACCATTGATTGCTCCGTTATGCCGGGGGCGATCGCCGATTCTGATTCATTCGATATTCGGAATTTCATCGACCAGCTAGAGCCAACACTGGTAAAAAATAAATACATCTGCCCAGCTTGTGGTGGGCATAACCTCAGCATCAACCCGAATAACGGCAAATACAGTTGTTATAACGAGTGCCTACACCGCGATATTAGGGAGGCAATCAAGCCCTGGAGTCAGGTATTAGAAGAGCGAAAACTAGGACAGACACCACCACCCAAAGCAAGGCCCATCAAAGCTAAAAAACCAGCTTCCACAGTCAAAGTTCTAGATGTAGACCCATCACAGTTAAGAATATGCAGGCTCACAGGTGAAATCACCACACCACAACCCGTAAAACCTGATTTTGTCCCCAAATCCGTCATTTCCAAGCTCAAAGAAGATGGAGCCACGCCAGAGGAATTAAAACAAATTACAGTCATTGAATACGAGTATGGCGATGGGCGGAAAGTTCACAGATTTTCTAGCCCCTGTGCAGTCAAAGACAAAGGCACAGTCAAAACATTCTCAGTTAGTAGACTCGACCCCACCACCAATAAAATCGCATGGTCTAAAAACGGAAAATGGCCAGCCTACAGGCAGTCGGAAGCGATCGCAATAATTAAAGCCACAGACGGCATACCCGTACTACTGGGGCATGAAGGGGAGAAATGCGTAGAAGCAGCCAGAAGCCAAGGACTAGCCAGCATTACCTGGGTGGGCAGCAGTTCTGACGGTGAGATCATGCTCTCATTGGGGCAAATGAAGACCCTGACAGGTAAAGATTTCTTACTAGCTTACTGCGTAGACAATGATGAAACTGGCTGGAAGAAAGCCCGTAGAATCGAAGAAATTTGTTCTCAAGCCGGAGTAGGCTTTGTTGCCATCGACTTGCTAAAAATTGACCCGTCTCTACAAGATAAAGGAGACGTAGCTGATATTTTTGAATCGGGCATGACGGGCGACGAGTTAGTAGAGCTGGTATTAAAACAGATTGAAGAAATTACAACCAGACAGCAGCAGGCAGAAGAAACAGAAGCCAACGACGCTGTTTTTGACAGCGAGTCCGAGCCAGACAGCACATTCCTACAAAAAGGCTTTAAGTTCCTTTATGGGGATAAAAAGTGGATTAGTGCCGATGGCAAGCTGCATTACTGGCATGAGTTGAACTATTACCAACACTCACCGGATGCTGTTGAGCGTCGGCGCATTACCAGTTATTGTAATTCCTTCCCCGTCGTCAAGAAGAAAGGCGATGAGTTTGTCATCACCTACCCCTATGCCAAACCCAGCAAAGTTAAAGAATTACTGGAATGGGTGAAGCTGCGAGTAGAAATTGACCCGCAATTACTTAATCCACCGGGGGTTAACTGTACCAACGGCGTGTTAAGCGTTAGCTGGGCAACAGGGCAACCAATGCCTTTCCTAGAAGAACATGACCCAGACAAGCACTTTTTTACCTATCCGCCCCTGGTGAAGTATGACCCCAAGGCTAACCCCAAACATTGCGATCGCTTGCTGGAATGTTTAGACCCCGCACAACAACAAATTTTACTAAGAAACTTGGGGGCTAGTCTGGATTTAGCCGAAGTTCGCAAGCGCAGAGGGCGGGATACCAAAATACTACTAGCTTGTGGCTTAGGTGCTAATGGTAAGGATTCTATCAGAATGGTAGTTTCTATTATCTATGGTAATCAAGGCATGACTAGCTGTTCCTTAGCTGACTTTGCTGCCTATGATGAGGGGCGGAAATTTGCCTTGGCTCCCCTAATGAACAGCCGGGTGAATTGGGCAAGTGAAAATCCCCAAACAGCAAGGCTCGATAAAATTCAATCGCTGAAACTGTTTGCTACTGGTAATGTCTTACACTCAGAGCGCAAGGGCAAAGACCACATCGAGTTTAGCCCCAACGGGATAGGCATCTTCAACTTGAATGACACCCCGTCGTTACATAGCACCATCCAAGCGATTCTCGACCGCATCGCCGCGCTGATTTTCCGCAAAACATTTAAGTCCGACCCAGACCCCAACAACCCCAATGAGTTACTAGCTGACCCCCGGTTTGCTTATGACATAGATTTTGTACGCGAGTGTGTCGCCCCGGCATTTCTCAATAAGATGATTGCTGGACTACAGGCATTAATCACTGAGGGCATTGACTACAGCTGCACTCAGGAAGCATTGGAAGAAATTCAAGCGGAAAATTCCCACTTGTTCCAATTCTGTAAGGACACAGGGCTGGGTTACAAGCCGGGGGGCATTGTCACCGCTTTTGATATCTGGCAAAAGTTAGAAAATTGGTACATCGATAACGGTACTTTGTCCTTTGACGAGTCCAGCACGGGCAAGGTGAAAGCGATATGGCAGGAACAGTCGAAACCCAGTGATAAAACTGTCAGGGCGATTAACCAAGCCCTACCCAGAATTAAAGCATTATTCCCCAAGGCCAAATTAGTTACTGTCCCCCACCCATCCGGTAAGAGGAAATTACAAGCACTGCAAGGAATTAGTTTTCATGATGTGCCAATGTCAATAACTGGCACACCCATAGCAATAAGCCCTCCTGCCACACCAAATTCCACACCAAATCCACACGAACAAAGCCTGATAAATCAAGACTTCCACACCACCCACACCAGTGATGAGGGGTTGGATGAAAAAAATGATGATAGTCAACAAAAAGCCGATCTAGATCAACAACCAAAATCAGATATCAATGTCAATGTCGATAGGGCTGATCAAGATTGGGATGGGAATGTTGAGTCAAAATCAGATATCAATCCCAATGTTGATTTTGAAAATGAAATAGAGGGGGAGAAATTGGTGTGGGAGGTGTGCGATGACGTGCCAGAAAGCGATACAGCTACTTCAACTGGTGTGGAATCTGGTGTGGCGAATGAGCTTATTGCTATGCCAGAGAGCTTATTGACAATAGAATCACTTGTGAAACAAGCCATAGATGATTTAGCACGAGTTTGGCCACAGGGCGATATGGCGGTGAGGGCAGTGTTAAAGCAATGTCAACAATTAGTCATAGAAGGTATATTCCAGCAATGCACAATCGAGCAAGTTGACTATATGAAATACTGCTTACAACTCCATGACCCCATGACTTGAAATACGAGAACTGTTAACCAGAGCAAACCATAAGGGGGGAACGCCGCTCTCCCGCTTTGGTACGCCTAGATAGGATAAATCGCTATGAGCGTAATTGGGAGGGGCGGGAGATAATACTCCCCCTCGACCTAACTGCCACCCCTATAGGTTTGTCCTAAATCAAAAGCTTAAGCTTTTGGCTTAAGCTTGAAGGAGAGTGCTGTGTGCCATCGCCACTACAAAACAGATTTTAATTAAATACTCAATTCATCATCCTGCTGGTGTTGCTGGGGAAGCTGTCGCCTTAACTGCCGCCCATATTCGAGTAGCTGCTGATTCCAGTCACTAGCTTTAGATAAGACTTGTTGGGATTGTGGCAGTAGTTCCAATACACGCTGTGCGGCTGCATTTGTTGATTGGTCTAGACCAAAAGTCACCAGTATATTAGGAACTTTCTGCAATCGCGCAACAGGCAAGGAGTTGATGTTGTCTACTGCCATGTACAGGGTTCGCTCAGGTGGCACATTGCCCCTAACAAAGTATTCGAGCATGGCTCTGGAAATAGCTTCAATAGGAGAAGAACACAGCAGAACTAGAGATGTTTTATCGGTCGCTTGACCACCCAAACTGAAGTAAAACCAGCTATCACTGCGCTTAGTACCCTTAGAGTAGCCTTTAAAACTGTTGTTCTCCCCTCTAGTTCCCCGTAAAAATGCACCGCTAGTTTGACCATCAAGATTCCGCATAATAAACACAGCGTTTTGTTGGTCATCAGCGTAAACTAGCCCCTGGTTATAAAGCATTTGCACACAATCAGAGGGAATGCCCCGTTGTTGGGTGAGGTAACGTTCAACGGCAGGCCAGTTAGCTTTATTCTCAACAGGTGGGGTAAATTGGGGACTCCTTTCAGCCTGGATAATGTCAACCGCCGCTTTTTTAGCGTGGGCGATCGCTGCACGTTCCACCCCAGCTTCCCCGAATCGCTCATGTAACCAGACAACCGCCTGCCGAAAATTGCAGTTGTTAACGTGCATTACCAAGTCAATAGCACCGCCGCCGCCATGAAGCTGATCGGGTGAAAAGTCGTAAAACTTTGACCCATCTATATTAATGATGTGACCGTGACCTCTCCACCGCTCACGCTCGTAATCTAGCCCCAACTCCCAGGCGATATCCAATAATTCCAAGTCGCGCAGAAGTTTAGTTTGCTGCTGCCATAGCGCGAAGTGTGCCTCTAATTCCTTGATGCGCCTGTCTTTAAGTTCATTTTCAAGAGCTAAAGCCTTTGCTGTGGCTTCCATCTGCTGTTTTTTAGCTTGCGCCCTATCCCGGTCAGCCGCTTTAGCTTGCAATTGTAACTGGGTGAGGCTGGTATCTGGTTCTATACCGGAATTAACAATGCTGTAAAAGTCCTTGATGTCCTGGTGTTGCGCCCTACTGCCCTTAATGCCACGTTCTAACCCCAGATGTTCTGTAGCCTCGGAATAGGAATCTTGAAACTCCCTCATCTTTTGACGGCCGTCGAAGAAGTGCTTGGCCCTCAGTTGCCCTTTCTCATCGAGGGGGACAAAGTAAGCGTGAATGTGTGGGGTGGCTTCATCCAGATGTAATTCTGCCCTGACGATGCGATCGCTGTACCGCGAATCTAACCATTGTTTGGATGCAGCCAACCAGGAGTCAACTTTGTCCTGCTCATAGTAACCCGCTTGTGTTGGGCAGTTGGGGCGGAAATATTCGGGACTGGCAGTCAATAAAATCTCAGTGCAGTAAACAGCGTCAGGGCGGATCTTCCGTTTCTGCTCCCCTATCCTTTCCATTACCAACTGGTCTAATGTCACAGTTGGGTTATTAGTGCCGATGAATCTAATATTTTGTTTATTTGGATCAGCGTTGGGTGTTTCTCGCTGACGGGCGGTGTGCGCTTCACTGCCTGCCAAGTTACTGCGTTTAAGCTTTTTAATTCGTGCAATAGCGTAAGCCATGCCACTTTTTGGGTAATTGAGTGTAATTGCGTCGCAGACCCCACGAAGCCTTTTTGTTTCGACCGTTAGGGAGAAATGGCGCAAGCCACCCGTCAGGGCAAAAAGGTGTAGTGGGTACACCATTATCTTAGTCAACTACTCGAAATTTTGGCGGTCACAAAACCCCCTCTGCTGCTAAAAAGCCTGCTGTGTAGGGTTTTTAGCCCTCTGGGGCGCATTTAGGGAATTGTTTGACGGTTTGGCTTCTTACACCACAATAGCACTCATTAATTGCACTATTAGGGGGAAAACTAATTAAATTAGATTGACATTTTTTCGGCTAAAAACACCACATTTAGACACAATATTATCGCTATTATC
>DATNQO010000067.1:0-33984 GCA_036704005.1 Leptolyngbyaceae cyanobacterium | reverse complement strand
ATAATTAAATGTAAGATGAGTTGTTCGTAGTGTTCGCGTAGCGTCTGTCTACGACACGCTACGCGAACGGAGAAAGCGATTTATCGCTCTGTTGCTGGGTTTTAAAGGACTAAAGTCCTTACTACAAACTTATATTTTATTAAGTCTCTCTACTTAGAAAAATGAAAATTTTACAAATTGTTCCCTCAATTTCTCTGATTTATGGCGGCCCTAGTCAAATGGTTTTGGGGTTAGCGCCTGCGTTAGCTAAAGCAGGTGCAGAAGTGACAGTGATTACAACTAATAGTAATGGTGATAATGGTCAAAAACCTTTGGATGTACAGTTGAATGTTCCTATTAAACAAGATGGTTATGAAATAATTTATTTTCGCTGTTCGCCATTCCGTCGTTATAAGTTTTCTTTAGATTTATTAAACTGGTTAAATACTCACGCTCAAGAGTATGATATAGCCCATATTCATGCTTTATTTTCTCCGGTAAGTAGTGCGGCTGCTACTGTATGTCGGCAAAAAAAATTACCTTATATTTTGCGACCGTTGGGTACTCTTGACCCGGCTGATTTACAGAAGAAAAAGCAATTAAAAAAACTGTATGTAGAAATTATTGAACGGCGTAATTTAGCTGGTGCAGCAGCAATTCATTTCACTAGCGAACAAGAAGCTAAAATATCAGCAAGATTTGGCGTAAATACAAGGGATTTAGTTATACCTTTGGGTGTAATTCCTCAGCAAAAACCAGCAGAGAATACGGTGCTGAGTCAGTTGGGAATACCTCAAGGTGTGCCATTAATATTATTTATGTCGCGGATTGAGCCGAAAAAGGGGTTAAATTTATTAATACCTGCTTTAGAAAAGCTACTAGCATCTGGTAATAACTTTCATTTTGTCTTAGCGGGAACGAACCCCCAAGACCCAGATTATGAACAACAAATAAAAGACCAGATTGCTAATTCATTACTGCGATCGCACAGTACCATTACAGGCTTTGTCACTGGTCAATTAAAAACTAGTTTACTACAAGCGGCTGATTTATTCGTCCTACCTTCATACTACGAAAACTTCGGTATTGCGGTAGCTGAAGCAATGGTTGCAGGTGTACCCGTAGTTATTTCCGACCAAGTACATATTTGGCAACAAGTGCGTGATAGTGAGTCCGGTTGGGTAGGAACAACAGAGGTAGAATCACTTGTGGAATTAATCCAACAAGCATTGCAAAATCCCCAAGAATGCAAGCGTCGCGGGTTAAATGCGCGAGATTATGCTTTGCAGTATTTTAGCTGGGATGCGATCGCAGGGCAAATGATCCAAGCATATAGAGGGGCTAGAGGCTAGGGAAATAGGACAGATGAGAGAGTGGGGGGAGATGAGGGAGAATAACTTAGGACTATGAACTGTTGACTATTCACATACCCTATGCAAAACAAATTAATTAACTGCCTGGAAAAAATACATCCTATTTGTGTAATAATCAGAACTCGCCAGTATTATTCCCCATCAAAACAGTCTGCTGAAGGGTTAAGAAATTAAAATTTTGTTAAAAACCGCTTAAAGCCGATGGGGAAACCGATGTTTGATGATCGTTATGGCAAGATAGAATACATAGGCCTTACTTAACTACAGGGAATCTCTTATGGCTCTCCGTCTTGGTGATACAGTACCCAACTTTACACAAGCCTCCACACACGGCGACATAGATTTTTATGAATGGGCTGGTGACAGCTGGGTGGTGCTGTTTTCACACCCTGCTGACTTTACCCCAGTTTGTACAACAGAATTAGGAACAGTTGCCAAACTCAAACCAGAATTTGACAAGCGTAACGTGAAAGCGATCGCTCTCAGCGTTGATGATGTAGAATCACACAACGGCTGGGTAGGTGATATCGAAGAAACCCAAAGCACCAAACTCAACTATCCCATTTTGGCAGACGCAGATCGTAAAGTTTCCGACCTTTACGACATGATTCACCCCAACGCTAACGCAGCCGTCACAGTACGTTCTGTATTTGTCATTGACCCCAACAAAAAACTGCGCCTGACCTTCACCTATCCTCCCAGCACCGGACGCAACTTTGACGAACTGTTGCGAGTAATTGATTCCTTGCAACTCACCGATAACTACAGCGTTGCTACCCCAGCCGACTGGAAAGATGGTGATGACGTTGTAATTGTCCCCTCCCTCAAAGACCCAGAAGTCTTAAAAGAAAAATTCCCCAAAGGCTACAAAGAAGTTAAACCTTATCTACGTTTAACACCCCAGCCTAACAAGTAAACCTCAAAATTAGTTTCATATCTGAAGACGCAAAGGCGCAAAGTTTTATCTTCGCCCCTTTGCGTTTTTGCGTGAGAATAAAAAATAAATCCCTTGGGTAAAGCATCATGCTGTCATCCCCCTTAATCATTCAAATTCCGCCATCAATGCAAATGACAGACGAACAATTCTTCGAGTTCTGTCAAATCAACCGTGACTTACAAATTGAGCGAGATAAATTTGGACATATATCAATCATGCCGCCTACAGGTTCGGAATCAGGTAATAGAGAATTTAACATTGGTTTACAACTAGGAATTTGGTCAGAACAAGACGGTACAGGTATTGCCTTTAGTTCCAGCACAGGATTTACATTATCCACAGGTGCAGAACGTTCTCCTGATGCTTCATGGATAAAATTAGAACGGTGGAACACTCTCACACCCCAACAGCAACAACGATTTGCACCAATTTGTCCTGATTTCGTAGTGGAACTCAGATCCCCTAGTGATAATATCCAACGTCTGAAGGATAAAATGACAGAATATATGCAGGAACCAGGAGTACAATTAGGCTTTTTAATTGATAGAAAAAATCGTCAAGTATATATTTATCGTCCTCAGCAACCAGTGCAATGTTTAGATAATCCTGATACAGTTAGCGGCGACCCTGTTCTACCTGGATTCGTCTTAATTATGAGTAAAATTTGGTAATTAATCACGATGTCATCACCCCTAATTATCCAAATCCCGCCATCAATGCAAATGACAGACGAACAATTCTTTGACTTCTGTCAAATCAACCGTGACTTACAAATTGAGCGAGATAAATTTGGACACATATCAATTATGCCACCTACAGGTTCAGAATCAGGTAATAGAGAAGGTAACATATTTGGTCAGTTATGGTTTTGGGCAGAACAAGACGGTACAGGTATAACTTTTTCCTCTAGCACCGGATTTACATTATCCACAGGCGCGGAACGTTCTCCTGATGCTTCATGGATAAAATTAGAACGGTGGAATACCCTATCACCCCAACAGCAACAAAGGTTTGCACCAATTTGTCCTGATTTCGTAGTGGAACTGCGATCGCCAAGCGATAACCTGCAACCCCTCAAAGATAAAATGACAGAATATATGCAGGAACCAGGAGTACAACTAGGCTTTTTAATTGATAGAAAAAATCGTCAAGTATATATTTATCGTCCTCAACAACCAGTGCAATGTTTAGATAATCCTGATACAGTTAGCGGCGACCCTGTTCTACCTGGATTCGTCTTAAATATGAGTAAAATTTGGTAAATTAAAGCGTTTAGCCATATTAGTAACAACCTATCAATCATAGAGCTTAATTTGCTACTATCTCTACAAAGCATCAGAGGAAATTTTGAGTTCGTAGTAAGGACTTCAGTCCTTTTTTGAGGACTAAAGTCCTCACTACGAACCTTAATTTAAGATATTAGGTATTCGGCGGTAATGCTTCCGGTGGCGCTTCTGCGGGGGGAGCAAGTACCGCATCTGGTGCAATTTCTTCCACAGGAATAGGTTCCTTGTTTTCCGCTTCAGGATGTGGCTGTGCAGCTTCCACCAATTCCGGAGCTGGGGGATGAGGTGGAATCACTTCGGGAATAACTTGCGTTGGGGATGCGGTATCAGTAGTAACAACTGCTGCTGACGGTTCCACTGTAGGCGTTTCATGAGTAGTAACTGCCTCCTGGGTTGGTTTTTCTGTATTATCGATAATCTCAACAGATGGTTTTGTGGGAGTTGGCGCTGGGGCAGTTGTAGCTTTTTGAGTATCAGTTTTTTGTGCCTTGTTTTTCAAGCCACCCAAGGTATTACCAATACCTTGCTGTAACTGAGCAACTTTTTCTTGCAAGGAAAACTTAGCAGCTTGTTCTTGAATGGTAGATTTTACTGCTTCAGCACTAGGAACTGGGGTTTGTTGTGCCTGTGGGGTGACTTGGCGACGTAATGAGAGAGTTTGCCAACCAAACCAAACTAAAAGCGCCACACTAGCTACATGACCTAGTAATAATCCTCCGGTAATTTTCGGCGCAAACACCCACAAAACTAAAGCGTAAAAAAGTCCTACTCCACTCCAAATAAAATCATTCTTGCGGTGGATTTCAGGAAAGAAAAAAGCTGAAATGTAAATTGCTAAACTACCAAGGCCAACCACCAAGGCTAGGATATTTGCCAGCATTTTATAGGTAACTCCTTTTGTTTGGGATTGGGGATCGGGAACAGTGGACAGTTGACAGTGGACAATTCACAGTGAAAATAACCTGACAACTGTTCCCAGTACCTAGCCCCCAACCCCCAATTTCGCAAATTTTACAAGCTAATTGCGGATTTGGATACAAATTAAAACTATTTATCTGTGTTCCTAGCGAGCTTTTATTCTGCAAATTAACTCTTAATGTCTTCTTTAGGGGAGAAGAGAAAAAGTCGTTCTACCCTTAAAGATGAAAGAACCTGCAAGAGTTAGCCAAACATAGTTTATGACACTACAAAGCTTTGGTGTGATTGGTTTAGCCGTTATGGGCGAGAATATCGCCCTGAACGTGGAGCGTAATGGCTTCCCAATTGCAGTTTATAATCGTTCCAGAGAAAAAACTGATGCCTTCATGGCACAGCGTGCTGGTGGACGCAACGTTAAAGCTGCTTTTACCCTGGAAGAGTTTGTCGCTGCACTAGAACGTCCCCGCAAAATTCTGGTGATGGTACAAGCTGGTAAACCAGTGGATGCAGTAATTCAGCAGCTAAAACCTCTGCTAGATGAAGGCGATATCATCATCGACGGTGGTAACTCTTGGTTTGAAGATACCCAAAGACGGACTCAAGAACTAGAACCCGCAGGCTTGCGGTTCCTGGGTATGGGTGTTAGTGGTGGTGAAGAAGGCGCACTCAACGGCCCTTCACTAATGCCTGGCGGTACACAAAGTTCTTACGAGTATCTGTCGCCAATTTTCAACAAAATTGCTGCTCAAGTCGATGACGGCCCTTGTGTTACCTACGTTGGCCCTGGTGGTTCCGGTCACTACGTGAAGATGGTACACAACGGCATTGAGTATGGCGATATGCAGTTGATTGCAGAGGCCTACGACTTGCTGAGAAATGCTGGCGGGCTGAGTGCAAAAGAGCTACATGAAGTCTTCGCTGAATGGAATACAACCGACGAACTCAATTCTTTCTTGATTGAGATTACAGCGAATATCTTCCCTTATGTAGACCCAGAAACTAAGCAACCCTTGGTTGACTTGATTGTTGATGCTGCTGGCCAAAAGGGTACTGGACGCTGGACTGTACAAACTGCTTTGGAATTGGGCGTTTCTATTCCTACCATTACCGCAGCCGTGAATGCTCGGATTATCTCTTCGATTCGAGATGAGCGGATAGCAGCATCTAAGCAGCTAACAGGCCCCAGTGGCAAGTATGACGGCTCAACCAAAGAGTTTATCAACAAAGTCCGGGATGCGCTTTACTGCTCCAAGATTTGTTCTTACGCTCAAGGGATGGCGCTGTTATCTACAGCTTCTACCACATTTAATTGGAATTTGAATCTGAGTGAGTTGGCGCGAATTTGGAAAGGTGGCTGTATTATTCGCGCTGGTTTCTTAAATAAGATTAAGAAGGCATTTAACGAAAATCCCGCTTTACCTAACTTGCTACTTGCTCCTGAATTTAAGCAAACAATTCTCGACAGACAAGCAGCTTGGCGGGAAGTAATTATCACAGCTGCCAAACTGGGTATTCCTGTGCCTGCGTTTAGTGCCTCCTTGGATTATTTTGACAGCTATCGCCGCGATCGCCTACCCCAAAACCTCACTCAGGCACAACGCGACTACTTCGGCGCTCACACCTACTTGCGTACCGACAAGGCTGGTGTATTTCACACCGAATGGGTTCCCATCACTGAAGCTAAGAAGTAAGCTTTTATTTGTCTAATTTCTCAACTTATTTTTTAGTGACTCTAAATATTTAGGGTCACTTTTTTATACTCGCTACATTCCACAAGCGTATTCTAGGGCGTATCATCGTATTTTAATTGTGGCGATCGCTTTCTACAAATCCCAACCTCAAAAAATTATAAAAATTCTTCCCCAATCCCCAATCCCTAACCCCTAATCCCTAATCCCTATTTATAATAAATCTTGCCCTATTTAGTTCGTTACCATGTCGGAAGAAGATATCCGTGCCGCCAGGCTGGAGAAAGTAGAACAACTCAAGCAGATAGGGACTAACCCCTATGCCTACCGTTGGGAGTCTACCCATCACGCCGCCCAATTGCAAGAACAATTTGCTGATTTACCCAGTGGTGAAGAAGTCGAGTTAGAAGCCGCCATTGCCGGACGCATTATGGCGCGTCGCGTTTTTGGTAAGTTGGCTTTCTTCACCCTAGAAGATGAAACAGGCACAATTCAGCTTTATTTAGAGAAAAATCGTATCCAAGAAAGCATGGCAGAAATTGATGCCGAGGCTTTTAATCATCTCAAACAACTCACAGATGTAGGGGATATTCTGGGGGTCAAGGGAACAATAAAACGGACTGAAAAGGGCGAATTATCGGTTTACGTCAAACAATATACCATCCTCACTAAATCTCTTTTGCCCCTACCCGACAAGTGGCATGGGTTGACGGATGTTGCCAAACGCTACCGTCAACGCTATGTTGACTTAATTGTTAACCCTGAAGTCCGGCAAACTTTCCGCCGTCGCGCCCAAATTACCGCAGGTATTCGCCGTTATTTAGAACAGCGTGATTTCCTCGAAATTGAAACCCCAGTCCTGCAAAGTGAAGCAGGCGGTGCTGATGCGCGTCCCTTCGTTACCTACCACAACACCCTGGAAATGGAGTTATATCTGCGAATAGCCACAGAACTCCACCTCAAGCGGTTAATTGTCGGTGGTTTTGAAAAGGTGTTTGAATTGGGGCGCATTTTCCGCAATGAAGGCATTTCTACCAGACACAACCCCGAATTTACCTCAATTGAAATTTACCAAGCCTACGCCGACTACAACGATATGATGGAATTAACGGAAGGTATTATTACCACCGTTGCCAAAGATGTACTCGGCACATTGCAAATTACCTACCAAGGTGCAACTGTGGATTTAACTCCACCTTGGCGACGGGTGACAATGCACGATTTGGTGAAGGAATATACAGGCTTAGATTTCCATGCTTTCTCCAGTTTGGATGAAGCGAAAGCAGCAAGTAAAAATGCTGGCATTCCTGGTGTGGATGAAGCCCAATCTATAGGTAAATTACTCAATTTAGCCTTTGAAGAAAAGGTAGAAAGTAGCTTAATTCAGCCTACTTTTGTGATTGATTATCCTGTGGAAATTTCACCATTAGCTAAACCTCACCGTTCTCAACCAGGGTTAGTGGAAAGGTTCGAGTTATTCATAGTTGGGCGCGAAACCGCGAATAGTTTCTCAGAATTAACCGACCCCATCGACCAAAGAGAACGTTTGGAAGCCCAAGCTGCGAAAAAAGCTGCTGGTGACTTAGAAGCCCAAGGTGTAGATGAAGATTTCCTCACCGCTTTGGAATATGGTATGCCACCCACAGGCGGTTTAGGTATTGGGATTGATCGGTTGGTGATGTTATTAACTGATTGCGCCAGTATTCGGGATGCGATCGCATTCCCCTTACTCAAGCCGGAAAAATCAGAAACCTCAGCAGAATAGGCGACTGAAATATCATCTGAAATCCTTTTTATAAAAAACCTGTAGAATCTTCTAATATTCTGGTTCTATAGGTTTTTATTTAGCCATATTTTTCTTATAGCACTAGCAAAAGCTATTAAAGAAAGTGAAAATACCAAGACAGTTAGCAGGGAAACAATTTTTCAGATTCTCAAAAATCAAGAATGAATGTTGAATTTAGAAAAAGCTTTGAAAAAGATTTAAGAAAAATTAAAGATGAGGCTGCATTGCCAAGAATTGCAGCAGTAATCGAAGAAGTAGAGAATGCTGATAGTCTTGGTGATATCAGCAATATTAAAAAGCTTCAGGCTGAGGGTGATTATTATCGTATTAGCGATCGCTCAGTTCGTAGTAAAGGCTTTAGCCTTTTCTTAAGGACTAAAGTCCTGACTACAAACCTGAAATTATTTACACTATTCCACTGATATGTTATTCCTTAGAAGGAATATCACCATTGACATTCCTTCTAAGGAATAGTATATTGTGAGGTAGGAAGTGACTTGGACTTGGGAACTTTATCAAGATGTCAATGGAGAAATACCCAAAGACTTACTTGCATTCTTCATCAGGATGATTCCTCATGAAGAACAACCGGACAACCCACCAAAGCCGTTATTAACCGCTTCCGAAACCAAGCGTTTGCAAGTTAATCTTCGCTACCTTTGCGACAAAGGACTAGCTTCACTCAATAGTGGGATCTTTGAGAAACTCGAAGATGACCTGTATGAATTGCGTATGACCAAGAGCGAACATAATCCCAGGTTTATCTTAACTACAGCTACACCTCAGACATTTGTAGTCCTACACGCCTTTATGAAAAAATACGACGGCGCTATCAAAGATAAAGATAAAGAACCTGCAAGAGTTAGATTGCGCGAATTACATCAGAGGAATCATGAAAAAGCCTAATTTTCAAGCTTGGTTGCAGCAAAAAGTTAGTGAAGACCCAGAGGTAATTCTGGCGGGGAAGCTAGAGTATTTACGTCTCTATCTGACTGATGCGATGCGAGAGATACGTAATAAAGCAGGACTAACTCAAGCACAACTAGCAGAGAAATTAGGAGTAAAGCAAGCAGCCGTGTCTAAATTAGAGTCGGCGTTAAAAGAACATGAATTAGAATCTGTGTTGCACTATTTACATACATTAGGTGCTGATTTATTGGTAGCAGTTAAACATGAGGATGACTTATATCAAGCTAGCGATAACGAAGGTGTATTGTTAGTAGACGTACCAGATGTAGTGGCACAAAAAGCATTAGCCGCAAACATGAGTATGCGGGAATATGTGCTTGTAGCGATTGAGAAATTTTCTAGCCAAAGTGATGAAAAAAGAATGGCTGTGATAAAACTGCTAGAAAGTGATGATTCAGTAGCGGTGAAGGTGAGACATCGTTTAGCTGGAAGACCAATTGAAAAGATTGCTGTAGAGTTGGAGAAATGTCTGTGTTTGGCAGAGGAAGAAGATAGGATTTTTGCTGTGAAAAATATCTTGGCTGATAATTTAGCAGTGGCAGAAATTAATCGCGGAGATAGTAGTGATGAAGTTGATGAAATTGATTTGTTAGATTTAGCTGAGGAATTGTTGGAAAAGTTAGCAGATATTTAAATAGGTATTGAAAACTTAATTTATAGTTGTCGGTCATTTTCATTTATTGGATTTGTCCAGATACATTATTACTTAACAAAGTGAGTTTCTTATGGTTCATGAAGAGCAATCTGACCGTCAACAGAGATTAGACAACTTTTTACAAGCTGTAGAAGCTGCTCAAAAATTACAGGACGACATTATGAAGTATGGGCTTGAAGCTGCCAATTTATATTGTGATGATGTTGATGGAGATTGGCTAGAAACATGGGGAGAAGAGGAATAAAATACTGGCAGTATTTTTTTTATAAGAACTAAACCATTTTCTGTTAGGTAATATCTCAGTAGCAGTAAGAGTAAAAAAGCAGCTAAAATATAAATTGTTCTAAAAATTGCTTTAGCGTTGAAACAATGCCTGACTCTGGCAGATGAAAATATAGAAATACACGAATCTAATACATTAGCTTAGATTAAATTAATCATGAACGAAGAATTAATAAAATTTTTGGAAAAAATAATACTTGAAATATCAGAAAGTAATTCTGATCAGAAAAGTGTTTATTCTTTATTGCAAGAAAATTTAGACAAACTCAATTTGGATTTTGCTGAATCGTTGCGTTATTGGGCTAAAAATTACTTTGTAGGCGAAAGCTCATACAATGTTCAAGCAAAAGCACACATTCTTGGTAATTTTGGTATATTAATTGCAGAATTTCCACATGGGAACCCATCTGAAAATTTAGATATTGCAATTGCTTGTTTCGAGGCTATTGAAGTTATTTTTAATTGTGAAATTTTTCGCAATTATTGGGCTATATGTAAATCAAATTTAGGAAATGCCTATGGAAAGCGTATCTATGGTGATCCGGTAGAGAATTTGGAAAAAGCATTATTAGCCTGTGAAGATGCGTTAAAGATTTTTACATATGAAAAATTTCCCTTACAGTGGGCAGAAGTTCAAAATAGTCGAGTTTCTTTTTATGTAGAAAAAATTAAAAATACAAAAAATAAATTTGATAATTATGAATATTTAGAAAATTTTATCAAAATTTGTGATCAAGGATCAAATATTTTTCAAGAACATAAATTAACTGATAAATGGGCTATTATAAGAAATACTCTAGCATCTGCTTACTGCGAGATTCCAAGTGATAATCAATCTGAAAAATGGGAATTAGCAATAAATATTTACAATAAAGTATTAGAAGACATCTGTCAATACTTATATCCTCAACAATGGGCATATACTCAAATGAATCTAGGTATTGCATATGATAAAAGGAAGCAGGGAGATAGACAAGAAAATTTGCAATTAGCAGTTCAAGCTTGTCAAAATGCTTTAAAATTTTATAATCGTGACCATAATCCATTTGCATATGCTAAACTTCAGAATAATTTGGGCAATGCTTACCGTGACCAAGGTTTAGTCACTTCAGCAATAGACCATTATAAATTAGCCTTAGAAATTCACACATCTGAAATATATCCTGCTGATGCAGTTACAGCTGCTCGTAATCTTGGAAAAACTGCCTTTGAAGCAGGGCTATGGAAAGAAGCTATTGATGGTTATACTATTGCTATTAAAGCAGTAGAGAAGAGCCGAAGTTGGATAAAGTCTGATTCACGTCGTCAGAAAATTATAGAAGAATCCATCTATATTTACCAAAAAATGGTGCAAGCCTGCATTAATGCAGGAGAAATAGAAAAGGCTTTTGAATATGCGGAGCGATCGCGTGCCAAGCGTTTGGTAGACTTAATGGCAAGTAACGATTTCTTCCAAGGTGACGCAATTCCGCCAGCAGTAGAAAGCTTGTTGCAGCAGTATGAAGAATTGCAACGACAAATTGACATGGAGCGCGATCGCCATAAATCTGGCAATAACCGGGGTGACACAAGGGCTGCATTCCAAGCTTATAATGAGGCGATCGCAGCTTTAGAAAACCAAAAACAACAAATCTGGGAAGAAATCAGACGCTTAGATCCCGTATTAGCTGGCGAAATTCAAGTTAGTGCGCCTGACTTTTCTGCAATACAAAAGCTTATCGACAAACCTAATACCGCTCTTTTAAGTTTTTATACTACTGACACAGACACTCATATTTTCGTTCTGCAACAAAACCAAATTACTCTTCATACTTGTACTGGACAAGGAATAGATACTTTACAAAACTGGATTTATCAAAATTGGTTATTTCCCTATCTTCCCCCTGAAGGTGAAACGAAGCAAGAGAAAGCAAAACGGGAAGAAGCTTGGTATAGCAGTATGAGTTCAATTCTGACAGAACTGGCTGAAAGACTGCAAATAAATACCTTGATTAATCAACATTTAGAAGGTATTGAAGAACTAATTTTAATACCTCATTTATTATTGCATCAAATACCTTTGATAGCCTTACCCCTTGAAAATCATCAATACTTGGGGGATAAGTTTCTCATTCGCTATATTCCTAGTTGCCAAATTTTGGATTTTTGCCGACAACGAGAACATCTCAAAAATATTCCTCAACAATCTCTAAAATATGGAACTGTAGAAGATGCAGAAGATAACCTTCCATTTACTAGGATTGAAGGTGAAAAGATTGCCGAGTTATATAAAATTCCTCAAGAACAAAGATTAATTGGTAAGACTCAGGCTACCCGTGAAAACTATCGTCAGCTAGCACAAACAGTTAATGTATTGCACTCCAGCCACCACGCGCAATCTCGCCTAGATAATCCTCTAGAATCTGAGTTAAGGTTAGCAGATGGCAGTATTACCTTGGGACAATTAATGTCACCAAGTTGGCGTTTACCTGATCTTGTAGATGTGTTTCTTGCCTGTTGTGAGACACATCTTGGTAAGCCATCGCTAACAGATGATATTTTCACTCTCTCCACAGGCTTTTTATGTGCTGGTGCTGTAAGTGTTGTTAGCACTTTATGGGCAGTCGATGACTTAGCGACAGCAGTATTTTCTATATTCTACTACCAACACCGCAAACAAGATAAAAGCCGTCCTGAATCTTTACGACAAGCTCAAATTCAACTATGCAATTTTAATAAACAGCAGCTTAAACCAATTTTTGGTGAAGCAGAAACAAGGGAAAAAGAACTGATAGGCATGAGGAAAAAATACATTCCTGGCTCATTAGAATATTCGCAATGGGAACGTGAATATCGAATGTATGCCAGAGTTAACAGATTAATTCAAGAAATCGAAAAATCAAATGAAGAATTTCCTTTTTCACACCCTATTTATTGGGCTGCTTTCATTTGCCAAGGCTTAAGATAACTGACATCCTACATCTTCTCAATAAGAGGATGGTGGGCAATGCCCACCCTACAAAATCTTTTATTTGCCAAGGCTTAAGATATAGCGGTTTTCAAGTCAGTGAGGTACAGAAAAAATGATTGAACGCAGATGTTGGCGCAGCCTTCCCGAAGGGTACGCAGATGGACGCAGATGAATCTGTATTCTATCCGATTGCAATCCGCTATAAATACAAAAAAAATCGTTTTTTTAAGCCTCTCCCCGCGTCGGGGAGAGGTTTGGAGAGGGGTTTTCCAACTGTCGAACTCGCATTAAATAAGGTGCATTATGCTTTAGCTAATGCACCTCATTTTTAACAAATGACCAATGACTAATGACTAATGACTAATTCGCTACTTCCGCTATTTCAATAATCCGCCCTTCATAATCCTTAACTAAAAAGTTTAAGGGCTTTTGATTACGTATCTTAAACTTTAAACCGCGCGTTTCCACCCGCATTAAAATCATTTCTAAGCAGTCACGGTCAAAGCAAACGTGACGTTGCTGATTTTTTGTACCCAGACTCGCGCCTGTAATTACGTGCAGTTGAGTATTTTTCTTTAGTTGATACCATAACCCGTCGCTGGCGTTAGTCATTGACTTACCCGACAAGCTGGGACTGGTGGACATATATAGCGGATCTATCCCTGCTGCGCCTATAGTTTGTTCGTAGTTGTAGTAGTAATGTAACGGTACTTCTGCGGCTGGCAAATCTAGCAGCCCTTCGTATAATTGTCGGGCAATTTCTAAGTCGGACACCATCACAGTATGCACTTTGGGGGCGCTGGTGAGGAATAGCCACATAGCGCCTGCATAGGCTGCTAGCAGCATCACCATGATGCCTTGGGTAGAAAATAGGCTATCCAGGGGTAGGGAGGGCAAGAAGGAGCCTAAAACGGGGGTAAGCCGGAACGATATGACACTAGCTGCTATAACCATGAACAAATCAAAAATTATATAAGGGAGCCGCTTTTATTTTTATCTCTAAAGACTTCAGTTAAGAGGTCTTTGTTCTAGTGTACAAGACTCAACTGGGCTATTACGCTTTTATGGGGGACTGGGGATAGGGGACTGGTGGTTCTCCTTTGGAGACGCTAACGCGTAGCTTGCTTCCACGGAGTGGTACGACTGCGCTCACCAACCGGGACTGGGGACTGGGGATAGGAAAAGATTTAGAGGTGAGATGCAAGACTCAGGATATTATACTGCTGACTCGAAAATCTTATTGCAAACTTTATGTTAACTAGTATCTACGGGCAAATTTATGAAAATTCCTCATTTTGCTGAAGCTAATCACCCACTGGTAAAGTCGCTATTCCATCACAGTGACCAAGAATTGCTGGATTTATTTCAGCATCATCCTGATGTGGGTAAGTATTTTACGGTGATTTTTTGCCGCTACAGTCCCATAGTCTACACTTTAATTCAACATTCGGCGCGATCGCCTGTGCAAGCAGATTATCTTTTCGCCCTCACTTGGCGGCATATCTATTATGAACTCGGTGGACTCGATTTAAAAAATCCCCTCCCAGGCCAGGAAGCTTTAACTTTGCAAAATTGGCTGATCAACATCACAGCTTACTGTATCAATGAAATTCAGCTACCGCCAACGGAAGCGATTCATTATTCTTTACAAGCAACTTCACCTCCGCTTTGGTGTTATGTGGAACAAGCTTTAGAGCAACTACCCCCCATGTTACGCTTGATGCTGTTAATGGCGCAAACCTTTCATTGGAGCGAAACCCGCATTGCTGCTTACCTGCAAGCGGAAGGGGAGAAGGTAACACCCGATGATGTAGCCAATTTGCTCCAAGAAGGCTATCGTATGCTAGAGGACAAATTACCCGCAGACATTCGCGCTATCTACTTGGGTGAAGATTTGGTAAAGTCGTAGCCTAAGTATATATCCGTATCATGCTAGTCTTCATACCGACATAATAAAACTTTTTGCCTGGTAACACTTAAATCCGGGATTTCTTGGGTAAGTTTTATGAAACAACAGCATTTACTCTCTAACATCTTGCACCTAGCCTTGGCGATGATCAATCGCCGCTATACAAACCAAGTCCGCCTGCGCGGACTAACACAAAATGAAGGTTTTTTAACCCGCGCAGGCGGGTTTTGCTTGTGTAGCGGCGACTTCCAGTCGCCCAGTGCAAGATATAAGCTCTCTAGCTACAAGTTGTTTAGTTTTTACCTATTAATTCTCACTTCCCTGCTATATCCTGTGACAGCAGGGGCGGCTGATATTACTCAACAACTGCACCGTCCTGAAAGAAGTTCCCTGAAACGACAACCCAGAGATGACGCGGACTCCTTATTACGGGTGGCTGAACAACAATATGCGGCTGGATACCCCCAAAAAGCCCTTGACTCTGGTTTGCAAGCGTTGGATATTTATCACTCGCTTGGCGAGGTGAGGGCGAAAGGTCAAACTTACAATTTGTTAGCTAAGGCTTATATCAAATTGGGACGTTTAAAGGAAGGTGAAGATGCTTTACGCCGACATTTAGCGATCGCCCGTGACACCCAAGACTTTCAGACTCAAATTTTTGCCCTCAATAATCTGGGTACTTTACTACTACAAGCAGGTGAACCCCAAGCAGCCGGGGAGACAATTCAAGACGCATTTACCATCGCCGACAATGTAAACAATATTGAGGGTGAGGGATTATCCTTAAGTAATTTAGGTCTTGTAGCGGCTAGGCTAGGACATTATAACAAGGCGATTAAACTTTATGAAACAGCTTTAATTTATCGTCGTCGCACCAGTGATAAGCAAGGGGAAATAAATACTTTAAATAATTTAGGTGATGCTTACCTTGCGGCTAATAATTATTCAGACACGATTAGCAGTTATGGCGCAGCTTTGAGCATGGCAAAAAGTATAGGCGATCGCCCTAACCAATTACGAGCGATCGACGGCTTAGTTACAGCCCACAGCGCCGTCGGACGTTATCAACGCGCCTTGGACTTACTAAAACAGCGTTTGACCATCGCTAAAGAGTTAGAAAATCCGCGAGAACAACTAAACTCCTTTGCCTCCTACGCAAAATTATACGAGCAGCTAGGTAATTACCCAACTGCCCGTAATTTCTACGAAAGAGCGATTACCATCTCACAAAACCTAGAAGACAAAAAAGAGGAACTCTTCCTACGCGATCGCATGACGCAAATGTTAAGAGTCCATAGTCCATAGTCCATAGTCCATAGTCCAAAAATTGTTGACTATTGACTGTTGACTAATTCAAAAATACTGAACCATTGTTTTCAATTCTCAGGGCGCGTCTATCTTGTGCTTGGTTAGTAGTCTCATTTAATCTGACTTCCAACTGTCCTGATTCAGTGGAAGTTTGGGGGGTTGCTTGTAACAATCCTCCGTCTTCGCGTTGGAATGTAACTGTAACTGGTGTGGTTAAACCTTGGAGTGTCACATCAGATTTACCTTCGAGCGATCGCGGTGCGGTATCGCCAATTACCTGATAAGTTATTCTTGCGGCGGTATCGTTCACTAATCTGACATTTACTCTACCATTTGCTACAGCAATCCGAGCGCTGGGGCTTTGTTGTTGACTTGGTAAAGGTGTCACGCTTTGATTACCTGGAGTTTGAGTTGATGGTGTCACACTGGGTAGTGTAGTTCCAGGTTGTCTGGAATTTTGGGGCTGCAATCCACTTTGAGAGCGATTGTAGGGTGCTTCATTGAAAATAGCAGGATTAGGGTTAGTTGCTGAACCTGCTTCACCACCTACACCTAATCTTGTTTGTTCTGCTGTTGGGGTAGCGGGAACATTAGTTTGATTAAGTTGACCTTGATCTATTAATCTTTGAGTAAAGGCATTAGGTGGACAACCTTGAGGTACTTTAACCTGATTATTATGGGGTGCTTCGTAAAAAATTCTAGGACAAGGATTAACTTGAGAATTAGTTTGATTTATTGGTTGCTGATTAGTTGGCTGTTGTGCCAATACTGCTTGGGGAATCAATGATGCACCCATCAGTAAACTACCACAAATTGCACTTAATAATTCAGCAGACTTGCGAAACTTGGAAGAATCAGCACTCATTGTCTACTCCTGGGGTTAATAAAACTATATAGAGACTGGAAACTTTTTTATTTAGTTGTTAAACTAATAAAAACTCAAATATAATTGCCTTAATTACAAGCAGTATTTAAACATTTATAATTTAACAACTATTTTCAGCCTTTTTCTCTAACTTTAGGCTTGAAAATAAATTAAAAAAATCAAGCTAGTAATTTATATCCTTAGCCTGATGCATATTAGGTAATAGGCGATAGCCCTAAATATTCTAATATATAGCATTTCCTAATCTGCTGGGGTACTCAGAAAACCTCCGCGCCTCTCTGCGTTTTCCTCCGCGCCCCTCTGCGTTTAAAAAGAAAAAACCCAACTTTGTTGAAAAGCTGGATATTCATAGATTCACATTTGATTTTTGAAATATTAAGTAGGGTGGACATTGCCCAAAATCATGATAAGGCGCTGCACTCCCCACCCTACAGATACTAGATAGATTAGGACATTTAACCCTGTTACCTGTCACCTGTCCCCTATCCCCTAATATTATCAAGCATCTTGCCAAAGTTGACGAACATGATCGGGCAACCAACTAGCAATTTCTTCAACCCGTTCTGGGGATAATTCATCTTTTGTTGCAGAAAAGACTGCTTTAACTACTTGTTCCCGGTCTACATTTGGCTGCATTCCCCCTTCATTAGCCACCCGAAATAAGAAGCGATCGCTATCAATTTTAAAGATACCAGGGCCTTGCCAAGGTGGACGCACCCGGCTTAAGAATCTCACCAAAGGATTACTATCATGCCACAAATCTGCAATTTCCATTTGCAGAGATTTATCATCGCTTTGTTCAGCAGGCTTATGTAATTCTTCTTCAACTCTATCAGCAGCTTCTGTAGTCATTAAATCGCGCATGACACGATAAACAACTTCAGTTATGTCTCTAGCATCGTAAATATCACCTAAACCACTTTGCTCTTTTACTTTTTCTAAAAAAGGTAGATTTTTTTCCGGTATGGAAGTTGTCATCAAGCCCTCCAAAAGTTTCGTTATAACTGCATTTCGCTAACAAGAAAACAGCAGTTTATATGGCTAATAACTAGCCGCTTAAATGCTTGCTTTAGATATTTATGCTGAAAAAATGCAAGCTTTATTAGATAAGTTAGTATGGAAAATTAGGATAATTCATCTGTCACAGGAAACAAATATGATTTATCAAATTAAGACTCTAGAGTTATTGGTAATGAGACAATAAAAGTAGTACCTTGACCGAGAGTGCTTTCGACTTGAATATGACCTTGGTGATGTTCTACAATAGCTTGAGCGATCGCTAGTCCTAAACCTGAGCCTGTAGCACCGTCCTTACCTACATTGCCACTTTTATGAGTACGTGCTGGGTCAACTCGATAAAAACGGTCAAATAATCGTGGTAATGCGTCGGCGGGAATACCAACCCCTGTATCACTCACCTTCACTTGTAACTGAGGAGAACCATAGCGGACTCTATCTATCCGCAGCAATTCCACATTCACCGCACCACCTGCGGGTGTATAATGGAGAGCGTTACCAATCAAATTGGTGAATAATCTGACCAACTGATCCCAATTCCCCATCAGTGTAAACCAATTTTCTAACAATTCCGGGTTAATTTCGCCATCTGGAGGATCAACTAAATGCAGATTAAGTGTAATAGTTTTTTCTTGCGCCAACAGTTGCTGTTCTTCTACCACATCCATCAGTACAGCATCTAACGGACAAGCACAAAAGCCATCTCTGCTAATACCACCATCCTGACGCGCTAAAAATAGTAAATCATTAACCAATTTACCCAAACGTTGCGTTAATCGTTCTACCACCTTTAACTGTTGACGATAGTGAGAAGATGTAACAGCTTCCGTTTGGGCTAACTCCAAGTCTGCTAAAGCTACTTGCACATTAGTTTGAATCAAAGTTATGGGACTTCTTAACTCATGGGAAGCATCAGCCGTAAATTGCTTGAGGCGTTGATAAGACTCCCCCACCGGTTCCATCGCTTTCCCCGACAAAAACCAACCACTCGCACCCACAGAAATTACCATCAACCCCGTACCCAGCGCCAAATCAAAAATTAACTGACGACTCGGTTTTGTCACCTCAAACCAAGGATGACTCACACGCAGATATCCTAAAACCTGTCGTCCAGCTTCTACCCGTTGCGTAACTTGACGTAATAACAAGGGGGGGGTTTGTTCGTTTTCCCAGGTGTCCTGTTTATAGACATGGACAGTTTCACCTGTGCGGTTACTGTGGATGGGAATGTTGAGGGGTTCAGAAAAAGTTGACCAGATTAACTCACCAGTGGGACTAAACCACTCTAAATCTATGTGGTCATCTTCTACAGTCTTGGCATTGTTGCGAAAACTGGCTTCTACATTGATGCGGAGTTGTTCAGAGTCATTTTTGTCTGGTTCAATAACAAGCGATCGCTCTACTATCTCCACCACATGATTGAGGGTATCATCAATCCGCTCAACCAAGGTACTGCGGACATATAAATACACACCACTAGCAAACAGCAGCAGTAATACAGCCGTAACAGCAGTATACCAGATAGCCAGACGACGACGAGTAGCTTGAAACATGAGGCAACGCAGAAAAACTAAATCTTTTTGAATGTTAAAGTATGGTTGAGGCAATATTTCCACGACAGTACAAGCATAGTGAAAAATACATCAACCGAAATCGTATTTTTAGTTGAAGAAGATCCAGAGGGTGGTTATACAGCAAAAGCTTTAGGTGAATCAATCTTTACCCAAGCTGATGATATTCCTAGTTTAAAGGAAATGTTACGTGATGCGGTTCGCTGTCACTTCCCTGATGAAGCCGATAGACCAAAAGCAATTAGACTGCATATCGTCCGCGATGAGGTAATTGCTTCGTGAAATTACCGCGAGATTTATCAGGTGAAGACTTAGCTAAAGCATTAGCGCGTTTTGAGTATGTAATAGATAGGCAAACTGGAAGTCATATTCGTTTAACAACTCAGCTAAATGGGGAACATCATATTACAGTTCCTGCCCATGACCCACTCAAGGTTGGTACACTAAATGCTATCTTACGGGATGTTGCAGAGCATTTTAGCTTGAGTCGAGATGAATTGCTTAGTCAGCTTTTTTCATAACCACTAATTCTCTAATTTTTCAGATAGCGATCGCTCGACTATCTCCACCACATGATTGAGGGTATCATCAATCCGCTCAACCAAGGTACTGCGGACATATAAATACACACCACTAGCGAACAGCAGCAGTAATACAGCCGTGACAGCAGTGTACCAGATAGCCAGACGACGACGAGTAGCTTGAAACATTGGGCAACGCAGAAAAACTTAATATTTAATCCCTAACTACTTAATTGTAAAAAAACTCCGCGCCCCTCTGTCTTGAAAAGTTTCCTACGGAGGGAAACCCTCCTTCAGAACTTTTCGCTGCGCTGACCTCATATTCCTCTGCGTTAAAAAAATCTATCCATCTCTCCCAAAGCAACCAACCCGTTACTTTTCTATGCTCAATTAATAGTATTAATTAGTATAAATTAATACTATATTTTTAAATATTTACACCTCAGTATGCCAAATAGTTAAACGCCAATCTTTAGTCCGAAATCTACTCAAAATTTAAAATCAGTGCGTACATCCACTGAAGACTACTCTCTATAACTAAGAATATAGTACATGAGTCTACTATATAGAATTGCGCCAATTAAAACTTGATAATGATATGAATTTCATCATAGTTATGAATTTATTCATTCAAGCTTCATTAAATCAGCCGCATCAAAAGCTATCATTAAATACTTAATGGGTAACATATATTCAGCAACCTAAACATAATTATTTTTAGGAAATATCTCTGCACTTTTTTGCCAATCGAGGGCATAAAAATCATAGATTAGATATTATTTAATGTCTAGTCTCAGCCTATTTTGACCGAATCTTCCAGAAGAAATTAACCAATCACAATTAACAATATCCCAGGTTTTACTATGCCAGCAATTCAACTTTCTGCTTTTAATAACCTCCCCTACTCCCAAAATTTTGATACCTTACCCCGTTCTGGTGCTGCTGTGCGTTGGCAAGATGACCAAACTATTAGCGGATGGTACTCATTTAGAACTGGGACTACGGCAGCTAATATTTCCATAACAAATGGAAGCACTTCTAGTGGCAACCTTTATAGTTTTGGTACAACTGGGAATAGCGATCGCGCTTTAGGCTCCATTGGCTCTAACGGTATAAATTATTATTGGGGCGTTCGCTTTGTCAATGACACTAGCAATAAAATAGACTTTTTAATGCTCAGTTACGTAGGTGAGCAATGGCGAAGAAGCAGCGCATCAGCTCAAACAGTAGATTTTCAGTATAAAATAGGCGATGCCAATAGTATTACTCTTAATAGCAACAATTGGATTGATTTTGATCCGCTAGACTTTACTAGTCCAGTTCATAGTGGAACTGGAAGCGCCGTTGATGGCAATGATGCAGCTAACCGCACTTCACTATCTGCGAGATTCACCAATTTAGGACTGCTTGCTGGTCAAGAAATATGGTTTCGCTGGTTTGATAGAGACCACCCAAGTAACGACCACGGTTTAGCAATTGATGACTTTTCACTATCATTAGGCATTAGAGGCACATCTGGTAATGATTTCCTAACAGGTAATGATTTACCAGATGATATTAACGGTTTTGCTGGCAATGATATCATCACAGGTTTGAAGGGAAATGACACCTTAACTGGCGGCGGAGGTAACGATAAATTTATTATCAACACAGGTGACGGTACAGATACTATTACTGATTTCGGTGGAATAGGTACGCGGTTAAACCCATCTTCAAGTATCCGGGCAGAACTGGACGTTATCAAATTCCAGGGACAAGGTTTAACAGCCAGAAATATGATTCTGACTCAGAACGGTTTAAACCTGGAAATAACTTTTGAGAAAATTGCCAATACTAAAGTTATTTTGCAAAATTTTCAGTTAGAAAATCTCAATAACTTTAGAGAAGCGCTCCTCAGCCAACCAAAAATAGGCAACATCTTGTTTGATGGCGACGGTGAAATCATTCAAGACAGCTTTGATGTTTACACCTCCACTCAAACAAGCACAACTAATTATAAAAATAACTTTGTCACATTCCTCAATGACTTAGACAATAACTACATCGGCATCAATAATTCCAATGATGTTATTAACGGTCAAGGAGGTAATGACACAATTAATGGTTTAAGTGGTAATGATTTACTTCGAGGTGGAACGGGTAACGATACTCTGATTGGCGATCGTGGTAATGATATTTTAATTGGTGGTACTGGTAACGACATTCTTATAGGTGGCACTGGTAATGACCTTTTTGTGTTAGAAATAGGCGGAGGAACGGATACAATTAACGATTTCACCGATGGACAGGACTTAATAGCTTTATTTGGAAACCTGACTTTTGGACAATTAAGTATTACCCAAGGTACAGGTGCAAATATCAACGATACCCTCATCAGATTAACAAGCAGTAACGAATTGCTAGCTGTTTTAAAAGGCGTTTCTGTTAATACTATTACCAGCAGCGATTTCACGATTTATTAATTATTGGCTGCAAAAACACCCTAAAAAATACCCTAAAAACAATGTTCTTAGGGTATTTTTATTGCGCTGTCAACCTAAATTTTACGTTGTGAAGATTGCCTAAGCAGAGGTTTTGAGAATAGTACAACTTAGCGAGTAATTTAGGGTGTGTCAGTACGAGAGACCCCATCTGTACCAAGAAAATATTCATAAGTAGCGCACCCTACTAACCATTGGTGTCAACTTAATGTGAAACCCTTGTCAAAAGCAGATATTGAGTTCATTTACTTACCGTTACTCACCACGTTACCCCACCCTAACCCTCCCCGTATGTAAAGGTGAGGGAACTGAATTTCTAGTTTCCCCCCTTTCCAAGGGGGGATTAAGGGGGGTAAAACGTATGTGGAACAAGCATTTGAGCTTAAGTTGACACCCATGCCTACTAACTGTACACCTCAATTTCACGTTGTGAACATTGCTTACCCAGAAGTTTTTGAGAATAGTACAACTTATAAGCAAACTTATAAGTTGCATTTATTATAGCAATCCTAAATCATTCATGAGAAATTTAGAACTAATTGGGCGAATAGAATTCGCTACTACACAAACAAAGTCCATCTACGTGGACTTAATACAATAACCCGCGCAGGCGGGTTTTGCCTGTATAGCCGCGATTTCTAATCGCCAGGGCTGAATAAATTGTAACTTTTATTTTTGATGTCAAATCTACGTGTTTTCTCATAACTCAATTCGGATTGCTATATAAGCTCCACATAAAAAAATGTTGTTTTTGTAGGAAGCATCATCTCACCTTGTTTCAAATAAATTCGTTTTAGCAGGCAGGGTAGCAGCAAAGCATTTGCTTAATACTCAACAAGAATAATTAATCATACCCGTAAAAATATTAATAAATAACACTATTAACAATATTTAATTTCCAACTAAATAGCATATGTTTATCAGTCAAATATTCAGTATTTGTACTATGAAAACCATGTGTCAGCTTTATAAAAATTAGTGTAATTTCTGAGGTGAGATTTTTGCTACAAGAGCTAAATTAATTTTGCAAAGCTTTCTACTAGGTGATACAGGTAGCCTTATGAACAAAAAATTCTTTTTAGCCGCTTTAACTGTAGGTACAGCTGCTTTGGCTAGCACCTTTTCCTCTGCACCTGCAAAGGCAGCAGATGTGAGCGCAGATGTAGAAATTCAGGTAGATGTACCAGAGGTTGTATTTTTACAAACTTATGAAACGCTCACCTTCAAGCCGACAATTGAAGAGTTGACAGGTAAAATTGAAATAGACAATCCACTTTTAGTCGAAGAAGGTGAAGTCGCTTTAGGAGAGACATCTGAGGTAGACCCTAAGCTTGACAGTGGAGATGCTACCCCTACGCTGCTTAGTGATTCAATTTCTAAGGAAGTTCTCGTCTACAAAGTTTGGGGTCTAGGTGGTACACAAGGAAACATTAAGCATACAGCCACTTATGAAAGCGTTGTTGAAGACAAGTTGACCTTAAAGAATGCTGAGGGAACTATTACTTCTAGTGTTGGTGTTACTGTAACTGATGTGGAGGAATCAGTGGCTGCTCCTGGACTCGATTATGCAGAGGCTATCGAAGGGAATGTAAACTTTACGTTCGATTTTACCGAAACCAGACAATCAGGACTTCACACTGGGGGAACATTAACAGTTGAGGCAACTGCTGAATAGTAAAAGGACTTTTACATCTTGATTGTTTTCCTCAACAAGCCAAAGGTGGTAGTTAAGATTATTTCAGAGCTAGGTAATTGAGTGAGGTTAACTGTTATGTGGTAAACCACCACTTAACAAATACATTTCTCAGGCTGTCATTTAATTCGACTTAGTGAAGCAGGCTACTATATTTTAGCCTGCTTAGACAGCCTTTACCCTTTTAATTCAATTTCTTAGAGTATTAGCTACTAAACTAAAATACTTTTGTTGCTCTATCCCTACTTAACTGCCACATTACCTATTTTGATGTTGTCCAGCGAGAAATTTAATGAAACGGCAATTTTGTATTGGCACAGCTGCAACAATGCTTTGCCTATCTCAACTCAGCAATATAGGTGTTGCCAAGGCCTTACCAACTTGTACAGATGTGTCCCAGGGTTGCCTCAAAATCAACCTTGAAGCCTTACAAATCCCTTTTAAAGATATTGTACCCGACGGACAAAACGTTCAATTAGTACGTGATGGATCTAAACTCGGTGCATCAGACCTACCTACTATCAGTAAACAGATTAATCAACGAATCGAAAACTTATGGGAGTTAGAGGTTCCACAAAGCAGTGTGGGTAATTTAGATGTTAAGTATCACTACAACGACCTCAGTCATTCCCTGCCAAACTCCCCAGCGATTAAATTAACAAGTATTGTACCTATCCCACCATTTAAGGTTAGAGACGGTTCAAAAGAAGGTACGGTAGTTGTGCAAGGAGGAGCAATCTTCAACTTCGATTTATCTAATATTAAAGCTTCTGGTAATTATTTTGGTAATTTACAAATAAGAGTTACTGATAATCAAAAGTAAAACATTAATTTTATTGTTAATCAACCCAATGTGGTGCATATTCTCATGCGTAAAGTTTGTATAGGTTTATTAGCAGCTATTGGTGCAACTTTTATTGGATGTCATCCAACATCAGCAATATCAATAGGAGTCAGCCCCCCAAGATTTGAGTTAAATCTTAACCAGAAAAAACAAAATACTCAAGTATTGAGAGTATTAAATAATGGTTCAAAGGCAGCAACTTTTAGAATTTATACTCAAGGCTGGATATTGAATGAAAAAAATGAAATTCAGCGTGTAGAACCAACTGAGCAGTCTTTAAGCCAATGGATTGTAGTCAATCCAGTTCAGTTTACAATCCCTCCTGGCAAAACCCAAACTGTCAGGTTTGCAATTCGTCCCCGTGTTCAGCCACAGCCAGGAGAACACCGCGCTTTTATCTTTATAGAAGAAGTGCCTAACGATACTAATACTGATCAAAAAGCAACAGTCGGCATTAAAGTTATCGGACGTTTTGGCGTTGCTGTCTACGGTTATGTTGGTGATGTTAAAAAAGTCGGCGTACTTAATGGAATTACAGTTGATACTAAAACTGCTCCCTTAAAAGCAAGTTTTGATATCTCCAGCCAAGGTACAGCTTATGTAAGGATGAAAGGTCAATACGCAATTTGGCCTGAAGCTAAATATCCTGGCGCAAGTGCTACAAAAGTTATACCTGACTTAGATAACAAGAAAACTAAACTTCCTGATAATGTGCTAGATGCAGGTTCTTTACCAGGAAACCCTG
The DNA here is from genome assembly GCA_036704005.1 of Leptolyngbyaceae cyanobacterium. Taxonomy (GTDB): domain Bacteria; phylum Cyanobacteriota; class Cyanobacteriia; order Cyanobacteriales; family Nostocaceae; genus Trichormus. The sequence goes on along the minus strand of DATNQO010000067.1, from coordinate 8,187 downwards.
TCCTACCTAATACTCGTCGGCAATTAATCCTTAATATTTCTAAAAAATTGCCTCCTGGTAAATATATTTTAGACCTCAACGGTGATTTGGACGGCGTGTCAATTGATAAAGGCATTCCCTTTACAGTAACAGCTACAGAAAACGCGGTACAGTCGCCGAAGAAAAACGCCCCATCTTCCCTACGGCGTTTAATTAACAATGAAAAAAAGTAACTTCTCCTAGTTATTAAGCACAAATTTTCATAATTAGTTTTTCCCTTCCTCCTAATTATTTTGCGGCTTGGAAGTTATTTTGAGCTGCTTGTCGGAGCATTTGTAATTGAATATGATCTACCAAACTCCCCCAACTTTACAAGCACCAGTCACGCATTTAATAGCAAATAATATACCTACCAAAGCATCGGAAAATCCCAGCACCAAGGCTAAATACGAAACAGTTAAAGATGCAATAGCTACTCCTAGCGTACCAGAAAGTCTCCCGGCTGAATTTTCTGCAAATACTTCACAACCCTTATCCCCAACCCCAGAAACTAATCAAACAGTAGTTGCCCAAAGCACAAGCGCCAATACACCTACACCAGTTTCTAACACCAACTCTCAGCTAATTGACTCAATCAAAACACCGCCACAATCTCAGCCTGCTCAACCACAGATAGATAAGGAAGGTATTAATAAGACTGTAAATGTAACAGATACAAATAATTCTGCACGAGTTAAATTCACAGAAGCAGATAGTTCAGATGTAGAAAATCTATTACTAGGAATAATCATCAATAGACGGGAAGTAGGAAGCTTAGATATTGTTCGACAAGGTAAAACTTTGCTTTTGCCCTTAGAAGAATTTGCCAAACTTGCCAAATTTTCAGTTGAAACCGTTAACGATATCAAACAACTAAATACTCCTTTAGGAGTAGTCAAGTTAGCTGAAAATGAACTGCAAACAATTAAAGGTGTTGTTTACATCAGTGATACTTTATTACAAGAAAAATTATCCTCAACAGTTGAATTAAACTCTTTAGATTTAACATTAATTGTTAACTTACCTTGGGGAGAACGTGCTAACTCATCTTCATCTCAAGCATCACAACTCCAACCAGAATTTCTACCTCCTCTCAATGGACTTTCTAATTTCCGTCAAGAGTTAAATATTACTAGTAACTCTGGAGATGTTGGTTTACAGAGCTACACACTGTTAGGTGGAAGATTAGCAGGAGGTTTATGGCGGGTACGTTTTAATAATAATTTTGAAAATTCTCCCAATCTTACAGAATATTTTTACTATAGACGTAGTGGTCAATTTCGCTTTCAAGTAGGTAGACAACAAATTGGGTTACACCCTCTTTCCACTGGCTTAAATCTCACAGGATTGCAAATTGGTTACACTAATTTGCCAACAGACCGCTTTGGTCGAAATAATAATGCTAATGAACTGTTACCCAGACGTTCTAGATCCGTACAAACCTTCCAAGGTGTAGCTCCAGCCGCCAGTTTTGTCCAACTGAGAGTTGCTGGCGTTGTGGTGGCACAACAGCAAGTAGGATTTGATGGCAGATATGAATTTGTTGATGTTAATTTGCCTGTTGGTCAAAACAATCAAATTGAAGTTCTGATTTATGACCGCAATAACTTCCGCACACCTATAGAAATTCGTACTGTCAGAATTAATGCTTCAGATTTGTTATTACCCGCCGGAGGTAATGTACAGTTAGCCGGTTTAGGTTTAAGTGGTAATTTAGCTCAAAATAGCTTTTTTGAAGAATCAAATTCTACTGAAGCTGGTAAATTCATCGGGTTTTATCAATTTCGTCAAGGGCTTTCAAATAATTTAACTTTTGAAGGTACTTTACAAGCAATTCCTAATACATTTCAAAGCCAAGCCGGTTTAATTTGGCGCGTGGCAAATCCAGTGATTGTATCTGCTAGTGTAGGTAATTCTTTTGGTAAATTCGCTTACAACGCAGATTTAGATATCCAGCTAGGACGCTTAGAATTTAATGCTAATTCTCAGTCAGTCCCAGCAGGATATCGTAATGGTAGGGAATCGAATGAGTTTTATAATCACAGTGCAGAACTTAGTTATCGACTCAGTAATAATTTTCGATTAGGTGTTTTAGCTCGTAGTCGGCAAAGCGATACAAAATCTGCTGAATATATTTGGCCTACCTTCTCTTTACGACCGTTTTCTGGTTTATCTTTGAACGGTAGACCTGATATCGAAGGTAAATATTTATTCAATGCCTTCTATCAAATGAGTCGGTCAACTAGATTATCTTTTAATAGTTATGGTGACAGATACAGTACTGATTTAAGCTACAATCTTAGCCCCAGGTATCAGTTATCATTAGGTAATGATTTCGGGGGTAATTCGGCTACCCGTTATACTGCAAGTCTTAATTATAATGCCCCTAGCCTCAGCCAACTCAGTTGGCGCGTAGGACTAGCTTATAGTGATGGCCAAGTCGCCCCAGTTGTAGGTGCGAGTATGCGGATAATTCCTGGCTTATTTGCCAGAGTAGAGTATCAAGGTATTCCCGGAGGCAATAATAGAAGTAATTTTGGTGGATTTGGCGACGATCGCTTACTCATATCGTTAGTATCAGATTTATCATTTGCTGGTGGTAGAGTTGCACCTAGTAACTCTAGTAATGTGGGTAAAGAACGGGGCGCTATCTCTGGTCGCCTGACTGTTGAAGGCGGAAACAAAGGCTTTGACCTAGCCGGTGCTAATATTAGCGTATACAATAACCGCAACAAAACCGTTGGTGGTGCTAGAACCGACTCCCAAGGCAATTTCTTTATCGGCAACTTACCAGAAGGTGTCTATATGGTAGAAATTGACCCAGAACAGCTACCTGTAGAACTTTCCATTCGCAAGACTACAACAGTTGCCGAGGTCGCAATGGCAGCTATCACTGATTTGAAATTTTCCGCTAGATTAGAGTATGGATTGGCAGGTAGAATTACTGATTCAACTGGTAAACCAATGCCCGAAGTACAAGTAGAACTAATTAATTCTGCTGGCGCAAGGGTTTCCTCAGCTGTCACTGACCAATTTGGTCTTTACCGTTTAGATGGAGTTCCCATTGGCAATTACACCTTGCAGGTTCCTCCGCAAAATGCCATCAAAGATGGCGTAAATATGCCTACACGCACGGTAACTATTAATAGTCAATTCATCTACGACCAAAATTTACAACTACCAGTTGCTGCTGCGGTTAAAGAGACAAATAAATAAAAAACTTCATCCCCATGTGGGAGAGTTTTTCTCAGTAATTAGTGGTTAGTGACAAAACAGGTAGGAAAACTGCTAATAAATACAAGGGTGATGTGCTAAAAGCTGATTGCAGTTTTACCAAAATATGGAATCAGTCGCCATATTTCCTCTACTATATTTATTGTCTGCCAACTGTATGGGTTACAGTCAGCTACCCTGCGATCGCCATGCCTAAATCCAAAAAAAGTTCTCATCCGCTCAACTTAAACGATCCGCAATACTATCTTAACCGAGAGTTAAGTTGGTTAGAATTTAATAGTCGCGTTTTACACGAAGCTTTTGACCCGCGTACAAGACTATTGGAAAGACTCAAGTTTTTAGCCATCTTCAGTTCTAACTTGGATGAGTTCTTCATGGTGCGGGTTGCAGCTTTACAACAGCAGGTAGAAGCCAAGGTTAGCCAGTTAACACCCGATGGACGCACACCCCAACAACAACTGGATGATATTCGCCTCAACCTCATCCCCCAAGTCAAAAAACAGCATCAACATTTTGAGCAAGAAATTAGACCTCTGTTAGCTCGTCATGGTATCCATATTTTTGATTACATTAACTTAACTGCCAAGCAACGCAAATATTTAGATAACTATTTTGAAGACCAAATCTTTCCCGTTCTCACACCCCTAGCCGTTGACCCCAGCCATCCTTTCCCCTACATTTCCAATCTCAGCTTAAATTTGGCTGTGGTGGTGAAAAACCCGGATACAGAAGAGGAATTGTTTGCTAGAGTCAAAGTTCCTAGTGTTCTTCCGCGCTTTTTACCTTTACCGCCAGAATTAGCATATCAAGAGGATGGTCAACCAGCAAACTGGATTGGTGTACCATTAGAGCAGGCGATCGCCCATAATTTAGATTCCCTCTTTCCAGGGATGAACATCCAAGAATACCATCCCTTCCGCATTACCCGCGATGCTGACCTCGCCCTCGAAGAAGATGAAGCCGATGATTTATTATTAGCCATAGAACAAGAACTACGTAAACGCCGCATCGGTGGTTCTCCCGTCAGAATTGAAATTCAATCCCAAACCCCAGAACCCATTCGTACCAGGTTACTGGAAGACCTAGACCTCGCAGAAGAAGATGTTTACGAAGTTGATGGTCTGTTGGGACTGCGGGATTTAATGTCTTTTCTGTCCCTACCATTACCCGAACTCAAAGACCCACCCCGCCAGTCGGTAGTACCGCCACGTCTACAAAGGTTGCGAGAACCAACTTTAAATCCAGAAGATGGTTTAGAGTTAGAGGAAGGTAAAGACTTTTTTTCTGTAATTCGAGAAAAAGATTTATTCGTCCACCATCCCTATCAGTCTTTTTCCGCCTCAGTCGTGCGCTTCATTACTCATGCAGCCCATGACCCGAATGTGTTAGCAATTAAAATGACATTATACCGGACTTCGGGAGATTCACCCATAGTTAACGCCCTGATTGCGGCGGCGGAAAATGGTAAACAGGTTTCCGTACTGGTAGAACTAAAAGCCCGGTTTGATGAAGAAAATAATATCTATTGGGCAAGGAGATTAGAAAGGGTGGGAGTTCACGTTGTTTATGGTTTAGTCGGTCTGAAAACCCACTGCAAAACCGTGTTGGTAGTGCGGCGAGAAAAAGATCGGATGCGTCGCTATGTACATATTGGAACTGGTAATTATAACCCGAAGACAGCCAGATTGTATACAGATTTAGGATTATTTAGTTGTCGTGAAGAATTAGGCGCAGATATTACAGATTTATTTAACTTTTTGACTGGTTATTCGCGGCAAAAGTCTTATCGGGAAGTGTTAGTTGCGCCTGTAAATATGCGCGATCGCTTTTTAGAATTAATTCGCCGGGAAATCACCAACGTCCAAAATGGCTCTTCTGGTCGCATTGTCGCCAAAATGAACTCCCTTGTAGACCCGCAAATCATCGCCACTTTGTACGAAGCTTCCCGTGCGGGAGTGCAAATTGATTTAATCATCCGTGGCATTTGTTGTTTACGCCCTGGAGTCAAAGACATCAGCGAAAATATTCGCGTCATTAGCATTGTTGGACGCTTCTTAGAACATTCTCGCATCTATTATTTCCATAACAACGCCCAAGAAGAAATTTATATTGGTAGTGCCGATTGGATGCGTCGTAACTTAGATAGGAGAGTAGAAGTAATTACCCCAATTAGAGATGCAGATATTGCTAAAGATTTGCAAGAAATTTTAGGCATTCTGCTAGCAGATAACCGTCAGGCTTGGGATTTACAATCAGATGGTAGTTACATTCAACGCCGTCCGGGAGAAGATTGTCCCGAAACAAACTCACAAATCACTCTCATGAATATGGCACTACGTTCGACGGGAATAGCAACAAATATCCTTGATGCGCCAAAAAGTTCTACATATACAGACAGTTGAATCAACACAATTTCTTCATAAATATAACTTTTTTACAATTTCTCTAATTAATCTTTATGGTTATCCAAGAATTATTCAACCATAGGATAGAGTAATTGTTGGCACGCATTCCCATAAACTGTAAGAATCACCGTATTTAATTTTCCCTGGGAATGTTAATGTTCTCCTGTGAGTCCTCTACCTTAAAGGTTTTAGTGGTTGACGATCATGAACTTACTCGTTTAACCCTAAAATTAGCTTTTTCTGGTCAAGAAAACATTCAAGTAGTGGGTCTAGCCAGTAATGGTCAAGAAGCTATAGAAATGGTCAGAAACCACCATCCTGATGTGATTGTTCTAGATTTACAAATGCCCGTTATGGATGGTTGGAGCGCTTCTGGTCATATTAAAGCCATCTCTCCCCATACACAAATACTAGCTTATTCGTCAGTGGAAGAGGCACATCTTCTCGATAGAAATACAACCCCTAACTTTGATGATGTTTGTAAGAAAGATGTGCCAACTAAAGAGCTGATTGCTTTAGTGAGACAATTGGGACAGCGTGCAGGCAATGCGTCTGCTGCATGATAGCTGCATCTATGATGTTGTCATAGTTGAAACATGGGGACTTGGGAAAATTTTATCATTTAGGAGCGTCGGTAAAATCGTAGTAGCACCGACGCAATTTTTATAGTTGGGAACACAAAGAAGTCAACTAAGTAGAGAGACTTAATTAAATATAAGTTTGTAGTAAGGACTTTAGTCCTGTCAAACCCAGCAATAGAGCGATAAATCGCTGACTACGAACAACAACTCATTTTATATTTAATCATGTCTACCTACTTAACATCAAATAGGCATTTATTAACTGCTTATATATAGATAAAACCTGCGGATGCAGGTTGAAAATTTTATATTTAATTATTGCCTGTGTCTGGAATTGTGCGTCTGTATTCTTCAATTAATTCATCCAGTTCTTCCAAAGCTTGATTCACATCAACTCTTAATATTCCCAAGTTTGGCCGTTCTAACAGGCTCAGTAAATACTCACGTTTACTTTGAACGGTTGTAATTCGTTGTTTGAGAGTTTGCAGATCCATTATTTTATATCCTAAAAAATCCCTTCAGATTTAAAGTTAACCCAAAAACGGCACGTCATGTAGCTGGCTGGGGTGAGAAATTGTATTTAGGACTTACGCAACTGGCACAGCGCGATGCCTGCGGCGGGCTACGCCTACGCTAATTAATAGTATTTATGTACTATGGTAAAGTGGCGTACTCAGAAGGTATTGCGGAAATTATACCAATTTGAAAAAAGAATGCGACAGATACCAGAGGGGCGCACATCTGTGCGCCCCTACAGATAATCGATGTGTTGCAAATATTTTTTGAATTGGTATTAGTCACAGTTAGGACTTACGCAAGTGTCATCCTCAAATTAACTGTAGAGTGCGTCAGCCCCAATAAGTTCGTACACATTCAAGGATTTTTCACATCTGACGCACCCTACCTACCCCAAGTGCCAGTTGCGTAAGTCCTGATTGTGGTGACATACTGCCGTTCCGGGTAGGCGAGAGGCTTCTTTTTGTTCAAGCTAAGAAACATATTGCAAAGTTAATATCAAGCAATTGCCTGGTTAGTGAATTTTTATTAAACATTTACTTAACTGTCTTAAGAATCCTTGCATTTTGTTAAAAACCGTGAAATATTAAAACAATGAAGCGTGCTTTGAATCACCTTCAAGCGGTTTCCACTAAAGCATTTGTCACGTTAGACACCTTACGCAAGGCACTCCATGTGCTGCTGCAATAATATTCTGCCTCAGTCTCATGTCTTGAGGCAAACGTTATTGTGCGCCTGTTGTCTTTTAGGTTGACAAAGCCTACACTCATTCATTTTGACAATCTGCATAAAAAATCTTGGCGATGATTGTCGCATGATTTTTTATGCGGAAAAAAGCTTGCTCATTTGTTATTGTTGTCTCACATCAGAGGAAAATATGTTTCTTACAAAACGATTATTCTTGGGTGCTTTGGCGTTATCTTTAATGAGTTGGACTAGTTATCCATCCAAAAGTTTAGCCAATTCTCAAGTATCTACAAACTCTTTACAAAAATTTACGACTGCAAGCCTACTAGATCCTCTACTAAACCCTTATAGATGCCCTACCAAATTAAGAGTTATTAACGCTGCGGTTGCTACTGCATCACCAGTTGATGTCATTGTCAACGGTAGAAAAGTTTTGGAGAATGTAAATTTTCGTCAAGCTAGTAAATATGTAAATGTAACACCAGGAAATATTCAGGTAAGTTTTGTGCAATCTGGTACTAGCAGTACAATTGCTCAGAGAACCTTTACAGGAGCGCCTAATAGTGCTTATACAGTAGCGATAACAGGAACACTACAAGGCCCATCAGGTCAACCATTATTTAATCAATCACCCTTTGTGATTCCAGAGGATTTAACACAGCCTAATCCAGGTAAATTTAAAGGACGTTGGTATCGCTTTTCGGAAACTAGCGCTGTTATAGATTTCCGTATTAGCAAATCCTCTA
>DATNQO010000066.1:0-15542 GCA_036704005.1 Leptolyngbyaceae cyanobacterium | reverse complement strand
TCCCCTTTCCCCCTTCCCCCTTCCCCCTTTCCAATGGCTAAAATATTCGACCACATCACCAAAGAACTACAAGACTTTATTGCAGCCCAACACCTATTCTTCGTAGCCTCTGCACCCCTGAGTGCTGATGGTCACGTTAATATGTCCCCTAAAGGATTAAACTGTTTTCGCATCCTCTCTCCTCATCAGGTAGCTTACCTAGACTTGACAGGTAGCGGTAACGAAACTTCCGCTCACATCCAAGAAAACGGACGTATTACCTTGATGTTCTGCGCTTTTGCAGGGACACCGCTTATCTTGCGCCTCTACGGAAAAGGACAAACAATTTTACCTAATTCCCCTAATTGGGATGCTTTGTATTCCTTATTTCCGCAAATCCCAGGAACTCGTCAAATTATAGTTGCTGATATTGAGCTTGTGCAAACTTCTTGTGGTTTTGGTGTCCCACTTTATGAATATCAAAGTCAAAGACAAACATTAGTCGATTGGGCAAATAAAAAAGGAGAACAGGGAGTTAAAGACTATCAACAGCAGAAAAATGTAGTGAGTATTGATGGTTTATCAACTCCACTAAAACAATTATCTCAGAACTTGGAACAGGAGAATCTTCACTTAAGGAAGGTGTAAGGGTAGGGTGTTGGCTGGACTAAGGTGTTTGATTTGCTTGTAACCAGTTAAGCAAGTCACCAAGCGCCGTAAAATCTAGTAAAGCCTCACCCAGCGCTTCCAACTTTTCTAGCGAAAGACCTTGAAGCCTGTCGCGAACCTCTGCGGGTAAATCTCCCACCCGTTTTTGCAGTAGTCTGAGAACAAGTGTGTATGCTTGTTCCTGTTTACCTTCCTGTTTACCTTCCTGTTTACCTTCCTGTTTACCTTCTTCCTTGCCTCGCTCGTAGCCAATGCGCTCGCCTGTGGTAATGTAACTCATGGTACGCTCCTGCTCGAATAACTTAAACTCTTGCCAAAATTCTTTTTTCGGAAAGTGTAAAACTTCATGCAGGTTCAAACTGTTTAATTAGCTTGTAACCAGTCGAGCAAGTCACCAAGCGCCGTAAAATCTAATAAAGCCTCACCCAGCGCTTCCAACTTTTCTAGGGAAAGACCTTGAAGCCTGTCCCTAACCTCTGCGGGTAATTCTCCCACCCGTTTTTGTAGTTGTCTGAGAACAAGTGTGTATGCTTGTTCTTGTTTACCTTCCTGTTTACCTTCCTGTTTACCTTCCTGTTTACCTTCTTCCTTGCCTCGTTCGTAGCCAATGCGCTCGCCCGTGGTAATGTAACTCATGGTACGCTCCTGCTCGAATAACTTAAACTCTTGCCAAAACTCTTTTTCTAACGCTTTTGGTAAAATCATAACCCAATCGATAAAACGATAGAGGTTACGGATATCCCTTTCTGCAAGTCCTTGTTCATACAATCGCCTAATTAAGCTAAATTTCCAAGCTTTCCGTTCACCTAACTGTTTACTAGTTTGCTGTGTCTTTAAATGCGCCATGACTACCGTCGCAAAAGGATTATCGCTGGCTTCTAACTCTGTCCATCGGTTTTGATAATCAAGCAGTTTGACAGTGCCAAATCGAAAATCCAGGCTACAATCAGGATAATTATAACTATATTGATTTGGTCTCCAATTCGAGTCAGCATCACACAAAATTGCTAGGCTAATCGCAGGTTTACCAAATTTATCAAAAATTCGCAGGTTGTACGAAAACATCCTTTCAGCAAAAGTATCTTCCGATTTCGCTTGGATTTCCACATGAATTAATAGCCAAAGTTCCTCGCCTTGAATTTGCCAAACTTTGACTAATTTATCGGCGTATCTTCTACCAAGTTCTGCTTCCCTTGCTATTTGTTGAAATTCCTTATCTAGGAACTCGTGGGGACGTTCCCAATCAATAAGTGCAGCTGTTTGGGGAAAGAAAAACTGCATGGCTTGAGGAAAGTACGCTTCTAATACTTCCTTCCACGGCGAATCATTATCGGCTCTTTCTCGTTCCTCGGTCAATTTGCACCCCAAAATGGTAAAAAAACCTGATAATATAAGATTATGACATTATGTTAAAAAATCTATTGTTTTTCGCTATCCTGAAAAATTTTTCAAAACCAGCTGACAGAAATGGCATGGATGTGTAAAGTAAGTGATGACTGTTTAACACATTTAACCTTTGACACATCCATCTATGGATAGAAAAACCAAACGCCTCTTACTGCTCGTGGCTTCTTGTAGTGTAGCGGGTGTAGTTTTAGGGGGAACCGCTAGTTGGGCTGAAAGTAATCTTTGCTTGCAAGCCGATAACGTTACAAGTGAGTGCCTGACTCAAAATCCCATACAGAAGACTGTCGAAGGCATGAGTACAGGCTTATTAGCCGGAGCGGGGGCAGCTTTCGGTGTAGCATGGAATGTGCGTCACGAAGACTAAAGACGATAATTGCGATCGCGCACCCACAGACTCACAGGTACAGCATTACCTTGTGGGTCTACCTTGACTTGTACAGATAGCGATCGCAACTGCCCATTACGAGTTTGACGAGCAGCGCGGAAAATATCGTTATTCAACTGCTGGCGTTGTTCATTGGGAACATTGTATGATTCCACGCCATAGTTAACAGTACCATTTTGGTAAACGCCTCTCAAAGCAACTTGATTATCTCGCAGAGACATAGGTAAATTACTGCTCACACGCACAGGTCGCCAAGCTCTGGGAGCGCCGCGCCCAAAAGATTGTTGCTCTTGCAAAGTCACGTATAAGTTAGTTCCCTCAGCAAGTCGTCCCCGCCTTCCCTCATTTCTGCTAACTAACTCCTCCCAACCTGGAAGCCGACGCAAGTTAGACACACGAGATATGTTGTAATCCAGATTCAACGTATACCCTTGCAGAACATTATCAGGATCACTAGGTAAAGTTTGTAAGATTACCTGCCTACCTGTCAGGTTGGTGTACATTGCTTGAGTAGGAACCGACAAAATTAACCCTGTTTGCAACATCAGGGGTACAATTAGCCGCCAAAAAGGCAAAGGCTGATTATGTTTTTGTTCAGTAGCAGCCAAATAATCCCGAAAAGTCAGCTTCTTAGAAAACTCAGCTTCGGGAGACAAAGTTTTATTTTTGTTAGATTCAGAAGTTTCATTTGCCATAAAGCGTAGTCCTAACAATATTGGATTTTGGGGAGCGAACAGAGGACTTACGCAGAGTGGGAATGTCAGTTATCAGTTATCAGTTATCAGTTATCAGTGAACATAACCTGATAACTGATAACTGATAACTGATGAAGCTTCAACTCGCCTTTTTCCCAGAAGAACCAGTGAGACGATTTTCAAACCACATTCCGGCGCTGATTAATATCGAGCCGCACATTAAGAAAACCATTGCCCTGAACAATAGGTCGGTGTCGTATTCCAACATCCGACTAATAACTAGTAAAGTTAACAATAGCATACCGCCCCAAAAAGAGCGCCTATCATTTAACTTCATTCCTTCTTGAATTAGTCCCCAAGACAACACTGCTAAAAGCACATTGAAAATAAAACTCCCCAAGTCGCCAATGCGACTGATAGCTTGATGCCAGAATGGTACTACAAGGATAAATCCAAGGAAAGTGGCAATTAGTGCAGTATTAAAAACTACTTCCCGGCGGGGAGGGTTATTTCTTTGGCGTAACAGAAACAACCATTGCAACACTGCTAAACCACTGAGAATACCTAAATCAATGACGGGTACAGATAAGAAATTGCTGTTGTTCGTTGAACCAAAGGAATTAGAGGAAAATCCTTGCCATTGCCAACGAAAAGAAAGAGCATAGAAGACTAAACCGAAAGCAATGAGGGCGAGATTACGGGCAAGGGGTTGAAATAATCTGTAATTGATGGTGGGAAATAGTAGGTCGTCATAACTCCAGAATATCGCCGGAGGTAGAGCTAATGCAAAAGAAGCCACCCAAGGAGCCACATTGGCAAAATTCAGTAATGGTAGAGGGTTGAGGTTGAATTGTAAGGAACTAGCAAATAAGAAGGCGGCGAGGAAGAAAATCCACCGCGAACGGCATAAATAAGCTAAGGGAACAAACCATAGCCATGATATTAGCGGCATATGGCGTACTGCTAGCCGCGACCAACTTAATTGGTCTGAAGAATACCATAAGTCGCCAAGTCCAGCCCAGTAGCCAATCATTACTAGGATAATGGACATAATTCCTAGTGAATTTAATGACAGGCCATAAGCCATGAATGAAACACCAAATCCCCAGGCGAGAAATAGTTCAGGGATAGAACCGGTGATATTAAAAATCTGTGCCATGAGGATGAGGTTTGCACCCAGGATAAAAGCAGCAAAAATTAATAAGGCTTCTCCCAACAAACGTTTATTACGTTGTGGCTTTTTTCCTTCTTTGCTGCTGAGTGTTGGTTCTCGCCAATTGTAAAAACCTGTAATACTAATAAAGAAAAATAAACTCATCATCAAGATGAATTTAACTTCCCGTGACCAAGAGAACCAGTTAGCCGCAGCAAAGGTAAATACACCTATGACCAACAAGATACCGCCGATCGCGATCGCAATCATCATAAAGCGATCGCGTGCAGCCATTTCCAGATTCTTAAATTGATAGCGATCGGCAATTTGTTGATACTGTGAAGCACTTATGATTCCTTCATCACGCCACAATTCCGACTCTCGGCGTAATCTTCGTTGAAAATTGTCAAAAAACATGACCTCTCCACTGCGCTAGGCTAGTTTGGCAATCATTTCGGATTTACGCAGTGAGTCAGTTGACAGTTGATAGTTGACAATTGACAGTTGTTCTCCTCTGCTCCTTTTTCCCCTCCCAGGAGGGGCTAGGGGTGGGTTACTCCCCCATCTCCCCCATCTCCCTCATCTCCCTCATCTCCCTCATCTCCCCCCAGTCCCCAGTCCCTAGTATTATCAATCCAAGCCCCTTATAAGTATTGTTCCTCTGTAACAGTTTTACTAATGGAAAAACCATCGAATTTACTACTAAAACTCGCCAGACGTTTGTTTGAAAATCCTGATAAACAAGAAAATTTTATCGATGCTTTAGTTGCGCCTCAACCTTTTAATCCCTGTATTCTTTGGTGTCAACATCAACCAGATAATGTACCTTTTTCCGTAGAATCTCCTTTAAGTTGGCAACCTCAATTTGTAGACCGTCTGCACTTAGGAGAAAAACCCGGTCAGCATACTCTACATCATCAAGGATATTTCTATTGTTTAGATTTTTCATCTGTATTTGCAGCGTCTATTTTATTAACAATTCCCCAATCACTACGGTTAGTTTTTGATATGTGTGCCGCACCTGGTGGTAAAAGCATCTTTGCTTGGCAAGCCTTACATCCAGAATTAATTATTTGTAATGAAGTTATTGGTAAACGTTTAGGAATGTTAATTTCTAATTTAAAACGTTGTCATATTAGTCCAAGTATTGTAGTTAATCGAGATTCTAGTATTTTTGCAGATAATATTCCCTTATCTAGTAATTTAGTCTTAGTAGATGCCCCTTGCACTGGACAATCTCTATTAGCTAAAGGAGAAAAAGCCCCCGGATGTTTTCACCATACAGCTATTAATAAGAGTGCCAATCGTCAAAAGAGAATTATCGCCAACTCTGCACAACTAGTTGCCCCCCAAGGTTATCTTGCCTACATGACTTGTACTTATTCGCCTGAAGAAAATGAGCAGGTATGCGAATGGTTTCTGTCACGCTTTCCTCAGTTTCAGGCAGTAAAAGTTAATCATTTACAAGAATATCAGTCACACTTAACTACTATTCCTTGTTATCGCTTATTTCCCCAAGATAGATTAGGTGCTGGTGCTTTCACCGCCCTTTTCCAGAACACAGAAGAGGGTACAATAAAGGAATTTGCACAAGAAGTTTTACAAGAGTTAGGTATTATTCAACAATTGTAGTTTTCTTATTAACTGAGAAGGGATTAATTAGACACAAAGACAAATATAAAATTTTTACCAATGACCAATGACCAATGACAAAAAGGACACAAATTTGTGTCCTTTGAGGTTGATGGAAAGGTGTAAACTTTTAACCTGTTACTTGTTGCTGTCTTGGAAGGAATTAACAGATTTTACCTATCTATTATCGTCGCTAGCGGTTCTCTTAGCTGTGTCTGGGTAAACAGAACCGAATTGTTTCACTGCTTCTCCAGATTCTTTGGCAATTCTTTTAGCTCTTTCACCAGGAGCATCTTCTGTTTGACGAGCTTCTCTATTCCATTCTCCGGTGGTTTTGGGTCTATCAGCATCATCCTGATGTACAACTTGATCCAATCTCTTGGTAACAGTGTTGCTACTACGTCCAGAGTCAATGCTGGAGTTGAGGCTTGTAGTTAGCACTAAAAAACCAACTAAGGCAATAGCAAAAAAACGCTTTACTTGAAACTCTTGAAATAGAAACTTGATATGATTGATTACATTAGAAAATAAATTTGCCATCATCATACTCCATTATTTTTCACACTTGTGGTAAGAATTGGTAGGCTTACAGTATGGGTTAGTGGTAAAATGCCATTTAACCAATTTATTAGCCCTAATCCCAATCTAAAATTAACGATAATAAACTAGTTATTCATCTAACAGAAGTTAGAAGTTATTTATTAACTAGGAGGGTTTTTCTCATCCTTATGTAGATTAGAATCAGGAAATTTTGAGTTCACTGGCTGGAAAGTGGGGAGTGGGTAAGGGCGGGTTAAAGCAGTAACTCTGTAGGTAGATGAAATTTTTACGCCGTTGGTGATATCATTCACTTAATTCTAGCTGAGGTATACTCTAACGCTAGAAAAAAGCCTTGTTACAACTGTAAATTGACATAACTCAGGCTGCTATAAAGTTGAGCCTTGGAAACCACATGGCAAATTCTCGACAAAGATGAGCTTAATTCTCATTAAAAATGAGACTCAAAAAACCTCTCCATTCCTCTGTGCTAACCTCTGCGTGCCTCTGCGTTAAAAAAACTCACTTAAGCATAAAAGCTAGGCAATCAAAAGTTCAATAATGAGATTAGTCATTGAATTAAGGACTTGATAGCGCATGATACAACCAGAGGTAGCATCTTACGGTTCTTGGAAATCACCAATTACAACAGACTTAATTACTGCACGTACAATTGGATTAGGACAAATTGTTCTCGATGGCGAAGACATTTACTGGAGTGAATTACGTCCATCAGAGCAAGGTAGAACCGTGGTAGTGCGTCGGAATGTCAATAACCAAATTCAGGATGTCACTCCTGCTGGGTTCAACGTACGTACTCGTGTTCATGAATATGGTGGTAACTCTTTTTCCGTGGTTGATGGCACTGTTTACTTTAGCAACTTTGCCGACCAACGCATTTATCGCCAGAATGTGAATACTCAACCGCAAGCTATCACACCAGAAGTTCCTGTGCGCTATGCAGATGGAGTTTTTGACCGTCAACGCCAACGAATTATCTGTGTATCTGAAGATCACAGCATTACTGGACATGAGCCTATCAATAGTCTGGTGAGTCTGGGGTTAGAAGGAGATAGCCAACAATTAGTATCGGGAGATGATTTTTACGCCTCACCCCGTCTTAGTCCTGATGGTTCTCGCTTGGCTTGGCTGGCTTGGAATCATCCGAATATGCCGTGGGATGGTACTCAACTGTGGGTAGGAGAAATTCTTGCTGATGGCAGTTTAGGTAATACCCAACAAATTGCAGGTGGTATCAATGAATCTATATTTCAGCCGGAGTGGTCTAGTGATGGCAAACTATACTTTATTAGCGATCGCCGAAGGCGGGGCGAAGCCCATCGCACCGGTTGGTGGAATCTCTACCGTTGGCAAGATGAAGATATACAAGCGTTGACACAAATGGAGGCAGAGTTTGGTCGTCCTCAATGGCTTTTAGGGATGTCAACTTATGCTTTCGAGTCCGCTAACCGGATTATCTGCACATATACCCAAAAGGGTATTTGGTACTTAGCCAGTCTGGACACCACCACAAGTCAATTGCAACTATTACCCACACCATATACAGATATTAGTGGTATTCAGGCATCCCCAGGACGAGTAGTTTTTCGTGCCAGTTCTCCCACTGAGTTAACCTCTATTGTGCAGCTTGATTTGGCTAGTGAAAAACTAGAAGTGTTACGCCGTTCTAGTGATGTCACTATTGACCCTGGTTATCTTTCTGTGCCTCAACCAATTGAGTATCCCACAGCTAACGGTCAAACCGCCTATGCTATATTTTATCCACCCCAAAACCGTGATTACACTGCCCCTGAAAATGAGAAACCGCCTCTGATTGTCAAAAGCCACGGCGGCCCAACTGTAGCTACTTCCAGTAGCCTGAGCTTTAGTATTCAGTATTGGACTAGCCGGGGTATAGCAGTTCTGGATGTCAATTATGGTGGTAGCACAGGTTATGGACGAGAGTATCGTCAAAGGTTAAATGGTCAGTGGGGAATTGTCGATGTCGATGATTGCGTTTTTGGGGCGCTTTACTTAGTGGAACAAGGAATTGTTGACGGTGAGCGTTTAGCTATTTCTGGTGGTAGCGCGGGTGGTTATACAACACTTTGTGCTTTGACCTTCCGTAATACCTTTAAAGCCGGTGCTAGCTATTATGGGGTGAGTGATTTAGAAGCTTTAGCGCGGGATACACACAAATTTGAATCGCGGTATTTGGATGGTTTGATTGGTGCTTACCCAGAACAACGCCAGATTTACCAACAACGTTCACCAATCAATTTTACTGACAATCTTAACTGTCCAGTAATTTTTTTCCAGGGACTAGAAGATAAAATCGTTCCACCCAATCAAACAGAAGCAATGGTAACAGCCTTACGCTCTAAAGGTGTGCCAGTTGCTTATGTTCCTTTTGCAGGTGAACAACATGGTTTCCGCAAAGCCGAAAACATCAAAAAATCCCTAGAAGCCGAACTCTACTTTTACTCACGGATTTTTTCTTTTGAACTTGATGAATCTATCGAACCAGTAATTATCGAAAATACTTGATTTTGATATAGTCCCCGCAATTTAATTGCGGGGATTATGGGGTGATAAGTGCGATCGCTCCTATGAACGTATGGCTATTAAAGGGTTTAAGGGTTTAACCTCATCTGAAATCGCTACCCTCAAAGCACTAGGCGCAGTTGAGTAATGAAAAATGTAAAAATAAGAGTGAAGTACAAACAAATTGCCAATTTGTAATCATCAAATATTAGGAATATATGGAAATAACCAAAATATCAAATGAAGGACAAGTGATTATTCCTGAAGAATTACTAAAAGCTTCAGGCTGGGAAAGCGGACAGGAATTAATAGCAATTAACATGGGTGATGGGATTCTTCTCAAACCCAAGAAACCCTTTGCAGAAACTACATTAAATGATGTTGCAGGCTGCTTGAAATATCAAGGCAAAACCAAATCTTTAGAAGATATGAATGATGCCATCCGTCAAGGTATAGAGGAATCATGGCATGGTGGCAGTTGATACTAATATAATTGTGCGTCTATTGACTCAAGAGGATGAATTACAGTACCAAAAGAGTCAAGCAATTTTTCAGTTTATTAACTCACTGGACGCACGACACGAATTAGTTTTCCTTTCAAACATTCCTCTGCTGTCACAGCCTCATTTATTCGCGCTGCAAACTGCTCCCAATTACGATTGTTAGTACAAACAATAATGCCGAAGTGTTGATCATTGCGACGATGTAACCTGATAAAATCATCTCTATTAATAGTTAATATCGAACGTTCTTGACTGATGGCAAACGCCAGCACTTCCTCATCAGGTATACCTTTTTCCGCCTTTCCTGCTTCTTGAACTGTCAAAACATCATGCCCCAAACTACGTAATAATTCCACAACTGGAAACGGAAACTGCTCGTCTGCGTAAAATCGTGCCATCGACTAGGCTACCTCATTACGCTTAATTGCCAATTCGATTTCATCAGGATGAGCTTCTGCATACACCCAAGCATTAGCTAAATCTGTAGCTCTAATGCTGGGATAACTCGTCAAAAGGTCAGCATCACTATATCCAAGATGACGAGCTTCCACAAGTACCCAAACGGGGATACGAGTTTTCGCAATGCGTGCTTCTCCACCGCAGACTCCAGGGGTTTTCTCAATTCCTTGCCAACTGCTACTCAGACTTTGAGCAAGTAACTGTATAGCCTGCAATTTTTCACCAGGACTGAGGGCAAGAAGTTGTTGTTCTAACTCTTTGAGTGTCACAGTTATCAACCTATGGTATTTTGTCAGGCTACATTTACAATTTTATATATGACCCAAGAGTTAACTTTCATTAGCATAATTCTATGCCAGGATATTATAGCTTTTCTTACCCCAGTGAGGTACAGGTAAGAATAATTAAACGCAGATGCACGCAGATGCACGCAGATAAATTTGTACCTTAGTAGACTGGGAAACGCTATAATATCTTCGTCATTAAATCCTAGAGACGAGAAAAACTATATTTACTATAGTTAAAATTAGCCTTCACTTAATTTGTATTCAATTTTAGGCTACATCATTAGACGAAAGTTTAGGAATTTGATTGTAAACTTCTGAATTTTCTTCAAGGGCTTGACGTAAATCATATTGTGCTTGTAAATTTAACCAAAACTGAGCAGTGTTACCAAAATAACGGGATAGACGCAAAGCTGTATCAGCCGTAATACTGCGTTTTCCTGATAAAATTTCACTAATTCTTGTTTGAGCTACACCTATATCTTTGCTTAATCGATAAGCTGTAATGTTCAACGGTTCTAAAAATTCAAGTTGTAGGATTTCCCCTGGATGAATGTTTGGCAATCGGTTGTTATTCATAATGATTTTTATACCTAGTGGTAATCGACTATTTCAACTTCCGAAGCATTGTTTTCATCTGTCCAAACAAAGCAAATCCGCCATTGGTCATTAATCCGAATACTGTACTGCCCACTTCTATCACCAACTAGCTTTTCTAAGCGATTTCCTGGTGGAACTCGCAAGTCATTAATTGATGTTGCTGCATCAAGGATAAGTAGTTTTCGTAAAGCAGTCTTCTGAATATTTGGTGGGTATTGAGAAGATGTAAAGCCTTCAAAAATTAGCTTTGTCTCATCAGACTTGAAATTAACAATCACAATAATATCGTTTTGCGTTACTATCGTCAAACGTTAGTATACATTTCAAGTGGTAAATTTTGACATTGCCCTGGCGATGGCGTAACCGCAGGAGCGTAGCTGATCGCTCATTAATAAAACACTGGAATAGAACAATGTCTGACAACAAGCTGCGTGTGCTGTGTCTAAGTTTAGAATTTAACCTTAAGCATATCCTCTAAATATTTTTCAGCGCGGTTAATATGACTGACATAAACCCCGACAACACTGGAACTATTACGATCGCACTACAGCCTCAAAACAATGGACAGTATATTTGTCAGTTATCATCGTCTCTGAGCGATTCGCCCAGAGAAAATATACAATCCTACGGTCAAACAAAAGAACACGCGATCGCGATCGCTTTAGAACAGTTAGCTCAGGAATATCGCCAAATAGCCGAACAACAACAAAATATAGATTGGCTCACGGTTGAGCGTTCAGACTCTGGTGAAGCAATTACCAAGCATTATCATGTGACTCTACACTACGAACGCATTGGTGAAGCAGAATCGAAGTTTGACGCAATGAACGATACTATTATGGGAAATACGGTGGTGGAGAATGCGAAAATCACCGTGATTCAAATTGATTCAGATATACCTATAGATCCATTAACGCGATCGCGACCATCACCCACATTTTCCTGAGACTGGTATAGTTACGCCAGTTCTGACAAGAATGAGAGCATTACTTGATACGTATACCTTAATGAATCCCCTTGTATTGAAGTACCACAAGGGGATTACGCTTTTTAGCGATCGCTTGCGTACTGATTACGGGAATTCTAAGCAATGGCGAGTTTACAAAGTATGGTAGTGAAGAAAATCATATTACAAGACAATGATGTTGTCTCAACAGAAAAGAGCAAAAGTCTAATAGGTGCTTCAACCTTTAAAGCCAATGAAATCTATGTGTACTTGCGTGACAAAATAGCAAGAGATGTGGGTATAGAAGCGGCTGATGAATGGGTTTTTGAGGGATTACCATGTGAGGTCTTAACCGCAGACGGTCAAGGGTGGCAATCAGGGAAGGTTTGGTTTTGCTTGGAGTTTATACCTGATGAGGAAGAAAATTCCAACGAAACAGACGATGAACCTACAAAAGCCTTGCCTGAGTCACCACTAGATGATTTACGAGCAGAGCTACTTGATAGCTAAGTAACTTACAAGCCTTAATACCCATACCCTACCCCACCTCCTCTAAAAACATGGCATTTTTAAAGACATATAAAATGGCATTCCGACTAGCATAAAACATGGCATATTTTTAGAGAGGTATAGGGTAGGGTACAGGGTATTAGTTATTAATTAATATTTGCCAGATAGTAACTATTATCTGAGATATCAAGAGGAACAACTAGATAAAAGGAAATTCTTATTTTTAGCAGTGTATTATTAATTTTTATTTATAAGTAAAATTTTGCTTGTTTACTCATTTTACCCATCATAAAATTACAGTTGAGTAAACAGTGAGTAATGCAAAATAATTAGCTTATCTTAAGCTATGAAATGCTTGCTAATTAAGCTTTTAACAACTAAGCGGGCGGCGGGAATCGAACCCGCATTAATAGCTTGGAAGGCTATAGTTTTACCACTAAACTACGCCCGCAAAACCCCAACCCCAATAATATAGCACAGTCTCACCTAAACTTCAAGTGTTTTTTCTAAACTAGACACATGACTATTGACTAGTTGGCTGTATTGTAATTCTGACGAAGAAATTACTGAAGTCTGGTTTTGTACCATCACGATTATGAGCTGCGGTAAATTTTTCGTTTCTGAATAAGTCAGTAACAAGTTGCTCGTATACGCCTTTTTGGGCTTGTAAACTTGACGGTTCTATTGTGAGAACTATCGCCTGTTGAAAATTACCATCTTTATCAATTACCAAACTGGCTAGTAACTGCGCTGGCTGGATGGTGAAATCGCCTGGAAGATAGCTAGAGTCTACCGTTTTTTCACTGCTTCCTGTGTATTGAACTAGGACTTCAGGTAAATCATTGGCTAATCGGCGTGCTTCTGCTTCGGCTACAGGTGATAATAGGGCGTAGACGCTAAGCGGCTTGTCGCTAGACATCGCACCTCTAGCGGTAGAATTTGATGAATTATTTTCAGTCGGTGTATTTGCAGGTTCTTCAGTTGGAGATGGTGTATATCTCTCAGTAGGAGTTTTTGCAGTGTCTGTAGATGGACTAGGAGAATTGTCCGCAGATGGAGTGTTTGTAGTTTCTCCATTAGAATTGGATGAATTATCCCCAGACGGAGAATTTGCAGTTTCTCCATTAGGATTCGATGAATTATCCTCAGATGGAGCATTTGCAGTTTCTCCATTTGATGTTGCTGGAGTATCTTCGTTACCCCGTGGAGTTTGTTCTTCCACTGCTGGAGCTTCTTGGACTTGTTCTGGTGTAACAGGTGGAATATCTGAGGGTAGCTGCTGTCCCTGTCCGAGTTCAATTTCTTCCCGACGCTTCCAAGGAAGTTCACTTACGGGAACTGTTGGTGTAGGTGTTGGTGTGGGTTCTGGTTCCGTGGTGACTATAGGTGTGGGTTCTGGGGTAGGTGTCGGTGCTGGTTCCGTGGTGACTGTAGGTGTGGGTTCTGGGGTAGGTGCTGGTTCTGGTTCTGTGGTGACTGTAGGTGTCGGTTCTGGTTGTGTAGTTGCCGTAGGTGTGGGTGTAGACTCGGCTTGAGGAACTACTTCCGGTGGAGACTGAGCAATATTACTATTATTTTCCGGTTGGGACTGCTCATCAGGATTTATAATTTCCGCATCCTGATTTGTGGAAGTTGGCGGTGCTGTGGTAGTTGTTGGTGCAGACTGTTGAGGTTGTAGAGTAGCAGGTTTATCTGTAGAGTTGCTTTGAGGAGGAACATCTATCAACTCAATAGAGACAGCAGTTTGATTTTCCTGTGGAAACCACAATCCCACAGCATCAGATGTACGTATCAACCAAAAAGCTAATAAGTGCAGTGAAGCTGAACCTAAAGCTACACCAAACCATAAGCCAGGGGGGTCATTGTGTCGCCGCCAGACTTTAGCGGGAGTAGGAGTTTTATCCGCTACCGATGTTGTCATATTTATAGCAGGGAACAGGGGACAGGGGACAAGGTTGTAAGCCTTTTCAAGTCTAGGTTTTATGATTTGTTAATCTCCTGATCTATCAGGCGACTGCTATATATATACAGTTGATTCGGAGCTACTGCTGTCTAGGAAATTGAGACTAGAGGCTAGAGATTAGATGATTCAAGGGCTGCTAAATTTGGAATTGGTATTAGCATTAACCATTAATTCTGAATTAACAACAAAGGTCAGAACTGTTTCATCTACTCCTTTAAGTTTTAGCGGACTACCTTTAGTAATTTCTTCATCTTGTAAATAATCTGCCACAGCCGCAGAAACCAGAATTGTACCGGGAACAGCAGCAGCTTGCAATCTGGCGGCAATATTCACACTAGGGCCAATGGCTGTATAATCGGCACGTTCAGCACTACCAAACATACCTACAACAGCCGTCCCTTGGTGAATACCACAGCGAAACTGTACACCACCATCAGTATGAGAGTCAAAGATACCTTGATCATACCAGCGCTGATTTAATTGCCGCAATGAACGTTGCATCGCTCTAGCTGTATTCACCGCTCGATGTACCTGTTCATTTGGGGTAAGTTCTTCAGGCGCTCCGTAGAGAGCTAAGATAGCATCCCCCATAAACTTATCTACAGTACCACCATTGTCAAACACCGCCTTGGTCATAGCTTCTAAATACTCATTGAGTAATTCTGCCACTCGGCGGGATCTGAGAGTATTAGATAACTGTGTAAAACCAACGATGTCACTAAACAGCACTGTAATTAAGCGCGGTTCTGGTCGTAAATCCAAGCTCAACGTACCCGCAGCCGCTTTCGACACCAACGCAGGTGGCAAAAAGCGCTTGAGAACTGATTCTGTGAGGTAGGTGTTTAACTCCAAGACTCGCCTTTCATTTTCCTTCAAGGCTAGAAGATTGCGAACTTCTGCCAGAAGTTCCCGGTCGTTAAATGGTTTGGCTAAATAAGCGTCCGCGCCATTTTCTGTACTTTCAATGCGGGTTTCTTCATCAACTTTAGCAGTAAGTAAGATGATTGGTGTTCCTTTGAGCTTGGCTTCTGCGCGAATCATCCTTATCATCTCGACACCTGTCACCATAGGCATCATCAAGTCGGTAATGATCAGGTTGGGTGCAAGTTCCTCGGCTTTGGCAAACCCCTCAAAACCATTACGAGCTGTATACACTTGATAACCGCTACGGCGGAGAATATCGGAAACGTAAGTCCGCAAATCTGGGTTGTCGTCAACAACGAGGATGGAGTGGGGATTGGGGATTGGGGACTGGGGGCTGGGGGCTGGGGATTGG
>DATNQO010000065.1:0-17182 GCA_036704005.1 Leptolyngbyaceae cyanobacterium | reverse complement strand
CCTTGGTAAACTTTGGCAAGCGGGAGTTGAAATCAACTGGTCAGAGTTTTATCAATCCCAGCGTTGTTATCGCCTTCCTCTACCGACATATCCATTTGAACGCCAAAGATTTTGGATAGAACCACAAACAAAAGTTAATCTAATTTCCCAAGATATTAATGATTGGTTTTATGTTCCTGTATGGAAACAAACAATCCCTATCAAAGCACCTATTAACCAACAGATAATGCAGCCTTGTTTGGTATTTGTTGATGGTTTAGGGGTTGGTGCAGAACTTGTCCGAGAACTACAACAACAAGGGCAAAATGTGATGATTGTCCAAGCAGGAGATAAATTTGCTCAGTTGCGGGATGGTGTTTATAGTATTCATCCCCAAACTAAGGCTGATTATGATGCTTTAATTCAAGAGCTATGCTTGATTAATAAAGCCCCAAAAATGATTGTACATTGTTGGGGCATCTCGACAAATATTGATAATTTTTGGAGTTTAATTTTCCTCGCCCAAGCATTAGGACAAGAGCCGATAAATGATGAAGTGCAAATTATGGTAATTACTAATAATCTGCATAATGTGACTGGGGAAGAGGATTTAGTTCCAGAGAAATCAACTTTATTAGGTGCTTGTAAAGTAATTGGTCAGGAGTTTACTAATATTACCTGCCGTAATATTGATATGCTGATTCCTCAACAGAGAATTAAGCCAATACTAATAAAGAAACTTTTAGCTGAGATTACAACTAATTCAGAGGATTTAACTGTAGCTTATCGCGGTCAGCATCGCTGGATACAAACCTTTGAAAAAACTCAGTTAGAAACAGCCAATTTAGCGAACTCACCACTACGCCAAGGGGGAGTATATCTGATTACTGGCGGTTTGGGAGGTATCGGTTTAACAATAGCAGAATACTTAGCTGAGACAGTGCAGGCAAAACTGGTTTTAATTGGGCGATCGCAATTCCCCAGTCGTGATGAATGGGAACAATGGCTAATCACCCATGATGACCAAAATACTATTAGTTTAACCATTAAAAAATTACATCATTTAGAAAAAATTGGTGCTGAAGTTCTAGTGTTAACGGCTGATGTCACCAACCTAGAACAAATGCAGTCTGTTAAGCAACAAGTATTAGCAGAATTTGGGGAAATTAACGGTGTAATTCACGCCGCAGGTGTTCCTGGTGGTGGAATTATTCAACTCAAAACACCGGAAATAGCCGCAAGGGTATTAGCACCAAAAGTTCAAGGTACTTTAATAATTGACAAAGTTTTCTGTGATGAAGAATTGGATTTATTTATGCTTTGCTCATCATTAACATCAATTCTTGGGGGCTTGGGACAAGTAGATTATTGTGCAGCCAACGCTTTCTTAGATGGGTTTGCCCAAAGTAAAGCTTGTCAACAAAAACCTTTAACCATAGCGATAAATTGGTGTGGTTGGCAAGAAGTAGAAATGTTAGTTAATACAACCATTCCCAAAGAACTAAAAAACCACCGTCAAGAGCATCTAAATCAAGCCATATCACCACAAGAGGGTGTAGAAATTTTTAGCAGAATTTTACACAGTCGCCTACCTCAAGTAGTAGTTAGCAAACAAAATATTGATGAACAGATTAAACAAAGTCATGCTAAACTAAACTTAGCAACGCAATTAGATAAATTAGAAAAACAATTAAGCAAAAGCAATTTATCTCAACAATTCCATCCCCGCCCTAACCTCAAAAACCCTTACATTGCTCCCCGCAGTGATATAGAAAAAACTATTGCCGAAGTATGGCAACAAATTATGGGATTAGAACAGGTAGGAATCGATGATAACTTCTTCGACTTAGGTGGACATTCCCTATTAGCCACTCAAATCATTTCCCAGTTGCGAAAAACATTTTCAATAGAAATACCTTTAAATAGCTTATTTTCTGATTCTTCCACAATCATCAACCTAGCGGAGAAAGTCGAACAACTAATTTTAGAAAAAATAGAAAATTTATCCGAAGAAGAAGCACAACGTCTTTTGGAAGTTTCATAACTCATACTCATCTTCTATCAACATCAAAACATAGCCAATTACCTGAATAAAACCTCTGCGTACCTACCCTATGGGAACACCTAACGGCGAAAGCGCTATCCTCCCCATTCCTCTGCGTTAAAAAAACTCAAACTCTTTAACTTGCTGAGAGTAGCAATATGCTTGAATCTGACTCACTACTACAAAGAAAAACTAATTTATCAGCAGCAAAAAAAGCCTTATTAGCCAAATTGATGCAAGGTAAATTACAAACCAATGCTATACCTCGCCGTCAACAGTCAGATTTAATACCCTTATCTTTCGCCCAAGAAAGACTATGGTTTTTAGAACAGTTAAATCCAAATCAACCCTTATATAATGAGCCAATAGCATTACGCTTGCGGGGTATACTTGATATCCCAGCATTACAAAAAAGTCTCAATGAAATTGTCAGCAGACATGAATCTCTCAGAACAAGTTTTACTACAATTAATGAACAACCCGCCCAAATTATTACCCCAAACTTAAACTTAAATCTACCAATAATCAGCCTTCAATCTCTCAATTCTAGCGAACGAGAAAATTCAGTATACAGCCTAGCCATTGAAGAAGCCTCCCAACCATTTGATTTAGGTAAAGCGCCACTGATACGAGTGAAACTGCTGCAACTGGAGGAAACAGAATATGTATTGCTGCTGACCATGCACCATATTATCTGCGATCGCTGGTCATTTGCCATCCTCCTGCAAGAACTCATCCCCCTCTATCAAGCCTTCTCTAAAAATCAACCCTCACCCCTGACAGAACTACCAATTCAGTATGCAGACTTCGCTATCTGGCAAAAACAATACCTCACAGGAGAAGTTTTAGAAAAGCAAACCTCCTACTGGAAAGAACAATTAGCAAACGCTCCCACTTTATTAGAACTACCCCTAGACCATCCGCGATCACCTATAATGAGTAATCGCGGTTCCAAGTTATCTTTTAAAATATCGCCATTAACCCAGGCGTTGAAAGAAATTTCCCAACAAGAAGAAGCTACTTTATTTATTACTTTATTGACTGCTTTTAAAGTTTTACTTTATCGTTATACCCAACAAACAGATATCTTAATTGGTACAACTATAGCAGGTCGTAACCGGGAAGAAATAGAAAAGTTAATTGGCTTTTTTGTCAATACCATAGTGTTACGTACTCACCTAGATGATAGACCAACTTTCCGCGAATTATTAAGGCGAGTGCGTCAGGTTGCTTTAGACGCTTATGCTCATCAAGATTTACCCTTTGAACAATTAGTGGAAAAGCTGCAACCGCAACGCAGCCTCAGCCATACTCCCTTATTTCAGGTGATGTTTCAGCTTCAGAACACACCAAACCAAACATTGGAGTTACCGGGTTTGACTTGGGAAACTTTGCAGTTTCACAACGATACCTCCAAGTTTGACCTCAGCCTCACAATGGTAGAAAGTGAAGCAGGATTAATAGGTCACTTTGAGTATAATACAGACCTTTTTGAAGCTGATACTATTACCCGAATGCAGGGTCATTGGCAAACTTTATTAGAGAGTATTGTTGCTAACCCAGACCAAGAAATTGAAGAATTACCACTATTAACAGTAGCAGAAAAAAATCAATTACTAGAATGGAATCATACTCAACTTGACTATACTCAAAACTTATGTATTCATCAGTTATTTGCAGCGCAGGTAGAGAAAACACCTGATGCTGTTGCTGTAGTATTTGAGAATGAATATTTAACCTATCAACAACTCAATCAAAAAGCCAATCAACTCGCACATTACCTGCAAAAAATGGGTGTAGAACCAGAGGTTTTAGTGGGGATTTGTGTAGAGCGTTCTTTAGAAATGATTGTGGGCATATTAGCTATTTTGAAAGCAGGTGGAGCTTATGTACCACTTGATCCTGCTTATCCCCAAGAGCGTCTAGCTTTCATGTTAGAAGATGCTAAATTATCCTTGTTATTAACTCAACAGCGATTAAAAGAATGGCTACCTGCAAATCAAGCTCAAACTATTTGCTTAGATACTGATTGGCAGTTAATTGCTCAAGAAAGTCAGGAGAATTTAAATACAAAAACTACAGATGAAAACTTGGCTTATGTGATTTACACTTCCGGTTCTACAGGTAAACCTAAAGGTGTTTTGGTACAACACATTTCTTTAGTTAATTATACTATTTCAGCTTGTCAAAACTATCAAATAAATTCAGGCGATCGCATTCTGCAATTTGCCTCTATTTGCTTTGATGCAGCCGCAGAAGAAATCTTCCCCTGTTTAGTCCAAGGGGCTACTTTATTCCTGCGTAATGATACAATGTTGGGTTCAATCCCGGCTTTTTTCCAACATTGCCAAACATGGGAAATAACTGTGTTGGATTTACCCACAGCCTTTTGGCATCAAATGATGGGTGAATTATTAGAGCAGAGTTTACAACTACCGGAAACTATACGTCTAGTAATTATTGGTGGAGAAAAGGCATTACCAAAATATTTAGCAGTTTGGAATAAATATGTTGGTAAAAAAGTTGAATTAATCAATTCCTATGGCCCAACAGAAACAACTATAGTAGCAACTATTAGCCATTTAACCCAATACCAAAACAAAGCAGAATTATCATCCGTTCCCATTGGTAAAGCAATTCATAACACCCAAGTTTATATATTAGATTCTTATCTCCAACCTACTCCTATTGGTATCCCTGGTGAACTATATATAGGTGGTTTGGGTGTTGCTAGAGGATATCTCAACCAACCGCAATTAACAGCAGAAAAATTCATTCCTCATCCTTTTAGCCAACAACCAGAAACACGTCTTTATAAAACAGGTGACTTAGCTCGTTATTTACCAAATGGCGAAATTGAAATTATAGGACGGGTTGATTATCAAGTCAAAATTCGCGGTTTTCGGATTGAATTAGGCGAAATAGAAGCAAAATTAAATCAACATCCTAGCATTAGTGCAGCAGTTGTAAAAGTTTGGGAAGATGAAGGTGATAAACGTTTAGTAGGATATGTCAGTTATCACTCAAACTCAGAATTAACAGTTACTCAACTGCGAAGCTTTTTACAAGAACAATTGCCAGAATACATGATACCTTCGGCATTTGTCTTTTTAGAAGCTTTACCTCTCACACCCAACGGTAAAATAGATAGGCTTGCGTTACCTAAACCAGAAAAATTGCGTCCAGAATTAGCAGCCAATTATGTAATTCCTCAAACTCAAGTAGAACAGAAGATTGCTAATATTTGGCAAAAAGCTTTAAAAATTGACAGAATTGGCATTTACGATAACTTTTTTGAACTCGGTGGTCATTCTTTACTGTTGCTGAGGGTTCATAGTGAATTGCGGGAAATATTTGCAACTGATTTATCAATGCTTGATTTGTTTAGATATCCCACCATCAGTTCCTTAGCAGATTATCTTCATAAATTACAAAATCAAATTACATCCACTCAAAATACAAACAAGCAAGCTGAAAAAATTACAACCGCTAAACAACAACAAAGAAATCGTCTCCAAAAAATGAAATCTATTAGAAGTATTTAAGGAAATATATAAAAATGTCTATTACAGCAGAATTTCATCAAACTGGCTCAGAAATAGCAATTATTGGTTTATCAGGACGGTTTCCTGGTGCTAAAAATATAGAAGAATTTTGGCATAATTTACAAACAGGCGTAGAGTCAATTACTTTTTTCACCAACGAAGAGCTTTTAGCTTCAGGGGTAGACCCAGCTTTAGTTAATCACCCTAACTATGT
Source organism: Leptolyngbyaceae cyanobacterium (assembly GCA_036704005.1). Taxonomy (GTDB): domain Bacteria; phylum Cyanobacteriota; class Cyanobacteriia; order Cyanobacteriales; family Nostocaceae; genus Trichormus. The sequence continues at coordinate 11,400 of DATNQO010000065.1, read as the reverse complement.
TAAAGCTAGGGGCGTATTGGCAGATGCAGAATTATTTGATGCCTCATTTTTTGGTTTCACTCCCAGAGAAGCAGAAATTACAGACCCACAACATCGACTGTTTTTAGAATGTGCTTGGGAAGCATTAGAAAATGCTGGTTATAACTGTGAAAATTATGCTGGTGCAATTGGTGTTTATGCGGGTAGTGGCTTGAGTGGTTATTTATTTAATGTTTATACAAATGAAAATATTCGCAATTCTGTTGATGGTCATCAAATAGCAATTGGTGGCGATAAAGATTATTTAAGCACTCGTGTTTCTTACAAACTAAATTTACAAGGCCCAAGTTATACCATTCAAACTGCTTGCTCAACTTCATTAGTTGCTGTGCATTTAGCTTGTCAAAGTCTCCTCAATGGAGAATGTGAGATGGCTTTAGCTGGTGGCGTTTCTATTAGCGCTTCGCGAAAAAATGGCTATCTTTATAAAGAGGGAAGCATCGGCTCTCCTGATGGACATTGCCGCGCCTTTGATGCTCAAGCACAGGGAACCGTTGGTGGTGAAGGCTTGGGCATTGTGGTGTTAAAAAGATTAGAAGATGCGATCGCAGATCAAGATACCATCTATGCAGTAATTAAAGGTTCGGCTATCAATAACGATGGCTCACAAAAAGTTAGTTACACCGCACCCAGTATTGATAGCCAAGCAAAAGTCATTAGCACGGCTCAAGCTGTGGCTGAAGTTGCACCGGAAACTATCAGCTATATTGAAGCCCACGGTACAGGCACATCTTTAGGCGACCCGATAGAAATTGCGGCTTTAACCCAAGCTTTTCGCCAAAGTACGGAGAAAATAGGTTTTTGCGCCATAGGTTCTTTAAAAACCAACACCGGACATTTGGATGCGGCGGCTGGCGTAGCAGGTTTAATTAAAACCGTCCTAGCGCTGAAGTATAAAAAGATTCCTCCCAGCCTCCACTATCAAACAGCAAACCCACAGATAGACTTTGCTAATAGCCCCTTTTACGTCAATACTCAACTGACTGACTGGCAAACTAACGGCACTCCTCGCCGTGCTGGGGTGAGTTCCTTTGGCATTGGGGGAACAAATGCCCATGTAATTTTAGAAGAAGCTCCAGCGCTCAAGCAGGAGCAGCCAGCCAGAGAATATCAATTATTAGTTCTTTCTGCCAAAACCAGTACAGCCCTAGAAACAGCGACACAAAATTTAACTAATTATCTTCAACAAAACCAGGATTTAAATCTGGCTGATGTGGCTTATACTTTGGCAGTTGGTCGCAAAGCTTTTGACCATCGGCGGATTTTTGTATGTCAAAATAACAATCACGCCATCACCATTTTAACATCTCCAAATAGTCCAGAATTATTTACCCATTATCAAAAACCTTGCCATCATCCAGTGGTATTTATGTTCCCTGGACAAGGTTCTCAATATGTGGATATGGGTAAAGAACTTTATGAAAGTGAACCATACTTTAGAGAACAATTTGACTACTGTGCGGAACTGCTCAAACCGCATTTAAATCTTGATTTGCGTGATGTAATTTACCCCCATACCGCGCAGATAGAAACAGCAAACAAATATTTAACTCAGACATATATTACCCAGCCTGCACTATTTGTAATTGCCTACGCTTTAGCCAAATTATGGATGAGTTGGGGAGTGCATCCAGAAGCTATGATTGGTCATAGTATTGGGGAATATGTAGCGGCAACTTTGGCAGGAGTTTTCAGTTTAGAAGATGCTTTAAAGTTAGTTGCAACTCGCGGACGCTTGATGCAGCAATTACCCCCAGGTGCGATGCTTTCCGTGCAAATGGCGGAATCAGAAATTCAACCTCTGTTGGGGGCAGAATTGGCTCTAGCTGCGAGTAATGCACCATCAAGTTGTGTAGTTTCGGGTACGATAAATGCGATCGCCAAATTAGAACAGCAGTTACAACAGCAAGGTATAAATTATCGCAGGTTGCACAATTCTCACGCTTTCCATTCCCCGATGATGGATACAGTTGTTGAGCCATTTAATCAGTTGTTACGACAAATTCCCCTGCATCCTCCCCAAATTCCTTTTATCTCCAATGTTAGCGGTACATGGATGAGTGTAGCAGCAGCCACAGACCCCAACTATTGGGCAAAACATATTACTCAAACAGTGCGCTTTAGTGCAGGAATAGCTGAGTTAATTCAGCAACCAGAACGCATATTTTTGGAAGTAGGGCCGGGTAGAACTTTAAGTACATTTGTTAAACATCAACTACCAGAGGTAGTTACAGTCACCTCGCTGCGCCATCCCCAAGAACAACAATCAGATGTAGCATTTGTATTTAATAGTTTGGGTCGTCTGTGGTTGCAAGGAATAAAAGTTGATTGGGCGAGTTTTTATGCTCATGAAAAACCCTATCATATCCCTTTACCTACCTATCCTTTTGAGCGTCAGCGTTATTGGGTAGAACCGCAACAACAGAGATTTAAAGCACAATTAGAAAAACAATTTTTATCAATCACCACTGCTGAAATTTGGCAATCTCTAGTTGCACCTGGACAAATTCCAGCTTGCGCTCAAATACAACCACTTAATCAGGAAAATTATCTCACTAATAAAGATTGCTTAGATAATTTATGCCTTGTTTATATCAACTTGGCGTTGAGCAATTTAGATATTTTTCAAGATGCTTCAAACAAGTATTCTTTTGAGGAATTGTACGAGCAAAGCCGGATCATTCCGCGCTATCAACAGTTATTGCATCGCTGGCTAGATGTATTAGTAGAACATGGTTATTTACAGCAAGAGCAAGGACTGTATAGCAACTTGCAGCCATTATCTAATGATGCGCTCAATCATCTTTTAGAAATAGCCAGATTAAAATGGGCAAACACACCACAAGTAGTAGATATTGTTGAGGAATGTGGAGCCAATTTGCTATCTGTAATGCGAGGGCAAATAGAACCTTTAGAATTGTATTTCGCCGCAGGCAAAAAAAGAGCAGAAACCACAAAATCAGAATTCCCTTTAGATACCTATTTAAAAGGTATTATGCGGGCAACTGTGGAACAGATAGTCAAGTTATTACCAGCAAATGTCAACTTGAGAATTTTGGAAATTGGCGGTGGGCAAGGAGTGGCTACAACAGCTTTATTACCTGTTTTACCCGGAGAAAGAACAAGCTACACTTTTACTGATGTTGGTGCTTTATTACTCAATCGAGCCAAAGAAAAGTTTAGTGCTTACCCATTTGTAGAATATCGTTTTCTAGATATAGAAAAACCTGTAACTGAACAAGGGTATACTCTCCACAGCTTTGATGTAGTAATTGCTGTGAATGTTTTGCACGTTACTAGCAACATTAACCAAACCCTTAATCATGTGCGATCGCTGTTAGCTCCCGGTGGTTTATTACTGCTATGGGAAATCACGGAACCTCAACTAAATTTTGATATTACAGATGCTTTATTGATGAATCCTTTAGAGGATGCAGCACGCAGTTATGGAAATCCATTTCTATCTCAAAATCAGTGGTGTGAAGCATTAAAATCTCAAGGATTTGTAGAGGTTGAGGTAGTTTCTGAAACTGAATTATTCAAAGAAGAAATTTTCATTGCTCAAGCCAGTATAACTGATGCTGCACCTCCAGCATTTAGTAACTATATTGACTGCAAACAAACTGAAGCAGATACAGTTTCATTATCTAAAAAGCCTAACATTGCCGATTGGTTTTATCTTCCTACTTGGAAGCGTGCTTCCTTACCTCAATATGTACCAGACCAGAGCAATAAAACTCAACCAAAATGTTGGTTAGTATTTGTGGATGATTGCGGTTTGGGTGACAAAATAGTTAAGCAATTGGTATTAGAAGGTGGAGATGTAATTACTGTCAAAGTTGGGGAAGCATACAAATGTCAAAGCGATCGCCTCTATACAATTAACCCCGAACAACCACAAGACTACAAGCTTTTATGTCAACAACTCCGTACATTGGGTAAAACTCCCACCAATATTATCCATTTATGGACTGTCACACCAGAGTATGCAGAGGAGTTAGCGCCACAACAGTATGAGTCCTTGGGCTTTTACAGCTTACTATTTCTCACTCAAGCGATCGCCGAATTTTATCAAAAAGATGCGCTGCATATTCACATCATCTCCAACCATCTGCAAATAGTCACAGGTTCGGAAAAACTATGTCCAGAAAAAGCACTAGTAATTGGCCCTTGTAAAGTCATTCCCCAAGAGTACCCCAACCTCACCTGTAGCAGCATTGATGTAGTTCTTCCCACAGCCAATAGTTGGCAAGAACAGCAACTAATTAAGCAATTACTAACAGAAATTTCTAGTTTATCACCCGAACAAGTAATAGCTTACCGAGGAAATCAACGCTGGGTACAGGATTTTGAGGCTGTGAAAATAGATACCCCAATTCAGAGAAATCAGCGTTTAAAAACAAAGGGAGTATATTTAATTACCGGAGGATTGGGGGGTGTTGGTCTAGCCTTAGCCGAATATCTAGCGAAAAGCGTACAAGCTAGACTTATTTTAGTGGGGCGATCGCCTTTTCCTCAACCAGAAAAATGGACGCAATGGCTATCAACCCATGATGCAGAAGATGTCATTAGCCAAAAAATCCAAAAATTGCAAAATCTCCAAGCATTTGGCGCAGAAATTATGGTAGTTAGTGCTGACGTTGCTAATTATCAGCAAATGTTAGCAGTGATTAAAAAAGCAGATTTGCAATTCGGTCAAATTAATGGAGTAATTCACGCCGCCGCAGTTTTAGGCGGAGGTATGATGCAACTCAAAACAACAGAAATTGCTTCTGCTGCTTTAGCAGCAAAAGTCCAAGGAACAAGAGTATTAAATAGCATTTTCCAAAATACAAACCTTGATTTCTTTGTACTTTGTTCTTCACTTTCTTCCTTTATCGGTACATCAGGAATGGTAGATTATACTGCCGAAAATGCTTTTTTAGATGCTTTTGCTCACTATCAATCTGCCCAAAATCGTAATTTAATCACATCTATTAACTGGGATAGATGGAACAGCTTAGGAATGGCAGTTACCGTTGAGCAAAGGCACAAAGATATCACAGGAGAAGAATTAACAGCAGGGATGAATTGTGAAGAAGCTATTGAAGCATTTAACCGAATTTTATCTACTAGTAATTTCCCGCAAATAGTTGTATGTACCCAAGATTTACAGATTCTGCTTCAGCCTAAAAAATATCATAAATCTGAATCAATAGAAGCAAAATTAGCCCAACTTAACCAAGCTAGACTAACTCATTCACGCCCTAATTTAGGTAATGCTTATGTTGCACCAACCAACGAATTAGAAATTACTCTAGCTGAAGTTTGGCAACAACTCCTAGCTATTGATCGCGTGGGCATTCATGATAATTTTTTTGAATTAGGGGGAGATTCTTTATTTGCCACTCAGCTTGTTGCTCAATTATGCAAAAACTTTCAGATTGAATTGCCATACAAACAATTTTTTAACTCACCTACTATTGCCCAGTTAGCTGAGTTTATTGCTCACAAACTTGCCGCACAAGCAGAACAAGAGGAACTAGCAAAAGCCTTAGCTGAAATTGAACAACTTTCAGAAGAAGAAGTGCAAGCAATGATGGCGTTGCAATGAGATTATCTCATGCTCAAACTATACGAAATACAGGGCAAAAAATACTTGGCATGATTATTAATGTAGGGTGGGTATTGCCCACCAAAACCATGATACGGTGGGCAATGCCCACCCTACTTTAATCAAAATATTTTCATCTGTAAAAATGACTGACATTGCTAAACGTATCGCTGCTCTTTCTCCCGAAAAACGGCAGCTTCTACTACAAAAACTAAGCAACAAAAATAATGAGGCTGATTCCTATACACCCATAATTCATCAAAGTCGAGAATCAAATACTTTTCCTCTTTCTTTTGCACAACAAAGGATATGGTTTCTCGATCAGTTACAACCAGGAAACCCATCATTTAACATCTGTCAGTTTATGCGTTTGACAGGTAGGCTAAATGTGGCAGCACTGGAACAAAGTTTTCAAGAGGTTGTGCAACGTCACGAAGTTTTGCGGACTAATTTTACTGTAGTCGATGGGCAACCGCTTCAAGTAATTGCACCGCCTCCTGTATTTAAAATACCTATAGTTAATTTACAAGCCCTTTCTGAAGACAAGAGAGAAAGCGAAGTTTTGCGTTTAGCAAATGAAGAAGCGCAAAAATCATTTGATTTAACTAAAGATTACTTGCTACGAGTTACTTTATTGCAACTGAGCGAAACTGAGCATATTTTATTGTTATCAATACACCATATTGCTGCTGATGCTTGGTCTATAGGTGTGTTAATTAACGAGATTACCACTCTTTATGACAGCTTTTCTCACAATTATTCCTCACCACTACCGCAATTACCAATTCAGTATGCAGACTTTGCCGTTTGGCAACGTCAATGTTTGCAAGGAAAAAAACTAGACACTTTGCTGAGTTATTGGCAACAACAACTCGGCAGTCAATTACCAATACTTGAATTGCCTACAGATATGCCTCGCCCAACAAGACAAACTTACAGTGGGGCTAGGCAATGTTTGGTTCTACCTAAATCTTTATCTGAACAACTGAAAGCTTCTTACCAAAGCGAAGGTATAACGCTATTCATGATTTTACTTGCAGCATTTGGGACGTTACTTTACTGGTATACAGGGCAAGAAGATATAGTTATAGGTACTGATATTGCTAACCGTAATCAACCGGAAATTAGAGGATTAATTGGTTTTTTTGTTAATCAACTTGTTATCCGCAATAATTTGTCAGGAAACCCTTCTTTTTATGAGTTACTTGAACGAGTCCGTGAAGTAACTTTAGATGCCTATGCTCACCAAGATTTACCTTTTGATAAGCTCGTAGATGTTTTAAACCCAGTCCGAGATATGGCTCGTCCGCCTTTATTTCAGGTAAAGCTAATTCTCGAAAATACACCAAGTTCTTATTTGCATCTTTCAGGGCTGACTATTAAACCTTTGCAGTTTGAAAAAAAGAATACTCAACTTGATTTACTTTGGGAAATAGTGGAAACGGAACAGGGAATAGTTGCAGCATTAGAGTATAACACGAATTTATTTTATCCTAGTACAATAGCGCGAATTATTAGACATTTTGAAATCTTGTTAAATCAAGTTGCAGTAGAGCCAAAAATAAAATTAACAGAAATAATTGAAACTCTGATTAAACATGACAATACACAAGAAATCATCCAAAAGCAAACCCGCAAAGCAGAATTTAAAAGTAAATTAAAAACAGTTAAACGGCAATTAGTTGACAATGGAATTGCTACAGAGGAGGCAAAATGAAAAAGTTAGAAACCAAAGTCAGACGCAAAGCAGTAAATTTCCCAGAAAATGAATTAATAGAATTAACTAGTTTAATAAATGGCAAAACTTTACCTCTGGTAATTAAGCCATCCATAGATAGTATTGATATTATAGAGTGGGCTAATAATAAACGAGAATTTATCCAAGATAAGCTATGCCAACATGGAGCTATCCTATTTCGAGGATTCAATATTATTACAGCACCAGAATTTGAAAGATTTGGTCTAGCTGTTTGCGGGGAACTTTTCAATGAAAATGGAGAACATCCCCGTGATAGTGTAAGTGGGAATGTTTACACTCCAGTTTTTTATCCAGGCGATCGCAAGTTATTATGGCATAACGAAAACTCTTTTAATCATCGCTTTCCCTTAAAAATTATGTTTGGTTGTCGTCAGCCAGCACAGCAGGGAGGAGAAACACCAATTGTTGATAGTCGTAAAGTTTTTCAATTAATTAATCCTAAAATTCGTGATATCTTTATTGAAAAGCAAGTAATGTATGTTCGCAACTATGGCGATGGTTTAGGACTTGATTGGCAAACAGTATTTCAAACTGAAAATCAAACAGAAGTTGAACATAAATGCCAACAGAATGGAATAAAATTTGCATGGAAATCAGGAAATCGCCTGCGAACTTTTTCTATCCGCCCAGCCGTTATCAAACATCCACAAACAGGGGAATTATCCTGGTTTAATCAAGCCCAACATTGGCATCCAGCTTGCTTAGATCCAATTACAAGAGAATCACTATTTACATCTTTCAAATCAGAAGATTTACCAAGAAACTGTTATTACGGTGATGGTACTCCTATTGAAGATTCTGTCATGGAAGAAATTTGCGGAGTTTACCAACAACTAGAAGTGGTTTTTCCCTGGCAAAAAGGAGACTTCTTACTACTAGATAATATTTTAGCCGCCCACGCTAGAAACCCATTTGTGGGTGAGAGAAAGCTATTCGTAGCTATGGGCGAAATGACAAGTTATACAGAAATAGGATAATTAATCAGATGTTAACTCAAGTCCAAGGTTTTCAACTTTCACCGCAACAAAAGCGTCTTTGGTTATTACAGCAAGAGAATTCTGTTTATCGTGCTTGTTGTGCAGTTTTAATTACAGGAAATTTGCAAGTTAACGTACTCAAAGATGCCTTGCAGAAGGTTGTTGATAGAAATGAAATTCTACGTACCAAGTTTTATCGCCCCCAAGGAATTAAAATTCCTGTGCAAGTTATAGAAGCTAGTAAGTTTTTCTTTTTAGAAGAAAGAATTATTAGTAATAATAGCTTGTCGCAATTAATAGATGAACTATTGATGGTAGAGACACAACACCATCAAGCTGAGAAAGAAGATTTATTTTCCACAAAACTATTCACTATTAATAACGAAGCTCAGATATTACTGATTAATATTGCTGCGCTTTGTGCGGATACCATATCTTTAAATAATTTAGTCGCAGAAATTAGTAATTGTTATCTTGCCTGTTTGCAAGATAAAGACATCTTAGACGAACCTTTGCAATATGCTGATATTGCTGCTTGGCTAAATGAATTATTAGCAGATGAAGAAAGTGATATAGGAAGAAGATATTGGCGACAAATAAACATATCCAGGTGTGGAAGTTACAAACTAATTAATGAACAGCCCAAGGAACAACTAGATAAATTTCAGCCACAGATTTTTCCTACCCCAATAAATCAGCAATTAGCAAATAAAATTAATGAACTTAGTCAAAAGTATCAAACCTCTACTGCAAAGTTTCTCTTAACTTGCTGGCTAATTTTACTATGGCGGCTAATAGGAAATGCCGATTTAATTATTGGGACTGGTTTCGATGGACGCAACTATGAAGAATTAAAAACTAGTTTAGGATTATTTGCTAAATATCTACCTCTGGCTTGCTCGTTAGCAGATGGCGATCGCTTCACTGATATAATAGCAAAAGTCAATCACCTTACCACAGAAATGTCTGATTGGCAAGAAAGCTTTAGTTGGGACGCTAATCAACAAGATGGTTCAACAGCCTTCTTCCCTTTCTGCTTCGAGTTTACAGCCGCGCCTCAACCCCACAAAGCCGGGGAAGTTACATTCACACTTTACCAGCATTACGTCTGTAGCGATCGCTTTAAAGTGAAACTCGCAGCAGTACAGACTGTTGATGGTGAGTTAAAGGCAGAATTTCACTATGATGGTAACTTATTTGCCATAGCAGATATTGAAAATCTAGCTAATCAATTTGTCTGCTTGTTAGAAAGTGCGATTGAAAACCCCCAAGCCAACATTTCCCAGTTAAACATTTTAACAACCGCACAGAGAAAACAACTTTTAATAGATTTCAACAATACTCAAACTCCAGAATTACCATATCAATGTATTCATCATTGGTTTGAAGCCCAATGTCAGCAAACAACAGATAATATTGCTGTTGTTTTTGCAGAACAAAAACTTACATATCAAGAGTTAAATAAACGTGCAAATCAACTAGCACATTATTTACAAAGTTTAGGCGTAGGTTCAGAACAATTAATAGGTATTTGTGTAGAGCGTTCCTTATTAATGGTCATTGGTGTATTAGGTATTCTCAAAGCTGGTGCAGCCTATGTACCCATTGACCCTAATTACCCAACAGAACGCCAAAAATATATATTAGCAGATACACAAATGTCCTTGTTGCTAACTCAAGCCAGTTTAGCAGCAAGTTTCCCAGCAGATAATATCACAACTATTTGCTTAGATACTGATAGTAAAACTATCAACCAACAACCACAAACAAACCCCATTAGCTCAACTAATGCTGATAATTTAGCCTATGTAATTTACACCTCTGGTTCTACTGGTAAACCCAAGGGAACTTTAATTGAGCATTCTGGATTAGTTAATTATCTCAATTGGTGTATACAAGCATATAAAGTAGCGCAGGGTTCAGGTACATTAGTTCATTCTTCTTTAGGCTTTGACTTAACCATTACTAGTTTATTTTCCCCTTTACTTGTAGGTAGCCAAGTAGAACTGCTTCCAGAACATCAGGGTATAGAAACTCTAGCGCAAACTATCAAAGCTAGAAGTAATCTTAGCCTTGTAAAAATTACCCCGGCTCATTTAGAGTTACTCAGTCAACAATTAACACCCCAAGAAGCCGCAGGTAGAACAAAGGCTTTTATTATCGGTGGGGAAAACCTCACTACACAACATATTAGTTTCTGGCAAAAATACGCCCCTAATACTGTACTTATAAATGAATACGGCCCTACCGAAACTGTGGTAGGTTGTTGTATTTATCAAGTACCGCAAAACCATAATTATTCAAGTTCAATTCCTATCGGTCATCCCATTGCTAACACCCAACTTTATGTTTTAGATCAATACTTACAACCAGTACCAAAAGGTGTGATAGGTGAGTTATATATTGGTGGTGCGGGATTAGCAAGAGGCTACCTCAACCAACCGGAATTAACTGCACAAAAGTTTATTCCTCACCCTTTTAATGATGAACCTGGAGCGCGTCTTTATAGAACAGGCGACCAAGTGCGCTTCCGTGTAGATGGAACTTTAGAATTTTTAGGACGCTTAGATGACCAAGTAAAACTGCGAGGTTTCCGCATCGAGTTAGGCGAAATAGAATCTTTACTTTGTCTACACCCAACGGTGAAGGATGCAGTAGTAACAGTAAGGGAAGATGTTGCTGGCGACCAACGTTTAGTAGCTTATCTGGTGGTACAAGTAGAGTCTTTATCAGTAGAAGATTTACGGCATTTCTTGCAACAAAAACTTCCAGATTACATGATACCTTCTGCTTTTATACCCTTGCAAAACTTCCCGTTAACCGCCAATGGAAAAGTAGACCGTAAAGCCTTACCTGCACCGGATAAAATTAACGCAGAAATAGAGCAATTCTATGTTGCACCTCGTAATTCCCTAGAAGCACAAATGGCGGAAATTTGGTCACAAGTGCTGAGAGTGGAAAAAGTTGGGATACATCATAACTTTTTTACCTTGGGTGGACATTCCCTGCTGGTGACTCAATTAATATCGCGG
>DATNQO010000064.1:0-55268 GCA_036704005.1 Leptolyngbyaceae cyanobacterium | reverse complement strand
ACCTGTCTTTCCGGATCAGGAGCAGTCCGCTTGACCTACTTCGTCTTTTATTTGTGCGCTTTACCGCTATTAGTTATACTACCTCAAAAGCCGCCCTAGTGGTCACTGAGCTTGTCGAAGTGAAGGGCGGGGCTTTAAACCCAGTTTTTCGGTAAGTTACCTGTGTTTCTCTTCCCAATCCCCAATCCCCAATCCCCACCGCCAAAAATTAAAATTTGTAGATATTCTAGACATGAGCGCCTAGATATGCTCTCTCTGCACAAAAATGATAACTAGCGGTGAACTAATATATAGAAATCAACAGGATTGATGGTAGGGAATACCGGCGCATCATTCAAATAGGGTATTTTCTACCAAATTCTGGGGTATTAACAGTGCAGAATCAGTAATCTGAAGGGTAACATTTTTCAGATTGCTGATTAATTGGAAAATTCCAGAAGTTAAGTTATAATTCCTAGAACTCAAGAATTTTTAGTCAGCAGATGGAGACATTCGTAGCAATACTATGCCATCCGCGCTAGAATATAACTCCAATCTTGAGCTAGAATGTAGCCCTAAGCAACTACCAATTTACAGGGCAGACTAGTTAAACGTTTCTCGCAAAAAGCCCCTGGCTTCTACCAATCAAGCAGGGGAGTTATTTATCCAGGTGCATCCACCAATCATTGGTTAGTATTAACCAAACTAGGGAGTTAGTTATCCAGGTGCATCTACCAATTAATTGTTCTATTTTGAGTTACAGTCTTCCGGATAAATTAATTGAAAGGTAGTCTGTGGTTCATTTCCAATAAAAAACCCCTAGTGGTGGCAGCCAGCTAGGGGAGTTAGTTATCAGGGTGCATCTACCAATTAACTGTTCTACAACTCAACAGGATGTTCCGGATGAAATTGTCACAAATGAAGTTGCTTTTTTCCACAAAAAAAGCCCTTACAAGTGGCGGCCACTGGGGAGAGTTATTTATTAGGGTACGTTCATCAAAATAATTACTGTTCTTATAGGCAATCAGTATATTTATCACAATCTTATGATTAAAAGAGTTACTGATTGCTAAACAAAAAAAGCCCCCAGTCAGTGTCAGCCAACTAGGGGAGTTAGTTATCAGGGTGCATCTACCATTTAATTGTTCTACTTATAGTCAGTCGTCCCGGACGAATTTGCAGATGATGAGTGCAGTTTTTTAAGCATAAAAAAGCCCCTAGTGGTGGCAGCCAACTAGGGGAGTCAGTTATCAGGGTGCATCTACTAACTACTTTTTCTAAATACAATTACGCCTTTCCGGATAAATTTGCTCAAATAATGATGCTATTTGCTGCATCTAAAAATTATAATTAGTCAAAACTTACGCACTAAGGTTATGTGTTGAGGCTGGGTATAGGGGAAGTGTTTAAAAGCCTGACACCCTTAACCCCCTTTGGACATGAGGAATTTATGAATTTCCCTGACCAAGAAAGTAAAATTATCTCAGTATATGCTAGTAATAGAAAAAACCCCTAGTCGGTACCACCCAACTAGGGAGTTGAAGATCAAGGTGCATCTACCATCAAAATGTTCTGGGCGGATGCTGACTAATCCGGATAAAGTTGTAAATGTAGACGAAGCAAAACCATTGAGTAGTCAAACATTCTGTGGTTTGGTGCATCTCAAGTAACATAAGGAGTGGGAAATCGAATTGAAACTTGGGCGTTTCAAAATAGATTTAGGAGGCAAACAGGAGTAGTTGTGTCCCAGGAATTTCACATTTCTGTAACCCCGGTAGGCAAGAATGACTACTTGGTGCGGACGGAACAAGTCGCGCCTGGGGTTCCTTTGGCTGAAGAACTGGTGACATGGCCTGTGGCTGATTGGTTGGCGGCGGCTGGTCATTTGATGAATGACCCATTAAAGTCTGTATTACAGGGAGATATGTTTCTCTCTAATGGCCGGGAAAGTGCGATCGCCAGAAATTCTGTTAACTTAGTGACACTGGGTCAACAACTATATAATGCACTGTTTCAAGGCACTCTTCGAGATAGCTGGATTACTGCCCAAGGAATTGCCCAAAACCATCAACAAGTGCTGCGTTTACGGCTAGGTCTGAAGGATACTAGGTTAGCACGTCTGCCTTGGGAAGTGATGCACGCAGGCGATCGCCCTTTGGCAACTGGCCCCTATATTGCTTTCTCCCGCTACCAAAGTGGCATTTCTCCTGTGTCTCGTTTACCTTCAACTAACAGACTCAAGCATTCAGAAGATGGTGTTGTGAGAGTTTTAATGGTACTCTCATCACCAGCAGATCAAGAGAGTTTGGATCTGCTGAAACAGGAATCTATCAAGCTGCAAGCCGAACTGCATCGTCAACTACCCAGATCAATCGAAGGCGGTAATTATCTGCCAGAAATTGACCTAACTTTACTTAACCAACCAGGTAGAGAAGAATTAACCCAAGCCTTAGAACAAGGCAGATACCAAGTTTTACACTACTCCGGTCATAGCAACTTAGGGCCGAATGGTGGGGAAATTTACTTGGTAAGTAATCGGACTGGCTTAACAGAAACCCTCTCTGGCGATGATTTAGCGGGTTTGTTGGTGAACAATAATATCCAAATGGCGGTGTTTAATTCCTGTTGGGGTGCATACTCAGCTACGCCAGAGAATAGCGACACAGGAGAACGCAACCTCACAGATAGCTTGGTTAAGCGTGGTATTCAAAGCGTTTTGGCGATGTCAGAACGCATTCCTGATGAGGTGGCTTTGACTCTCACACAGTTGTTTTACCGCAACTTGAGTCAAGGATATCCAGTAGATTTATGTGTGAGTCGGGTACGCCAAGGATTAATTTCCGCCTATGGTTCACATCAACTTTACTGGGCATTACCAATTTTATATTTCCAACCGGGATTTGATGGTTTCCTTGGCTCGAAAATTGCCGCCGCCACCAATGTAGACTCATTGAATGAATATAATTCACCGTTGCCAGCCAATACCACAGCAGCTTACTCTGGTGTACTAGATGATCAGGAAGTGTCTTTTCCTATTGAAGAGATGATTCCCTCTGGTTTGGGGCGTGATGTGGGGTTGGACTGGTTGGGTGAGGAAACCTGGGGCGATCTCGTCGATGAAATTGAGTATGATGATCCCACTTATGCGGAAGATTCTGCTTTTGTCTCGGATATATTTCGTCAACTAGACCAGCACAGTATCACAGATGAAGAACCTGATTTACCACCGGAAATTGGACAACCTCCACAAGAGGATGTTTTAGAAAGGCAGATTCCTGCCGTACCCAGGGAAGATTTATCAGCTATGGTGCCACCTGTAACTCAGCATACTGCCCAAAACCAGAGTCAGGAGTTAGAAAATTTCCGGCTTGTGGCGGCGAAAAATCGTGTCCGTCGCCAGCGTTGGCTTGGGGGGATCATTGGGGCTGGTGCGATCGCCACTATACTTATTTTTGGTTGGTGGTGGCAAAACCGCCGATCGCAAGTGCAAGATATACCCCCCATTCCCGCCCCATCGGTATCTGTGGAGAAGTCACCAACGGATGTACGGCAAATGTCCACAGCAATGGTAACAGCCACGGCTACGACAAAATTCAATCAAGGCGATTTAGAGGCGGGGTTAGCAGCTGTGGAAGAATTACTCAATCGCAACGTCTTAGAATCTGCCCAAGCAGCTTTAAATCTAGTTCCCGCCAACCAAAATAACGAGGCATCAGTTAACTTCCTGCGCGGAAGATTAGCTTGGCAAGCTGTGCAAACAGGAGATAAAAAATACAGTATTGATGATGCCCGTCGTTATTGGGAAACTGCGGTGAAAGCTAACCCCAACTCGTTTGCATATACCAATGCTTTAGGATTTGCTTATTATGTTGAGGGTAATGTCAATCGCGCCAATAATACTTGGTTTCAAGCATTAAATTTAGCATTGAAACAAGGTAGTACAACTGCCGCAGAAATACCCCCTAGTTCAGATGTGCCGCTTGAAGCTTTACCAGCCTATGCTGGTTTAGCCTTGGGGATGTATAAATCCGCTCGCGATCTGCCTCCAGGTAAACAGGCAGAATATATGACTGAAGTCCTGAAATTACGCCAAACTGTGCTAGAAAAAGATCCCGTCAATTATCAGCTAGATGAGTTGAGCAAAAATTGGCTATGGACAGAAGCAATTTTACAAGACTGGCGATCGCTCCTGCAATATAATCCCAAGCAGTAGCACAATTAGGACTATACGTATAGTACCTGTAGGGTGGGCATTGCCCACCGTATCATGGTTTTGTAAGTCATAGCCCTACCTACTGTCGCATTCTTTTTGCAAATTGCTATGATATTTAATTCTTTCCCTTACACCCCTACACCCTTAAGGCCAACCAAGGGGCGATCGCCGCAAGAACAACTGAGTAATATAATAGGTGTTCCCTACTCTCCACACTCCTACGCCTGTCTCCGCAAATACAGGACGGAGGATATTTTCGCGGTGTCCAGGGCTATTCATCCACCCTTCAATAGCTGATGGTACAGGGCGAGGAATATTTGTACTTGTGTATAGATTCTCACCCACTACCCAATAAGAAATACCACCAGCCCGGACTCTATCTGCTAAGGTGCTACCATCTGCGCCAGTGTGACTAAAGAATTTCTTCTCTGCCATTTGTCGGCTGTAATTCCGGGCTACTTGCGCTAGTTGGACGTTATTTTGTAAAGGTCGTAGCCCGTTTTTTTGCCTAACTTGGTTGATACCTTGGCGCACAGCTGCTTCCATTTGGGCAGTTGTCGCAGATTCGACGGGGATTTGTGGTCTGGGTGGTTGATTTGGCGGTAATTCGACTACTGGTAGAGGTGGGAAAGATTCAATTATTTGTTCGCAGCCAGTGGTTAATAAGGCGATTGCACTCCACATTACCCAACTCTTTCTTAGTAACATATCTCTATAATTGCGACGTAGATTCACTTTGATGTCCTTAAATAGCTGTCTTTCTGTATTACCTGAGTCAGTTTAATTTTTAGTTATTCGATATTTCCTGAATAGGATAAAAACTACTTATTGCTAATTATTTAGCAATCATGGATTTAACCTGCTAATAGGCTCTAAATTAACAGCCTTAATTAAGCTAAATGGCATAATTATGAAAGCAGTAAATACAGATAAGTGACATAGTGCAAACATGACAAATAATCAATAAATTAACAGTTGATAATCTGTATATTTAACTGCAAAAATGAGGGGAGTTAACTGCGGAATTGTAGTAATTGTTATTTTTTACATTGATTTCGCAGAGGGGTTTATGAGCCAAATCGACATTGAAAAACTTCATCTTTGGGTACAAGACAGAGACACGGTGTTAAAATACAGCACTCATGTAGAGTGGCGTTATGGTAAAAAACCAGACTATACCTATTCTAATGAAAAATTTGCCCAAGAAAGTACACGTAATCACTTACCCAATACCCTAGAAACACTGGTACAAAACTTAGTCCGCACCTTTGATATTGAAGCCAACTTCAAGACAAATCCCGCTCAATGGCTTTCTGTTGTTCCCGATCAATTTCGCATGAGTACCAATGGTGGTTCTCGCTACACCATCACAGACTTGATTAATTCAGGTACTTACAAATTGATGATTGGCAATACCAAAGATTACAAAGCCAGCGAAGAAAATTTTACCACTTCAACTAATTTATTTCATACGGCTTTTCCCGATGGCTTCTTGTGGGAAGTGTTAGAAGTTTATTCGGGGCCGCCAAATATTGTTTATAAATGGCGACACTGGGGACAATTTACAGGTGCATATAAAGACTATGCACCCACTCTTGAGACTATAGAAGTCATTGGTACTAGTGTTGCTCACGTAACAGATGATTTTAAAATCCTGTCTTTGGAACACTATTACGACAATACCAACTTCCTCGCAAAGCTGACATCAGGCGGTAAGTTAGTCAAAACGCCCGAAGAACAGCCAAAACCCAAGTCTTTTTGGCAGAAGTTGAGGTTAGGGGCTAGGGGTTAGGGGTTGGGGACTGGGGATTGGGGAAAAAGATTCAAATTTTCCCCTTTCCCCTTTAACCTTTTCCCCTCATCTCCCTCATCTCCCTCACCTCCCCACTAAAATATCTCTAAACCACTGTTCGATGCGATCGCCCATTGCTTGTTGCGAATATTCCCTTTCTACTTGTTGGCGACAAGTATGGCGATCAATTTGATCTAGTTGTTTAATCGCATTAACTAACCCATCTACACTATCTGGTTCTACAAGAAAACCCGTTTCCCCATCTTTGACAATTTCCGTTAAGCCACCACGGCGATAAGCTATCACCGGGACACCGCAGGCTAAAGCCTCAATCGCTACATTACCAAAGGCTTCTACCCAGCGAGGCGTAACTAATAGCGCCCGACATTGACCTAATTCTTGTTGCAGTTCTGCTGTAGGTAAAAAACCCCGATAGATAATAGGCGCATCAGGGTATTTTTGACAAATATCTTGCCAATATTGCTCATTTTGCTTAACTCCGAAAATTTTTAGGGGAATCCCTGTGATTTTCGCTGCTGAAACTGCATCCTCTAAAGCTTTTTCAGGGGCTATTCTGCCTACCCATCCTAAAAAATCACTCGGACGGGCGCAAAATTGATATATGGATAAATCCATCCCATTGGCTAAACAACGACATTTATCTGCAAAGGTAAATGTCTGTGCTTGAGACAGGCTATGTACACCAATGGTTTGAGGAAAATTAATTGCTATCTGCTCAATTATCGAGTCCATTGCATCAGTCAACGAACCCATGCTGATCAAATGAGCTATGGGAGTGTTAAAAAATGGCGTTAAATATAAAGGCAACCAATCATAAGCAAAGTTGACAATCACATCATAATCTGATTGCACTTGCCGGGCATAATTCCACATATTTGCTAACACCGAGTTTTTCGGTAAAACAATCGGTTCAGCGCGGGTTTGGGTTTGGGCTGGTGTTTGCAATTCGCCAGCAATTTCGACAACGGGAACACCTTTGACTACCGACCCTTGAGGAGCAACAATTGTAACACTATTCCCACGCCGCATCATTTCCTGAGCAATATTGGTGAGAGTGAGTTCAACCCCTCCCCCAATACCCGAACCAATTGCACCTACAGGTGTAGATATCATCAGCAACTTGAGTAAGTTGATTTGGTCTGTAGTCACGTTGCTGCGCTCCCCATTCAAAATTTAAAATTATTTTAAAACATCCTCTCAAACCCATTTACGATAGCAACGAGTTGTGATGAAGTAGGGGTGAAAAACTTCTAAAAAATTACTCTGAATTGTCTTGAAAAAAGTATTGACGACTTCAGGATCATCTATGTGAAAGGGATGCTCTTGATTAAAACCTTTAAAGAAGCACCAGTTAACAATCATTTTCCCTTCTGGTTGGAGAATTTGATGGAATTGTAATATTTGCTGACTTGGATCAGGCAAATGCTCTAAAACATCAAAAGAAACGATTGTGTCAAAACTTTTATCTGCTGGAATTTCCTGAGCAATTACAATTTTATTGCTGAGTCCTAGTTGTTCGGAGCGATAACTAACAAAGTCACGACTGATAGGATTAAGATCACAATAAATAACTTGTTCTACTTGAGGGCAAAGGGCAGCTGCAATAGTATGAGTGCCAATACCACCGCCAAAATCTAACAGCACACCTTGAGCATGGTCAGCAATTAATCGTATTGTATCTTCAATGTAGTCGGAACTTCCTAAATGCCACGCTCCCAATTCAAATAAATAAAGCTCCCCTACTGTGTCACGATAAAAAGTAGTAGCCTGTTCCCAATCAAAATTTTCTTTACCCAACTCGGCTAGTTGTGTTTGAGCAGTTGCTAATTTCATCTCTAGAGTTTCTGCATCTAGATGCAGAAATCCTTGTAGATGCTGTTTTAAATTAAATGAACCATGCAAATAAGGTTTTAGGAAAGATGGGGCTGATATTGTACTCATAAAAGTTGAATTATTTTTTACTTTGCTATGGCTTTTCTTGTACGTAGGCGATCGCTCGGATAATCTAGGTAAAAAGCTCTTCGCAGTATACCCCATAACACCACACTGCGGTTTAGTTTAACAGTTGACAGTTGACAGTTGACAGTTGACAGTTGACAGTTGTTACTCTCCCCCCACTCCCTCATCTCCCCCATCTCCCTCATCTCCCCCCACTCCCTCATCTCCCTCATCTCCCCAAGCTGATTTTATCTACAGGTTGGTATAAACCTTGCCTATGGGCTATCCTAAACTTTGACTTTTGCAACAACATTGATGAAATCGGCAATTTTACCTCAACCTCTAAAACCTGGAGATTTACTGCGCGTTATTGCGCCTAGTGGTGCTTTGCGAGAGTTTGCGGCTTTGCAGCAGAGTGTAGAAATTTGGCGATCGCGCGGTTATCTTGTAGAAATTAGTCATGATATTGACCAGCGTTGGGGATACTTAGCTAACAAAGATGAAATTCGTCGCCATCAGCTAGCCTCTGCTTGGCAAGACCCAGAATGTCGCGGTATTCTCTGCTCTAGAGGCGGTTTTGGTAGCACACGCATCTTAGAAAATTGGCACTGGCAAAATACTACACCAAAATGGTTGATTGGTTTTTCGGATATCACTGCTTTGTTGTGGAGTCTTTATAACGCAGGTATATCTGGCGTTCATGGCCCTGTGCTGACGACGTTAGCTGATGAACCAGAATGGTCAATTCAACGTCTGTTCGATTTGGTGGAAGGAAGACCGCTTGCACCCTTGAAAGGTTGTGGTTGGGGTGGTGGTGTGGCTACGGGTATTTTGCTTCCCGGTAATTTGACGGTGGCTACCCATCTTTTAAGTACACCAATTTTACCTAACTTTGATGGCGTAATTTTAGCCCTAGAAGATGTGACAGAAGCACCATACCGCATTGATAGAATGCTGACACAGTGGCGTTTGAGTGGGTTATTCACCAAAGTCAAAGGTATTGCTTTGGGTGGCTTCACTAAATGCGAAGCGCCAGCCAATATCCCTAGTTTTACTGTAGAGGAAGTTTTGCGCGATCGCTTGGCTGATTTGGGTATTCCCATTGTATCCAATTTACCATTCGGTCATGACCATCCCAATGCCGCCTTACCTGTTGGTGTAATCGTAACTTTAGATGCAGACCAGGGTACACTCACAGGGTTTACGCAAACATCATAAATTTCTTTGGGCTGTGAATCATCTCCAGCCTAAATTGCAGTGCTGATCAAGATAAGAAATTATTTATTCAGAGATAAATATATAGTGGGCGCTCAGATAATTTCGTTGAGAATATGCTGATTTAAAAGTTCCAGCCTTTTGCTGTATACTTTGAAATGTTTCTGGAAAAAATTAGTTAATTTAATCTCTGCACCTTCTCAATAATAGCCAATTGGGATACTTTGTTAATGCCGATAATTACTAGAATCAAAACATTCACCTATATTGGCACTTAACTAGGATAAATCGCCTAAAAATTGCCATTCAAATAAATTAGTGCTATCTTGAGGAGGAATTTTTTTCTGATTAAGAATTACTATGAAAATTGCGATCGTAGCTTGGGGATATAATCCTCAACCACCCTTATCGAACTCTATATATACCTTGATATATGACTACCAATATTGTTTAAATCAACTTGGTTATGAAGTAGATATCATCAATGAGAAAGATGTTGATAAATCCATAGAATATATCAACAACAGCAATTATGACTTTGTGCATTTACACGCCTATCACTTTGTCAACGAATTTAATAAAAAACTCAAACAAAAATATTGTTTTACAAGTCATTATGGCTACCTATTCAAAGAAAATAAATGGGAAAAAGATTTCCAAGAAGCGTTTAAATTTTATCTAGATGCACCTGGTATAATTGCCGCATCCTACCCTACGAAAGATTTTTTTATTAACAAAGGATATTCAGGATTTATTAAAGTCCAACCAAACGGTGTCAATACAAATAAAGTTCGTGTCCAAGCAACAGGAAATAATAAAGCCATTTGTTTAGGTTGGATTCAACCAAGAAAACAACAGCGATTATTAGCAGAAAGTATAGATGGAAAAGTACCTCTAGATTTCGTCGGCCCTTTAGATGATCCTGATTTTAGAGAAGGTACTACAACCAAATATTTAGGCATTTGGAACTTACAACAGGTTTATAACAACCTTACGGATTATAATTGTTTAGTTTTAATTAGTGATGGTGAAGTTGCACCCCTAGTTGTACTCGAAGCTTTAGCCGCAGGTTTATGTGTTGTGGTTTCTGAATCAGCAAGTGCCAACTTACATACCAAAGAATTTATTAAAGTTTTGCCAGATAACATCTTAAGCAAAGCCTCTCCAGAAAATCAACAAATTATTACTGAGACAATTTTGGGGATGATAGAAAAAAATCAATCTTATCGTCAGGAAATTGTAGAATATGCCAAACATAACTTTGATTATAGTTATCTTATGAAGAACTATATTCAAATTATTGATGAATTTAGAAGTTTTGCTTAATTCTATTTAGTTGTTAATACCAGAAGATTGAGGGCATCAACCATGAATAAAGAAATGGTAGAAATTATTAGTAGAGAATTATTGCCAGCCGAAGATTATGTTTCCCCTGGATTGGAAGTTATTAAGCCTGACAAATGCTTCCCCAATATGATTGTAGAAGATACCACTATATCTAATTGGCCTTATCTCAGGCACGATATATCCCATAACTGGTATGTAGATAAAAGACACAAATACATAGGATTTGTTAGTCGAGATGAAGCTCATATTCTCTATAATACTGCCCTCAAGTTTAGAGATAAAAAAGCTCTAGAAATTGGCTGTTGGTATGGTTGGTCTGCTTGTCATATAGCCTTGGCAGGTGTAGAGTTAGATGTGATTGATCCTCTGTTAGATCAAGCAGATATTTACGAAAGTGTCAGTAATTCTTTGCGAGACGCAGGTGTTCTGGAAACAGTTAATTTAGTAAGCGGTTATAGCCCTCAAAAAGTAGAAGAATTAGCAGAACAATTACAGCGCAAATGGTCATTCTTTTTCATTGATGGTTCTCATGATGCGCCCTGCCCATTAAACGATGCGATAGTTTGCGAAAAATTTGCCGAGAACGATGCTTTAATTTTGTTCCATGATTTAACTTGCCCTGATGTTGTCCAAGGTTTAGATTACTTAAAAAATCAGGGTTGGAACACGATGATTTATCAAACAATGCAAATTATGGGAGTTGCTTGGCGGGGAAATATTCAACCAGTGCAACATCACCCAGACCCTCAAATGGATTGGTCTTTACCAGAACATTTGCAAGACTATAAAGTGAGTCAATTATCAACTGATGTCTTCAATGACTTTCAGGAACTAGTGAATACTATTCAACCTTACACTTTATTAGGTGAAGCACGGTTATTTTCCCTCTACAATCTAGCGAGGAAAGTTTGTTTAGATGATATTCCTGGGAACTTTGTTGAATGTGGCAGTTGTAAAGGAGGATCAGCAGCATTATTAGGCGCAATAGTTAAGAAGTATAGCCGCCGTCCACGCTTAGTTTACGCCTGTGATACTTTTGAAGGAATGCCCGACCCAACAGAAATAGATATACACAATGGCATACCAGCAAATGATACAGGATTTGGAGTTGGTACTTTAAAAGCTCCAATTACAGAAAATATCCAAAAGGTTTCTCAAATATTAAATGTCGAAGATATTGTTATCCCTGTGAAGGGTTTATTTGCAGAAACCTTACCCAAATATAAATCAGCAATAGGTACTATTGCCTTTCTCCATGCTGATGGCGACTGGTATGAATCAACAATGGATATCTTCAATAACCTCTATGACAACGTTGCTCCTAATGCTAGCATTCAAGTGGATGACTATGGTCATTGGGATGGTTGTAGAAAAGCATTACATGATTTTGAACGTTTGAGAGGAGAGCAGTTTACCCTCAATCGCATTGATTATACTGGGGTCTGGTTTAGAAAGGGCGAATTAATATAGCATTTATAGGGTGGGCATTTCCCACCCCACGTAATCAGCTAATGAACATTTAAGTTGCATAAACCCAGGACTAAAGCCTTGAAAAATTAATGACGATTAGCTTACCAATTTAAAACAAAAGAATGCGACAATATTTGGGTAGGGGCGCAGTTGTTTAAACACTGGTCATGAGTTTTACTTATTTTCAATCCCAGATAAATACTTTATCTCGCAACTGGAGAAAATCAGCTTGGCAATTTTCATTGCTGTTAATTATGCTGAGTCTATGTTTAATACTTTTATCCGGTTGTCAGGGAACAGTTGCTAAGACTGACGGAGTAATTCGTATAAGCTTATGGCAATCAATTAATCCTCCGGCAAATCGAGAAGTGTTTGAAAAACTAGTAAAGAAATTTAATCAAACTCATCCTGATATTCAAGTAGAATCTATTTTTGTTGGTCAGCCACAATTGCCAAAAATCTTAACAGCAGTTGTGGGAAATGTACCTCCAGATATTTTGGCCTACGACCCACAAAATACAGGTCAGTTTGCCGAATTAGGGGCAATTCAACCTTTAGATGATTGGCTAGAACAATTACCGATAAAGTCGGAAGTATTACCGAATTTATTTGCAGAATTACGATTAAATGACCATATCTGGTCAATACCCTTATACACTGCCAACCTTGGTATTTTCTATCGTCCAAAACTTTTTCAAGCTGCGGGAATTACGGAAACGCCTAAGACTTGGGAAGAATTAAGACAAGTAGCAAAAAAGTTAACTATTGACCGTAATGGCGATAAAGTACCTGAACAGTACGGGATGTTACTGCCTTTAGGCAAGCAAGAATGGACTGTCTTTAGTTGGTTTCCCTTCTTACTAAGTGCCGGTGGCGACATCGTAGACAATAATAGACCAAATTTGACGAATCAGGCTGCTATTGATGCTTTACAGTTTTGGCAGAACTTGATCAAAGATGGTTCAGCAACTCTTTCGCCTCCAGAACGTGGTTATGAGGAGGATGGTTTTGTCTCAGGTCGAGTGGCGATGCAAATTACAGGGCCTTGGACTTATATCATGAAGTCAAATGTTGACTATCAGGTGTTTCCCATACCAGCAAAGATTAAGCCGGCTACAGTCACCGCCACGGGTGTTATGTATTTGATGAAGACAACACCTGCTAGAGAAAAAGCTGCACTCAAATTTTTAGAGTATGTTTTGAGTGAAGAATTCCAAACAGAATGGAGTATAGGAACGGGTTTTTTACCAGTTAATAGAAAATCTCTTGAGAGTGAAGCTTATCAGCAATTCATCAGCAAGCAGCCAGTATTAAAAGTGTTTATGGAACAGATGTCTGAGGCTGGTTCTCGACCAATTATTGCTGGATATAGTCGCCTATCTGACAGTCTTGGCCGAGCAATTGAGGCTACACTATTGGGTGAGTCTCCCGAAAAAGCTCTCAAATCAGCACAAGAACGTTTAGAACTAATTTGGGATGGTAATTAGTCAGTTGACAGTTGACAGTTGACAGATTAAGTGTTAATTAATTCCCCAGTCCCCAGTCTTTATCATTCAACTTAGTACCTGTATAGTTGGGAAGCCAGCCATCTGCTGCTGTGAAATAGCGTACTGCTTTGAAATTTAACGATGCAGTGAGACTACACCAGTGTTCTACGCCGGCGGGGATATGCAGATAATCTTGGGACTGGACTAAAAGCTGTACTTGGCTACCATCTGGCTTGATAAAACCAAAAATTATCTCACCCGCTAAAACATACAATGGTTCAGGTGCAGTATGAGTGTGATACTGGCTGTAGGTAGTAATTAAAGTTTGCAGATTAGGCGAACCTGGATGCACGTTCAGCAAATCACACCAAAGATAGCGGTTTTCCTGCTGGATAAATTCAAAGACACTATTGTGCAAATCTACAATGTGGCGCTTTTCACCGTCTGTTAAGACATCTTGTGTTAAGAGATGGGGAAATAACAGCGCTGTACCTGGATCATAGTGCTTTATGTGAATACCAAGCGGGGCAAGTTCACGGGCTATCTCATCTAGATTGCTCTCAATTGTGCCGTCGTCCAGTAACAAGGTCGCCATGACAAAATAAGTAATTATGTATTAAGAAGAGTATACTTAACTTTAACCCATAATAAGTCAATAATCCACTTTTTCCGGTAGACATAGTGTAGTAATTGGTCATTGGTCATTAGTCATTAGTCATTAGTCCATAGTCAAGACTTATTCTCTTCATCTCCCCAGTCCCCAGTCCCCAATACCCAGTCCCCAGTCCCCAATACCCAGTCCCCAGTCCCCAGTCCCCAGTCCCCAGAATGTTGTTCAATGGTAGTACTAGAGTTTAATCTAGTACAAAGGAACTATATAAATTAGCAAATGTCTGACTTAGTTTTATTTTGGCATCGCCGCGATTTACGTATTGCTGACAATTTAGGGCTGGCGGCGGCTAGAGGGCGAAGTTCTAAAGTAGTGGGTGTATTTTGTTTAGACCCAAATATTTTAGAAAGGGATGATGTTGCGCCTGCTAGAGTAACTTATATGATTGGCAGTTTGCAGGCGCTACAGGTGCGATATCGGGAAGTGGGAAGCGAATTATTAATATTACATGAGAATCCGGTGCAAGGTATCCCTAATTTAGCTGAGGCGTTGAATGCTAAAGCTGTGTTTTGGAATTGGGATGTAGAACCATATTCGCAGATACGCGATCGCACCATTATTGATACCTTAAAAACTAAAGGCATCGAATTTCTCACCCACAATTGGGATCAGATACTCCATTCCCCAGAAGAAATCCGTTCGGGTAGCAAGACCCCCTACACTGTCTATAGCCCCTTTTGGAAAAATTGGAGTAGCAAACCCAAGGCTAAACCAGTGGAAACCTTGCAAAACGCCCAGGGACTAACAGATACTGAACAAGAGATTGCCCAAAAAGCTGGAGTCAAACCTTTACCCACAGCCAAAGATTTAGGATTTTTCTGGGATGGTGGTTTGGTAATTGCACCTGGGGAAGCCGCAGCCCAAGCCAAGTTAGAAGAATTTACCGCCAAAGCCATCAGTGAATATCAACAACAGCGTAATTTCCCCGCCGTTGACGGCACATCACAACTGAGTGCAGCATTGAAATTTGGTGTAATTGGCATTCGCACCGTTTGGCAAGCAACTCTAGAAGCATCGGAAAATAGTCGTAGCGAAGAAACTAGCGCCAGTATCCGCACATGGCAACAAGAAATAGCATGGCGGGAATTTTATCAACACGCCATGTATAATTTCCCCGCATTAGCTGACGGGGCTTACCGCGAAGCTTTTAAAAGCTTTCCTTGGGAAACTAACGAAGAACATTTTCAGGCTTGGTGTGAGGGCAGAACAGGTTATCCTATTGTTGATGCAGCTATGCGGCAGATGAATGAAAGCGGCTGGATGCACAACCGTTGTCGCATGATTGTTGCTAGTTTCCTTACCAAAGACTTGTTAATTAATCCCCAATTGGGAGAGAAGTATTTTATGCAGAAGCTAATTGATGGTGATTTATCTGCCAACAATGGGGGCTGGCAATGGAGTGCTTCTAGTGGTATGGATCCTAAACCCGTGCGAATTTTTAACCCCGCTAGCCAATCGCAAAAATTTGACCCTGATGCAGAGTATATTCGTCGATGGCTACCTGAATTGAGGTCAATAGATACAGAGTATTTAGTAACTGGTAAGATTACGCCTCTAGAGCGTCGTGCTGTTGGTTATCCTCAACCAATTGTGGATCATAAAAAGCAGCAACAGCAATTTAAACTACGCTATCAACAGCAAAAAGTTACTACTATAGCAGGGGACAGGTGATAGGGGACAGGTAACAGGTGCAAAGCCAGGTTTTCCAGCCCGTGAAAAGTCAGTGCTATATCTAAGTTTCTTGGCAGATCAAAAATAAAAATTAGAGGCTAGAGGCTAGTTAATAGGGTGGGGAGTGCATCGCCACCTTTTTCTTGACAAAGTGCAAGTTAAGAACATCCAACTAGCTAAAGCTTGCTTATATCAATATTATTGAAGCATTTCTGACTTTTGATAGATAAAGTTATATACAAAAAGGCAGAAAAGAACTTCTATTAATGCAAGTTATATTACCCCAAGCATCAATGTTTTGTTTACTGTGTGGTTAAAAGAGGTTTAGCTTATATTTCTACACTCCGGTTATAAACCGAGGTTTTTAGTTAAATTATTTTTATCTAAATAGAATTAATAAAAAGTTCGGCTAATTAATCAAGATTTTGATTGGTGATGAATCATTGCTAATTAGTAATATTATTTTAATATAGGATTTATACTTAATTCTTGAAATATACGTAGGTAGCTGCTTTGCCTTACAAAACCTTGATACGGCGCTGCATTGCCCACCGTACAGGTACTAAGAGTTTTTCACAAATCAAATCTGATTCCTATATGATCAACTAGCAATTACCTACCCCCACGATATTATAAGTGTGAAAATTGACATGATATGTCCTTCAGGTTGTGATAGTTTGATTTACAGATGTTTACCAAACAGCTAGGGGCTACTAGCTGTTGGTACAACTTCCTCCGTAATTGATTTGGGCAACTAGGGAGGCCACTATAGCGTGTCAAATAACTCGGAAGAACAGCATCCACAAAACGTTACAAATTCAGATAATTCTTTAGATGGGTTGCAGATTTTAGTAGTAGATGATAATGCCGATAGTCTGTTTTTAACTACCTGCGTTTTAGAAAGTTATGATGTGCAAGTAACAACAGCAACATCAGGAGCAGAAGCGCTAGAGATAGTCGAAAAATTCAAGTTTGATATGTTAATTTTTGACATTGCTATGCCAGATATGGATGGATTTACATTATTAAAGCAAATTAGAAATAATGAACTTACAGAAAATAGGAATATTCCAGCGATCGCTCTCACTGCGCTAGGTTCAGAAGAAGATTTAAAAATGGCGTTGAAATCGGGTTTTCAAGGCTATGTTAATAAACCTTTAGATCCTAATATGCTCATAGCAGAAATTCTCAAGTTGACAGTTGACAGTTGACAGTTGACAGTTGACAGTTGATATTAATTTTTCTCCCCCTACTCCCCCATCTCCCCGTTCCCCTCCAGGGAAAGGCTAGGGGTGGGTTACTCCCCCATCTCCCCCCACTCCCCCAAAGCTATCGCGTCCCGACAGGAACGGCTTCACGAGGGAGTTCTGTAACTATGCGGAAGGGGAAGGCTTTGGTTGAGGCTAATTGAGCGTAGTCTGGGGTGAGGAAGATAGCGTATTTTTGGGCTTCTGGTGTGAGTTGTGCAGCCATTGCTAAGGCGATCGCTTTTATAAATCTGCGAACATCGGCTGCTTGTTCGCCGACAATCTCCCCACCAGTAAAGGGTGTATTGGGTTGGTTTACTTGGTCTAAGGTAGTACTGGGTTCTTTTACACTCAAATGTGTACCCCCAATTATCCCTACTAACCATTTTGGTGAGGGAATTTTGCTAAATGCGGCGATTTGTTCTGTTAAGGCTGGGGTAGTTTTATCGGCGGAACTGGCGACAATTAAAGTCGGGATTTGCACTTTAGTTAAACCAGTTTCGCCAAACATAATTGAAGTGGTAGGACTTAAAGCGATCGCCTGTTTAATTCTGTTATCCCGTAATTGATAGCTTTTCTCTGGTAATTCTTGTGCAACACATTGCAGAGTTTCTCCTAAGCTCACAGAAGCTAATTTCTTCTGACAACGTTCTTTGATTGCGGTGATTTGTAACTCGCCTCCAGCCAGTGATAAAGCTGTACCGCCACCAAAAGAATAACCTATAACCATTGTGTTATTAATTGTCAGTTTCCCTTGTAGAGGATTACCCGTTGTTTGGTTGAGTTTTTCCAATTCATCCAAAACAAAACTCACATCTCTAGGACGATCTAAAAATTCTTGGGGTTGTAAAAACCGAGTTTTACCCTTGATAGCTAAATCGGTATTTGTCTGATTACTACCTGGATGTTCTAAAGCGACAAATATATAACCGTGAGAGGCTAGATGTTCAGCTAGATAACGCAAATCTGTGCGGACTGAACCCATACCATGCGTATAGACAATGACAGGTTTTTCCTGAGTTGCAGCCGTTGACCAGTATATATCAACGGGAATTTGACGGTTGCGTTTTTGATCACGTAAATTCAAGTTGAGTACCTGTACTTGAGCGTTTCCTGGTTCGCTAGGGTCAAAAGGTAAGGAAATCTGCGGTTTTCTGGTGTCAAGTATGGTATTAATTGACAGCATATACTGTTGTGTCCGCCAGAAAGCATTATTTAAACTCCCCACCACTTGTAAAGCTTGGGGTAGGTTGATTTCTAAATTTTTACTAGGGTAAGCTTTAAGAACGCTGAGAATAGAAAGTCCATCTGGAGCAGTAGCACCCAAAACTAAACTAGCTCTTAAAGCTGTTGCGCCTGCTTGGTCTTTCCGCGCCACAGCCGTAGCGATATCATTGAGAATAGTTGTACCAATTTGAGTATTCAATAATCTATTGATGGTAACTACATTTAAAGGTACTCTTGTCCTCAGCGCTCTGATGAGCCTACGGCGTTGTCCTTGAGATAATCTGCTGGTAAACAGGTTTAAACTTTGAGGAAATTCTCCAGTCTGCGCCGCTTTTTGTAAGTCAGCCACAGGAATTGATTCGGCAAACAACCCAAACCGCACTACAATTGTCTCGGCTGCTTGTACAGGAGTATTTGTAGTCAAAAGCTGTGTAAAGGTGAGTGTACAGAAAAGACCTGTCAAAACTTTTATACTTTTCCAACTGATTCCCATATAAGTATCTATTTTTTCAAGTTATACTTACGGGAATATAGCTAATCTTAGTGTATTTGGCTACTATAATCTAAAAAAAGTAAAAATAGGGGTTAGAGGTTAGAGCTTAGAGGCTGGATAGAGATATTTTTATCATGTTGTTATGTATTTTTGAGCTAAAAATATATGTAGTAGGCATTGCCAATCGGCTCATGGTTTTGGTGGGCAATGCCCACCCTACTTTTATAAAAATTGTTTTAACATATTAATTTACTAATATTAGTATTAGTAGTTTTTAAGTATTTTCTACATTCACAAACATATAAATAATTGTTAAGAATAATAATGTCTATTTCATTTAATTGAATATGCCTTTTAAAGCTTTAGATGTAAATAAGAATCCTGTTTGTACTTTTGGTTTCCGTGATAGGCTCGAACTAAAAAATAAATATCCAGAGGGATTTACTTGTCCTTACTGTAGTCAAACAATGTTTCCTAGAAAGCGGTATGGAGGGGTACTACACTTTTATCACTCTTCCAGATGTACATCCATTATGGAACATCATCCTGAGACAAAAGAACATCTACTGGGTAAACAACTTTTATATAATGAAATTTGTCAACAAATTCAAACATTAAATAATAATAAACTTAAAGTAGAGATAGAGTATCCCATACCGCAAGCTGGAAAGCATGGAAGAATTGCTGACTTGATGATTACCTATGCTGGTCAACCATATATCGCTATTGAGTGTCAGCTTGCCAGCATTAGCGTTGAATCACTAGAGAAAAGAACCCAAGACTATTTAGATCAAGAAATCGATGTTATTTGGTTCATTGGGAAGGAGGCAGACAATAGATATAATCGTGATTTTCTATATAAAGAATTTGGAGAATGTCATGTCATTGAATTTCAAGAAGACTTCGTTAGTAATAATGAAAATATCTTTGGAGGGATATTCAAACACGATAAAAACACTGT
Organism: Leptolyngbyaceae cyanobacterium; assembly: GCA_036704005.1. Lineage (GTDB taxonomy): Bacteria > Cyanobacteriota > Cyanobacteriia > Cyanobacteriales > Nostocaceae > Trichormus. Next base: position 35,537 of record DATNQO010000064.1, on the reverse strand, counting down.
TAAGTGAGAAAGTAAGAATTACGAAACCAAAGCTATCCTTGAGAAAATCATCGATAAGAATTCAACTGAATGTAGCCGATGACTGGCTAGATAAATATATGGTTAAGTATAAATGGAAGCTGGCATCAAAACAATTGAGTCTTTTTGATATAAGTGCGTATAAAAATAGTGAACCAGAGCAAAATCCACATTACCTGGATTGATTTTTAATATAGCCGCGTTCCACACAATAATGTATAAAATGTTTGCTGTGGTTGTAGGCTAAGAGTATTGCACGAAAAAGTATAAAAATGCCTATCCTTGCGAAATCCAAGCGGGTTGTATTTACCGTCTTTTCTCTGGGGGTTCTCTGTTACAGTCAGATAGCCTCAGCCACTATTACTTTACCTCTACGCAGTAAAAAGGGCATGGTGGTATCTGCCCATCCTTTGGCGAGTGCGGCGGGGGTGGAAATGTTAGGTAAGGGTGGAAATGCAGTTGATGCAGCAGTGGCTACAACCTTTGCCATTTCTGTTGTTGAGCCTTTTTCGGCAGGAATTGGTGGTGGGGGGTTTTTGCTGATGCGTTCTCAGAAAACGGGAGAAATTAAGGCGTTGGATTTTCGGGAACGCGCACCCCTGAAAGCTACGAGAAATATGTACTTGGATGCAGCAGGTAAGGTGCGTCCGAATGCCAGTGTTAACGGTCATTTGGCGGTGGCTACACCAGGAACGATCGCCGGAATCTATGAAGTGCATCGGCGTTATGGTAAGCTACCTTGGCGGGAGGTGGTAAAACCTGCGATCGCACTCGCTCAAGATGGTTTCGTTCTCAGTGAAAAACCCTCTTGGCGTTCTATATCAGTACAGAAAACCCGCAAACAAGCAATTCTCAACAACCCAGCCGCTAGGGAAATCTTCACTCGCAACGGCGATTTTTATCAGCCTGGGGAAAGGTTGGTACAGCGTGATTTAGCCCGTACTCTAGAAACGATCGCCCAAAATCCCCAAAGCTTCTACACTGGTAGTATCGCCCGTGCGATCGCCGCAGATATGGCAAAAAATGGCGGTTTAATTACCTTAGCAGACCTCAAAGCCTATCAGCCTATCTGGCGTAATCCCGTCTGTGGTAATTTTCGTCAAGCTAAAATCTGCTCAATGCCACCACCATCATCCGGTGGTGTGCTGCTAATACAGATGTTAAATATAATTGGTGACACAGATTTAAAATCCTGGGGTTGGCATCACCCAAAAGCTTTACATTTATTAACAGAAGCGATGAAAATTGTTTACAGCGATCGCTCACAATATTTAGGCGACCCCGATTTTGTCAAGATTCCCCTACAAGCCTTGCTTAGTCCAGCCTACGCCAAAAAACGCCGTGGCGAAATTAATCTAGATAGAACCACACCCTCAACGCAAGTCAAACCCATAGCGCCAGAAATCTTACAAAGGTTCGGACAAGCAGAGATACCCCAAAGGATATATGCACGCTATGAATCTCCCGAAACCAGCCATCTAAACGTCGTCGATGAAGAACGCAACGCTGTTAGCCTCACCTTTACAGTTAACTACGGCTTTGGTTCTGGGGTGGTTGCATCGGGGACGGGTATTTTGCTCAACGATGAGATGGATGATTTTGCTGCTGCACCAGGCGTTCCTAACGTATTTGGACTAGTGGGGAACGAAGCCAATGCGATCGCACCCCGGAAAACGCCCCTATCAAGCATGACACCGACCATAGTCACCGAGAACGAACGCCTGCGAATGGTAGTAGGTGCGCCCGGTGGTAGCACCATCATCACTCAAGTTTTGCAAGTTATACTCAATGTTTTGGAATATAATATGGATGTTGGTGCAGCCGTGTCTGTCCCACGCATACATCACCAATGGCTACCCGATGAATTGCGAGTAGAAAGTTGGGGTTTAGATGCACTTACCCTGCAAGACTTACGCCAACGCGGACATAATATTAAGGAAATTAATCCTTGGGGCAATATTAATGCGATCGTCGTCACCAAAGAAGGCGACCTAGAAGGCGCAGCCGACCCACGCGGCGAAGGTATTCCAAAATCAAGATAATTGTCAACTGATAACTACTGACCATTAACCATTGACTCTGCATAAACATTGCTACCAAATTCGTTGGCGCGGGCGCTGGGTACTAATGTCCAACCTGCTTTTAGTAATTTCTGATAAGTCGCCCAACCTTTGGAGCCACCTGGTATCTGATAATCTGGTACTGAATATTGCGGGAAATGGGTATATGGTCGCCACGGTTGGCTGGGCGCAGTTTGCAGATATAAAATTTTATCACCATCACCGCTACTCTTAGATATCCAGCACATTTGTCGATACATGGCAAACTCCTTTGCTTGAGGCATATACTGCATATTGGCAGTTTTTTGTCAATAGTTGCATCACCCTTGCGGGATAATTTTTTTCCTCTTAGGTTATGTCAACATATGTACAATTGATAACCGCACAATTACCTAAATATAGAGTGGATATTTGGATTAGTTATCAGGCTCATAAGCTAAATAAGGCTTTTGTACCTGACCTTTATCTGAGATTAAGATTTTTTTAATGGTATATGCGGTTTTCTCAAGTAGATGTATCGAGAGTTACTATTTTGTAAAAATTTGAAGTTTTATTGCAAAAATAGAGTTTTGACGGCAGAGGTAGGGGTGTAGGTGTACTCTTAGAGGTTGTTTGAAAAGTGGTTGGCTGTGATTTTAAGCACTTGTTGATCCCCCCTAACCCCCCTTAAAAAGGGGGGAAATACTTTCAAAGTCCCCCTTATTAAGGGGGATTTAGGGGGATCTATAACGTTTTGCTACCAAGCATAGGACTTTTCAAACATCCTCTTAAGAGCAGGGGAGCAGAGGAGAAACTGACAGTAAGTTTTTCACCTCTGCACCTCTGCTGACCACAACGCAAAATTCACTTGGCAGACTACTAGTCTCTACTCTCCACTTCCCTGATGAAGCGGTAAAATACTACTCATCTGTTCTAGATTTAAGACAGTGGCTAATTCTGCTTCCGTCATCAGTCCTTTTTCTAAAACAATCTGTCGTAGGGATTTTCCGGTTTTTAATGATTCTTTAGCCACATCTGCGGCGTTTAAATAACCAATGTGGGTATTGAGTGCTGTGACTAGGGCTAAACTACCTTCCGCGTAGGCTAAACACCTTTGTTCGTTGGCGGTAATTCCTTGAATACAGCGTTCTGTGAGGGCGGCGATGGTTAACCCAAGAATTTCGATGCTGTGAATCAAATCATAGGCGATTAACGGCATCATCACATTTAATTCTAATTGTCCGGCTTGGGCGGCAAATGCGATCGCCTGGTCGTACCCCATCACCTGAAAACACACCATTGATGTCATCTCTGCCATGACTGGGTTATATTTCCCTGGCATAATTGAGGAACCAGGTTGCACGGGTGGTAGTTGAATTTCCTTGAAACCAGTTTTCGGCCCGGAGTCCATCAGCCGCAAGTCGTGAGAGATTTTTGCTAAATCTTGGGCTAAGTTGCGTAACGCACCGGAAACGTTCACGAAGGGGGACATACTCTGCATAGCCGCCATCAGATGCGGTGCGGGTTGCAGTGGGAAGTTGAGTAATTCTCCCAGCACTTCTACCACACGGGCGCGGTATTGGGGATGAGTATTTAAGCCTGTTCCCGCCGCACTACCGCCTAAACCTAGTACCATTAAGTCGCCAGAGGCGGTGTAGATGCGGTTTTGATGTTCTGATAAAATTTGCGCCCAAGCGGCGAAATTGTCACCCAAACGCACGGGAACAGCATCTTGTAGATGGGTTCTGCCAGATTTGACGATATCTTGAAATTCTACAGCTTTGTTTTCTAGAGCAGCGATCGCTTTTTCTAAAGCTGGTTGTAATGTATTGGTAAGAGCCAACAAGCCACCGATACGAATTGCTGTAGGAATCACATCGTTGGTAGACTGTCCGTAGTTTACATGATCATTAGGGCTAACTCGTTTGTAATTACCCTTTTCTTCACCGAGAATTTCCAAAGCTCGATTTGCTAGAACTTCGTTCACGTTCATGTGGTGGGAAGTTCCCGCACCCGCTTGATAAACATCAACAACAAACTGATCTCTTAATTTCCCAGCGAGAATTTCATCAGCAGCTTGGACAATGGCTTGACTAATATCTTGGGGAATGCAGCCTAGTTCTCCGTTAACAATTGCTGTAGCTTTTTTAATCCACAGACAAGCATCTACGTAAGTGGGTAAGGGCTTAATGCCGCTAATGGGGAAGTTTTCGATAGCGCGTAGGGTTTGAATACCGTAATATACATCACTTGCAATTTGGCGATCGCCCATTGAATCGCGTTCAATACGAAAATCTGTACTGTTAGTCATAATTATGGTGTAGATAATTCCCAGATCCAGATCATGCCATGCGCTTAGACTAAATACAAATTTGTAATTCCTAATTCATACCAAATTAATATGAGGCTGTATAGAATAATTGAACGCAGATGCACGCAGCGAAAAGTTCTGTAGGAGGGTTTCCCTCCGTAGGAAACTTTTCAAGACAGATAAACGCGGATAAATCAATGAATTTTCTCATTAAGTAGAGAGACTTAATAAAAGATAAGTTTGTAGTAAGGACTTTAGTCCTTTAAAACCCAGCAACAGAGCGATAAATCGCTTTCTCCGTTCGCGTAGCGTGTCGTAGACAGACGCTATGCGAACACTACGAACAACAACTCATCTTACATTTAATTATGTCTACCTACTTATATCCAACCTCATAAAAATTAGTATAACAAGGTTACGTATAGGTTCACTTTTTAAGTTAGGCTAAACTTGGATGTATAGCTGTTACCAGAGAGATGAAGACATAAACTAATCATAAAACCTCAGCAATGAGAAGTTCTCAAGCCTGTCACCTGTCACCTGTCACCTGATATTAATACGAGCAGGGAAAATATTATGATAAAAACACCAACTCGCCGGATCACTTTAGAGGAATTTTTACAGTTACCAGAAACAAAACCAGCAAGTGAATATATCAACGGTGAAATCATTCAAAAACCTATGCCTCAAGGAAAACATAGTAGACTACAGATTCAATCAGCCAATGCAATTAATAATGTGGTGGAAAGCAAGAAAATTGCCTTAGCTTTTCCAGAATTACGCTGCACTTTTGGCGGGCGTTCTATTGTTCCAGATGTGGCGGTGTTTGCTTGGTCAAGGATTCCTGTTGATGAAAAGGGTAATATTGGCAATGTGTTTAATACCTATCCAGATTGGACAATTGAAATATTATCACCTGACCAAAGAACAACTAAATTTATTAGCAATATTTTACATTGTTTAAATCATGGTACTAGTTTAGGATGGTTAATTGACTCAGAAGAATCTAGCGTTTTGATTTATCCACCAAATCAACAACCAATATATTTAGAAAATCAAGAAGATATATTACCTGTACCCGATTTAGTTAAAGATTTACATTTGACATTAGGGCAATTATTTGATTGGTTGAAATTATAGAAAATTTATTATCCAAATTCATGACTTTACCAAACTGGATTACCTTTTCTCGCCTTCTTGGTGTACCATTTCTACTATACGGCTTATATGACTCTACACCGCAGGCTAGGTGGGTGTGTTTGGCTATTTTTTTAGTTGCGGCATTAACTGATTGGTTAGATGGTTATTTAGCAAGAAAGCTGAATCAGATTAGTGATTTGGGTAAATTTCTTGACCCCTTGGTAGATAAATTCTTAGTGCTAGCGCCGTTGTTGGTTTTGGTGGAATTGGGAAAAATCCCGGCTTGGGGAGTGTTTTTGATTTTAGCGCGAGAATTGGCGATCGCAGGTTGGCGAGTGAACCAAACGCAGATTACAGGGGCGAATATTTGGGGTAAGCTAAAAACGGTGAGTCAGATAGTAGCGATCGCACTATTGATTGCACCTTTATCATCAGCTTGGCAATTACCATCTTTGATAGCTTTTTGGGTATCCGTCGCCTTAACTTTAATCTCTGGGGGAATTTATCTTTGGCCTCAGAAAGTCAGCAATGTGGAGTAATTTATCCTGCAAATATACAGCTTGAATTAATCTACAATTGTCTTACAGCAGTTTCGCTATTCGTGAAATACTGTAGAGACGTTATATGTAACGTCTCTACATGGTTTTGGGTTTTACGCTTGTACCTCGTTTACCCAAAATATGCTGTATCATCAAGAACACGACTGCTGCCAAGTCTCCTTCTTCTCAACAGTTTGCTTTTGACCTGGTGGTACAGTACGCTCACTCATAAAATAAATATCAAAGCTTTTCAGGCTTTTCCCATCAGTATGTTGAGCATTCCAAGTACGGCAAACATATTGAGCGTAGAATGGATAAAGCTTTTTACCGATCGCCCGATTCAAGTTGATAAAATAAGTACGCCATTGCATATTCTGATATATAGCACTGCGTAAACCCAAGTCTGGTTTATCCCAACTTACCGGACTTCCCCCTCGGAAAATATCAGCTTCCGCCCCATCTTGCAGGCGACCAGGAATTACGTACCAGCCATCGTCTCTAGGTGGTGCAGGTGCAAAAATACTCCAAGACTGGTCTAGGCGTGTAGCGCGTCCGAGAAATTCCGTACTTTGCCAAGCCTTACGCCTGAAGGCATCGGGGGAGTAACTGCTGATATTCCATACAAAAGTATACAACAGCAATACCAACGCCAGAATATTTAATAACCTTGATGAGCGAATCTGTATTGGTTTAAATTTAAAGGGTTTGGTGAAATTACCAGCAATCCTACGGTTAGAGGCAATTGTCTCATAAAACTTTGTCCCCAATGCCATAACTGGTTTCCACGTAAGTAGAGGAACAAGAAAGCGAAATACGGGTGACAGACTGACTATATAAGCAATTCCCGCAAATTTAAAATGTCGATTTCCCCGCCAGTCTTCCACTACCCAGGAATTGTAGGTTTGCATATCGGTATGGATATCTGGGTACTCTTGCGCCATGAGTAAGGGCGTACCTGGCAAAATCAAGATTGTGCGTAACAGATGCACTACTTTTTTACAAAAACCACAGTCAGCATCGAAGTAAATTGTCAAGCCTTGACGTTCTGGTGTTTCTAGGCGCTTTTGTAACCCATTCCAAAAGGAACTGGGGAGGAAGGCTAACCAACTAAAGATGCTTAAGAAGGGGAAAATACCCAAGTTCAACGTTAAACCAAATCCCGCGTGTAGCAAGATGAATGTAATCACAGCACACATACGGAAGAAGCTGTTACGGAAGGGGATAAACAGCACTAAAGGCCCTACCCATTCCAACACCAGGGTAGCGTAGGTAAAAAGGGTTAAAAGCTGCGGGAAGTTGAGGAGGAAATGACCGAACGGTGTGACGTACTGGTCAAAGCTGAGAGAATAGTAGACAGCACTGCCATCAGCCCATATGGGACTTTTGGTTTTGAAGGCGGCGGAGAAGATGTAGATAAAGCACTGCTGACAAATTAAGGCAAAGGTCGCCCCAGAAACAACTCTTTCAGGTAACTTGCGAGTGGCAGTATTCAGGGCGCTTTCGATGGAGTAGCTAGCACCCAGAGGTAGAAACATTGCCCAAAACATCAGCGCCCGCAACACATCATCGGCGGCGAAAATTAAGGCGGGATTTCGGTTATGCAGGGAGATGAGTAACACCCAAGAGGCAATGGTAGCTATCCGGGTGCGATATCCCACAAGCATGAGTAGGGCCATGACAGCAGCCAGCCCAAACAACAGCACCTGAAAGAAGGGTTCCCCACTCAGGGCGTGTAGTGACCAATGCCAAGGTTTGCTGATGTCTTGTAGTAAGGTGCGGGGCATAACGCCTGCATCGGTGTAATGGGCGATGTAGTCACCGAAGCGAATGCCTAAATCAGTCAACAGAATCAAGGCTATACCGATGCGAAAAGCTGCTAGCGATCGCAAATCCAGCCCTAACACATCATCCAGCGTTTTTGTCAATACTTTTCTCACCATATTTAAAAAAGGGATTGGGGACTGGGGACTGGGGAGTAGGGGGAGATGAGGGAGTGGGGGGAGAAAGATATATGAGTTTAGCAACTAAGAAATATTATTATTCCTTCCTCATCTCCCTCATCTCCCTCATCTCCCTCATCCCCTAACCTTTGGCTAATTACGAACAATATTCAAAGCTTTGAGTTGTTCTACTAACTCGGTGGTACGGGTGCGGCGACCTGATGAGTTGAGATGGTAATGTGTGTCGGCAAATAGACTAGAGTCGGTCTTTACATTCAAACTCTGTTTGTCGTAAAGTACAGGGGCAATTTCCCCTAGCTTTTCAGCAGTTTTACTGATATTACCAAGAGTTTTGCTATCTGTACTGCCATAAATCCAAGAAAGTCCCAAAACTAAGGTTGCGCCTTTGGCTTCTACTTCTTTTTTAAACTGGCGAATACGTTGTAAGGCGTGGGGAGAAACTGGTTCTTTAATTTGCAGTTCCCACCAATCTGACTTGAGGCGCTGTTTGAGTACGGTGGGGTCTCCGTTAGCGCTGATGGGGTCGGAATAATACCCAGTGAAGCGCCCTTTTTCTACTAAATCTACAGATGACTTGGTAACGCCTTTCAAGGTGGGAATGCCCAACAACATGATATCTTGGGCTAGTTGTTTGGCGGGAACTCCCCCCAGTCCGGGTTTACCAATGGCGACACCAAATTGACCGGAGCGATCGCCAAATCCCTCTTTTTGTTGTAAAATTAAATACTCTGGAATCAGAACAACAATATCGCCTTTCTTAATCGCATCGCTAACGCTGGGTAGGATGACATTTAAGCCCACTGGCCCATCTGTTGCCATATTTAGAGTTGGGATGCCTAATTGTTGCTGCATCAATCCTGCATCCACGGTGTAATGCGCCCCAGAACCACCGACAATTAAGATGCGTTGGGGGGCTTGCACTTCAGTGGCGATCGCCATTTTCTCCTCATACATCATTCGCAGCCAACTGAGTTCGCCGCCATACCGGGCATTATATAGATAACCCACACCCCAAGCTAAAGCGGCGATCGCCAACCAACTGTTAAGCTGTAAAAATTTCTTCATAGCACCAGATAGCTTAGAACTCAAAATAGATAAAGGGCGATGGTGTATTCGCAGCTAGTAAGACGGTTAAAGCCAACAACCCCCGCGAAACCCAAGGAGACAGCAACAAATCATATTCACATTCCCTTTGTTGCCAAACTCCAATATGTTCCATCAGCAATACAGCCGTGGCTAATACTAGAGTAAATCCCAGGGCGATCGCTTCGTTACCACTAAAGAAGCTCATAGCCTCACCCAGATTGCTCAGGGAATATGCCCAAGGATTAAGTATTGTTTGCAACTTTTCTAATAGGCGTGGTGTCTGGGTTTCCATAAAGAACAGACATCCCAGAATCACCGAACCAAAGGTTAACGCCCAGGAAATAAATTGGGGCATCAGCAAACGTTGCTGTCCAATAAATTTGTAAAAAGGTCGTCCGGCGTAACGTATAATCAGTAACAGCAGTCCGTGGTAAGCTCCCCAGAAAACAAAGTTCCAGGCTGCTCCATGCCAAAATCCTGACAGGGTGAATGTAATAAATAGATAAAATGGGGCTAAGTTTTTATTCTTACCCATCAAAGGTAAGAAGACATAATCCCGAAACCAAGTGCTAAGAGTAACGTGCCATCTCCGCCAGAACTCGTTAATGCTTTGGGATGTATAAGGAGCCAAAAAGTTAATAGTTAAGTTAACACCTACAAATTTTGCTAAACCCAAAGCAATAAAGCTGTATCCACCAAAGTCAAAGTAAATTTGTAATGTAAATAAAAATGCAAAAAACCAAACCAACCAGGGGTTTTGAGCTTGGTCTAATTTGATATAAGGGGAAATATTATCTGCTAGGACAAACTTCATAAATAGCCCTAGAGACAGCCAACGAAAACCATTTTCAAAGTTTTCAAAAGTTAATTTAAAGCGGAATGATTCTATTTGAGGAAATAAATCTGCCCGGCGTTCGATGGGGCCTGCAACTACTTGCGGGAAAAAGGAAACGAAGTTAACGTAATCTAATGCCCCAATGGCACGTTTCTTCCGACTGGTGTAGGAATCAACAACAAATGCTACCATTTGGAAGGTGTAAAAAGATAAGCCTGGGGGAATTGAACCCATCCCCGGAATACTTTTTCCTTGCCAGTTTGCGGCTAAACCCGGTACTAATAAACCTAAAACATCCTCTACAAAGAAATTTAGGTACTTGAAATAGGCTAGGATCGCAATATCGATAATAACTACAGTTGTGGCGATCGCTTTAGCTTTCCATCCTTCTTGACGCAACATCAACCACACCATCACGTAGTTGAAGATAATTTCACAGATAAAGATGGCAAAACTAGAACGAGAAGCATTGACAAATAACAGTAAAGACATTGCCGCCAAGCCGACAGCATCAAAGGAACTCCTCCACAGATTCAACGACTTGGCAACATAACGAACTGTAAAATAAGGGATGCTAAATAGTAGCAGTACCCACCAGAAGGAAAACTCTGAGAAGTTCAATTATCCACCCTCATGATAATTAATAATGGCTAATTCGTAATTAAGGGAATAGCAAAAAATAAATTATCCAAATTGACTGTTAGTAGGGTGCGCTACTTGTGAATATTTTCTTGGTATAACCACGGTTTTTCGTAAGTAGCGCACCCTACATTTTGGATATTTTTTTATCTGTAAGTCCCTAAGCCTTGACCGCAGGGTATTACAAATTACTTAGCTGCCACTAATTTTATTCCACAGACCGCCCCAAGCTTTTTCTTTGGGGGCTGCTTGGGCTTTGTCGGTAACTGCTGCTGCTTGGGTAGTCTCTGTTTCCGCAGGTGTGACACCAACTTCATTCACCAGATAGTTAGCGGCTTTTTCGATGGTGGGGTAGTCCCAGAGTAAGGTGGAGGGCAATTCAGCATCGAGCCAGTCTTCCAATTCACCGACAATAGTGACTGAATCAATGGAATCTAGTCCGTAGCGGGTCAAGGGTTCAGTGACTTTGATAGTTTGAGCATTGATTCCCAATTGTTTAGCAATCTGATTAACTAACCACCCTTGGATAGTATCAACGGCGTTATTGGTACTAGGCTTGGAGTTGGAGTCTTTGAGTTGCATCGGTTGTAGTCTCTTCTTGCTGAGGTTGTGCTAATTGGAAAGGAACGATAGAAAACATCCGATTGTGGCTATACAACCGGACTAATTCTTGGGCAATTGCCCCGTCACCCTGCCGCGCTGGCAATGCTTTAGCAGGGCGGAAGGTTAGCAGCAGTTTGCGGAGGCTCAGAGCCAACCACTCACCACTAGCAAAGAAGTCTCCTAAATGATGGCGGTTGTACAGCCACATATATACACAGCTAGCAGCCGCGTGTAGGACGCAGTATTGTTTTGCCATGTCGAAGACTTCTGGCGCTTGCTCATGCCCAAACTGGAAGGTAGACTCTGTAATCTGATGATCAAGAATCTGCAATTCTTCCTGTACTATCTGGGTCAGTTGGATAACTTGCTGCAACACCTCACTATTGAGGTTGGAGTCTGTTTGTAAATCAGATAGGGATGTCAGCGCTAGTTGTAGTCCTTGCAGAACATCGTCCCCACCCCGGTTGACTAGTTCCAGTTTCTTCCCATCAAAAGCGGGTAGGGGCTGGGTTAAATCAAAAGTAGCGAACAGACGTGCTTGTAAGGTGTCTTGGTTGCGTCCAGCGTTTCTGGCGCGGGACTTGGTTAGCTGACGTAGTTGCAGCAACAGGGCATGGAGGTTAACTACAGTGCTGCCATCAAACATACTGATGATGGCATTATCCCGCAGTACTTTTTGGAAAATGCCCCAGTCGTGTTCTTCACGCATATAGAAGCGTGATCCCAGAACGACGGAGACATTCTGCACGACTGTTTCTAGGGTGGTTGTGACAAAATATTTCACCACGGCTGACCATACGCTGATTTGCTCTGGCATGGTGTTAAAGCCACGGGCAACACCAATAGTTGCACAGTCACAAATCAGGATATCTAGAAACGCATCTGTGAGAGTGCGCTTTGGTTGGGGCATATCAAAGACGGTTTTGCCGTATAGTTGCCTTCCCAAAGCAAACTTGAGGGTAGTTCTTAGGGCGGTATCAGCCGCCCCTTGGGAAAAGGCAGCACAGAGGGCGCGGGTGATTTGGAAGCCTTTGAGGGCGAGTTCTAGCCCTGCACCTTCTGCCCCTATTCGCATAGATTCGGGAATGAAGCAGTTCTCAAAGCGGATACCGCTCATATCAGAACCGCGAACGCCGTGGGTGTAAATTTTGGGCAGGTGGGTGTAGTTGGCGGGGTCGATTTTGCTCTTTTCCACCATGAAGAGGGACAGGCTCCGCGCACCGCCTGCTTCATCTGTCTTAGCTAGGACGAAGGCAACGCCGGAGATGGTGGCGCGGTTAATCGGCCATTTTTCGCCGTTGAGGATGTAGCCACCAGGGACTTTTGTGGCGCGGACATCACTAGCTAGTAAGTCGCTACCGTGGGCTTTTTCGGAATAGGCTAGACACATAGCCCCGTTGGCATCTTTCATGAAGCTCGCCAAGGTGCGCTTCTGCTCGTCTGTGCCTGCCATCCATGTCAGGTATGACCAGAACATGGTGGTGAAGGCGATCGCACTTGTTTGATCCCGGCGGGAAAGTACCCTCACAAAGGCGATAAACTCATCAAAGGAGGTAAATTCACCACCACAATCTGTAGGAATGTAGTAGTGTTGGAGTTTCCAGTTGTAGAGCCAGTTGATAATCTCATGGGGAAACTCTTCCCGTTCGTCTAGGTCGATGACCTGTTTGAACGACATTATACTATCTGGTTGACTGGGGTCGCCCAAGTCCTTTTCTAATGCTTGGGCGATCCAATATTGCTTGAGTGGCTGCATAATTTCCTCCTTAGTGAGCAACTTGCACCTTTTCCAGCAAGGAATCTACTTCCCCTTGTACGCGCCGATAACTGGCTGTATATTTGGGGTTTTCGCTCCAATCAGCTAAAACTTCCAACTCACCAGCCAGGAAGCTGGCTTTGCAAGCCCGTCGCTGAATCTTACCACTGGAGGTTTTCAGGACATTACCGGGCTTGACAAGTACCACAGCATATGCTTGTAGTTCATGAATTTCGGCGATCGCTTGTTTAATATTGCACAACACCTCATCGGGATCAAACTCTTCTGGGTTGCGTTTGACTTCCTGAACAACTACCAGTTGTTCCACCCCATCCACATCTATAGAGAAGGCTGCACCGTAGTCTGGACGCAGGGCTGGGTGAATTTGCTGTACAGTCCATTCCAAATCTTGGGGATAATGGTTAGTACCCCGGATAATAATCAAATCTTTAATCCGTCCGGTGATGAATAACTCCCCACCTCTCATAAAGCCCAAGTCACCTGTCCGCAGGAAGGGGCCTTCATTTGTATCGGCAATTCTAGCGCGGAAGGTGCTTTCACTTTCTTGGGGGCGTTGCCAATAACCACCCGCCACGCTCTTGTCTGCTACCCATACCTCACCCACTTCATCAGGCGCACAACGTTTTAAGGTATCTGGGTTGACAATTGCCACTTGCGTCTGACATACTAGGCTACCGCATCCAGGGATAGCCCTGACTCCATCATGCCAGTGAGTGGCTTCCACAATTTTGTTCTGTTCAATTTGCGATTTTTCCACCAAGCAGAGAACAGGGGCTGTATTTCTAGGACTTGTGGACACCAACAGCGTATTTTCTGCCAACCCATAAGCAGGTGCAAAGGTTTCCCACCTGAACCCACAGGGGGCAAACTTCTCGAAAAACTCTTCCAAAACTCTGGGGTTAATTGGTTCGGCGGCGTTCCCAGCTGCTACCCAACTACTTAGATCCAGGGTAGCCAATTGTTCATCGCTGACGCGGCGAATACACTGCTCATAGGCAAAGTTAGGTGCTTGGCTATGAGTACCACGATAGCGGGAAATTGCTTGTAGCCAGCGTATCGGCTGTTTGACAAAAGACATGGGGGACATGACGTAGCAGGGATGTCCGTTGTAGATGGGTACGGTCAGTCCTTCTACTAGTCCGTAATCGTGGAAGTATGGCATCCAAGTGATGGAAACGCTATCAGCATCATAACCACAGGCTTGTTGTAGATAGGCGCAGTGGTGCATGATGTTGTGGTGGCTAATCATTACACCTTTGGGTGTGGATGTGGAGCCTGAAGTGTACTGTAAATATGCCAGGGTATCGGGAGTAATTTGTGGGTCTTGCCATTGGTCTGCTAGTTCTAGGTCGATGTCTTCACTAGCAAACCAGGTCATTTCCTCAAATTCTGGAAAGTCTAACTTGGCTGCTTGCAGAACAGACAATAGGTGCTGGTTGGTGAAGACAAATTTAGCATTCGCATCTTTGACAATTGCCCGTAGCCGTGGCAAAGCGCGTTTCAATCTGCCTGCATCAGGGGGCGGCGCTGGGATGGCGATGACTCCACCGTACAGACTTCCCAGAAATGCTGCCATCACATCTAATCCCTGTGGGTAAAGCAGCAAAGCACGCTCACCTTGAGCATGATGTTTTTGTAGTAATGCACCAATGGCACGGGCTAGACGATCCAGTTCTTGGTATGTTAACTTCGGCCCTGCTGTTTTCCCGTCAATGAGGAACGTATAGGCGAGCTTGTCCGGCTCGTGATTAGCACGATCGCGTAGTAGTTCAACCAGGGTAGAGACGTTTGTCATTGGCAACTTCTAGGATAGTTAGGCGGTGAGTCATTGGGCGCTTCCGAAAATACTTCGGAAACTATGGCATCAGATATCTGACTTTTGGCGGATGCTCTGCATCAGATATGAGCTAGCCAGGGATTTTTGTTACCTGTTAATTCAGTAATATTGACACAGACACTCTACTTAGGGGAAGATTTTATCGGTATTTTCACTAAAAAAATAAATTTACACTGGAAACATATCTATCCAATTACGTATCATTCTTTTACCAAAAGTCTTGATTTAATGGGCTTTTAACTTACCTCTGATGATGAAGCGCACAAGAGGGATTATAAATTTCTTATGAAAATTATTATGCTCTGCGTAGTTTCGTGATGAGTTTTTGAGGGGGCGGTGAAACGCAGAGGGACGCTGAGGTACGCGCGGTGAACCAGCGCCTACGGAGGTAAACCCTCCGTAGGCGACTGGTGAACCCGGAGGGAGGAACGCTGAGAATGGAAGACTTTGGTTGGGGAGGAGAGAGGTAGTTTTGATGAGACTCTCTCTATCCAAGTTTGATGTTAGGCGTTTTGAGAAATATGTTGGTGGCGGAAGTAGCGTTTGTGCAGGATGACGGCGGCGAAGTTTGCTAGCAAACAGGTGATGGCTAATGCTAACAAGATATATGTGGGGAGCATAACTACGCCGATGATAAACCATGTATATACATGATAAATCATGACGGTGGCAAAAATACTGGCGAGGCTGACGCTCTGCCAAATTTGCTGGCTTGGGCGACCTAGTACAGCCAAGATAATTGTTAACAATGTAGTGAGTAGATTGGCTGGTACAAGGAAGGCACAAATACCAACACAGTTGGCACGGGAAAATTCAGCTAAAGTTGAAAAATCGAGCATTAATTTTTTGGGGCGAATGTTAGCATTTAATGGACAAAATATGTTTTCGATATGTCAACATAACTTAGGATATATCTAAAGCAATTACTTCTAGATTTATTTAACATAATTTAAATTTAAAGCTTGACTATCATGCCAACATCTGCAATTGACAGTAAAGACGCAGCCGCTATCCAAGCTGCAACAGCAGAAGTTGCTGTATGCGATCGCTCACTTTGGGGACGCATCCGGGTAGGGGATGATGACCGTCTGCGGTTTTTACACAATCAAAGTACCAATGATTTCCAAAAGCTGAAGCCAGGACAGGGCTGTGATACGGTGATGGTGACATCCACAGCCCGGACTATAGATTTGGTGAGTGGTTATGTTCTTGATGATGCGGTGCTGCTGTTAGTTTCACCTAGTCGGCGGGAATTTATACTGCAATGGCTAGATCGTTACATTTTCTTTGCTGATAAGGTGCAGTTAACTGATGTGACTGATGAAACGGCTACTTTTAGTCTGATTGGGCCTGGTAGTGATGCGGTAGTGGAAAAGTTGGGTGCTGGGGCAATTGTTGGTCAAGCATACGGTAATCACATTACCATCGATGACGGTGCGATCGTTGCGGTGGGTAGTGGCTTGGCTTCCCCTGGATATACATTGATTTTGCCAGTAGCCCAAAAGCAGCAACTGTGGCAACAAATTATCGACTTAGGGGTGGTAGAATTAAGCGATCGCGCCTGGGATACCTTACGCATTTTACAAGGAAGACCAGCCCCAGATGCGGAATTAACAGATGATTACAATCCCTTAGAAGTGGGATTATGGCAGACTATTTCTTTTAACAAGGGTTGTTATATTGGGCAAGAAACTATCGCCAGATTAAATACTTATAAAGGTGTTAAACAATATCTTTGGGGTATTCGCCTCAACGCCCCAGCCGCAGTTGGTGATACTATTAGTATCGGTGAGGAAAAAGTCGGTAAACTCACCAGTTATACAGAAACTCCTGATGGTTATTTTGGATTGGGATATATTCGCAGCAAAGCTGGTGGTGTAGGTTTAAAAGTGCAGGTGGGAGACAGCGAGGGAGAAATAGTCGCCATTCCCTTTGTTTCTCACGCATATCCCTAAAAAAACTGTACTGCACAATGTGCAGTACAAGAGAGGATATTGCAACTAAACAATTCAACCGTTATATCTAAGCTGCTACTCCTTCTGTAGGGCCACCGACGTTTTTCCAAGCAGCCAAACCACCAGGAATTACTCCTACATCAGCAAAGCCAGAGTCTTTCAATAGTTGTACTGCATGGGTAGCTTGTTCATCACTTACGCCATAGATATAGATATGACGCGCTTTGTGCAGAGAAGTTTTAGCCTTTTGGGCTAATTCTTCCACGGGGATTTGAATTGCACCTGTGATGTGACCGTGATTGTATGTGTGGCGATCGCGCACATCAACAATTGTAAATCCAGGCTGACCCCACTCTAAACGTAACTTTAAATCGTGTGCATCACTTACTAAATTGCTACTCATAAGCATTTTCCCGCTTACAACCTCACCAGCAATTTAGCAAAAATATTGTTGAGATCGGTTGTTCTTTATAATTAATAAAATATTGGACAGTTGACAGTTGATAGTTGACAGTTGACAGTTTTTACATCTATCCCCAGTCTTCAGTCCCAAATAACAGTGGTATTTTGACACTCCTCGCTCTAAAGAGACGAGGATTCTTGCTTCATCCGTCCTCTCTAGAAATCTGAATACTAGTATTCAAATTTCTCCGTTTGGATACGTCCACAAGCTCACACGGACTGCCCAACCGCGTTTGAAAAGGTTTTTAATTTCTGTGTTTACTCCCACATTTGTCAGCCACTGCGTTGGACGGGTTCCCCGGCATAAAGCAAGTGGCGGTACAAGATGCGCGGATTTATACTACCTGTCTTTCCGGATCAGGAGCAGTCCGCTTGACCTACTTCGTCTTTTATTTGTGCGCTTTACCGCTATTGGTTATACTACCACAAAAGCCGCCCTAGTGGTCACTGAGCTTGTCGAAGTGAAGGGCGGGGCTTTAAACCCAGTTTTTCGGTAAATTCATTAACAACGGGAGCAGAGAGTTCATTATGCCGGATGTTCGCTTTGATAAGTATTACCGTTACGAGGAACTGACAGCAATTTTGCACGGTTACGCACAGGAGTTTCCTCAACTCATCAAAATAGAAAGTATCGGTAAAAGTTACGAAGGTCGGGACATTTGGCTGTTAACAGTTACCAACTTCGCCACAGGTACAGATGCGGAAAAACCGGGGCTGTGGGTTGATGGTAGTATCCATGCGATTGAACTCGCACCTTCTAGTGTGTGTCTCTACTTTTTGCAAACATTAGTTACAGCCTACGGTACACACCCAGATATTACCCGTTGTTTAGATAGTCGCGTGTTCTATGTTTGTCCCCGCGTTAACCCTGATGGGGCGGAGTTGGCTTTGGCGGATAAACCTAAATTTCTGCGTTCTTCTACCCGTCCCTATCCCCATGATGAGGAATATAACGAGGGGTTGGTGATGGAAGATATGGATGGTGATGGTCGGGTTTTACTGATGCGTATTCCCGATGATAATGGGGCTTGGAAAGTCTGTCCGAGTGAACCGCGTTTATTGGTGCGTCGTGAACCTACGGAAACGGGGGGTCAATATTACCGTGTGTTACCGGAAGGATGGATAGAAAATTACGATGGTGTGGAAATTAAGATTCAACTTCCCAAGGAAGGGCTTGATTTGAACCGCAATTTTCCGGCGTTGTGGCGACAGGAGTTTGAACAACCTGGTTC
Organism: Leptolyngbyaceae cyanobacterium; assembly: GCA_036704005.1. Lineage (GTDB taxonomy): Bacteria > Cyanobacteriota > Cyanobacteriia > Cyanobacteriales > Nostocaceae > Trichormus. Next base: position 17,103 of record DATNQO010000064.1, on the reverse strand, counting down.
TGGGCCTTATCCCACATCTGAGTCGGAGGTGCGATCGCTCGTTCAATTTGTCACTACCCATCCTAACATAACTGGGGCTATCACTTTTCATACCTATAGCGGCGTTCTCATCCGTCCTTACACTGATAGAAGTGATGATGAGTTTCCGGTGAATGACCTCCGCACTTATCAAAAAATCGGTGATAAAGGTGCAGAAATCACAGGCTACCCGGCTATCTCTGCTTTTCATGATTTCCGTTATGACCCCAAAGATTGTATTACGGGTACATTCGATGATTGGGCTTATGAGTACCAAGGTTTATTTTCTTGGACTGTAGAAGTATGGAGTCCGCAGCGTCAAGCTGGTATTAATGATTATAAGTATACAGACTGGCAACGAGAACATCCGTTAGCAGATGACTTGAAATTGTTACGTTGGAATGATGAACAGCTTGGGGGCAAGGGTTATGTGGACTGGTATCCTTTTGAACATCCTCAATTGGGGAAAATCGAATTAGGTGGTTGGGATACTATGTATGCTTGGGCAAACCCACCTGCAAATTTTCTAGAGAAGGAAATAGCCTGTTTTCCTGAGTGGTTGGTTTGGCATTTGTTAATCTCCCCTCGCTTGGAAATTTACGATGCTAGTTTTCAAAGTTTGGGTAATGATTTGTATCGAGTGCAGTTAGTTGTACAAAATACAGGTTGGCTACCTAGTTACGTCACCCAAAAAGCTTTAGAGAAAAAGCTGGTACGAGGTTGTATTTTTGAGATTGAATTACCTGCGGGTGCGAGTTTAGAAGTAGGTAAATCACAGGAAGAACTCGGTCAATTGGAAGGACGTGCTTACAAACCCTCAACCCCTACCAGAAGACAAAGCGATCCTACAAGCGATCGCATCAAGGTAGAGTGGGTAGTACGCGCACCTTCTGGTACTACGGTGAAACTATTAGCCCGTCATCAACGCGCCGGCTTTGTCCGTACTGAATTGACGCTGGTATAGTTACCCGGTAAAAAGCTGATCTTTCGGCTGCTTAAAATACTTTAAATCTAAAATACGGCAATTTGATAGATTTACTGTAGAATAGATTTCAACGAAGAACGCTTCCTATGTTGCTTACACCTGACGGCAACACAGGAAACGGACTTTGCCAAGTTTATGGATAAAATGGAGACCACAGATGGGTTACAAGCATATTGAAGTTAAACCTACATCCGGTTTTACAGGTGCGGAAATCGGTGGTGTAGACCTTTCAACACATCTAGAAGATGAAGTCATCGCAGAAATTCGCAAAGCACTATTGAAGTGGAAAGTTGTCTTCTTTCGCAATCAAAATATTGATCATGCTGCCCAAGTGGCGTTCACATCTCGTTTTGGCGAAGTCACCTACGCCCACCCCCACGAAGACGAACCAATCGAAGGACATCCCCAAATCCTACCTATTGACCGCAGTCGCTACGAACGCAAGAATGGCTTGCGCCGTTCCAGCTACGAAAGCCGTTGGCACACCGATGTCACTGCCGCAATTAACCCACCTGCGGGGTCAATTCTCCGGGCTGTTAATGTTCCTAGTGTCGGTGGTGATACACAGTGGACTAATTTAGTTGCAGCTTATGAAGGTTTATCAGCACCCTTGCGTGAGTTGGCAGACAAATTAAAAGCCGAACATCGTTTTAACGCGCGTTTACGGATACCCAGCAACAGCAAACTAGCTCAACGTATAGCAGCTAATCCCATAGTTTCCATCCACCCAGTAGTGCGGGTTCATCCTGAGACTGGTGAACGTGCATTGTTCGTCAACCCTGGTTTCACCTCCCACATTCTGGACGTATCACCACAAGAAAGCGACTTGCTGCTTGAGTTATTCTTCAAGCAAATCACCAAGCCAGCCTACACCACCCGCTTCCATTGGAATAACGGTGACATCGCCTTCTGGGACAACCGCGCCACTGCACATTTAGCGCCTCAAGATTTGGATCATCTAGAAGTTGAGCGTGTGCTATATCGTACCACCATTACTGGTGATATCCCTGTGGGTGTCGATGGTTTCCGCTCAGAAATAGTTGAAGGTGAGATATTCAACAGCGAATTACCAACCGTCTTGAAGAACAAAGCTGAGAAGGTTGCAGAACCTGCGCTTGCTTAAATCAGTTATCAGTTATCAGTTATCAGTTATCAGTCCTGACTGCGTATGGTGGGGGATCAAGAAGCGCTAAAATACGCCTTCCACCAATTGGTGTGGTGTTTCACTTTCGTATTTAACTGATAGCTGTTCACTGTTCACTGTTAAAGTGAGTAGAGACGTTCTATGCAACGTCTCTACATTATTTATAATTTACGCATGAAGCATTCAATTAACCCCGCTTGAGTGCTAGGGTAAGTCCGTCACCGATGGGAACTAGTGAAAGTGTTACCCTTTCGTCATCGTGCAATTTTTCATTTAAAGCACGGATGGCTTGGGTACTTTGGTCTTGAATTTGAAAGTCTGCAACTCTTCCAGACCATAAGACATTATCAATGGCAATTAAGCCACCAGGACGGACTAATTGCAAGGCGCGTTCGTAATAAGCATCATAATTTTCTTTATCTGCATCGATGAAGGCAAAATCAAAAGTTCCCGCTTGTCCATCTGTCAAGAGTGCATCTAATGTCACCACTGCGGGAGCTAATCGCAAGTCGATTTTATCAGCTACGCCTGCTTGCTGCCAATAGCGGCGTGCGATCGCAGTAAATTCTGCACTCACATCACAAGCTATAATTTTGCCATCCGCAGGTAGCGCCAAGGCTACAGACAGTGAGCTATAACCAGTAAATACACCCACTTCTAGAGTTTTCTTGGCTCCTAGTAATTGTATCAGGAGTCTCATGAACTGCCCTTGTTCGGGAGATATCTGCATTCTGGCGTAGGGATGGTTAGCAGTTTCTTGACGCAGTTTCCCAAGAATTTCCGGTTCTCTGATAGAGGTTGTTAAAAGGTAGTCGTAGAGTTGTTTATCAAGGCCGATAGTCTGGGCTGACATACTTAATGCGAAAATTGTAGCTATGTACGGCTATACTATCGCTGAAATCTAGAAAAAATCATATGGTGCGATTATTTTTAACAGCAGTATTACTGATATTATTAGTAGGTTGTAACAACATTGGCTTATTACCCACTAGCGAGTTAGTGCAGAAAGCGATCGCAACTCAGTTAGAACAAACTCAAAAACAACTCAATCAACAGTTAGACTTAAATTTTCAAGGCTTTGAAATTAAACACCTGAAAATTCGCCAAGAAAAACCCCTAACAATTCAAAATTTACCAGCTTTCCAAGTTCTGGGAACCTACGACTTAACATTTCAGCTACCCAACAGACAGTTAACCAAACTGCAACAACCCTTTGATATTTACCTGCAAATTCAGCAAGAAGGTAAAACTTGGCGGTTACTGCTTCCAGATAAGGCTAGTAAAGATAGTGAGGCAGTTTGGCGTAGCTATCTCATCCCATAAATTATATATGCAGATAGAAAAAGCATCACAAAGTTTTTTGTTTAGATGCTTAAGTATAGCCATCATGAGATTAATTCGTAATCAAGATTAGTCTTATTAGGAGAAATGGCTATATGTATCTATACTTTTTTGTTAGTTCTATTACGGGAATTGTAGTTACAGTGCTGTTAGCTTTTGGTATACTGCAATGGCTACATATACCTGCGGGTAACTTTCTTGATTGGATAATTGGCGGTGCAAGTTTTTGGTGGTTGTTGGTAATTGTTACTGTTCCTTGGAATGTTCACTTCCAAGCTAAACAGGTATTAGCGGAAGCAGCACAGTCAAGAGAACGAGATATTCCTGTGGACGAAAGACAAGTGCAATATGTCCAGAGTTTAGCTAGGCGATCGCTTTGGGTAGCTTTAGGTTTACACTTGTTTTCAGCTATTGGTCTTTACACTCTCGCCGCCACCGGGATTAGTTCTGTCGGTTATATCGGATCTGGTGCAGCTTTATTATTAACAATTCTCAGACCAGCAATTCGTGCTTATGAGTATATTTATGCTAGGTTGACAATGATTAGCGAGGAATGGAAATATCCACGGGAAAATATTGTGGAACTGCGTCATCGCTTTGTAGAATTGGAAGAAAAAGTTAGAGTTTTGGAAGACCAATTTAATTTAGAACAGCCCTATTCTTTAGTAGCAACACAACAACGTTTTGCTGATGAAACTCGCAAAGATTTAGCAAAAATTGCTGCTAATTTAGAAGAATTGAGGGCGACAAATCACAATGAACATGAGCGTTTAACCAGGGAAGCCAGAAATGCGATCGCTCAACTTTCCACTGATGGGCAATTCCTTGATCATGTGCGGGAAATTATTCGCTTTTTTAAGACTGCTTGAGAGGTAGAAATTTTGCCGACTTATCACACAGGTAAAGAAAACTAAAATCTAGCACTACAGGTGATGATATTTTATTCTATTCACATGAGAGATGCTGTAAATAGCCAGCCACATTCAGTAAGTCGGCAAATATAAAACAAGTTACTTACACTCTAAGTCTAAAGCGATTTGTTGTGAGCAAAATTCCTCTGCACCTATTTCAATTGCAACATACTTCTGACGCGGGTGATTCGGTTGAAGAGGATATAGATAATTAATACGCTGTGATGCTATTAAGGTAGGAATTATGTTTAGAATATAATGTTTTTTACGTCGCAGAAGAGTTTCAAGATCATTAACTCCAAGGGGGGCTAATGCACATAATTGTACTATGACTTTTTCTAAAGTTATACGATTCACTCTAGAATGATCTCGAACAACTTGACCTATTTGCATCAGTTCATTCCAAAGATTTTCAGGTATGGATTCCTGCTTGTTGAAAGATACACTAGTATTTGTAGATACACGATTTCTGGGTACAGCCAACGAACCCAACTCATAACAAGCATAACGTCCTCTGCTAATCATTTGTAGAAATTGACGATTACGAAGACCGACTAATATTTTGGATATGTCTGCTGGGTGCTGACCAGTTAATCGAGAGAGAGTTGCATTGTCAATATAACCGTGGTGTTTGGCATGAACCAAAGCCAATTGTTCTGCTTCTTCCCACTGTGAACTTAGGCTTTTTAGCCAACGACGGTCTTCAGTAGAAAGCAAGTGCGCCTGACGAAGTTGTAAAGCAAATTCATATCGCTCTGTTCCAGTATCAATCTTAGGCATTTCTAATCCTAACTCGCGCCATGCTCGAATGATTTTTGGGATGCCAGTTCCTGCTTCTTCGGCTAATCCAATCAAACGAAACATACGAACTAATTCAGGATTTCGGGGATCAGAACGATCACCATGAAGAAGATCAAATTCAGAAATACGAGAACTTCCAGGGTTACGAAAGAAAAAGCCACTTGGTGTGCGAATAATAAGTGATGCTTCTGGTATGGCATAATCAGCATGGACAAGAAGATTCACAAGTGCTTCACGTAGCACAACATGAACAGGACTTTCCTCAACTCTTGTTGCTCCCTCCAATTGAAACGCAGTAGCTAAATCTTTTTTTAGACGAAGATAAATATTTTCAAAAGCACCCAACAAATTCCCTTCCCACGGAACACGATCATCCCAACGCTTATCAGGATCATCCTCTGTTAATAGCATTCTGTAATCAATAAGGTGACGTGACCTCCACTCCCGAATAGCCTGATTATTTCCAAGTAAAAGCAATCCTGCAACAGTCAAACCCTCTTTGCCAGTTCCTCTCTCACGAGCATAGCCACCTATTGCTTTCATATAGCGGAGATCATCATAGGTATTACGTGGTTCACCTGGGTGAAGAGTTTGATCTAACCGCCGATACCTTGCCAGTGCATCTTGGTCTATATCATCCAAGTTATAATCGGGTAATATAGCTGAATCTGCACCAACATCTGACGCTTCACGCATCATCCGGTCTACTTCCGGCTTAGTACAGTGATGATCACCTGTGTGCCGTCTTACATAAGTACCATTATATGGATTGCCATTAATGTAAACAGGCCGTTGTTGGCGTGGCGCTTCTGGAACACGGAGAACAAGTATTTGTTTACCCTCTATAGTTTCAATATTTACATCTTTTGCACCACAAACTGGGTGACTAATTTTTTGACCAGCACGCAAGGTGTTGTAAAAATCATCTAACATTTTTGAAGCGTTAGAGAGTCCCTCAACCTCAAGCTTATTATTAGACTCTTTGACACCCAACAAAATCCACCCACCGTTAGTATTGGCAAATGCACTGACTGTCTCCCACAAACTTTTAGGTATACCACCTTGAGCTAGTTTAACTTCTACTTCTAGTGTTTCACTACCTTGCAATCGCTCAATAATAGTAGGAGGCAAATTAGTCACAGCACTATCACCAGACATACTTAAATTTCGTTGATGTTTGACATTATAATTGAGCTTTGTGTATGTACGAGATGATTAACATTGTTTATCAAGACTAAAAGTAGATTCTTTTTGTCTACTTTATATAAACGCCTAACGGCGAATGCGTCTTTGAGGGAAGCAAAATCATCATATCAATAAACAAAGTCTATAGTTGTTTTACTTTATCATAAATAAAAAATCATCCAAATTGTTATCATACCGTCAAAATGGGATGATTCAATTTACGAGCCGCGTATGTGAGTACGGCTTTCAGGTCATCCATTTCTAAATCAGGCATTTCTGCTAAAATATCTTCGGCGCTGAGACCCACCGCCAATAAATCAAGTACATCTGATACCCTAATTCTCATGCCACGAACGCAGGGACGACCACCACACTGTCTAGGATTGACTGTGATTCTTTGCAATAAGTCTGACATATAATAAGACTCCACAAATCATTACTTTCAGTGTGGTGTACACTGCCTTAAACTGACAACGCCTGACGCAGTTCTATCGGTTCACCTGTCAAGCTAAAAGCGCGAACTTCGTTAATTTTCACCTTGACTAATTGCCCTTTTAATTGGTTAATATCTCCAGTAAAGAAGGTAAGACGATTTCCTCTGGTACGTCCCATGACTTGGGTTTTGTCTTTGGGGTTTTGGTCTTCTACTAAGACTTCCTCGATGCGTCCCATGTAACGCTGCGATCGCTCGGCTGCTTTCACGTTAACTAAATGGTTTAATCTTTGTAGGCGATCGCTTTTTACTTCTTCACTCAGTTGATTTTCCCACAATGCGGCGGGTGTCCCTGGACGGGGTGAATAGGCGGCTGTGTTTAATTGGTCAAAGCCGATATCATCCACCAATTTCAAGGTATTTGCAAACTGTTCTTCTGTCTCCCCAGGGAAACCGACAATGGCATCGGCGCTAATCGAGGCATCTGGCATATACTGACGAATGGTATCAATAATCCGGCGGTATTTCTCATGGGTGTATCCCCGCGCCATCGCCTTTAATACTTGGTTGTCACCAGACTGGAAAGGAATATGGAAGTGTTCGCAAACCTTGGGTAACTCTGCACAAGCCTTAATTAACCTCTCCGTAAAATAACGAGGGTGGCTAGTAGCAAATCTTAACCGTTCTACCCCTGGCACATCATGGACGTAATATAGTAAGTCTGTAAAGGTGTGTAGGTGTCTGCCCTCTGGTGTCACCCCTGGTAAATCTCTGCCGTAAGCGTCAATATTTTGACCAAGTAAGGTAATTTCCTTGTAACCTTGTCGTCCCAGTTGTTCCATTTCCGCGCGAATGGCTTCCGGTGTGCGGGACTGTTCCACGCCGCGCACGTTGGGAACTACGCAATATGTACAGCGTTCGTTACAGCCGTAAATCACATTTACCCAAGCTGTGACGGTGCTATCTCGCCGCGCCTGGGTGATATCTTCCATGATATGCACGGCTTCGGTAGCCACAACTTGATTTCCAGCAAACACCGACTCTAGTAAATCTTTGAGGCGGTTGGCGTGTTGTGGCCCCATGACTAAATCTAATTCTGGCACACGCCGTAATAATGCTTCGCCTTCTTGTTGGGCAACACAACCAGCCACAACTAAGGTTAAATCTGGCTGTTGATGTTTACGCTTCGCTTGTCTACCCAGGTAAGAATACACTTTCTGTTCGGCGTTATCGCGGATAGTGCAGGTATTGTAGAGAATTACGTCTGCATTGTTGGGATCTTCGGAGAACTCAAAGCCCATGTCTTCTAAGATGCCAGCCATGCGCTCTGAGTCGGCTTTATTCATTTGACAACCGAAGGTGGTAATGTGGTAGCGGCGGTTAGAAGTGGTCATGGGAGATTATGCTGAGTTAGCTGGATGTTATAGTGAGGGATTAGAGACTAGAGACTAGGGATTAGTAAAAAGTCTCTGAGTGCCAAAGTTTTGTGATTAGTTTATATCCTAATCAATTTGGCGACTGCTATAAATATGCTTTGTCTTCTTCTCTATTCTATTTCATAGGTTTCCATGTGCCGTGGAAACTATGGGGAACGACGCTAGGTAATTGTAATTGACAAACTGGTGCTTGGTCTAGGCGATCGCTATCATATACCCAAACTTCACTACTATGAGAATTGCCATCATACACCACCGTTAACACCCAATCTTCAACAGGGATCGGTTCACAAGGATAACGATTTTCTCCGAGGTAGGCTTCTGTGAGAGTATCTGTCTTGTGGTCGAAGCGGGCAATTGTATTCAACATTTCTTGGCTGATATCTGTCCCTTGACGGTATCCTGACATATATGTGTATCGAGAGGCTTGTCCGACATATTGCGCGGGGACAATGGGAAATTCACATTGTCGGTCTAATATTTTCTCAATTCCTGTTACTTTAGCTGTTTGGGGATTAAAAATAACTCGTGAAAAGCTACTCTTAGCTGGAGTTTGAGTTCTACCTGTCGCTATTTCTTTGAGAAATTGGTTCGTTTGAAAATCTTCATAACGAGCCATATCTACAATTACTGCACCGCTAGCATCTACATAACCGTTGGCAAAATGCCACTGATACCAAGGTTCTGCTTCCCCTCGACTGACTATAGATAAGGTTTCGCGGTCAATTACCAAAATTTGAGTCCCTAATTCTGGTCGCCACTTCATAGCATCACTATAGTTGCTTATTCCCAACAAAACAGGCAGCATATCTAACCGCACTGGGGGAATAAAAAATACCAGGTACTGTCCTGCTAAGACAAAATCATGTACTAGAGGCAACCCATCTATCGGGTATGCTGCTTGTTGGATAATTTTCCCTGTAGAGTCGCTTTTGTAAACATTCAATTTGCCATTTAACCCGACGCTAACGCCAAAGTTAAAAATTTCTTTTGTTTTTGGGTCTTGTTTAAAATGTGCTGAATAGGGTAATCCAGTAGTTAAACCTCCTAAATCATCTTCGCCCCAAGTTTCTAAAGTTTCTAAATCTAAGGCATGGGGTTTACCACCTTCCCACAATGCTAAGAGTTTATCAGGTAATGCCAACACTGAGGTATTAGCAGCATTCTTGGTTGGTTTGCGCCATTGATTCCAGACAGGCCCAGGTGCAGTCATGCCATAATTACCGTACAGAAATTTTCCGGCTGTGCTTTCTTGTTGATAGCCAGTAGTTTGTACGTAGCGATAAACTGCACTAGCGCCTGCATCGGTAAAGTTAACAGCCAGAATTGCCCCATCTCCATCAAACCAGTGTCCGACACGCACAGCGCCACGTTCTAGCCTTCCAGGGCCGTTGCGATAAAGTGTACCACGCAGTCCTGCGGGGATTTTACCGGAGATAATTGATAATTGGGTAAGCGGAAATTCTTTTGCAGGTTCCATAACTCCACCTGCCCAAGCTTTTTGATTTAACTTTTTATCTAATACCTGCATATCAAATTACTGATTTATAAATTATGAGGATTTACTTAACTAAGATAACGCCCATCAGCTTCGTTATCTACCAATAATATTTGTAAATCTTTGAACAAAACTAGGACTTACGCAAGTGTCATCATCAAACTAACTGTAGGGTGCGTCAGCCCCAACAATTTCGTACACATTCAAGGATTTTTCACATCTGACGCACCCTACCCCAAGCGCCAGTTGCGTAAGTCCTGAAAACTTGTGTGCAAGAAATAGCATGACTATAAACAAAATCGGCATTCTGCTCAAGCGTCAATTTAATGATAATATTTTTAACCTAAGAGTTACTATACTTAAAATATTATTTATTGAATTTATTTCCAGCAGCGATGCTCGTTTAATCACTAAGTAGCTATTTGTTGCCTTATCCAACTTCTAAATGCTTTCATTGTAGCGTTTCTACCCTCAGTTTTACAACGCATCAAATATTCAGGAATCACTTGGGTAATGGGTAAATTGGGAAAGTTGCGACTTTGATTAGTTTGTACATAGCTACCCTCTACAAGTACGTTGATTTCTAGTCTACTACCATTCCAACGCCACAATTCGGGAACTTTTAACGCTTGATAATTATTAAAACGAGTCCGAGAGGTTATATCAATTTCAATAGCTAAATCAGGAGGAGGGTCAATTTCTAAATTAATTCTTTCTTTGCCTCTGACTTTAGCTTCATTTTCTATATAAAAACAATCATCAGGTTCTACCCCTGCCTCCATACTTTCTTTATCAAAAGTCGTAGACCCTAAACTCCAAAATTCAATATCGAGTTCTTCCAGTAAAGCTTTTACTAAGTCACCAATAATTACTTTGCCTACTTCATGCTCTGGTAATGGAGCCATTATTTCCAGCACCCCTTGATTGTAAGATACTCTATAACTACGATTTTCTCCTAGTTCTGCCAAAATACTTTTGTATGTTGCCCAGGAAATATCTTTCATCAATAACTGATGACCAGCAGGTACAATTAGTTGCTTGAGTTCTAGTAACATAATTTTTTCTCCTTCAGTTAACCTGAACTCCGCTTATATATTGGTAGTAATGAAGTCAGCCAGACTTTACAGGTATAGCAGGGGACATTTGCGATGACTCAATTATAAAGCAAATATTAATTCATGTGTATGAGTGTCAGCGTAGGCATATCCCATCGTAGACATCGCACAAATAAGTTCACGAAACATTTCTACACATTCTCACTTCCTACCTAAGTTAGGCTTTTGTCCTGTCAAGTTAAACTTTGATAACAGTAGCGATCGCTTTTTTAGGAAAATTTACTGCACAATTAATATTATTCCTTTGTCATCAGCCTAAAAGCCTAAGTCACAACACACAGATGTAAATTTGTCGTGTCAGTTAAACCACTAGCAGCAGAGACTAGTATATAAACTCGTCAAACACTTACACCAACAGCTTTTCCAGCTATTTTCCAGCCCCCAGTTCCGCCGCAAGGTGGACATTTACCGCAATTTTAAGTTAAAGTTGTAATGAGTTTGTTTTAGATTAAGGTGTGACGAAGCAACCTCTTAAAGAGCAACAAAAATTATTATCTCAAACTGTGATTACCGCAGCAGACAAAAGCAACAACACAGTCAGAGGTAATCAATTTTCATGTAATATCTTCACATATATAAAACAGCAATAACCATCAAATTAGAAAAATTCCTCCATAGTAAATAAACTTATTAAATATGCAGCAACAGGCAATATCGACAAAACCAATTCGTTCTCTAGAAGATGCTCTTGAGCGGTGTCAGATGTTAGGAATGCGCGTTAGTCGCCAGCGCCGCTTTATTCTAGAATTGCTATGGCAAGCAAATGAGCATCTTTCTGCTAGGGAAATTTACGATCGCCTCAACCAGCAAGGTAAAGACATCGGTCATACATCTGTTTATCAAAACTTAGAAGCGCTATCAAGTCAAGGTATCATCGAGAGTATCGAACGTTGTGATGGGCGTTTATACGGAAATATCAGCGACTCTCACAGCCATGTCAACTGTCTAGATACTAACCAGATTTTAGATGTACATATTCAGCTTCCAGAAGAGTTTATCCAAGAGGTAGAACAAAAAACGGGAGTCAAAATTACAGATTACAGCATCAACTTCTATGGTTATCGCCATCCTCAAGATCAGGGGATGGGGGAGTGAGATGAGGGAGTGGGGGGAGATGAGGGAGAAGGAAGAAAAACTAATGTCACCTATCACCTATCACCTGTCAACTCATCACTCATTACTCACAACTCATAACTTAACGTGGGCATCATTATTTCTCCTTCTAAGGTTTCAATTGAGTCCGTATAGATGGAATTTTGTTCCCAAAGTTTTGTTTCATCTGTGGTAATAAAATCACTGGGATGTGATTGTTTAAAAACTAAACTTTTTACTATTTGAAATTGTTCTACAGAGAATAAAGCACCGTTGAGTTTGGCAATTTCTCTGTCAGCTTCGCTGAAGATAGCATCACATAAGCAAGCATTGGTGAGATTGACGCTCTCTAGATTCACGCCTGTTAAGTTTGCGCCTGTCAAATTTGCACCTGTTAAGTTAACACCTGTTAAGTTAGCATCGGTTAAATTAGCATTTACTAAAATAGCATTAGATAAATCTGCCTGTTCAAGATTTGCCCCAGTTAACACAACTTTTGATAACAATGCACCTGAAAGGTTGATTTTAGCTAATGATTGGGAACAGATGCGCTTAATGAGATGATTATCAGCCAAAAGTGCCACTTTAGCTAACAACAATTTCATTGTTTCTGGGTAAAGCTCATGAGTATTAATAGGATTACCACAAGGGGAAAAAATAACCTGTATATCTCGACAAATTGCAGCCAGCAACAAAAATATATTCACGCCGACATTTGTATTCACTTGCTCAACATTCACAGGGTTTTGTAAGCTATGAAAATATGGTAATATCTTGTGAGCAATGCCTTGATCTAACCAACGCCCCTGACACCAAGCACGCCAAAAAGATTCTAGACGTTGTAACAGATTTGGCTTGTGCTGGGTTGGTAAAGCGGCAATGATTAATTCTGCAATTTCCTGTGTGATAATACCATAACCTAATAAATAGTAGAGATGTTCGGCAACAGTAGTAGGATTATCTAAGATAAATGTTTCTGTGCCGTAAACATCAGCTTGCTGCTGAGTTAGCATTTGCAGTTGGTTAGCTACAGCTTCAGCACAGAGGTAATTTCCTAGTTGACGCTGAGAGAATTGTATTTTTAGTTCTAAGTTGATCAGTTGATTTATTTTCTTGTGTTGTAGGCTCGTTTTTTCTGTGTAGGTTTGGAAATAAAAAGCTGGTAGGGTGTTAGGATTTACTTCTTGAGGTAGAGTAACTTGGTAACGATCGCTATGTAGTAGGTGGATGGCGATCGCCTGCATTTGCGCGATTAATTCTTGGGGATGGTAATCTGTGAGTAGATTAGCGATCGCTTCTGGTGTACGGTGAATATGAGCCGTTCCTGGGCGTGATAAAATTGTATTCATCTCCCCAGACAAGGGATAGCCCAGCAACCATCGCCTCAAGCGCGAGTGAATTTCCCAAAGCAGGGTAGCCCGATGATTTTTTTGTAGTATTTCCTCATCTAATAAGCCGTCGCGGTGTAGAACAGCCAATAAATACAGCATTAATGGTTGGCGTATCAGATAGGATAGTTCTGATAAGTGAGATTTAGTAGTAAATAATCCTGCCTGTTTTAAAAAAGTAAAATAGTTTTGGGCAGAAGATAAGGACTGGACTGATGCCCATTTTTGAAACCATTGTTTTAGCTCATTAACTTCTAAGGGTTGAATTGTAATTCTTTGCCATTGCAAGGGAATTTCGGAAATAATTTCCTGCACAGTTGTAGTGCGACTAGTCAGCACAATTTTATGTTGTCCTTGAGACTGGAATTGCCACAACTGTTGGAGAAAAATTGCCTTTGCCCTGCCATTAGGAGCAGGGGGAAGTTCATCCAATCCATCTAGTAATAAGATACAGCGAGGATGTGCTTGCTCTAACCAAGTAGCTAAATTTGTATAACTATTAAATGTAAAACCAGAGTTAAGAGTTTCTAGTAAACTTTTTCCATACTGAATATCCCGCAACCGTATTACCACTGGTAGCCAATTCGGGTAAAGTTTTAGTGCTACTTCCGCCGCCCAAATTTGACAGAAACTGGTTTTACCATAGCCTGGTTCTGACTCAATTACAGTAATAGTTTCTAAATCAGTTAGTTGTTGTTCTACCCATGTCTGTAAATCAACTGGCTTTCCAACGCTAGTTTCTTGAGGTATACCAACTGGAGGAATATAAATATCCTTTAGAGAAAAATACTCCGTCAGTAACGGTGTGCTGAGAGTTTGCAGTAAACTGGCTCGATAATTTTCTCTATATAAGTTAATGGTGGAGACATCGCCTAGAGTTCCTAAGCAAAAAAATTTTTGTAGCTGGGCTAGAGGTGCAGGATTCTCAGCGATAATTTTGAGTAGGTAGCCTGGAAGTGCGTTATTTAAACGCTGCGTCATGAGTTTAGCTACAAATTCCTCCGCACCATTAGCAACAAACCAAGCTTCAGTAGCATTGTTCATTTGTTGCACTAATAAGGAATTTGCTAGGGAAGAAAGTGCTTGTTCAGCTTGAGTATCACTCAGTTTCCCAGAAGAGATAGTTTTTAACAACTCTGGGAGTTGGGGGTTAAGAGTAATGATTTTTGTTTGGGCAGGTATTCTAGCACGATTGAGCCAAGTTCTTTGTAGGTGTTCTTCTTGGAGTAAAATTTGTTCTAATGCCAACAAGTAAGCAATTTGAAATGCTAACCAAGTACCTTCATTACGTTTGAGTGCTTTTTTTTGACTAAGGCTACGAAGAAGATTTTCAGTGATTAAAGCCAGCACAGAAATTTCTTGCTCAACTGTACCTAATGTTAATTGCAATACTTCTGCTAAGGTACAAATATCTAACGGCATCAGGCTTTTAAATTCCATATCCTGAACAATATGATAGGCAATACCTGCCAATTGCCCAGGGGTAAATGTTTTGATATGGTTCATTTCCATTTGTCGCTCTGTCAACCAATGCCGGATACTGAGGTTCATTTAATCACATAAATAATTGTCACTTATGGACATTATCTTTCATTTCTCTGTGTACGAAAACAGGTGACAATGGGTATTGGTTATTAGTCATTAGTCCCCAACCCCCAGTCCCCAACCCCCAGTCCCCAGTCCCCAGCTTAAGCAGAGTATGAGCGATCGCCCCTTACAATTATTATTAATCGACCAAGACCCCATTTTCCGCCTTGGACTACGGGTAGCGTTGGAAGCGATACCTAATTTACAAGTGGTGTCAGAAGCCGGAACAGATACAGCAGCGTTAGAGATACTTGCCCAGCTTGCCCAAATTGACCCCGATCAAGTGGACTTGGTAATTTTAGAATTAGGGCATAGTCGCTCAATTGATAGTCAGCAGCAAGGTTTACAACTGTGTCAGCAATTAAAAGCTACATACCCCACACTACCAATTTTGCTGCTCAGTGCGGTTTCCGATGCGGGAATACTGATGGCAGCAAGGGCTGCTGGTGTTAAAGGTTACTGTGCGAAGGGTACACCCATTGCCGAATTAGTCACAGTTATAGAAGCAGTTGCGGCTGGTAATTCCTATTGGTTGGGTGAAAGGGTAAGTAGAGAAAATCCTCCGGTAGTTGCACCTGCGCCTCGTCTCCCTTTGGCAAAATGGCGGCAAAATTTACATACATCGGGGGTTGATTACATTGATGCTGCTTTGCAAGAAGTTACAGCACAGCTAGAAATTCCTGGCTTACCTATATTAGAACGAGCTGTTCTTGCTGGGAGGCGGCGAGAACTTTTAGCCAGTCGTTGGTTACTAAATCAGTTACTAATTTTACCCCAGGAAAAACAGCAACCATTAACTCCTAAACTACGGGAAGTTGAAGCTAAAGTTTCTCAACCTGCGCCTATAGTACCCCCACCAACTCCTACTTTTACCATCTCCGATTCACGAAAATTAACCTCGCCGCCACTTCTGAGTCCCAGAGCTTTACAATCTAATTTATTTGCCTCTTGTATTAATAAACTGCAATTTCCTTTAAAAAATGTTTCGTCTTCTGTTTTGGAAATTGATATTTTACGTGAAGACAGGAAACGAGAATTAATATATCTAATTCTGCAAAAACTAGCCCAACAACTTGATGATTTGCGTAATGCCCAAATCACCATCAATCAATTACCAGATTTACAACCTGTAATTTTATATGATTTATGGCAAGCAGTAATTACAGATTTTTTCGGTAAGTTTTCGAGGGTGCAAGTAGGCAAACGTAACCTGGAAATTGTGACTGTATTATTACAGAATGCCGAAGTTGTACAAACAGCAATCCTGAATAAAATACCTTTAGTTTTAGAGTTGTTTTCTTATTTGCTATTTCAAACAGATTTAAGAGTTGAGCATACATCTTACCCAGCAGGTAGTTCTGATGCTAATTTTCACGCGGAAATTATACTAGAGAATTTATTAATTCAGGTGGCAAATGGTGTGATGCAACCACTGTTAAATTATTTAGCAGATGTGGAAGAAATTAAACAAGACTTCTATATAAAAACCTTAATGTCTACAAGAGAACTGGAGCGTTTTAGAAATGATTTATCTTGGAAATATCGATTAAATAATTACGTCAACGAAGCTAAGGCAATTTTTGAAAGCCGCTACGAACTATTTGTATTTGCACCCCGTGGTATTGCTCAAATTTCTATTTACGCTCCCCGCAATGAGGAATTAGCACAACTATCTGGATTACCTTTAGCGGTAACATTGGGGTTGGAATTTAGAGATGCGATCGCTCCTCGTTTACAGTCTCTATTATCTATTATGGGCAGTGGTATTGTCTTTGTGCTGACGCAAATAGTTGGTAGAGGTTTAGGTTTGATTGGTCGTGGTATTCTCCAAGGTATTGGTAGCGTCTCTTTGGATAAGAATTTTAAGCGGAATAAGGGGGAGTAATCAATGCAAAATTCGCTCATTCAAAAACTAACGTGCTTCATTACTCATACAGCAAGTTGCAGGTATAGCAGGGGACAAGTCTATGTTAGTGGAATGGCAGATTGAAAAATCACCTCAGCAGTCAGAGCCAATTCGGGAGAAGTTAAGGATAGCGTAGTCGAAACTCACCAACCGGGAGATGTGCTTCGACTTCTCTACGAGACGCTCCGCGAACGTTCAGCAACCGTGAGATGAGGGAGTTGGGGGAGAAAAAGAAGCAGGGGGGCGGGGTGCAGGGGGCAGGG
>DATNQO010000063.1:0-3030 GCA_036704005.1 Leptolyngbyaceae cyanobacterium | reverse complement strand
AAATTTGATATTTCACTTGATTGCTACTTTTGCAGCTTTCACTTAGCAAGCTACCAGGAATAGGAGATGAAGCTAAAACACAAATCACTAACAGTTAACAGTCAACACTTATGTGAAACAGCTTAACAAGTAAAGACTCTCTTACTATCTTGAGGTTAAAAGGAAAATTTGAGGAACTTGTGAGGAAGTGGTTGATGCTCCCTAGACTATTCAAAAAGTGGTTTGAATCAACAGCCTCAACCTTGTAGGTGATGCTTACCAATCAATCTAACAGTACTAGCTTGCAGTCCTTTATCACCTTCTTCCTCGGCAAAACGAACTTCGTCTCCCACCTGCAACTGATCAAAATCACCATTGAATAGACTGTTGCGGTGAAAATAAACTTCGCTACCATCAGGTATTTCGATAAAACCGTAGCCTTCATCAGAGAACAACGATGCAATTCGTCCATGAGGCTGTTCTGCGTGAGTCTTGGTTTCCTGACGCAGCAGACTGGTGTGGTCTTGCAGTTTGCGTTTGG
Source organism: Leptolyngbyaceae cyanobacterium (assembly GCA_036704005.1). Classification (GTDB taxonomy): domain Bacteria; phylum Cyanobacteriota; class Cyanobacteriia; order Cyanobacteriales; family Nostocaceae; genus Trichormus. The sequence continues at coordinate 2,510 of DATNQO010000063.1, read as the reverse complement.
CTGCATCAAAAGCATCACGAATTGCTACATAAATATCCTCGTGGGATTGATGTTCAGGTGGGTCACGATTGACAACGATTTCCCCTGTTGGCACAGTGATATCAATTCGTATCTGATAAAGTTTGCCGTTACGTTGATGCCGATGTGGAGCATCAACTATAACTCGACAACTGGTAATCCGGTTATAAAAATGCTCTAGTTTATCAGCTAAGGAGCGAATTTTTGCTTCTACCGCTTCTGATGGTGGAATGTTGTGAAAAGTGATTTGTAGTGGGATTATCATGCTTTCTCCTATTTCTCAAGTATCTCTTACCTGGATTGACAGATTGCTCAAGCAAGATGCTAATTAAGATGCGTTTTCCCAATCACATAACAACTCATGCTCTTGTTTCACTGGGAGTTGACGGAGGGGAACTTGAGGAGTACCAATATCTGTTGAATGTTGAGATAACTGTTTTTTCTTAATTACCTTTTTTACCTGCAATTTTGGTTGAGTGGCTGTAATGGTCATTCTACTCACCTCCCACACTAAATCAGGAAGGAAAAACCGTTATATCTGCAAAATATATAGCAGCAATTACAACTCAGTAATCAATGTATATGAGAATTTTGAACTTGAATTATTAACCTTTACCTTCAATTTATATTATTTCTCTAAAAGTTAATGCCAGTGAAGAAATGATAAAAAAGTATATACAGTCTCTTTAAGAACTAACTGCAAATTGCTGTGTCAAAAGTTCCTGAATTGCACTATCACTGATTTGAGCAAAATCCTCATACCAGAGAGCGATTGCATACAAAGTTTCTGGTGTTATTAAACATATAAGTTTATCTACCTCGCGGCTTAATTCTTGACAAGTTTTGGCTAATCCTACAGGAACTGCAACAATAATTTGCTGAGGCTTTTGTTCTCTTACAATAGCAATAGCAGCACGCATGGTTGAGCCAGTGGCGATACCATCATCCACAAGAATGATAGTGCGTGAGCGAAGCTTACCGAAGGTATCGCTAATCTCTAATGGCGAAATATGACCCCGGTAAGCTCTGTCGCGTCGCTCTAATTCTCGTTGTTCTCTAGCCGCAACATCATCAATTGTTTTCCCAGAAATACCCAACCAACTAACAACATCATAATTAAGAACTCGTACACCACCAGAGCCAATGCTACCCATTGCTAATTCTTTATGTCCTGGTACAGTCAGTTTACTCACCAAACAAATATCCCACGACACATTCAAAGCTTTGGCTACTTCAAAAGCAACAGGTACACCACCACGCACGAGTCCCAACACTAATACATCTGGACGATGGGCGTAATCTGTCAGTTTGTTAGCTAGTTGTTGCCCTGCTTCAGCACGATTTCGGAATCTTGTTTTGATTTGACTCATAGTAGCCATAACTGACCGTTGCTGACAAGATATCTTTTAGGTTAGGTAAAAAATTTGAGAAAGTTGTGAGGAAAGTCAAACTACTTCACAACTTTCTCAAATTTTTCTTTTAGCATGAAATTAAAGCCAAAAAATTGAGCCACGTTGCACTTAGAAATTTAAACACTTCTAACTTAGAAAAACTGGTGAATTTACTATGCAAAACTTATCTAATCAACCAGTGAAAAGCGCTCATGAACTCAAAAGAAAGTATGAAGCAGGAGAAAGAGACTTTCGTGCAGCTGAGTTATCTAAAGCTGACTTACAAGAAACTTATTTAGAAGGAGTAGACCTGAGCGGAGCTAACTTGGATGCAGCCAAACTGAGTAGAGCAGACTTGAGCGGAGCTAATCTCAGTGGAGTTTATTTAAGAAAGGCAAATTTGAGGGGAGCTAACCTCAGTGGTGCAGATTTGTTTAAAGATAAATTGATGGGAGCAGATTTGAGTGAAGCTGACCTCCAAGGTGCAGATTTGAGAGGAGCTAACTTGAATGGGGCTAACTTAAATGCAGCCAAATATGACAGCTACACAGTTTTTCCAGAGGATTTTGACCCTGTAAGTGCCAAAATGATGCAGTTGGAAGAATAACAAGGAGATATGTTATGGCTCATGTCCTGACATCTGAGAAAGTCTTCCCTCGAATGGTAGATTTACGTAGACATTTACACCGCCATCCTGAACTGGCATTTGAGGAAAAAAAGACAGCATCTATCGTTATAGATGAACTCAAGCGTTTAGGTATTCCATTCTGGTATGGCGGGGTGGGTAGTGGCATCATTGCCAAGCTGATCAATGCTGGACAAAGAGCGCCGACAATTGCTCTGCGGGCTGATATGGATGCTCTTCCCGGAGAAGAAAATACAGGATTGCCCTTTGCTTCTTTGCACCCTGGTAAGATGCACGCCTGCGGTCACGACGGTCACATGGCAATGGTGTTGGGCGCAGCAGCTTTATTGAAAGAGAGTCCGCCACAAGGAAACGTGGTTTTTATCTTTCAACCTGCGGAAGAAAAGGGCGCTGGCGCGAAAGTGATGATCCAATCTGGTGCTTTAGAAGGAGTAAATGCTATCTTTGGCGGTCAT
>DATNQO010000062.1:0-14326 GCA_036704005.1 Leptolyngbyaceae cyanobacterium | reverse complement strand
AGTAGCGACTGCAAGATACTCCTGCCAACTACACCCAGGACGGGATAGCACAGCCCGAATCTCACTCACCGCCTGGGGTAATAATTGCAATTGCTCGGCACGGTACGCGATCGCACTCTTGTTCGGTTCACTGCCCAGGATTAACGCTGCCGCTTGCAACGCTTGACTATTGTTCATCGCCGTTGCTAGATTACTAAGCGCAATGCCCATCAGTCGCAGACATTCGCTGGCGTTTTCTTTGGGGGGTTCGACCGCTAGCGATCGCAGATCAATGGTATTATCTAGCGTTCGCTTAACTTGTTTATTCAGTGCATTGGTAGCCTGTTTGGTGAAAGTATTCCCCCACTGCTGGGCGGGACGTTCTTCTACAGCGTTCTCTAGTTGCTGAATACGCCGCTTTAACTGTTGGTTTTCTACTTCCAACTGCCGGAGCGCTTCCATTTCATCCAAACGCTGCTGCAATTCGATGTTTTGCTGCTTCTGCTGCTGGTATAGCTGCTGCGATGCAATGAGTTGTTCAAGTACTTGTTGTTCAGCCTGGGCTTTGGCTTCGGACACTAACCTAATCCTCAACTCTTGCTCAAGTCGCTCTAGTTCCTGCTGATGCTGTTGCTTTATTTGGGCGATCGCATCAAGGTATCCATTCGGGTAAGTCCGTTCTACTGGTGGGGTATCTAAATCTGTGTTGTTGACCAGTTCTCGCTCACCATCAGCAAAAGTGACTATCTGCCCTGTTGGGTTGGGAGCGTCCGCTTCGATGGTTCCCTCTTCCCCATACCTGGGGTGAGACTGGGAGATAACTTTGACTTTATTAGATTTGGGAACCAATGGTTCGGAGACTGGTGCTTTTGTACGCGGAGTTCGTGGAACCACTTTGTTAGCCGCTTTAAGAAAGTCCGATTCAGTGGGGGAGGAGTTTTCAGTGAGCGCGATCTCCACAGCTTCTCGGAGCTTGTCTGGTTCCTTGAGTAAACGCAGTAAGGGACGGGCTTGGCGTTCATTCTTGATGTGTTCCCCCAACTCGCCCACGTTGTCGATGACTCGCTTCGCACCTAACAACTGATTAATTCGTCGGAACCCACCCCATGCTGACAACTCACGCTCACAGTATTCTCGGAAACTGGTGTAGCCGGCATCAAGGTAGAGTTCAGAGTCCCTCATTTTTTGGAGTTCGCCCACAGCCTGCCACTCAAAGCGGTCGAGGGCGGCGAAAGTTTCTTTAATGCTGGCGTTGACAATGCTGTAGTCAGGGGTGGCTGTTTCACTTGGGTTTAGTGTCAGCATATCTTTCTCCCGTTTCGCCAGTCAATTTTGTTGACTACTTTTCTTACTGGGAGGGGAACACAATTGTTAAGCGTTGATTTCTTTTGAGTTAACAGAATGTGCGTGCTGAAAAATTCCCCTGTGGTCAAGTCAATGCCAAAGGCGAAATCTTGTCCAGGGGAAATCATTAGTAACAGTGCGGCTGATGCGTCTAAGTCTTGTAGGGTATTCGCTAGGTGATTGCACCTAATCAATATCTGTCGGTAATCATTCGTGTCTTGGGCTATGATTGCGATCGCCTCCTCACATAGCTGCATTCCTCCACTGCTATGCCACGCCCAGTTTACTCTTGGTAATACTGTTGCACGGCATAAAACATTTTGAAAACGCGCTTGGGCAAACGAACTAATCAGTCTTTGCTTCCATCCCACAGCCTTTGTGCTGTGGTCATCCGCTACAGTTACTACACCTGACAGCTTGCAACTGAACAGTGGTGTCTCGTGGTCTTGATTTTTCACGGTTTTATTCCTGATAACTAGGTTTACTAGTCTCAGAGGAAGTTGATACCAAGCAAGCAATTCGCATCTCGCAATTAAGGATTTAGATGTAGCAGGATTCTCAGGTGCTACATCCCCTGTTTTGTTGCGCCAATCCAGCCACCAAGCCAACTGTCCTATTCTTCCCTCGTCCAAACACCGCGACTGCGATGACCTCTGGTCGGGCGGAGCATCGTCGCTTACTCATGTCCTGTTGCGGCGATCGCACTCTTTTCCCGACTCATGCTCGACTCTGGAAGGGCTTTCTTCGCTGGATTCAGAATGCTGGATTGCTTCTATTCACGCTACTTTACAAAATTTAACTTAACTAAATCTTAAGTTTTTACCAATTCACCAAAAATTGGGCAGTAAAAAGTTGCCTTTCCCTGCACCTTTATCGCTATAATTGGCAAAGTAAAGCTACGTGGTGTCTTCTTGACAAGTCAGTGGATTCAAGTCGCCAAACTTTAAAGCCCACTTTCTTCGTCAGTCCGAGATCAACCCCGCTCTGAGGCTATTTAATTGTCCGGCATTACTGGCAAGACCCGCTCCTTAGTAGGTTTTGCCTCAATTTTTATGTATTGTTTGCATTCCTCCTTACGCAAGATTGACAAGCTTGATCTTACAAAACTTCGGGACTTTTCGCATCTAGCGAAATTTTGAATGTTAAGTTGTGTCACCTCCTATGTTGTAAAAACTAATAAAATTACCCCATTTTATAAGGGTTTCTCTCAAGCCAACCCTAGTAGTATGTTATGGATCTCATCTGTAGATTGGCTGGGGAAAACTTTTTGCTTAAGCTCATGCAGTGCAAACCAATGTTTAGCTGCGTTCAAAGCTAATTGTATAGACAGAGACATTTTTTTGTGCAAAGTCTCTGCATAATTATCTATTGTCAAAATTTTAGTAGTTAGATTTTTGTTTTTTATTAAAAGCATAAATACCTCTCTAAAATGCGTTAGCTAATGATGGGAAAGATTTTTGTAGCTGTACAAGGCCCAAGGGGTCAGTATTAATGTATTTTTTGACTACAGGTTGCAAAGTAAAGGCGATTTCTTTAGTGTTTGGGTCTTTAATGCTTTCAATTAAAGATAGTCGTTCCAACTTCTCTAAAGCCTTAATAATTGCCGAAGTAGAAGCCGATATTTGATTAGAAGAATTGATTTGCATCAATAGGTCGCTAAAACTAATCGGCGCGGTGTCTATAGCTAAATTTTTAGCCAAATAAATCATAATATAACGTTCGGTCGGCTCCAAAGATTCACCAAATGTTTCATCTAACATTGATTGAAACTCATCAGTAATAAAAGTAGTTTTATGTTGAAAGAATATCTCTGTACTGCCAGAAAAAAAATGTTTAATCCTTTGAACTACTGTTGCTAATTCTGAGGGATTACCACGATAGGTCTTAATTAAATCAAGACAATCGTTTTGGTTTGTTAAACCTTGAGCCGATAAAAAATTCAGAGCAGCATCTATATCTAAACCTTCTACTCGAAAACAAAGAATAGAACGGTTATGTTTGCTCATGGCATAAATTTCATTAGGCAAAGCTCGACAAGTTAGTAATAAACAACTCTTATGATCTTCTTCTAACAGCCGACGCATGAATATTTTATAATCTAATCTTTGTTCTAAATTAGGGGTTTTAAACAAAACATCAAAACCATCGAGTACAAGTAAACAACGATGGGATTGTAAATGCTTAATTAAGACAGTAATCAAAGCTTGAGTATGTTCAGGTAAGTTGAGGGAAGTATCTGGCTGAATTAAATCAATTAGTTCGCTTAATAAATCTTGAAGACGTACTGAGTGAGTTACTGATTTCCAAAGTAAGAAATCAAAGTGTTGAGTAGAGTCTAAGCTAAGTTCTGCTAAAAGTTTTGCGGACAGAGCAGTTTTACCAACACCGGGGACACCTGTTAAAGATATGCAACGATGATTATTAATTAATTTTTTTAAATGGTAGAGTTCTTGTTGCCTGCCGTAAAAATTGGATAGTTTAGAGTCAGGAAGTCGGCCTTTAATAAACTGGCTATCAAATAAAGGAAGTTCTAATTGGGGATTAGATTGATAATAATTTATAACAACTTCTGTAAGCAGAGGTCGTACTTTTCTCTTGAAGACCTGCTGTCCTTTGACTACTGTTTCCGAAAGCAAGTTCCACAGTTGAGGAGCTATACGACGTTGTAAATAGCCAGCCTTATAGCCAGATTGCTGCCCTATCTCAGAAAAATCTTGGTTTTCCCATGCACCCTTGAGGACAGCGATCTCAGGTTCGCTCAAGCAGCGATTTTTCTCGGCAAAAATTATATTGTTGACTACAGTTAGAGCTTGATAAAAGGATACGGTTGGGGAAGACTGTAATAACTCCAGAGGTTGTTGCTCTTGCTCTTGTGTCAAAAATGATGAAGAAAAAGAATCTTGAAAATTTACCCCATGCTCAATGCTCAAATCCATAAAAGAACTTTTCCTTTTGGTACGTAAGTTCCGCAAGAAACGTTTGTAAAATCAAATGGCTATTTGATTTTTAAGACTCTAAGTCACTTATAATATTATCAGCATTTTAGCTTATGAGTGTATCTTCTAAAAGATTAAATGAGTGTTTTTATGCAAAAAAAAGTCATCCAGATTAGTCACATACTGCTTAAGGCTTACTATATGAGGGTTTTGATGGGATCTTTTAGATGTAAAAATCTAATTTTTTACGTAAAGTGACTGCGAGTCACCGAAAAATTTTACTTTAAAGCATTAAATGTAAATAAAAGCAATAGTCATAGGGAATATTTTTGCAGTGCTGTCAATAGCGAAAATGATAAGTTAAAACAAGATGTCGTGTTACTGTATAAATCCTTTGTGTAAGCAACGGCAGAATCCTGATGATGCCGCCGAATGCGCTGCTTGCGGTACATCGTTAGTGATCAATGAGCGTATCCGTCTAGTCAAACCATTAAGAGAATTAGACAACCCGTTTTCGGACAATGAGATTTTTGAAGTAGAGGATTCTGGGACGCAGTGGAATCCTGGGCGTAAGCGGCGAGTTATGAAGATATTGAAAAGAAATTCGCCTCAATTTGTGGAGCGACTTGAGCGAGAAGTCTTAGCCTTACAACTAATATCACATCCAAATATTCCCCAAACAAACGGAATTGATGACTACTTCACGGTAGAACCAGAGAATAGCCTGTTCAAATTTCGATGTTTAGTGATGGATAAAATCGAAGGGAAAAATTTAGAAGAATGGATAGAGGCTCATCGACCAATTTCGCAAGCTTTAGCACTAGATTGGTTAGAACAAATAGTAGCAATATTAGATATAGTACATCATACAGAATTTTTTCATAGAGACATTAAACCAGCAAACATAATTTTAGATCCAGATGGACAATTACATTTAGTAGATTTTGGGGCTGTGCGGCAAATAACTGACACATATTTAGCCAAAGTAGGCTCAACTGGAGGAACTGAGGCAACCATCAGTAGTTACGAAATTACCAAAGTAATTTCCCATTATTACAGTCCATTAGAACAAGCACATGGTCATGCGGTTCCACAGTCGGATTTTTATGCTTTAGGTCGAACTATGGTTCGCTTGGTAACGGGGGCAAAATTAAGAGAATTAGAGACAAATCATAGTACGGGCCGACTAATCTGGAGACATAAAGCACCACAGATAGATAAGCCTTTGGCAGATTTTATTGATGAGTTAATGGCTCCCAATCCAGCACATCGACCACAAACGACTAAGATGATTTTGTGGCGGTTGAAAAAGCTACCTGAGCAAAATAAGATTTATAGATTAACAAGGTCGAAACCTTTCAAATTCAGTGCAGCGATCGCAACCATTGGTTTACTAGGGTTATTAGGTTATACGCTAGGATTACCAGCGTATGCGAGAAATTTAGTAGCACAAGGACAAAAGCTGGAAGCGGAAAATAAAACAGAACAAGCGCAACAGCTATTTGACCAAGCAGTAAAGATTCGTCCTGAGCTAAGTAATCAAATTTCTAAGTTTTACTTTGATAAAGCAGGAAGAGTAAAGGAGGATTTACAATCAGAAAAAAAATATTATACCTTAGCGACTAAATATAATCCAAACGATGTAGACTCATATAATAATTTAGCGTTAGCTTGTCAATTATTGAGAGATTTAGATTGTGTAAATAAAACTTACCAACAACTTTTTAGGTTAGAGCCAAACTCATGGACAGGACATTACAATTTAGCTAATTTTTATGAGGGACAAGGAAAATATGATTTAGCCGAACAACAATATAAATTAGCAATTAAATATGGTAAAGAACAAGCGTTAATTGCTGTGAATAATTTGTCAAGGCTGAATAACTTACAAGGGAATTATGCTCAAGCTAAAAAACTAGCAATAGAAGGATTAAAAAAAGCGCCAGCTAGTGATAAACAGTTAAGAGCGGTATTATATAAAAATTTAGCATGGGCGAAACTAATACAGAAAGATTATCAAGGTGCGGATAAAGATTTGCAAACAGCCTTCGAGTTAGATTCACAAAGAGTTGATGTCTACTGTTTGTTATCAAAAACGAAAGAAGCATTAGGAGATATAACTTCTGCAAGTGGTTACGGCGAAATATGCTTATTAGCAAGGATGGATACGTGGTTGCCAGAAGTACAAAAATGGCGAGGGGAATTAATAGAACGCATCTTTAAAAAGAAATAATTTTAGTATATTAATAAACAGTTTGTAGAAATAAGTATAGAAATTCATGTTTAAGAAAATTGAAATTAGAGCCATTTTATTAGGATTGATATTAGCGAATGTCAGTGTAATTCCTGTGTGGGGGCAGAATGTAGTGAGGGCAACTCGGCAAGTTAAAGCCGCGTGTGAACCAACAGCGAAAGTGATAAGTGGAGATATTTACCATCAGCCTTTAACAAAATTATGTAGTGAGGACAGAGTTAACGCAGCTAATGGTAGGAAGGTAAAAATCCTCTGCTACGCAAGAGGAATAATCATAGACATCCCAACTGACGTAGTAGGTAAACATTGTTTGCCACTACAGACAAATGAAGGTAGAGGATGTAATGTTTTAGAAGGAAGAAACTGCGTCATCCCTAAAGGGCCGGATGAAGAGAACAAGCCGAGTAAGATTACACCGTATGGAGTGGTAATCAACAACGTGCGACCGACATTATCCTGGTTGAGAACAAACGGAGCTACCAACTACATTGTGCGAGTTAGAGGAAACGGAGGTATCAACTGGCAAGTGAAAGTCAAGGGCGAAACTCTGCCCTATCCGCAAGAACAGCCAGAACTGAAGCCAGGGCAAGCATACAGCATAGACATATTAGCTATGCGAGGCGATGAAGTAATAGATGGTAGCGAGGCGCTGTTACTGTTAGTGCCAACCCAGAGACTTCAACAGATAGAACAGACTATCAACATTTTGAAGAACCTCCAGCAGTCGCCTGACTCGTTAGCGATTGATATGGATGCAGTGTATGAAGCACAAAATTTAGTCAACGAATCGATAATAGTATTAAACGCTAGAGTCGCAGCAGGTTCAACCAATCCAACTATTTATAGATTGTTAGGCGATCGCTACTTGATAGCTCATTTTCCTGAGAAGGCCAACGAAGCGTATCTCCAAGCTAAAAAATTAGCACAACAAACAAATAACAGTGTCGAGTTATCTAAGGTAGAGACTAGGTTAAAAATTACTGGGGGCAAAAATAATTAAAAGATGACTTAGCCACCCACAAGAACAAAAGCACTCCAGTAATAAGGATGGGAATATTTATCGCTTTTTAATAAACTCAATTGTGCAAAGTGCAATGCTTCTGCTTTAGTGAGTCCTTGGTTTAAGCCATCATAAAATTTACTCATTAATTGGGCAGTAGATTCAGCATCAACTAGCCAAAGACTCGCTAATACACCACGCGCTCCAGCTTGTGCAGCTACCCCAGCAATACCTAGAAAAGAACGGCGATCGCCTTTGGCAGTTTGACAGGCACTCAAGACAAGTAAATCAAGATTAGTTTTGTTTTGAAAAGATAATTTTAAATCTTGGATATCCAGAGGTTTATCCCAAGCCAAAACAAAAGTTTGTTCAGGGTCAGAACTGAATTGTCCATGACTACTTAGATGTATGGTTGAAAAAGAATTACTTTCGATATCTTGTTGAAATCGGTCACGGGTAAATTCAGAGTCAATTAATGTGAGAGCAGAGGGATTACTTCGTTTGATATCTTCAATCTCTCGCTTAACTTGTGGTAGAGGAGGTAAATCTTTAGGAACAATGGGATTATTAAAGCTAGGGCCAATTTGAGAAACGCCACTAACTAAAATTGGAGTTGGGTTAAAATGTGATTGTCGTAATTGTTTAGCACTAGAACCTATAGAGATAATGTATGGCTCAAACAAGTATTGTTGACCATCATGTAATATACTCATAGGTAAATTCTGAAAATAACCGTCTAAAACGAACCCCAATTGTCCTGAAGTGGGTAAATATTGTCTGATAGGCTCGAACAAAAGTTCATATACAGTTTGAGAATAAGAAAGATATTCATAATTTTTAGTATTAACAGAATCAGTTTTTTGAATAATATTCAATAGATTAGTAAGTGGTTCAGATATTATAGCTAAATCTACTGTATGGCGATAAATATCGTTGGGAGTTTTTACAATAATTTCTACTCTGTCAGCTAATTTGATGAGGTAAATAATATAAGGTAAATCCTTTGATTTATTGTTTCTTACTTCTATGGCGTTTTCAGCAAATCTTCCACAGCGTAAGAAATTCTCTAATTCAGCAAAATTAAGTTGTTCCTGAATTTCAGTAGCTTGTCTTTCGTATGATTTACTAGACTTATCTCTATTCAATAATAGAGCAATATACTCCCGATATAAAGGTTCAACCTTTTCTTGGAAACCAAATTGAATATCCGAGTTAAATAATAAAATGTCACTACGAACTTTATCAAGATTTTTAATAGCAGTAGCGTAAAATTGATTAGCTTGCTCGATTTTACCAGATAGTTGAGACAGCCTTGCTAATTCCCATTGCCACTGATAGGCAATATCCCAAGCCTGTACCGCTTGAGCATATAACATTCCCTCATTAAAAGAATGTTCGGCTTTTAATGGTTCTTCTCTTGTAAAATAAAGATATCCTAAAATCCCATTGGCATAAGCGATCGCTCTGGAGTTATTTAATTTCTTAGCATTGGCTAATGCTTCTTGGGATAAGGATAAGGCTAATGATACTAGATTAGTCTTAGTTAAATCTTTTACTTTTATATCCTGATTGTTAACAATTTTTATGAGGTTTTTAGAAAAGTTAAGTTGACTATAAATAGATTCAATCTTTGGGGGTAATTCAAATTGTTTTAAATTAGTTACAATATCGTTTACTAGATTAGAGATAGAAATATCTAAAGGTATATCTTGAGATAGTAATAATTTATTGTCTAGGAGTAATTTCAGTAAGTTTAATTTAGCTTGTAGAGAAATATTACTGGGGCTGTTAATAAGTTGTTGATACAACTGTTGGGCAGCGTCAAACTTAGACTTGGCTAAGATCAGCGCTTTTGTTTGAGCCGTAAAGTCATCAGTGAGTTGATATTTACTCTTGGCTTGATTGTAAAGTATTACTTCCGTATTAGCTAGATTTAGCAATAAGTTATTTTGGATTTCTGTATTTTTTGAAAGCTTGGCTAAGTCTAAACATTTTTGGAGGATAACATAAGAACTCTCTGGTTCACCCAGAACTCGCAAAACATTGGCTAAATTATATAATCCAACAAGCGTAAAATCCTGTGTAGGAGATTCTTGGACTGCTGTTAAAAAAGATAAAGTTTGAGAAATATTGGCTTGTCTTTGTAAAGAACTAGGGCAGATTTTTTCTTCTATTGATAAAGCTTGAGTAAGAACTTGACAAGCACTAGCATAGGAGCCCAGTGCTTGAAGGGACAAACTTTGATTAATTAGACTGCCAGCCATACCTGGCTTATTGCCTAATTGTTCATAAGCTCGGTAAGCTGATTGCCATGTTTTTAATGCAGTTTCAGCCTCTCCATTATATAATTGCGAAAATCCTTGTTGTGTCAGCGATCGCGCTATTTCTAGGTTTGGGGTAGCGGCTAATATTACTCGGTGATTAATCACTACTATTAATGTAAATATCAGAGCTAAAATCAGGTACTTAATTTTTCTAAAATAATTGATAATTGACCGAGAAATAGACTCCATTTTCCTGCCATGTGTTCGAGTTGTTGGTTATTTCATTAAAAGGAATGCCCCAGTCAAGACGGGCATTGAAGCGATCGCTTCTGTACTGGAGAGCTAATCCAGCAGAGGTTAAGCTACCCGTTGGGCTGGAAATATCAGAACTATTGTTGTTCCAGCTTGTGCCAAAATCGACAAAAGGGGCAATCTGCAATTCTTGAGTAGGAGTTTTCCAGGCAGGAATACGCAATTCTGCTGACAATAAAAATCCATTGTCAGAGATAAAAGTATCTTGACGATAACCTCTGACACTATTAATGCCTCCAAGACTAATTTGCTCGAATACAGATAATGGTCTATCTGCCAATTGCAGACGTGATCTTACAGCAAGGGAAGTATTACTATTGCTCAAACGTTTTAACCATAAAGCTTCCCCGACCCAACTAAAAAAACGCCCATCGGGAGGTTCAGGATTGATAGTAGCATCTAGAGCATCTAAACCAAAACTAAAAGTTGAACGAGCATACAAAGACTGTCCAACTGCTCGATGTGACCAGTCCTGAAAAAACCTGAGTGCAAAAACCCTTGTGCGACCCTCTTCATCTGCACCCGCCGAGATGGGGAAAGGAGTATTTTGCAATGATGATTCGCTTTCTAGTCGAGAAACAGTTAGCCCCAAGGCCAGTTCTTGGGTTGAACTAGTCGAAGCCTGCCGGATTAGAGGTTGGCGGAAACTGAGTTCATAGGCTCGTGCATCCCCCACAATATCCAAAGAATTAAACGGTCGCTCAATGATATTGTTAGAAACATTAGCGTAAAGGAAGCTGATCGTACCATTATTTGTATTAAGTGGTACAGAGTAACGAATGGCGATCGCATTACTGCCATCTGTATTTCTGTAGCCCAAGTTTAAACCATCGCCCAACCCCAGTAGGTTAGCATAAGACACATCAATGCGGCGCTGGAATGTACCAACTACTGGAGAGCGATAATTATCCAAGCCTATATTGACTTGAAATTCTTGCCTTGGCTGTACAGAAATATTTAAAATAGCTTGTCCCGGTTTTCCTCCATCGTTTAACGAAGCCGAAATCTTCTCAATTAGTGGGTCTTGTTGGAGCAGTTGTAAAGCTGAAAGCAAGCGCTTATTATTCAGAATCGGTTGTGGAATACGGGCGCGGATATAGTTGTGTAGTCTCTGTCCGCCCACAATATTAATTTTTTCTATTCGTCCCTCGACAATCGAAACAGTCACTATCGCATTATTGGCTTGTATGGCTTGATTTTGAGTAACGCCAATATAAGCCCCAGAGTTGATGTACCCTTGCTCTACATAATAATTAGTTATCTGATCACTGATTTTTGATAAGTCTGCAAAAGTGATTTCCTTACCTACAAATTCTGATAATACTTTTTCTAATTCCTCCTGAGAAAAGACCGTATTTCCTTCAAACTGGAAACCTTTGACTTTGATTTTTACAGCGTCGTTTGGTTGAATATTATTTTGGGGAATTAAAGGTGATGCTGGAGGTTGCTGTATAGTGGAGATATCTGCGGTAACCACACTAGGACTTGCCGCAGTTAACGATGCCAGGAGAAACTGTAAACTCACGCTTATTTGCCATCCTCTGTACTTCTTGTGTCTGTGGCTCTCTTGATGCAAGGGGATTTTATGGGCGAACTGTACGCGGTGATATCGCCAGCAGAATCTGGCGTAATGGTAAAATTGACAGTGCCATCGCCGTTATTGCGCCATGCTTGCGCTACCACTATATTTTCTGTGTTCTGTGTTTGCGTTTGGGTTTGGGTTTGGGTTTGAGCGAGCGTTTTGGTAGGAATGGGTGCAGAGGGATCTGTCCAGCCCCAGATGGGAGTCAAGTAATCATCAGGACTACGTGGGAAGCCGCCTTTCGGGAAGATGGTTAACTCATCGGGTAAGCTGAAGGGTTCTGGTGAACAGGAGTGAAACGGGGGTGGCGATTGAAAACCTTCATTTCTAATCACGGTAGCTACATCTATCTGGGTTGATGTTACCTTGACAGAGCCGTTCACCCCTTGTTCTGAACTCGCCACAATTCGACTGTCTGGGGAGGCAAATACACCTGGAGAATTGATTTGAATATTGCCGCCTCGTCCTGCAAACGCATTGGCTGTGATTTCGCTGTTGTTCTGCAATATTAATACACCCGTCTCAATACCAATATTTCCGCCGTTGCCGTTGGTGCGATTAGTACCTGCCGTTGATGAAATAATCCCGTTATTTAATTGTATAGTCTGTGACTGCAAATTAATGTCTCCGCCTTCCCCTACAGCAGTAGTTGCTGTGATTGCGCCTTGGTCGGAAATGTTAATTTGCTTAGAGTTAATATTAATCGTCCCAGCATTACCAGAGCCTTCATTTGTTACGCTAACCTGTCCAAAGTTAGAAATGGTTAACTTTGGAGTATCAATAGTCAAACTTCCGGCTGTACCCGTTGGCTCTGGAGGTAATCGTAATTGTGTTCTGATGCGCTCATTGAGTATAGGTGCTGAAGAAGAAATAACACTTGATGTATCTAAATATTTGCCTGATATTGTAACTGATTCCGATGCTCTAATGGATAAATTGCCAGCATTACCAACAGCAAATGTACTTGTAGTAATGTTGCCCCCATCTTGCAATAATAAATTTGAACTATTAATTTCTAAACTGCCAGCATTACCATTATTATAAGTAGATGATGAAATATTACTTGCAGTACCTAGAGCAGTAGATGTTCCTATTACTTCTATAGAGTTTGAATTAATTAAAACACTACCACTGTTACCTTGGTTAAAAGTTGCAGAGGCTATACTACTTCCTGACCGCAAAGAAATAAAGTTGGAATTTAATCTTAAATTACCAGAATCTCCACTACCAAAAGTGTATGCAGCTATAATACCATTATTGGCAATAACTTGTGCTATGTTTGCAATAATATCGCCTCCTTTTCCAGAACTATAAGAAAAGGTATTAATACCTGCTGATTGAGAAAAATCTTCAAGCGTTAAACCATCGATATTTAATTCTTTGGCATTTAGAATGACATTACCACTTGCGGAATTGCTGAAAGTTGAAGTTGCAATTTGAGAGCCTCTTGAAAAGATTTTTTGACTATTAATTTCAACATTTCCACCCGGATTATTACTGAAGTTAACATTAAAAATTCCTGTAGAATTTGTTGGAGATTCATTTTGTACATTTAAAGATTCTACAGCATTAATAAATATTATATTTTCTCGCTGCTCTCCAAACGTTTGTCCAAAGATTAAAGAGCCTTTTTCTAAGGAGATATTGTTTCCCTGAAGTTTTATATAATTGGCGGCTCCACTAAAGCTACCCTCGTAAAGTAAAGAGTTATTTGATATCTTTATGTCTTGAAAAATTGAATTATTTGCTGGAGTTATTAACCATTGATTGTTTTGATTATCTAAAAGAACCTCTCCCTTACCAACACTCAATAATTCAAGCTTTCCATTGGTTGTTCTCAGAATAGCTCCATCTAGAACAATATCACTACTTATTAACGCTAGAGTATTATCAGATTTAACCTCCAGGCTGTTGGCTAACTTGTTAGGGTTAATAGGAGCAAAAAAATCACTATTTTCAATGGTGTGTCCTACTCCTTGAACAGTAATACTGCCAGAATTACCACTAAATCGCAGTCCTCTAATGGGAATATCCACAGTTAATAAGGGTTCTTGTGGGTTAACAGCACTAAAACTAGAACCGTCTGCAAACTCAAGGGAATCGGCTGTGGTAACAAATAGCGAACCGCCAATGCCAATCCGTGCATTTGGGCCGAAAGATATACCACTTGGGTTAATCAGAAATAAGTTTGCTGAACCGTTAGCGCTGATCAAACCATCAATATTCGATACAGTTCCCCCAGTAATTCTAGTGATAATATTTTGAATATCCAAACTGTTGTTGAAGTGAAGATTATTCCCAGTAGGCAAAGAAAGTTCTCTCAAACTGTGGAAAAGGTTATTTCCCAGACGAGTACCACCCTCAATATTAATAGTTGTACCGTTGACATTGATGGTTGTGTTGTTCTGCAAGGTTGCATCAGGTATAACTTGTGCGTTAGATGGCGTGGGCATAAATGAGCAAAAAAATCCTACAGCTATAACATTACTAATATTAAATTTCATAAAAAGCTAAGACGCTACTATTGCTAACAGCGCTACAAAAATAAAGGAAGTGAGTTAATTTCTTTTTAAGAGCAATATCTAAAAATTTTACATATTATGAACAATTTAGCAAGCAACTATCTTGATTTTTTTTGTTTGATGTTCAAAAAAA